>NZ_JBIRPZ010000016.1:0-186962 GCF_044332925.1 Streptomyces sp. NPDC021212
GAAAGCGTGCTGGCCGAGCGCGATGCGGACGAGCCACGCCCAGTGTGGATGGACTGGTTCACCCCGGTCCGCCTCGCCGCCTTCAAGGGCAACACGCAGCTGATCGCCGGACACACAGCCCAGGCCCGAGCCACGCTGCTCGGAGTGCTCGACAACCTACCCGCCGACGACGGCAAGCAGCGGACGATCATCCTCGGCGACCTGGCGGCCGTGGAGGCCGCAGCCGGTAAGCCAGAGGAAGCCTGCCGGTGGGCCAATGAAGCGCTCGATCAGCTCAGCGCTACCTGGTACGCCGCAGGCATGGACCGAATCCGCGACGTCCGCAAGCGGCTCCATGCCTGGCGCAACGAACCGTACGTCCGCGACCTGGACGACCGGATGTACGGATGGGGAACGACCGTCAGCGCTCTTCAGCGTTGAGCCCGGCGACCAGCCCCGGCAACTCGGCGAGGCTGTGCACGCGGAAGGTCGGGACCACGACGGCTTCCGGGTCGTCCCACTGGATGGTGGCCCACGGTCCGCGCCGGATGAGCGCCGTCTTCATGCCCACCTTGTCCGCCGGGCGGATGTCGTTGTCCAGACGGTCACCCACGTAAAGGATCTCCTCGGCCGGGCAGGGAGCTGCGTCCGCCGCGTGGGAGAAGAACGCCGGATCGGGCTTGGATACGCCCCAGTCGTCAGACGTGGCGATGAAGTCGGTCGGGAGGTCGAGCGAGCGCAGTATGCCCCCGGCCCGCACGGTCTGGTTGCCCGCGATACCCACCCACAGACCGGCATCCCGCAGCGCCGTCAGCGACGGCCGGACATCCGAGTACAGGTCACTGTCATCGAAGTGCTCGGGCTGGCCTGCCTGCGCCCGCTTCTCCCGCTCTTCGGACAGGTCGAATCCAGGGCGGAAGACCTGGAACGTCTCGCGGTAATCCCTGCCCTGAGCGATCACAGCACCGAACATCGCCGCGAACGTGTGCCGGGGCACCCCCAGCCAATCCGCCCACGTGCCGTACTCACGAGTCTCGTCGACCAGGCACTCACCGACATCGAAAACCACAGCTCGGATCATGATGAGCAGGGTAGGACACACGGAGCGCGCGTTGCTTGTCGAGCGGTACAGCCGAGGCGGGTACGCCGTCGCCGAGACGCTGACCACCCCGCAAGGGAGACCAATTACGCAGAGGTGCACGCGCTTGCTCCAGTGAGGGAGTGGGCTGAGGACTCATGGCTACCGGTGTGCCATGCCCGTCGGCGATCAGGCGGTCTTCGGATATTGACCGGCCTCGGTCGACCGGCCACGAGCCCGTTGCGCCCCCTTCTGGCATCAATCACGCAGAGGGACGAGTCCAGCCCGACGGCAGCACTCACCTTGTCTCGCACGCGGTGGTCAGGCCAGGACCAGCGGCGTAACAGGCAGCCACCGCTTACCCGTCCCCCAAACGGCAGTCAGTGGTGTCTAATTCGACATGTTACGCCACAGAAAATCCAATAATGTTCAAATTTACAGGCTGAATGGCCTGAAAGTGTCTCAAAAATATTTGCAAAGCGGTGATCCGATAGTGAAAGATGCTGTTGCACTTTTCGCTCGGCAAAAACAAAGGAGGCGCAGTCATGAAGACGCCCGGGAAGATGATCACTTTCGCCGTCATGTCTGTGATGGCGGCAGCTGGGACTCTGGCCACGGCGGGGTCCGCTGTTGCGGAAACTCCGCAGGTCCAGACGCACGCCGTACACAGATCCGTCGCTCCCCCGCCTGAGTTAATCGGCCCGAACGGCGAGAAGCCTACCGAGTGGGGAATGGCTTCCATTTCTCTCGACTCGTCTACGGGTTCGATGGCTCCCACGGCGACCAAGGAAGTCGGCGGCGGGACGTGGAGCTATGGAACCACGGGGACTACCACGAAGGGGTGCTACTCGAACTACATTCACCCGAGCAAGAAGCACTCGGCGAGCATAGCCATTGCCAATGCGAGCGATAAGGACATTCGGGGTAAGGATGTCTGGGCAAAGGCCTATGGCAAGGCAGGTGCTGCCCACACCTGCTACACGTACTGGGGTGTCTACGACGACTAGGAAATAGCGAGACGCCGCGCTGCCGAAGCCCTGGCTACTCCGCAGTTCCGAAGCCTGTGGCCAGGGCTTCGGCGTGTAGCGACCTCTCCTGCAAGATTGGTGACATCGGTTACCGAGGGAGTACGTCATCGCTGTTTTACTTTTCGTGCCCGGTATCACGTAAGGTTGTGTTTTTAGTGCGCTCTCCTTTTCTTGTACTCATGTCTGCCGCAGTTGCTGGTGCGATTGTGGGAATTTGCGGCCCTTTGTTTATTTCGACTGGTGGGCAGCCTGGGCATGTCGTGCATGTGGTATTGAGTGCTGGATGGAGTTGGGCTGCCCTGGCTTTTTGTGTGGGAATGTCAAGCAGGTCGAAGCGGCTATCCGCCGGTGCGGGAGTAATCTCGCTAGTTGTTGCCGTGCTCGCCTATTACCTGACAAAGGCGGGGCAGGGGGAATTTCTTTCGGCAGACCTTAGTGACCCAACTGGGCGGACGACATATTTTTCTTGGGGCGACTTTTTGTCGGGCACTGTGCTGTGGTGCTTTTTTGCCTGCCTCTTGGGGCCGATCTTGGGGGTTTCTGGAAATATTTCAATAAACGGGCCATGGCGTCTTCCTTCTCGGCTTTTGGTCCCGCTTGTGGCTATTGCTGAAACCTCTATGCGACTCACTGACGAAGCTTCGCGGCAAGCGCCGATCGTCTCAACAACGTGGAGCGTCATCCGTGTTGTAGCAGTAATCGCGATCCTAGTCCTAGTGGGTCATGCAGGACTTGACAGCTGGCGTCGACGAACCGCCAAGGTGCATCAAGGATGAAATCAGGTCATCGTTGTATGCCAACCGGGTGACTCTGGATCCTTGCTGGGCCGCGCAGCCCTCAGCGGGCAGAGAGAGTCATTGGTGCAGTTGAGAGCCATGGTCTTCGTCCCAGCTACGGCCCTCTTCATAGTCGTGGTGGCCTGACGGCAGTCGTTGACGGCAACAGGAGTGCACATCGCCGTATCGGCAGACTCGTCCGCGAACTATGCAGGCTAGAGCGAGCCGTTGGCGGGCTGATCACTGCACCAGCGTGACGAACTTGTAAAGCGAAGGTCGTCGGTTCGAACCCGACAGTCGGCTCTGTGCGCGAGCTGCGCGAACGCCCCGGACAGTGCCAGTCCGGGGCGTTTGGCTTCATATCGGACATCACCGAGGGTGCCCAGTATGGCATTGCTGATGCCATACTGGGTTCCATGGCTGATGACAGCGATTTCCTGCCCGGCGACGGTCCCAGCAGCGGGATCTCCGTCACTCTGTCCGCCGGTACGCTGCGGGCGATCCGGGATCGGGTCGGCAAGCGGGGGGTCTCCGCGTATCTGGAGCAGGCGGCGCAACGTCAGATCGAGCGCGACAACCTGGACGAGCTGATCGCGGACTTCGACGAGGCCAATGGTCCTGCCGATCCGGAGGCCGTGGCGGCCAAGCGTGCCAGGCTCATCGCTCCGGCATCCGACGCCGGCGAGGCCGCGTGAGCGGCGCCCTTGTCCTGGACAGTGAGGGGTTGGCCAAAGCGGTCCGGCGCGACCCTGAGGTACACGAGTGGTTGACGGCTGCTCGCGGCGCGGACCTTCCGGTTGTCACCTCCGCCGCGGTCCTGGTCGAGGTCATCCATCCGAAGATCAATGACGCCGCGTTGAAGTGGACCTTGTCCCGCCTCCGCGTGGAACCGGTCACTCAGGCTCTCGCTCAGTCCGCTGCCGATTTGCTGCGGGATGCCGGGCTGCACGGTCACAAGTACGCCATCGACGCGATGCTGTGCGCGACTGCGCTGGCCCAGCCGGGCGGCCGGGTCACGATCCTGACCTCTGACGTGGAAGACGTCGAGATGCTCATGGTGAAGCACCGCCGGGTGGTGGCTGAGAAGGTCTGAGCGCAGGCCGACCGGCGGCGGTGCCATGCTGGACACCGCGTCGGTGAGAGGGAGTTGGCCTCATGAGGTGGACCGTCCATGGCGAGCGGCAGATCTACAGCAACCCCTGGGTGAACCTCTGGCTCGTGGACGTCCAGCAGCCCGACGGCCACCGCTGGGAGCACCACGTCGTGCGCCTGCGCCATCTCGCCGTGGCTGCCGTGGTCGATGATCAGAAGCGGCTGCTGATGATGTGGCGGCACCGTTTTGTGACCGACACCTGGGGTTGGGAGCTGCCCATGGGGCTCATCGAACCCGATGAGACCCCGGAGCAGGCCGCCGCGCGTGAGGTCGAGGAGGAGACCGGCTGGCGGGTGGAGGCGGCGAAGCCACTGGTGTACGCCCAGCCCGCGAACGGCATCACCGACTCCGAGCACCATGTCTTCCGTGCTGACGGCGCCACGTACGTCGGCCCGCCGACCGAGCTGAACGAGTCGGACCGCATCGAGTGGATCCCGCTCTCGGAGATCCGCGGAATGATCGACCGCCGCGAGATCGTCAGCAGCGGCAGCCTGGTCGGCCTGCTGTACCTGCTCCTGGACGAGGCCAACCGGCCCACCGACTAGCGCGGCACCTCACGCATGCGCTGCTCGAACCTGATGACGGGCGTCTCGTGGGCGTATGGAGACAGCCGACGGTGAAACTCGTGGATGTGTCCCACGACCCGGGGTGAATCGATGACGGCGGTGAGGTCGAGCGCGAGCCCCGCGCTGCCGCAGGCGTCGTCGAGTTTGCCCTGCTGGAGCTGAGCGCTGGCCAGCCAGAAAGCATGGAGGGCCCGACCGCGCTGCCGGGACGCCGTCTCTCGACGCGGACCCTCGGCGATCAGAGGCTCGGCCTGGTGGGCCTCGCCGAGCCGGGCCAAAGCGATGCCCGCGTCAACGAGGAGCTTGGCTTCGTCGAAGTAGCGAACCCAGGAGGGCGCTTCGTCTTCACGGCCCCGCGCGAGTTCATATGCGTCACGGGAGCGGCCGATGGCCTCATGACAGGCGGAGCCGTCGCGCAGGGCTGCGTGGCCGAACGCTTCGCGCATGTGGAGCATGGACATCACCAACGGCTGGTCATTGACTGCTCGCGCGACATCATGAGCTTTGCAAGCCAAGGCAACCGCGTCCACTGGGTTGCCGTCATAGGTCGCGTGCAGGCTCATACAGGAGAGCACGTTCGCCATGAAGAGGCGGTCTTCCTGCCCGTGGGAGAGGGCCAGGGCCTCGGTGAAGTAGAGGCGGGCGGTACTGTGCTGGCGCGCATCGAAGTACGCCCAGCCCGCGAGCCGAGCCAGCTCAGCGGCGACGGCGTGAAGGTCTCGGCGTAGGCCGTCGTCGGACGTCCGCATCATCTGAGTGACCTACCTGAGGTGACCCAGGACAGCGGGGCGCAGGGATGTCCCGCCGTGCTCGTCGTCGTGACGCCAGTAATCCTCTACCGCGGAACGCAGCGCGGCGATGGTTGAGGGACTGATCCGTTCGTCGGTCAGAGCCAGGACCTCATCGGTGGACGGCGGCTCGTCGGCACGCGTCGGCTCGGGCTCTGGGTCAGCCGCGGGTGCACGGTGAACCGATGGATCGCGTGGCCCGCATTCAGGCCGACTGGCGCCGCGAGCGCCCCGATGTCGACATCACCCCGCAGGGCGTGATCGGCCGACTGCACCGCCTGGCCGACCGGCTCACCGAGGAACTCTGCCTCGTCTACGGCCGCTACGGCCTTGGCGAGGGAGAGTTCGACGTCCTGTGCGCCCTGCGCCGCGCCGGGGAGCCCTACGAGCGGGCGCCTGGCGAGCTTGCCGCACACACCATGGTCACCACCGGCGCGATGACGAAGAGGATCGACCGCCTGGAGCGGGCCGGATTCGTCACCCGCCGCCGTTCCGGCGACGACCAGCGCGGCCGGATCGTCGCCCTCACCGGACCCGGGCGCGAACTGATCGACCGAGCGTTCACCGACCACATGCGCAATGAGCGTCGCCTGCTGGATCTGCTGACGCACACCGAGGCCGAGCAGCCCTTGCCCTGCCAGGCGTCGATGCCGTGGTCGTGGACCGGGTGATGACGGAGGAGGCCCATCGGCGGCGCGGGCTGGGCGGCTTCGTGATGCGTACGCTCGCCGACCGCGCCCTGGACGGGGCGCGGTCCTCGGCGTGCTCGGGGCGACCGACGCCGGGCGTGCGCTGTACGAGTCGCTGGGCTGGAAGAAGCACACGACGTTGGCGGAGTGCGTCTACCGGCATTGAGGTCAGGTGGAGCCGAGCTTGAGCAGGAGCTCGGTCAGCTCGGTTGGCATGGTGATCATGCAGTCGTGGCCGGTCGGCAATTGCCATACCTGGGCCGGGGTGCCGTTGGGCTGGATCGGGGGGACGGGGCGGCGGGGCCAGCCCTTGGGCTCGTCGACTACGCAGTGGATGTGGGTCCGGGGGATGGTGTTCATGGCCGGGTTGTCCAGCCGGACCGGTTGCTGGAGGCAGCGCACCGACTGGTCCGACAGGGTGGTGCGCAGCCAGGCGGCGTCTGCCGGGTCGGTGACTCCGAACAGGCCGGTGGCTGGCGGCATTTCGAGTAGGGGTGGGACGCGCCAGCCGCTGTCGGATCGGAGGGCGCCGTCGATCAGGTCCTGGGTGATGGGCATGACATCGGCCGCGCTCTCGCCGTCCTGCGGGACCATCGCGTCGAGGTAGACCAGGTGCGCGATCCGGTCCGGGATCCGGTTGGCCGCGGAGGAGATGACCAGCCCGGCGTAGCTGTGGCCGACGAGGATCACGTCGGTGAGGTCCTCGTCGGTGATCAGCCTGACGACGTCGTCGACGTGCGTGTCGAGGCCGACGTCGCGGCTGAGCAGATGTGCCTTGTCGCCGTGGCCGGTGAGGGAGGGCGCGAGGGCCCGGTGTCCGGCCGAGGCGAGTAGCGGGGTCACTCGCTCCCAGCACTGGCCGCTGTGCCAGGCGCCGTGTACCAGCAGATACGTTGACATGGTTGTCGCTCCTCGGGGTGGATCGGCGGGCTGTCCATCACGCTGCCGCCCGGGTTCCGGGCGAGCCAGAGTCCCCGCGATCCTGGGGGTGGCAGGGCCAGGCACGTGCGCGGCGGTGTGATTACCGTCGAGACATGAGCGATGAACCGAACCTGCTGGGCGATTACGTGCGCGCCCGCCGCGAACTCGTCACCCCTGAGCAGGTCGGTATCCCCGCCGTGGGCCTCCGGCGCGTGCCGGGCCTGCGCCGGGAAGAGGTCGCGATGCTCGCGGGCATCAGCGCCGACTACTACCTGCGCCTGGAGCAGGGCCGCGACCGCAACCCCTCCGTGCAGGTCCTGGAGTCCCTCGCCCGCGTGCTGCAGCTCGACGACGAGGCAACGGCGCACCTGTTGCGCCTCGGCGCCGCGAAACCCCGACGGCGCCGGCGGCGGCCCCGGAGGGAGACCGTGCCGCCGGGCATCGCCCAGCTCGTCGCCACGCTTCCGCTCCCCGCACACGTCGAGGGCCGCTACTTCGACGTCCTCGCCGCCAACGCCCTGGCGACCGCCCTGTCACCGCGGCTCGCGGTGGGAGCCAACCGCATGCGCGACCTGTTTCTCGACCCCGCCGAGCATGCGCTGCACCCGGACTGGGAGAGCGCCACCGTGGATCTGGTCGCCGGTTTCCGTGAGTCCGTCGGCACCGATTTGGACGACCCCCGCTTCATCGAGCTCGTCGGCGAACTCTCTCTCGCCAGCCCCCGCTTCAGCCGCCTCTGGGCCCGACACGACGTACGGACGTGCACGGGGGCGTCCATGCGCCTCGAGCACCCCCAGGTCGGTGGCCTGCAACTGAAAGTGGAGCGGCTGGGTGTCAGTGCCGCGCCCGGTCAGGTGCTCGTCATCCACCACCCGGGCCCCGGCACGGACACCGCCGACAAACTGGCGCTCCTCGCCTCCGCCACCCAGCCACCGACCGCGTCCCAGGCGGCACGAAGGGATGCCCACCTCGGTGGATGAGTCCGACGGCCGCGTCAGGGGCGCAGCGTGATCTTCCCGAACACGGGGCTCGATTCGAGGCGTTCGTGCGCACGCCAGGCGTCAGTGAGAGGGATCTGTTCATCGATGATCGCCCGCAGGTCACCTCGGGCCGCCTGGCCGAAGAGCTCGGCCGCTGCCGCCCCGGCCGTGTCGGCGTCGACGGAGTTGAGACTGAGGGCGAGGAGGGTTGGCGAGTTGTGGTACGTGGTCAGGATGCTGCCGAAGGCGTCCGGCGCCGGTGCGCCTCCAGCGGCTCCGACCAGCACGTACCGGCCGTTGGGCCGCAACCTCTCGATGTAGCGGCCGAGATCCGGACCGGCGACCGGGTCGACGACGATGTCGTACGTGTCCGCGCTGCCGTCCTGGCCTGTCGTGCGGTCCTGGACGCGCGCGACGCCGAGGTCCCGGAGGCGGTCCGCTCGGGCGAGGAAGTGACCGCGGTCATTGTGGCCCCGGACAAGGTGGCCAGCTGCGCGGCCATCAGCCCGATACCCCCGCCGGCGCCCCTGACCAGCACCCGCTCGCCTTCTTTGACGCTCGCCCTCTTCAGGCCCAGGCTCGCGACCAGCGCGTTCACGCCGAGTGCGACCGCGTCGGCGGCGCTGAGGCCCTCCGGCAGGCGCACGACATCGCGGGCGTCGGCGACGACCCGCTCGGCGTAGGCCCCGCGTCCGGTCAGCGCGAAGACCCGCTGACCGAGCCACTGCTCATCCACTCCGTCACCGACAGCGGCGACGGTGCCCCCCGCCTCTATGCCGGGGACGAAGTCGGGCTCGGAGAGCGGCTGGTAGTCGCCGTTGCGGGCCATGACATCGACGTAGCCGACCCCTGCGGCTTCCACCTGGAAATGTCACTGAATAGCGAAAGCCTATAAGGGGCAGCTCGCTTTGTGGGGTGACGTGGAGGAGGCCACCAAGCCCACCGATCAGCGGTATCGGCGGAGGGGCGCGTCGGCTCGGGGCGGGGTCAGGAGTGGGGGACGTTGCCGAGGATGTTCTCGCGGCCCCAGGCGCCGAGTGGGGACAGGGCCTGGTTGAGCGAGGTGCCGAGCGGCGTCAGCGAGTACTCGACGCGGGGTGGCACCTCGTCGTACACCTCGCGGTGCACGATGCCGTCCAGCTCCAGTTCCCGTAGCTGATCGGTGAGGACCTTCTCGGTCACCCCGGGCAACTCCCTGCGCAGCTCGCCGAAGCGGTGGGGGCGGACGTGGAGCGCCCAGAGGATCAGCACCTTCCACTTGCCGCCGATCACGTCCATCGCCGCGTCGATCCCGCATACGTACGAGCCCGGTCGGCGCGTGGTCCGCATGGCTGTCCCCCTCCACCTCGTCGCTTACGAAAGGGTAACCACCCACTTCGAAGTGGGTACTTGAGCGCTCGGCGTGCGGCGACGAGCCTGGGCGGCATGAGAGAGGACACGAAGAAGATCAGCGTGCTCGGCCTCGGTGCGATGGGCACCGCGATCGCTCGGGCGTGGCGGGGCGCGGGGTATGGGGTGACGGTGTGGAACCGTACCGTGGGGCGTGCCGAGGCGCTCGTCGGCGAGGGGGCGGAGGTCGCGGGGACGGCCGGTGAGGCGGTGGCCGCGAGTGGTCTCGTGGTCGTCTGCCTGCTCGATGACGCATCGGTCGGCGAGGTTCTGGCAGACGCCGACCTGATGGGCAGGGACCTGGTCAACGTCACGACGAGCACGCCCGGCCAGGCGCGCCGGCGTGCCGACTGGGCGGGCGCGCGCGGCGCCCGTTATCTGGACGGGGGGATCATGGCCGTTCCGCCGATGATCGGGGTCCCGGATTCGGGTGCGTACGTCTTCTACAGCGGGTCGCCGGAACTGTTCGCGGACCACCGCGACGCGCTGGCCGTCCCGGCGGGCACCAGGTATGTCGGTGAGGACGCGGGCTCGGCCGCTTTGCATGATGCGGCGTTGCTGAGCGCCATGACCGGCATGTTCGCCGGGGTGTCACACGCCTTCGCGCTCATGCGCGGGTCGGAGGCCGCTCCGCGGGAGTTCGCGGCCCTGCTCGTCGAATGGCTCACCGCCATGGCCCCCTCCGCGAACGGGGTCGCCACGCACCTGGAGACCGGCGACTACACCCTCGGTGTGACGTCGAACCTCGTCATGATGGTGGAGGGCAACGGGACGCTGCTGCGGACCGCCGAGGAACAGGGCATCAGCCCGGAGTTGCTCAGCCCGTTCATGGCGCTGATGGAACGCCGTCTCGCCGGGGGACATGGAGATGAGGGCACTACGGGGGTGATCGATCTCCTGCTTCGGTGAGACGGCTGCCGGCTGCCCGACTGCCGCCCGCCGACCGCCGACTCAGGCCGCGCGGCCGAAGGAGCGGAGCCGGGTGAAGGAGGAATCCAGGCCGCGCTTCAGCAGGCGCGCCGCCGGCCGTTCCACGAAACGGTGCACCAGCCAGCTCAGGACCAGGAAGCCGGCGATGACGAGGGCGATGAGCAGCCGGGGGTCCATGGTGCCGTGCAGACGGCTGATCAGCGACGTTCCGGCGACGTAGTGCATCAGGTAGAGCGGGTACGTCAGACAGCCCGCGGTGACCAGCCACTTCCAGCGGATGCGGTCGGTGTAGCCGAGCGCGACGGCCACCATGACGAGCAGGAACACCGTGAAGATCAGAACGGAACCGCGCCAGCTGGAGACGTCTTCGTACGCGACCCGCATCGCCAGCTCGCGCTGGCCCATCAGCCACGCCATGGCGAGGATGCCCCAGAGCAGCAGGTCCTGGCCGAAGCGGTGCATGAGGTAGAGGGCGAGGCCGGCGATGAAGTACCAGGCGCCGCTCGGGTCGGCCGCCAGGACCAGCAGCGGGAACTTGGACACGGGGGCGAGCATCGCGGCCGCGCCCCATACACAGCAGAAGACGACGACCCTGCGGTAGGTCAGGCCCATGGCGACCACGACCATGAAGAGCAGGTAGAACCGCAGCTCCGACCAGAGGGTCCAGTAGACGATGTCGACGTCCGGCACGTCGGAGCCCGACTGGAGCATGGTGAAGTTGAGCAGGATGTCCCGCCCCTGGGGCCGTTCCCATACGCCCGGCAGGGCGATCATGGCGGCGGTGGTGAAGGCCACGCCGACCCAGTACGCGGGGTAGAGGCGGATCACGCGGGAGACGAAGAAGTCCTTCGGGGTGCGGCCCCAGCACGACATACAGATGACGAAGCCGCTGATCACGAAGAAGATCTCCACGCCGATCCAGCCGAAGGAGGCGAAGTGGAACAGCGTGGGCATGATCTCGGATGAGGGACGGTCCCAGATCGCGTTGCCCGGCTGGTTGGCGCGGTTGGTGCCGACGTAGTGGTGCACGGCCACCATGAGCGCGGCGACGAGGCGGATGCCGTCGATGACGTACAGCCGGGGCCGGGCCCGCCCGACGGTGACGACCTTACGTGCCGGGGCCGCGGGGGCCGTGGGGGCTGTCGGGACCGTCGGAGCGCCGGAGGCCGCTCGCGGCGGCGGTTCGACTACGGCGACGCCGCCGCGTCCGAGCGAGTCGACGGCCGGGGGAAGCGGCTGCTGAAACCTGCCCTGCATCAGACCTGCGTCATCCTCACGAGGGGGAAACGGCGGAACCTTGTGCGCGTGCGCGGCCTTGGCACAACGGCCACGGGCGGCTCACGCTACGTCCCTTGGAGCCTGCTCAGCCCGGACAGACGACAGCAAATCGGACAGCGCGGAGGCGTCGTTCCGGAAACGCTCCTGGATGTGCCGTGCACTGTTCTCCATCACTTCACCCACAAAGGCCGTCCGGGGCGTTCAACTTCGGCCGCTCGAGCGTGGGGAAACGATCAATAGGGGTCAGGGCCGGGTGGTGGGTGAGACGCGGGTTTAGGCTCGCGGCGGCGTTCGTGCGAGGTGTTCAGGAGGTGCAGTGATGACCGAGCTGACCGAGCAGTCCTCCGCCCAGGACGGGCCCCTGATCCCGATGCCGGTCCTCACCCCGTCTGCGTTGCGGGCGGCGGTCGCCAGCATCGCTCCCGGGGAGTTGCCCGCCTTCGTCGAGCATCTGGACCGGGCGGTCGAGCAGGCCGCCCGTAACGGCACGATCGCTCCGTTGCGTACCTTCCTCCAGTGGTGGGGCGAGTTCGTCGCGATTCAGCGGTATCCGGCGCGGGCCGCGCGGCTGCGGGAGTTGGAGGTCGTGGCGGAGGAGGCGACGGACCGGAAGGCGCTGGGGTCGGCGCTGGCCGAGATGCGGCAGATCATGGACGCGGCGCATCGGGAGACGCCCGCGGTAGGGCGATAGCCGCGTCGTGTCGGCGGGAGTGTAGGGGGAATCCGGGGGCGGGGCAGGGGCTTTTGTGCACTCCTGACGAACGCAGTTTTTTGCAGCAGGCAAAGTTTAGTGTTTCGCGTACTCCAGCACCCCCCACCAGGAGGCACGATGACCACTCATGGGCGCGGCAGTCGCGCAGCATCGAACCGCAGCCGCATGATCGCCGTCGGTGTCGCCTTCGCGGCGGTGGTCGCGGGAGCGGGGATCTGGGTCTCCCAGGCGGATGACGGGGGGAGCCAGTCGGTGACGGACAGCGGCATGCCGTCCGCGCACGGTGGCGCCGGGGCGGCGGCCGCGTCGGGGGCGGGGGCCGCCAACTCCGGGCCGTTGAGCGAGCTGGACAA
Source organism: Streptomyces sp. NPDC021212 (assembly GCF_044332925.1). Lineage (NCBI taxonomy): Bacteria > Bacillati > Actinomycetota > Actinomycetes > Kitasatosporales > Streptomycetaceae > Streptomyces > Streptomyces sp. NPDC021212. The sequence continues at coordinate 12,621 of NZ_JBIRPZ010000016.1, forward strand.
AACGTTTCTGGTCAAGGTCCGGCAGGCCGGGCTGTGGGAGATCCCCGCCGGGCGGATGGCGCAGAGCCAGGCGTCGAGCGAGGCGATCAAGCGGGCCGGGACGCATCTGCTCGACGGGCACAGCAAGCTCGACCAGCTGGTGCGCGAGGACGCGAAGGCGTTGTCGGCGCCGATACCGGACGATGCCTCGGCCGAACAGCATCAGTGGGTGGAGCAGTTGAAGGCTGCCGACGGCGAGAAGTTCGACCAGCTCTTCGTGGATCTGCTGCGCGCCTCGCACGGGAAGATCTTCATCACCATCGGCGAGGTCCGCGCCGCCACCAAGAACCATATGATCCGGCGGCTGGCCCAGGTGACCAACGACACCGTGATGGACCACATGACGGTGTTGGAGGACACCGGGTTGGTGACGGACGCGGTGCTGGATGACGTCGGCGCCAGCGTGCCGAAGTAGTCCAGAAGTGGTTCAGGGGATCAGTACGACCTTCCCCATCGTCGCCCGCGTCTCCAGCGCCCGGTGCGCCGCGGCCGCCTCGGCGAGGGGGAAGCGGTGGACGGACGGTACGAGACGGCCGGATGCCGCCTCCGCCATCGAGCGCTCCTCCAGGGTGCGCATCGGGTCCGGACCGCCCGCCTTCTCCAGCATCGGCGGGCCGAGGACGGACCGCGAGGTGATGCCGCGCGCCGCGAGCTGCGCCTCGGTGAACTCCAGCGGTCCGCCGCTGTGCGGCCCGCCCGACGACCAGCCGAAGACGGGATGGCGGCCGCCGGGGGCGAGCAGGTCCACGGCCGCGCGGGCCGGTTCTCCGCCCACCCCGTCGAAGACGACGGTGGCCGGACGGTCCGCTCCGAGTGCGGCGCGGACCCGCTGTGGCCAGGCCGGGTCGTCGTAGTCGACGGCGAGATCCGCGCCCAGTTCGCCTGACGCGCCAGCTTCGCCGGGCCGCCCGCGAGACCCACGACGGTGGCGCCCGCGTGCTTCGCGTACTGGACCAGGAGCTGGCCGATGCCGCCCGCCGCCGAGGTCACCAGGGCGACGTCGTCGGCCGTCAGCTCCGCGAACTGGAGGATGCCCAGGGCCGTACGCCCCGTACCGATCATGGCGATGGCCCGTGCCGCGTCCAGCGCGTCCGGTATGTCGTGCAGTTTGGCGGCCGGGGCCACGGCCAGTTCGGCGTAGCCGCCGGGGGCCATGCCGAGGTGGGCGACGACGCGTCTGCGTAGGGGGTGGCTTCCGGATCAGGCCGGATCAGGGAGCGGGGTCAGGGGGCACCTCCCAGCGGTAGCTGGGGGAGCGTGCCAGGGCCCGCGAGCCCGGCATGATCCGGAAGCCACCCCCTGGCCATGCCGGGTCGGTGCCCTCGCCCAGGGCGTCGACCGTGCCCGCGACCTCGCGGCCGGGGATGGTGGGCAGCTCGGGGGCGGTGTGGACGGCGGTGGTCAGGCCCTCGCGCAGCACGGTGTCCAGCAGATGCACCCCCGCGGCGGCGACCGCGATCCGTACCTGGCCGGGGCCGGGCTCGGGGTCGCCGGTCTCCTCGTACGTCAGGTCCCGGCGGGGCCGAAGGCGTGCAGGCGTACGGCGTGCATGGCGTCTCCCAAGGGCTTGAGGCGCACCGTGCGGTGGTGGTGCGCGACCATGCCGTCAGCCTCCGACTTCAACCAAGGTTCACGTCAAGGGAGGCAAGGGAAACAAGGGATCAGACGCGGGGGTAGCGGGCCTGGAGGTCCCAGATCGCCGGGTTGTCGCCCAGCCCTTCGTGCATGTCGACGAGATCGGCGATCAGATCCTGGAGGAAGTCGCGGGCCTCGCGGCGCAGCGCCGAGTGCTGGAAGGTCAGCGGCGCCTCTTCGAGCGGCACCCAGTCGGCGGTGATGTCGACCCAGCCGAAGCGGCGCTCGAAGAGCATGCGGTCGGCCGATTCGGTGAAGTCCAGTTCCTCGTGGATGCGCCGGGCGGACCGGCTGCCGCGCGGGTCGCGGTCCAGCCGTTCCACGATGTCGCAGAGCGCCCAGGCGAAGTCGAGCACCGGAACCCATCCCCAGGCTGTGGACAGTTCGCGGTCGGCCACGGTGTCGGCGAGATAGACGTCGCCGCAGAAGAGATCGTGGCGCAGCGCGTGGGTGTCCGCGCTCCGGTAGTCCGTCTGCGGCGGGTCCGGGAAGCGGCGGGAGAGGGAGTAGCCCAGGTCGATCACGGGGTTGATGGTGTCATGGGGGATCCGGCCGGCACGGGGGCAGGGGCGCCCTGGGCGGCGGGCCCGGGCGCCCTCCGTGCCGTCCCTTCAGCCATCCCTTCAGTGCCCGCGCGCGATCCACTCCTCCAGGTGCGGCGCCTCGTCCGCGATCAGCGTCGGGTCGCCGTGCCCGGTGCGGACGACGGTCTGCGGCGGCAGGGCGAACAGCCGCTCCCGGATCGACTCGATGATCGTCTCGAACGAGGAGTACGAGCGCCCGGTGGCGCCGGGACCGCCCTGGAAGAGGGTGTCCCCGGAGAACACGGTGGTCAGGGCGGGGGCGTGCAGGCAGACCGCGCCGGGGGAGTGGCCGGGGGTGTGCAGGACGCGCAGCTGCGTACCGCCGACGGTGAGCACGTCGCCGTCGGCCAGCGACTTGTCCGGCGCGCGGTCGGGGTGGCGCATCCGCCACAGCACCTCGTCGTCCGGGTGCAGCAGGATCGGGGCGCCGGTGCGGTCGGCGACGTCCGGGGCCGCGTCGATGTGGTCGTCGTGGCCGTGCGTACAGATGACGCCGAGCAGCCGGCGGTCGCCGATGGCCTCGACGATCGCGTCCGCGTCGTGGGCGGCGTCGATGACGTACACCTCGTGGTCGTCGCCGACGAGCCAGACGTTGTTGTCGACGTCCCAGGTGCCGCCGTCCAGCGAGAAGGTGCCGGACGTGACCAGATGGTCGATGCGTACGGGCGGAGGGGGCATCGCGTTGTCACCACCAGGCATCATCAGAGCGTCACCACCGAGCGCAGCACGTCGCCGCGGTGCATCTTGTCGAACGCCGCCTCGATGTCGTCGAGCCCGATGGTCTCGCTCACGAAGGCGTCCAGGTCGAGGCGTCCCTGCTGGTAGAGGTCGATCAGCAGGGGGAAGTCGCGGGACGGCAGACAGTCTCCGTACCAGGAGGACTTGAGGGCGCCGCCGCGTCCGAAGACGTCGATCAGCGGCAGTTCGAGCTTCATCTCCGGGGTGGGCACGCCGACCAGGACGACGGTCCCGGCCAGGTCGCGGGCGTAGAAGGCCTGCTGGTACGTCTCGGGGCGGCCGACCGCCTCGATCACCACGTCCGCGCCGTTGCCGTCGGTCAGTTCGCGGATGGTCTCGACCACGTCGGCGGATCGGCCGTTGACGGTGTGGGTGGCGCCGAGGGAGCGGGCCTGCTCCAGCTTCCGGTCCTCCACGTCCACCGCGATGACCTTCGCGGCCCCGGCGAGCCGGGATCCGGCGATCGCGGCGCCGCCGACCCCGCCGCAGCCGATGACCGCGACCGCGTCGCCGCGCCCGACGTTGCCGGTGTTGATGGCGGCGCCGATGCCGGCCATCACGCCGCAGCCGAGCAGCCCGGCGGCGGCCGGGGAGGCGGACGGGTCGACCTTGGTGCACTGGCCCGCCGCGACGAGCGTCTTCTCGGCGAAGGCGCCGATGCCGAGGGCCGGGGTCAGGGCGGTGCCGTCGGTGAGCGTCATGGGCTGCGACGCGTTGTGGGTGTCGAAGCAGTACCAGGGGCGGCCGCGGCGGCAGGCCCGGCACTGGCCGCACACGGCGCGCCAGTTGAGGATGACGAAGTCGCCGGGGGCCACCTCGGTGACTCCGTCGCCCACGGACTCCACGACGCCCGCCGCCTCGTGTCCGAGGAGGAACGGGAAGTCGTCGTTGATGCCGCCTTCCCGGTAGTGCAGATCGGTGTGGCAGACGCCGCACGCCTGGACCTTCACCACCGCCTCGCCGGGGCCGGGATCCGGCACCACGATCGTTTCGATTCGGACCCGTTCGCCTTTGCCGGCGGCCACCACGCCGCGTACGTGTTGAGTCATGGAAGCAGCGTAAGGGCCGATCAGCGGCTGCGACAGGAACTCAGGGTGACCGCATCGGGCCGCACCGACATCGCCGGTGCGGCCCGTTCCGCTTACTTCACTTCACGCGCTTGCTTCACTTCACGTTGATCGCGGTCCAGGCGGCGGCGACCGCCTTGTACTCGGTGCTGTTCGCCCCGTAGAGGTCGGTGGCGGCACTGAGGGTGGCGGTGCGGGCCTGGGCGTACTTGCTGGTGGAGGTCAGGTACGTGGTCAGGGCCTTGTACCAGATCTTGATGGCCTTGTCGCGGCCGATGCCGGTGACGGTCGAGCCGTCGTACGTCGGGCTGTTGTAGCTCACGCCGTTGATGGTCTTCGCGCCGCTGCCCTCGGACAGCAGGTAGAAGAAGTGGTTGGCGGGCCCGGAGGAGTAGTGGACGTCGAGGTTGCCGAGCGTCGAGGACCAGTAGTCCTTGGACGCGCCGTCCTTGCTCGGCTTGTCCTGGTAGCGCAGCGGGGTGCCGTCGCCGTTGATGTCGATCTTCTCGCCGATGAGGTAGTCACCGACGTCGGAGGAGTTGGCCGCGTAGAACTCCACCGCGGTGGCGAAGATGTCGGAGGTGGCCTCGTTGAGGCCGCCGGGCTCGCCGCTGTAGTTGAGCTTGGCGGTGGCGGCGGTGACGCCGTGGGACATCTCGTGGGCGGCCACGTCGATGGAGGTGAGCGCGTTGGCGTTGCCCGAGCCGTCGCCGTACGTCATGCAGAAGCAGGAGTCCTGCCAGAACGCGTTGACGTAGTTGTTGCCGTAGTGGACGCGGGAGTACGAGCCCACGCCGTTGTTCTTGATGCCGTTGCGGCCCAGGAAATTCTTGTAGAAGTCCCAGGTCTCGGCGGCGCCGTAGTGCGCGTCGACACCAGCGGTCTGGCGGCCGCCGCCCCAGACGTCGTCGGCGTCGGTGAAGAGCGTGCCGGTGCCCGACGTCCCCTGGTTGAGGTCGTAGGTCTTGTGGCTGCCGCGCGTGCCGTCGGTGAGGTTGTACGTGGAGCCGCTCTTGGTGGTGCCGAGGGTGACCGTGCCGCTGTACTTGCTGGTGCCGGTGCCGGTCTCGACGGCCTCGTTCTCGGCCAGCTTCTTGCCGGTGGCGGCGTCGGTGATGACGTGCAGCTCGCTGGGCGTGCCGTCCTTCTGGGTGCCGGTGACGACGGTCTCCCAGGCCAGCACCGGCTTGCCATTCGCGGCCCAGACCACCTTGCGCGGCGACTTGGCCTTCTCGCCGGAGTCGGCGGCGGTCGCGGCCTTCAGCGCCGTCTTGGAGGCGGCGGAGGCGGACACCGCGGCGTCCGTGCCGGGCACGGTTATCTTCGCGCCGGTCGCCTTGGTGACGCTGCGGGCGCCGCTGGGCTTCTCGTGGACGACCAGGTCGCCGCCGAGGACGGGCAGCCCGTCGTAGGTGCGCTCGTAGCGGGTGTGCACGGTTCCGTCGGCGTCCTTGATGACGTCGCGGACGAGGAGCTTCTCCTTGGCCCCGAGCCCCAGGTGGTCGGCCTGGGCGGAGGCATCGGCCTGCGCCGCCTTGATGGAGGCGGTGCGCTCCGCGGGGGACAGCTGCAGCGCGGTCGCGCCGGCCTCCCGGGAGTTGTCCGGCTGGGCGCTGGCCGAGCCGGTCTGGACGCCGATGACGACCATGGCGGCGGAGGCGACGAGCGCCGCCGCGCGGATGGTCTTCTTGCGGGGGGAGGAAGCGTGAGGTCTCACTCGGTCTCCTTGCTGAGAGGCCGCGGGATCGCGGCCCGTGTAGGGGGTGCGGACAGCCGTGGGTGGACTGCCCGGTCGAGCAGGAGTGGTGCGTGAGTGCACGTCGAACCAGGGCTTACCGCCCAGGACTTACCGAGCGGTCAGGATCGACGCGCGGCGAGCCGAGCAGAGATTGTCATCGAATGATTCGTTCTGACAGGTGCGTAACAAGAATTTGACCGTTCGTTATTCAAGCAGGGCAAATTTCGGTCAGTCAGGCATAGCGGAGGAATGGTCTGGTTGGTTCGAACTTGTCATGAAAAACGGCGAGGGCCGCCCCCTCCGGTGGGGGCGGCCCTCGCCGCGTGGAGCGCTGGAGGCTCCGGCGTTGACTCAGACGTTGACGCCGAAGTCCTGCGCGATGCCGACCAGGCCCGAGGCGTAGCCCTGGCCGACGGCGCGGAACTTCCACTCGGCGCCGTTCCGGTACAGCTCGCCGAAGACCATGGCGGTCTCGGTGGCGGCGTCCTCGCTCAGGTCGTAGCGGGCGATCTCGGTGCCACCGGTCTGGTTGACGATGCGGATGAACGCGTTCCGCACCTGGCCGAAGTTCTGGCTGCGCGACTCGGCGTCGTAGATCGAGACCGGGAAGACGATCTTGTCGATGTCGGCCGGCAGACCCGCCAGGTTGACGTTGATCTGCTCGTCGTCGCCCTCGCCCTGACCGGTCACGTTGTCACCGGTGTGGACGATGGTCTGGTCCGGGGTGGCCTTGTTGTTGAAGAACACGAAGTGCTGGTCGGAGTAGACCTTGCCGTTCGCGTTCACGGCGATGGCGCTCGCGTCCAGGTCGAAGTCGGTGCCCGTGGTGGTGCGGACGTCCCAGCCGAGGCCGACCGTGACGGCGGTCAGGCCCGGTGCCTCCTTGGTGAGCGAGACGTTGCCGCCCTTGGACAGGCTTACAGCCATGGGGAGTCCCTTTCGTGGTCTCGATGGTCCGAGTCGGCGGACTTCGTCCTTCTTGCTTCTGGTTCCTTGCTCCGGGCGAAGTCGCCGTCATCCTCCACAACGCCATCAGGGCACCGACAGGTTCCAGGTAGCTTTACTTTCTTTGCCAAACCCTGATGGGTGCCTCCGACGGCTGTCCGCGGCGGCCCGCGCCGGGCCCCGTCAAAACGGGATGACGCGGCGGGGGTCGGCAGGTGACCATGGAGCCATGTCCGGCCCCTATGTCATCCGCGGTTCGGTCTCCCTGCCGGAGGCCGAGCTGATGTGGCGTTTCTCCCGGTCGTCCGGGCCCGGCGGACAGCACGTCAATACGAGTGACTCCTCCGTCGAGCTGCGCTTCGACCTCGCCACCACCGACGCGCTGCCACCCGTATGGAAGGAGCGCGCGCTGGAGCGGCTGGCCGGACGGCTGGCCGACGGGGTGCTGACCGTACGGGCGTCCGAGCACCGTTCCCAGTGGCGCAACCGCGAGACGGCCGCCGTCCGGCTCGCCTCGCTGCTCGCGGAGGCGAGCGCGCCGCCGCCCAAGCCGCGCCGCCCGACCCGGATCCCGCGCGGGATCAACGAGCGGCGGCTGCGGGAGAAGAAGCGGCGGAGCGACACCAAGCGCGGGCGCTCGGGACGCGACTGGGGCTGAGGGGTGTGCCCGGCGCGGGGAGGGGCGTACGGCTGGGTGGCGTACCGCCGGTTGGCGTAACGCTGCGGGCCGGATCTCAGTCCAGTGTGCGGTAGCGCCCCCGGAAGTACATCAGAGGTCCGCCCTCCGCGCTCGGCGTCGTCGCCGACAGCACCCGGCCGACCACCAGGGTGTGGTCCCCGGCCGTCATCCGCTGCTCGGTGCGGCACTCGAGCGTCGCCAGCGCCCCGGAGACCAGTGGAGCGCCCGACTCCGCGCCGCGCGTCACCGCCATGTCCGCGAACAGCAGCCGGTCGCTGATGCGCCCCTTCATGGCGAATCGTCCCGCTGTGGTCCGTTGACTCTCCGACAGCACCGACACCGCCCAGAGCGGCTGTCGTTCGAGCAGCTCGTCGACCCGGGAGCCGTTGCGAACGCTCACCATCACGAGCGGCGGGTCAAGTGACACCGACATGAACGCGGTGGCCGTCATGCCGACGTCCTCACCGCTCGGCCCCTCTTCCGGGTCGTGCGCGGTCACCAGCACCACACCGGCCGCCAGTCGCGACAGGGCGGCGCGGAAGTCGTCCTCACTCACCCCACCAGCATGCGGGACGGCGGGCCCGGTCGGGGTGGAGGGAGGGGCGGGAGCGGAAGGCGTCGTCTGGAACACGTTCTACACGCTAGTCGTGTCGCGCCGCCCCGCGCATCGGGCCACCGGACCACTGCGGACTAGGTCTCGGGCCGTAGGCGGCCCCTTGTGGAATTTGCTTATCGAAAAAGTAGGAGCGCTCCCACGCGGTTCTGGTGGGGCGCGAACACGGTCTGTGACATGAGTCACAGCAGCCAGTAATTGTTGACCCTGTGTACCGGGTGGGCAGCTCGCTGTGATTCAGTGGCCGTGGCAATCGGACGACAAAGGAAGCCAGGAGTTGCTGTCGAGGTCTCGGGGGAGTGCGAGCGATGGAGGCCGAGTCGGAGCCCTATATCCGCCTTGCGACCCTGCGGCAGCTGCATCAGGTGGTCGCCGACCTGAACACCGCGCGCAGCCTCGCCGACACCCTGCAGACCGTCGCCGACGGCGTCATAGCCGGGCTCGGCTACGAGCTGTCGGCCGTCAATCTGGTCCGTCCGGACGGTGACCTCGTGGTCGCCGCCGTGGGCGGCAGTGCGGGCGCCGAGGCGCTGATGGCCGGGCGGGTCGGCTCCCGCGAGTCCTGGGACCGCCGGCTGTCGATGGGTGACCGCTGGGGCGATCTGCGCTTCATCCCGCATACCGAGGGCTGGGTCCTCGACGATGACGACGTGCCGCAGTGGCACACCCCCGGGCCCGCGCCCCGCTTCGCCGACGAGTGGCACCCCATGGACCGCCTGTTCGCCCCCCTGTACGCGGCGGGCGCCTCCGGCGGCGAGCTGATCGGCATCCTGTCCGTCGACAAACCGCGCAACGGGCGCCGCCCCGGCGCATGGGGGCGCGAGGCGCTGCAGATGTACGCCTTCCATGCCGCCATCGCCATCGGGAACGCCCGGCTGCGCGGCAACATGCAGCGCGCCCTGCTGCGCCTGGAGCGCGAGCAGCAGGCCCTGCGGGCCAGTGAGGAATCCTTCCGTCAGGCGTTCGAGTACGCCCCCAGCGGCATGGCCATCGCCGAGATGGGCGGCGATCAGCACGGCCATCTGCTGCGCACCAACGACGCCCTGTGCCGGCTGCTGGGCCGCCCCGCCTCGGCGATGCGCCGCTACTCGTTCGCCGACCTCGTCCACCCCGAGGACATCGGCACCCTGCTGCGCACCTCCCACGAAGGCGGCCGCTCCGAGCTGCGGCTGGCCCGCCGCGACGGCACGTACGTCTGGGTGTCGCTCCGCAACTCGGTGGTCGCCGACGCCGCCGACGGCCCGCGCTTCCTGCTCACCCACGTCGAGGACATCGAGGAGCGCAAACGCCATGAGCTGGCCCTCGCCCACCGCGCCAGCCATGACTCGCTGACCGGCCTGCCCAACAGCGCCGAGCTGCGGACCCGCCTCGGCAGCAGGCTGTGCGCCCATCCGCCGCAGGGCGGCCGGGCGGAGTTCACCGACGGGCCGCCGGGGGCGGACGGCGAGGAGGGGCCGATGCCGGCCGCGGGCGGCTTCCCGCACGGCTTCGACGAGTTCGAGAGCTACGGCGCCCCGCCCCCGTTCAGCACGGGCGGCGTGCCGTTCGACCACCATGTGCACACCTTCGCGCCCAACGAGGACGGTGACATCGACGACGGCCACAAGGGGCTCGCGGTCCTCTTCTGCGACCTCGACGGCTTCAAGTCGATCAACGACCGGTTCGGCCACCACGCGGGGGACGCGGTCCTCATCGAGGTCGCCCGCCGGCTCACCAGCGGGGTGCGGGACGGCGACACCGTCGCCCGGCTCGGCGGTGACGAGTTCGTCGTCCTCGCCGACGGCCTCGGCCGGGCGGACGCCCAGGACCTGGCCGTCCGGCTGCGCAACGCGATCCTGCCGCCCATCCGGGTCGACGGCCGTGCGGTGCGCGTGGGGGCCAGTTTCGGGATCGGCTGGGCGGGCTGCGGCATGTCGGCCGAGGAGGTTCTGCACTCCGCCGACCAGCGCATGTACGTGGAGAAGCGGTCCCGCTCGAAAGAGCGCAGACGAGCCGGGTGAGAGCCGGGCGGTCCGCGGCCGGGGCGGGCGGCAGCCCGGCCCGCTCCGATCGAGGTACGCTGCGTCGATGCGGCCCTGCCGCCGACAGTGAACCGATCATGAATATTGGCCATCCGGACAGCCCACGCCCTTCCTAGGCCCTGTCGGCCCTGATATGAGCTGTCGTGGCGCGTACGCACACCTGAGCGCCGATGGCCATATGCATAGGGGAGTGACCAGGGATGACGGCCGGCAACAACGGCTCGGACACACCGGAGAACGATGACCCGTTCGCCTATCTGTACCGCTCGGAGGGCGATGAGGGTGGGCAGGGTGGCCAGTCGGGCCAGCCGGGTTCCGCCCGCACCGGTGGGTACGGCTACCCCGGGCCGGCCGCCCGGCAGCAGCCGGGGGTGCCCCGCACCTCGTACAACCACGTCCGCGCGGTCGGCGAACGCCAATACGGCCAGCAGAACTACGGCCAGCAGATCCCGAACCAGCAGCCGCAGGGCTACGGGCAGCAGGGCCAGCAGGGCTACGGGCAGCAGAACGCCCACTACGCCGCCCCCGAGACGCTGCCCGGCGGCGGCAGCCCCCGCCAGCCCGCCGCCCCGCGCGGTGGCGGCCGCGGCCCCAACAACCGGGGGCTGCTGATCGGTGCCATCGCCGTGGTCGCGGTGGTGGTCGTCGGCATCGGCGTCGCCATGATCACCAACGGTGACGACGAGAAGGGCGACCAGGGCAACCAGGCGGGCGGCAAGCCCACGGCGGGGTCCAGCGTCGAGCCCAGCGAGCAGCCGAAGTCCCCCAAGAAGCGCGTCGGCAAGCTGCCCAAGGAGGACGCGGCCAAGATGTCGCTCGGCGGCGGCGCGGCCCCGGCGAGTGACATCAAGGGTGCCAACGCCGAGGGCGGCACGTACGTCGGCGGATTCAACAACCCCGGCGCCTCGGCGACCTGGAACGTGGACGTCGACCGGGCCAAGTCGTACCGGCTGTACGTGCACTACGGGGTGCCCGGCGAGGACCAGAGCATGTCGCTGACGGTCAACGGCAAGAAGTCGCCCCGGCCGATCAGCATGAAGAACTTCTCGAACGCGCCCAAGGGCGACTACGAGAAGGGCTGGACGACCTCGTGGTCCATCGTGCAGCTCAGCCAGGGCAGCAACACGATCACCCTGTCCTGCGGCGACGGCGACAAGTGCGACGTCAACCTCGACCAGATGTGGCTGAAGAGGGGCTGACGGCATGCGCGGGGCGGACGGGGGGCGCGGCGGGTCCGCCGCCCTGGCCGCCCCGCCGCCTCCGCTCCTCGCCTCAGGCCGTCGGGTGCTCGGTGACCTCGATCCGGTCCAGCAGCTCCGCGTAGACCGCCCGGTCGAACTCGCCCGCCGCCGGTGCCCGTACGGCCGCCGCCGACAGGGCCACCGCGCGCGCCATCCGCTCGGGCCAGGGCGCCTCGTCCACCAGCCCGGACAGCAGCCCCGCCACCGCCGCGTCCCCCGCGCCCGTCGGATTGCCCGTCAGGCGCTCCGGCGGGGCCGCGCGCCACGCGCCCTGGGCGGTGATCGCGAGCAGTCCGTCCGCGCCGAGCGAGGCGGCCACCGCGCGCGCCCCGCGCCGCCGGGCGTCGCGCGCGGCGCGCAGCGGTTCGGTGGAGCCGGTGAGCCCGGCCAGTTCCTCGGCGTTGGGCTTGACGATGTCGGGGCGGGCGGCGACGCCGCGGCGCAGCGGTTCGCCGCCGGTGTCCAGCAGGGTGGGGACGCCCGCGGCCCGGGCCTCGCGGATGAGCTGGGCGTACGTACCGACCGGCACGCCGGGCGGCAGGCTGCCGCACAGCGCGACCGCCGAGGCCCCGCGCAGCAGCCGGACGTAGGCGTCCATGAAGGCGGCCCACTCGGTGGCGGTGACGGCCGGTCCGGTCTCGTTGAGCTGGGTGGTGTCGCCCGACGTGGTGTCGACGACGCCGAGGGTGCGCCGGGTGGTACCGGCGATCGGCACCAGCGCGTCGGTGATCCGCCCGCCGCCGGTGTCCGCGTACGCGGCCGTGTCCGTGGCCAGCAGCTCGCGGACCACCGTGCCGGTCACCCCGCCGGCGAAGCCGGTGACGGTGGTGTGGCGGCCGAGCGCGGCGAGGACGCGCGCGACGTTGATGCCCTTGCCGCCGGGCCGTTCGGTGACCTCGGTCACGCGGTGGCTGGCGTGGGGGCGCAGCCTGGGCACCCGGTAGGTGATGTCGAGGGCGGTGTTGAGCGTGACCGTCAGGATCACCCGGCATCCCCTCTCCCGTCCCCCCGCCGGACGGAGATTCCTGTGCTGAAGCATGTGGCTGGGTGCCGAAGCGGCGCCCGCGCGTGAGCGATCATGCCAAAGGCTCGGCGCCCGGCCCAGCCTTTTGAAGTGACCGGGACGCCCAATCATGGTGCGGAATCGGCCAATTCAGGGTCAGCGGGGCGGTGGTGCCGGGGGTTCAGCGGGGGTCGACCACCCAGCCGCCGCGCCGCATCACGCCCCGCAGCCGGAAGTCGGCGTCCAGAACGACGAGATCCGCGTCCTTGCCGGCTTCCAGCGACCCCACCCGGTCGTCAAGACCCAGCACCTTCGCGGGGGTCGCGGACAGCGCCCGGACCGCCTGGTCCACGCCGAGCCCGTCGACGGTGACGGCCCGCCGGAAGGCGTGGTCGAGGGTGAGGGTGGAGCCCGCGATGGACCCGGCCGTGGGCCCGTCGCTGATCCGCGCCACACCGTCCTTGACCTCGACCTCCATCGGGCCGAGCGGATAGCGCCCGTCGCTCATGCCCGCCGCGCCCATCGCGTCGGTGATGAAGGCGACCCGGTCCGCGCCCGCGCGCCGGAAGGCCAGTTGCAGCACGGCGGGGTGCAGATGGGTCCCGTCGTTGATCAGCTCGACGGTGATCCGCTCGTCCTCCAGCAGCGCGGCCACCGGGCCGGGCTCGCGGTGCAGCAGCGACGGCATCGCGTTGAACAGGTGGGTCGCCACGGTCGCGCCCGCCTCCACGGCGTCCCGGGTCGCCTCGTACGTCGAGTCGGTGTGGCCGACCGCCGCCAGGACGCCGCTGTCGGCCAGCAGCCGTACGGACTCCAGCCCGCCCGGCAGCTCGGGCGCGAGCGTCATCATGCGCGCGGTGCCGCGCGCCGCGTCGATGAGCTTGCGCACGTCCGCCGGGTCGGGGTCGCGCAGCAGCGACGGCTGGTGGGCGCCGCAGCGGTGCGGGGAGATGAACGGCCCCTCGAAGTGGACGCCCGCCAGCTCGCCGTCCTCGGCCAGCTCGGAGAGCACCGCCGCCTGCCGGGCGAGGTCGTCCAGATCGCCGGTGACGGTGGAGGCGAGCATCGTGGTGGTGCCGTGCGCGCGGTGCGTCCCGATGACGGTCAGCGCCTCCTCGGCGGTGCCCGAGGAGAACGAGGCGCCGCCGCCGCCGTGGAGGTGCAGATCGACGAAGCCGGGGACGATCCAGCAGCCGGACAGGTCCCGTACGGCCTCGCCCGCGGCCTCTCCCGCGCCCACGGCCTCACCCAGGGGCGCGCCGTCACCGGCGGCCGTCCCGGCGATCCGGGTGCCCTCGATCGTCAGCCGTCCGTCCGTGACCACGCCGGTCGGCAGCACCACCCGGGCGCCGTTGAGAACCGTTCGCTGGACCATCAGCCGGATACCTCCGTGGACTGCGCGGGCTGCGCGGATGACTGTGTGTGGGGTGTGGGCGACTGCGCGGCGACGAGGTCCCAGGCGAGCAGGCCCGCGCCCAGGCAGCCGGCGGCGTCGCCGAGGGCCGCGGGGACGATGCGGGGAAGTGTCTGGAAGGTGATCCGCTCCTCGATCGCCGCGCGCAGCGGGGTGAGCAGCGTCTCCCCGGCCTCGGCGAGCCCGCCGCCGATGATCAGCAGCTCGGGGTCCAGCAGGGTGAGGCCGGTCACCAGGCCGTCGGCGAGCGCGCCGGTCGCTTCCCGCCACACCGCCGCGGCCCGCGGGTCGCCGGACTCGACGGCCTTGGCGCAGTCGGCCGCGTCCGCGCCGGGCCCGCCCCCGGCCGCCGCCCAGGCGCGGCCCACCGCGGCGGCCGAGGCCAGCGTCTCCAGGCAGCCGGACTGGCCGCAGCCGCACGGGGGGCCGCCGGGTCGTACGACGATGTGGCCGATCTCGCCGGAGTCGCCGTGGGCCCCCGGTTCGAGGCGGCCCTCGATGCCGATGGCGCCCGCGATCCCGGTGCCCACCGACACGAACAGGAACCGGTCGGCGCCCCGTCCCGCCCCGAGCCGCCCCTCGGCCAGCCCGCCCGTCCGTACGTCGTGGCCGAGGGCGACCGGCACGCCGCCCAGCCGCTCGGACAGCAGCGCGCGCAGCGGTACGTCGCGCCAGCCGAGGTTGGCGGCGAAGACGGCGACGCCGCGGTCCTGGTCCAGCACGCCGGGCACGCCGACCCCGGCGGCCGCGGCCGGTTCGCCGAACCGCCGCTCGCCGATGGCGCGCAGCTCGGCGGCGAAGCCGAGGATCGCGGCGACCACGGCCTCGGGCCCGTGCTCCCGGCCGGTGGGCCGCCTGGCCTCGTGCAGGAGTGTCCGGTCCGCCCCGACCAGGGCGGCCTTCATGCCGGTGCCGCCCACATCGAGGGCGATGACGTGTTTCACAAGGGACAGTCTCCCGCGATCCACCACGAGAGGTCTAGTCCACTCGCCGGGCGGTTCTTCGTCGCAGGTAAGCGAATTGTGACGACGTGACACATCCCACGTGGTGGTGTGCGTTACGCCTGACCTGGCAAGGAGAGGTCCGATACCGAAGCGATACGCCCATGGTGTAGACCTTGTGGAGGTTTGCAAGGCAGACTCGCTCGACCTTCGCGAGAGGCATCGTGGAGGATGAATCAAGCCATAGGGTGGGAAACAGCAGTGCAGCGGCGACGGTTCTTGAGTCTGACGACGGCTGGGGCCGCTACGGCGGCGGTCATGCCCGCGCTGTCAGCGTGCGGCAGCGACAGCGGATCGGACGGGAACGTCCTGAAGGTGATCGCGGCGGACTACGGCGACAGCGCCGAGAACACCTCCCAGAAGTACTGGGACAAGCTGGCCCGGGCCTTCGAGGCCAAGCACAGCGGCATCACGGTCGACGTCAAGGTCTACAGCTGGACCGACGTCGACAAAAAGGTCGCCGACATGGTCAAGGACGGCGACAGCCCGGACATCGCGCAGATCGGCGCGTACGCCGACTACGCCGCCGCGGGCAAGCTCTACCGCGCCGACCAGATGCTCTCCATTCCCACCCAGGCCGCGTTCATCGCCTCGATCGCCCAGGCGGGCGAGGTCAGCCGGGTGCTGTACGGGCTGCCCTTCGTCTCCAGCGCCCGGCTGCTCTTCTACAACAAGAAGCTGTTCGACGAGGCGGGCATATCCTCCGCCCCCACCAGCTGGGCGGAACTGAAGGACGCCGCGCGGCAGCTCAAGTCGGCCGGCGTGAAGATCCCGTACGGGCTCCCGCTCGGCCCCGAGGAGTCGCAGGCCGAGGCCATGATCTGGATGCTGAGCGGCGGGGGCGGCTACACCGACTCCAACGGCAGCTACACCATCGACTCCGACGCCAACATCGAGACGTTCGAATGGCTGCGGGACGAGCTGGTCGGCGCCGGCCTCACCGGTTCGGGCTCCCCGGCCCGCACCAACCGGCAGGACGTCTTCAACGCCTTCACCCGTGGCGAGGTCGGCATGCTCAACGGCCACCCCACCCTGATGCAGCAGGCGTCCGGCCACGACATCGACTACGCCACCGCCCCGCTGCCGGGCCGCACCGGCAAGTCCACCTCGACGATGGGCGTCGCCGACTGGCTCATGGCGTTCAAGGCGAACGGCAAGCGGAAGCAGATCGGCGACTTCCTCAACTTCGTCTACCAGGAAAAGAACGTGCTGGACTTCGCCGACCAGTACGACCTGCTGCCGGTCACCACGTCCGTCTCCTCCACGATGCGCCACGAGAAGGACCACAAGAAGCTGTGGCGCTTCCTCGACCAGATGGACAGAGCCCAGTTCTACCCGGCGGACAAGACCTCGTGGCCGGCCATCAGCAAGATGGTCAAGGAGAAGATCGGCTCGACGGTGACCAGCGGCGGCGACCCGGCGAGCGTCCTCGGCGAGATCCAGCGGGCCGCCGACGCCATGGAGACGACCAAGCCGTGACCGCCGAGGAACTCTCCGAACAGGACCTGGCCGTGCTCGCCGTGGAGCGGACCGGCTGGCCGGGTCCTGGCGCCAAGGAGCGGGCCATACGGGAGCGGCTCGGCATCACCCCGACCCGCTACTACCAGCTGCTCAACGCCCTGCTGGACGACCCCCGCGCGCTGGAGCACGACCCGGTGACCATCAACCGGCTGCGCCGCGTGCGCGATCAGCGGCGCGAACGCCGCTGAGGCCGCCCGCGCCCGGCCGGTGGCCGGTGTTACGGGTGCCGGTGGGCGGGGGCGGGTAGGGTCGCCGCATGGGCAGCCACCCCCTTCCCGTCCCCGTCACCGCCGCCGGCCGCGAGGGTCTCGCGGCCCTCCTGGAACGGCCCGACCGAGCCGTCGTCGGGGTCGACTTCGACGGCACCCTCGCCGACATCGTCCCCGACCCCGACCAGGCCCGCGCCCACCCCGGCGCCGTCCCGGCCCTCGCCGCGCTGGGCCCCCGGCTGCGCTCCCTCGCGGTGATCACCGGCCGCCCGGCCGAAGTCGCCGTCCGCCACGGCGGCTTCGGGGACAGCGGCGCCCCGGCCAACCTCGTCGTCCTCGGCCTCTACGGCGCCGAGCGCTGGGACGCGTCCACCCGTACCGTCCAGGCCCCCGAGCCCCACCCGGGCATCGCCGCCGTCCGCTCCGAACTGCCGGGCGTCCTGGAGGCGAACGGCGCCTGGCACGGCACCTGGACCGAGGACAAGGGCCGTGCCGTCGCGGTCCACACCCGCCGCACCGAGGACCCCCAGGCCGCCTTCGACCAGCTGCGCGCCCCGCTGCACGCGCTGGCCGAGCGCCACGGCCTGATCGTCGAACCGGGCCGCCTGGTCCTGGAACTGCGCCCGCCCGGCATGGACAAGGGCGTCGCGCTGCTGGAGTACGTCCGGGAGACGTCCGCGGGCGCGGTGCTCTACGCGGGCGACGACCTCGGTGACCTGGCCGCGTTCGCGGCCGTGGAGCGGTTGCGGAAGGAAGGCGTGCCGGGGCTGCTGGTGTGCAGCGGCAGCACGGAGGTGACGGCCCTGGCGGAGCGCGCCGACCTGGTGGTCGAAGGACCGGCCGGGGTGGTGGCCCTGCTGGAGGCCCTGGCGGCGGCGATGCGCTGATTGTTCCCCACCCCACCCCGCCCCTTCCCGAACCGGGGGCAAGCCCCGGACCGCGCCCGCGTGTGATGTGCCCCCCGGCGGTGCCCCTGCGGGTCGGGACGCGGGAGAGCGACGCTGCGCCGGTGGGTCTGCGCAGCGGTGCCCGGCTGTGGCGGCGCACCCGGCCGACCGTGGGTCGGGGCTGAGCCCGCGAGCGGTGCTCGGGTGTGGTGGTGCTCCGGCCCCGGCCGGGGTGCCGGGGTGCCGGGGGCGGAGCCCCGGGGTGAGGGGGCGCGGGGCTAGGGGGTGTCCTCCAGCGCGTGCAACTGGGCCAGGAACCAGTCGCGGGGTGGGAGGGCCGTCGCGGCGGCGGCCAGGCGTTTCGTACGGTCCGCGCGCTCGCCCTCCGGCGTCCGCAGCGCCTCGTCCAGCGCTCGCGCCGTGCCCTCCACGTCGTACGGATTCACCACCACCGCGTCCGCGCCCAGCTCCTCGTACGCCCCCGCCTCCCGCGACAGCACCAGCGCGCAGCCGCGTTCGGAGACGACCGGGACCTCCTTGGCGACCAGGTTCATCCCGTCCCGGATCGGGTTGACGAGGGCCACGTCGGCCAGCCGGTAGGCGGCCAGGGAGCGCGCGAAGTCGTCCTTCACATGGAGCGCGACCGGCTGCCAGCCCTCCGTCCCGTACTCCGCGTTGATCTCCTCGGCGAGCACCCGCACCCGCTCGGTGTAGTCGCGGTAGACGGCGAGGTCCTGGCGCGACGGGTAGGCGAAGGCCACGTGGACCACGCGCTCGCGCCACTCGGGACGGGTCTCCAGCAGGCGGCGGTAGGCCAGCAGCCCGCGCACGATGTTCTTGGACAGCTCGGTGCGATCCACCCGGACGATCGTCTTCCGCCCCGGGCCGATCTGCTCGCGCAGCGCCGCCAGCCGTTCGTCCACGTCGGCCGCCCGCGACCGCTCCCGCAGGAAGGTGGCGTCGGCGCCGAGGCCGTGCACCCCGAGCCGGGTCTCCCGGCCCTCGAAGCGCACGGCGGCCGCCGAGCCGTCCGTCCCCCGGACGACCTCCGCGCCCAGCACCGCCGCACAGCAGTCGGCGAACGACGCGGCCCAGCGCCCGGTGAGGAAGGCGGCACGGTCGCCGCCGAGGATGCCGCGCAGCACGCCCGCCGCGACATCGTCCGGCAGCAGCCGGTAGTAGTCCGGGGGCGCCCAGGGCGTGTGCGAGAAGTGGCCGATCCGCAGGTCGGGGCGGCGCGCCCGGAGCAGCCCGGGGACCAGCGCCAGGTGGTAGTCCTGCACCAGCACGACCGCGCCCTCGGCCGCCTCCTGGGCGAGCGCGTCGGCGAAGGCCGCGTTGTACGTCTCGTACGCCGCCCACTGCGCGCGGAACTCCGCGTCGAAGACCGGCTCGACCGGGGTCTGGTAGAGCAGGTGGTGGACGAACCACAGCACCGAGTTCGCGACGCCGTTGTACGCCGCGGCGAAGACATCCGGCGCGATGTCCAGCATCCGCACCTGCTGCCCGCCGGTGTGGTCCGCGTCCAGGTGGCCGGTCCCGGCGCGGCGCGCCGCCTCGCGGTCGCCGTCGCCGAGCGCGGCGCACACCCACACGGCCCCGGCGTCGGGCCCGATCGCGCTCAGGCCGGAGACCAGCCCGCCGCCCCCGCGCTTGGGGGTGAGCGAACCGTCCTCGCCCAGCGCGTACGAGACAGGGCCGCGGTTGGACGCGACGAGGATCGGTGCGCTGCGTTCAACGGCCATGTCGCGAGCCTAGCCATCGGACACCCGGCGCAAACGTACGTACGGTTTCTTGTGCCCGGGAGAGTTAGGCGAAGCTATGCCGCGCGCCGCTCCTGGTACTCCGGGATCTCGATCATCGGCGGCCGCTCCTCCGTGTCCACCGCCGTGGTGCGCGGCTCGAAGCCGTTCTCACCGCGCTCGAACTGGGTCAGCCGCGGCCGCACCAGATGGCCGCGGGCCAGCCGCAGCTGGGCGGTGCGGTAGATCGCCGCGGCCATCCGGCCGAGCGCCTTGCCGTCCTGGTGGCGGTGTTTGCGCACGCCGATGTCGACCTGGGCGAGGGCGTCGAGCCCGACCGTGTGCAGCGCGTCGACCAGCAGGCCCAGCTCGACCCCGTACCCGACGGGGAACGGCAGCCGCTCCAGCAGCGAGCGCCGGGCCGCGTACTCGCCGCCCAGCGGCTGGACGAAACCGGCCAGCTGCGGCCAGTGCAGGTTCAGCAGCGGCCGCGCGACCAGCTCGGTGACCCGGCCGCCCTGGCCGGCGGCGTCCCGCAGCGGACGGTCGTACATGCCCTTGACCAGCTGCACCCCGGGGTCGGTGAGCAGCGGCCCGACGATCCCGGAGACGAAGCGCGCGTCGAATTCGCGCAGGTCGGCGTCGATGAAGCAGACGATGTCGCCGCTGGTCGCCAGCAGTGACCGCCACAGCACCTCGCCCTTGCCGGGCAGCGCGGGCAGGCGCGGCAGCAGCGCGTCGCGGTGGACCACCCTCGCGCCGGCCGCCGCGGCGACCTCGGCGGTGCGGTCCGTGGAACCGGAATCCAGCACCACCAGCTCGTCGACGAGCGGCACGGCCTCGGTCATCAGCTCGCGGCGGATCGCGGCGGCGATCTCGCCGACGGTCGCCTCCTCGTTCAGCGCGGGCAGCACCACGCTGACGCTCGTCGCCGTGTGGCGCTTCGCGGCCAGCAGGCGGTCCAGCGGACGGTCGTCGGCCGACCAGGAGCGGTGCTCCAGCCAGCGCTCCACCTCATCCAGCACCTGTTTTGTCTCCCTGCTGTGATCGCTCGGGCGTGATGGTTGTGATCCATCTCGCGGTTCGGACGTCTGGCTCAACCCTCCGGGCCGTCGGTTACAGTCTTGAACAACGCACGTGACCTTCGTATGTCGGGGGCACGGTGTGACAAACGCCCCGGGTCCGGCCCGGTGGCCATACCGCTCATCCAGAGGGGCAGAGGGAACGGCCCGTTGAAGCCCCGGCAACCCTCCAGCTGGTCTCGCGTCCTGTAGCGAGGCTCCCAGCTCGGGAAGGTGCCAATTCCGTCTCGTGGCGAAATGCGTCCCGAGGAAGATGAGGAGAAAGGGCCTCGCCTCCATGGCTGTGCAATCCGTCGAAAGCTCAACCACTTCCGCTGCCGCTTTCGGCCCCGCCGTCGCCCTGTCCTGCCGCGAGTGCGGTGAGCGCTTCGACCTCGGCCCGATCTTCGCGTGCGGGTCGTGTTTCGGGCCGCTCGAGGTGGCGTACGAGCTGCCGAGCGGCGACCCGGAGGCCCTGCGGAAGCAGATCGAGGCCGGTCCGGACAACATCTGGCGCTACGCGCCGCTGCTGCCCGTCCCCACGGACGTGGCCACGCTCCCCAGCCTGAGCCCGGGCTTCACCCAGCTCGTCAAGGCCGACCGGCTCGCCCGTGAGCTGGGCGTCACCGGCGAGCTGCACGTCAAGGACGACTCCGGCAACCCGACCCACTCCTTCAAGGACCGGGTCGTCGCCATCGCCGTCCAGGCGGCCCGCACCTTCGGCTTCACCACCCTGTCCTGCTCCTCCACCGGCAACCTGGCCGGCGCGGTGGGCGCCGCGGCCGCCCGTTCCGGCTTCCGCTCGTGCGTCTTCATCCCGCACGACCTGGAGGCGGGCAAGGTCGTCATGGCCGCTGTCTACGGCGGTGACCTGGTCGGCATCGAGGGTACGTACGACGACGTCAACCGCTTCTGCAGCGAGCTGATCGGCGACCCCGTGGGCGAGGGCTGGGGCTTCGTCAACGTCAACCTGCGGCCGTACTACGGCGAGGGCTCCAAGACCCTGGCGTACGAGATCTGCGAGCAGCTCGGCTGGCGGCTGCCGGACCAGATCGTCATCCCGATCGCCTCCGGCTCCCAGCTCACCAAGATCGACAAGGGGCTCAAGGAGCTGATCAAGCTCGGTCTGGTCGAGGACAAGCCGTACAAGATCTTCGGCGCGCAGGCCGAGGGCTGCTCCCCGGTCTCCACCGCCTTCAAGGCGGGCCACGACGTGGTGCGCCCGCAGAAGCCGAACACCATCGCCAAGTCGCTGGCCATCGGCAACCCGGCGGACGGCCCGTACGTCCTCGACATCGCGCGCCGCACCGGCGGGGCGGTGGAGGACGTCACCGACGAGCAGGTGGTCGACGCGATCAAGCTGCTCGCCCGCACCGAGGGGATCTTCGCGGAGACCGCGGGCGGCGTGACCGTCGGCGTGACGAAGAAGCTGATCGAGGACGGTCTGCTCGACCCGTCCCTGACGACCGTCGTCCTCAACACCGGCGACGGCCTCAAGACCCTCGACGCGGTGGCCCCCACCACGGGCCCCTCCGCCATCATCCGCCCCACCCTTGACTCGTTCCGAGAGGCTGGCCTCGCATGAGCGTCAACGTCCGAATCCCGACCATCCTGCGTACCTACACCGGCGGCCAGGCCGAGGTCAGCGCCGAGGGCGCGACCCTCGCCGAGGTTCTGGCGGACCTGGAGAAGAACCACGCGGGCATCGCGGCCCGCGTCCTGGACGACACCGGCAAGCTGCGCCGCTTCGTGAACGTCTACGTCAACGACGATGACGTGCGGTTCGCCGAGGGCCTGGCCACGGCCACGCCGGACGGCGCCGGAGTGTCCATCATCCCCGCGGTCGCGGGTGGCTGCTGACGCTCCATCACCCCTCTCACCTCTGGAAATCGCCCCGTCCGGGAAGAAACGGACGGGGCGATTCCGTGTGTTGAATCGCGATACAGTTGCCCCGCCTCCCCAGCGGCCCCGGCGCCACCACATATGAGAACTCGTCAACTTGTGCGCAAAGTGTGTGCGCGATTTGTCGGGTTGATGCCCTATGTCCCGCCAGGTTTGCCCGAACTTCACAGGAATTCTCCACTTATTCCCGATCGGCCGCGCCCAGAATTCTCGTCCAATTGACCTGTTGCAGAGGGCGTTGGGACGGATACATTCAGCGGCGGTCGACGCGTTCCGGCGCACACCCCCCTCGACTCGGGGGGTGAGGTCTGACCCGGGTCCGCGGAGTGCGGTCCTGCGCAAGGGCCAGCAATAGGGGAGTTAGGAATGGCTCAGGGCACCGTCAAGTGGTTCAACGCGGAGAAGGGGTACGGCTTCATCGCGGTCGACGGTGGTGCGGACGTGTTCGTCCACTACAGTGCGATCCAGATGGACGGTTACCGCACCCTCGAGGAAGGCCAGCGGGTCGAGTTCGAGATCTCGCAGGGCCAGAAGGGCCCGCAGGCGGACATGGTCCGCGTGGCCGTAGGCTGACGCGCCGAACGCGAGGCAGCTGACTGAAGTCCGGAGGGCCCGTACCCCGCGAGGGGACGGGCCCTCTGGCATGTCCCGGGTCGCCCGTACCTCGCGAGGGGGTGGGCCCTCTGGCATGTCCCGGGCCCCGCCGCTCATCTCTCCCGGCGCCTCTTGACGCCCATCGGGCGCTTGCACTCTCATGGGTCGAGTGCTAATTATTGCGTTAGCACTCTGAAGGTGAGAGTGACAGAAGGATCGGGTCGGTGAGGCAAGCCGACGCCGCGCGGGGCAAGGAACCGCACGGCAGGCAGGCCGTCCGTCGCGGGCGCCAG
Organism: Streptomyces sp. NPDC021212; assembly: GCF_044332925.1. NCBI lineage: Bacteria > Bacillati > Actinomycetota > Actinomycetes > Kitasatosporales > Streptomycetaceae > Streptomyces > Streptomyces sp. NPDC021212. The sequence goes on from NZ_JBIRPZ010000016.1 coordinate 35,548, forward strand.
GCGCGGTCCGGAGCAATCCACCCCGTCTTGGGAGGACCACTTCACATGGCCAAGATCATCGCGTTCGACGAGGAGGCGCGGCGCGGCCTCGAGCGCGGGATGAACCAGCTCGCCGACGCCGTCAAGGTCACCCTCGGCCCCAAGGGCCGTAACGTCGTCCTCGAGAAGAAGTGGGGCGCCCCCACGATCACCAACGATGGTGTGTCCATCGCCAAGGAGATCGAACTCGAGGACGCGTACGAGAAGATCGGCGCCGAGCTGGTCAAGGAGGTCGCGAAGAAGACGGACGACGTCGCCGGTGACGGCACGACGACCGCGACCGTCCTCGCCCAGGCGCTGGTCAAGGAGGGCCTGCGGAACGTTGCCGCGGGCGCCAACCCGATGGCCCTCAAGCGCGGCATCGAGAAGGCCGTCGAGGCCGTCTCCGCCCAGCTGCTCGAGCAGGCCAAGGACGTGGAGACCAAGGAGCAGATCGCCTCCACCGCCTCCATCTCCGCCGCCGACACCCAGATCGGCGAGCTGATCGCCGAGGCCATGGACAAGGTCGGCAAGGAAGGCGTCATCACCGTCGAGGAGTCGCAGACCTTCGGGCTCGAGCTCGAGCTCACCGAGGGCATGCGCTTCGACAAGGGCTACATCTCCCCGTACTTCGCGACGGACATGGAGCGTATGGAGGCGTCGCTCGACGACCCGTACATCCTGATCGTCAACTCGAAGATCACCAGCGTGAAGGACCTCCTCCCGCTGCTCGAGAAGGTCATGCAGTCCGGCAAGCCGCTGCTGATCATCGCCGAGGACATCGAGGGCGAGGCGCTGGCGACCCTGGTCGTCAACAAGATCCGTGGCACCTTCAAGTCCGTCGCCGTCAAGGCCCCGGGCTTCGGTGACCGCCGCAAGGCCATGCTCGGCGACATCGCCATCCTCACCGGTGGCACCGTCATCTCCGAGGAGGTCGGCCTCAAGCTGGAGAACGCGGGCATCGACCTGCTCGGCCGCGCCCGCAAGGTCACCGTCACCAAGGACGAGACCACCATCGTGGACGGCGCCGGCGACACCGACCAGGTGCAGGGCCGCGTCAACCAGATCCGCGCCGAGATCGAGTCCTCCGACTCGGACTACGACCGCGAGAAGCTCCAGGAGCGCCTGGCGAAGCTGGCCGGCGGCGTGGCCGTCATCAAGGCCGGTGCCGCGACCGAGGTCGAGCTGAAGGAGCGCAAGCACCGCATCGAGGACGCGGTGCGCAACGCCAAGGCCGCCGTCGAGGAGGGCATCGTCGCCGGTGGTGGCGTGGCCCTGCTCCAGACCGTCTCGGTCTTCGAGAAGCTGGAGCTCGAGGGCGACGAGGCCACCGGTGCCCAGGCCGTGCGCCTGGCCCTGGAGGCCCCGCTGAAGCAGATCGCCGTCAACGCCGGCCTCGAGGGCGGCGTCGTGGTGGAGAAGGTGCGCAACCTGACCCCGGGCCACGGCCTCAACGCCGCGACCGGTGAGTACATCGACCTGATCGCCGAGGGCATCATCGACCCGGCCAAGGTCACGCGCTCCGCGCTGCAGAACGCCGCGTCGATCGCCGCGCTGTTCCTCACCACCGAGGCCGTCATCGCCGACAAGCCCGAGAAGGCCGCTCCGGCGGGCGCCCCGGGCGGCATGCCGGGCGGTGACATGGACTTCTGATCGGCTTCGGCGCCCCGCGCGCCGGTCGGTCACACCGTCCACAGACGACGGCGGGGCGGCACCCTTTCTCCCAGGGGTGCCGCCCCGCCGCCGTGCTGTGTGCCGTTATGCTCCCGCCGCTTCGAGGGCCGCCCGGAGGTGTCCGTTCGCCTCGGCGAGCAGCTTCTCGGCGGTGGGCGCGTCCACGCCGCCGAGGATGGTCAGGATGGCGTTCTTGGCCTCCCAGTCGGTGGCCGTCAGCGCGCTCTCGATCCGCTCGTCCGTGGCGCCGGTCGCCAGCGAGACGATACGACGCGTGCGCGCCCGCAGCTTCTCGTTCGAGGCGCGCACGTCGACCATCAGATTCCCGAAGGTCTTGCCCAGCCGGATCATGGTGATGGTCGAGATCATGTTGAGCACGAGCTTCTGCGCCGTACCCGCCTTGAGCCGGGTGGAGCCGGTGAGCAGCTCCGGTCCGACGACGACCTCGACGCCGTGGTCGGCGGCCGCGGCGAGCGCCGAACCCGCGTTGCACGACAGCCCGACCGTGAGCGCCCCGCGGCGGCGGGCGTGCTCGACGGCGCCCACGGCGTACGGGGTGCGGCCGGAGGCCGAGACGCCCACGACCGCGTCGTCCGGGCCGATCCCGATCCGGTCCAGGTCCTCGGCGGCCACCTCCGCGCTGTCCTCCGCCCCTTCCACGGACGACATCACTGCGGTCTCCCCGCCCGCGATCAGGCCGACCACCCGGTCCGGCCGGGCGTTGAAGGTGGGCGGGCACTCGCTCGCGTCGAGCACCCCGAGCCGCCCGGCGGTGCCCGCGCCCGCGTACACCAGCCGTCCGCCGCCCGCCATGCGCGCGGCGATGCCGTCGATGGCGGCGGCGATCCGGGGGAGCTGGGCGGCGACGGCGGCGGGGACCCCGGCGTCCTCGGCGTTCATGATGCGGGCGATCTCGACGGTGTCGAGCCGGTCGATCTCGGCGAGTTCGGGGCGGAACGCCTCGGTGGTGAGGGTCTCCAGCTGGGCGCGGAGCTGTCGCTGTTGCTGCTGTTGCTGATCGGCGGCGGAAGTCATGGCGAAGCGGCTCTTTCCCTGTCTCAGCGTGATGGTGGGGGGTGGTGGTGGCGGTGCGGCGGCCTTGGCCACCCGGTCCCAGCGGTGGCGGGCCGGTCTCAGCGGTGGCGGGGGCGGGGGTCGTGCCGGTGCGCGAGGGCCTCGTACGAGGCGGACAGGGCGGGCGCCGCGCTCTCGTACGTGCGCTGCGCCACGCCTATGAACAGGCAGTCCACCACCAGCAGCTGGCTGGTGCGGCTGGACATGGCCGCCGGGCGCAGCTCGCTCTCGCGCGCGGTGGAGGTGGTGAGGACGAGATCCGCGTACTGCGCGATCTCGCCGTCCGGGCGGCCGGTGATCGCGATGGTGGTCGCCCCGCGCTCGAAGGCGACGCGCAGTGGCTCGATGACGTCCGTCGTGCGGCCCGAATGGGTGATCGCGAGCGCGACGTCGCGGGAGTGCAGCTGTACGGCGTTGGTGACGGCCAGGTGCGGATCGGCGTGCGCGTGCGCGATCAGGCCGATCCGCAGCAGCTTCTGCACCAGGTCCTGGGCGACCAGGTTCGACGCGCCGATGCCGTACACGTCGATTCGGCGGGCGGCGGCGACCGCGGCGACCGCGGCCTCGACCTGGCCGGTGTCGAGCCCGGCGGCGGTGTCGGCCAGGCACTGCTGCTCCTCCTGCGCGAGCTTGGCGATCACGTCGCCGATCGGGTCGTCGACCGCGATGTCCGCCGTGACGGCCGGCGCTCGCCCTGCCGCCTGCTGCGCGGCGAGTGCGGCGAGCGCGAGGCGCAGATCGCGGTATCCGGGGTAGCCGAGCAGCCGGGAGGTGCGTACGACGGTGGCCTCGCTGGTACCGGTGCGCTCCGCGAGGCCGGTGACGGTGAGCGCCGCGCAGCCCGCCGGATCGCCCGCGACGGCCTCGGCGACGCGCTGCATCGAGCGGGTCATGGAGGGGCCAAGGGTGCGGACCTTCGCCGCGAGGGCGGAGGGGGCGGGCACGGCGGGGTCGGTGAGGGGAGTGAAAGTTTCCTTCAACTTGCTACTCACATCTGAAAACTATTTCCGGCCACGAGGCCCGTCAAGACCGCGCGCGGAGGCCGTTACCATGCGCTTCCCTGGGCGGAACCTGTGCTGGAGGGCGGCCCGACGAAGCAAAGGTGACAATGGGACCCATGAAGCTCGAACATGCACTGCACGCGGCACGGGCGCTCGTCCTGGCCGACCTCGCGGCGGGAGACGTCGCCCACGCCGACATCGTCTCGCTCGTCGAGGACGCCATCGCGCACCGCCGCTGGTGGGTCGAGCAATGGCCGGAAGGCGTGGCATACGTCGCCGGTCTGGTCGCCCAGGACGTCCAGGACTCCCTGCTGGAACGCTACGGACGCTGGCCCCTGTGCCCCGTCTGCACCACGGGCGGCGACCTCCACGCCCTCGACGTGGAACCCGAACTGGGCCCCGACCCGCACTGGGTCTGCGGCAAGACGGCGGTCGCGGTGGCCCCCGTGGGCTCGCTGGGGACCACTCTCTGATGGCCGTACTGATCGACCCGCCCTCGTGGCCGGGCCACGGCCGCATGTGGTCACACCTCGTGAGCGACGTTTCGTACGACGAACTCCACGCCTTCGCCACCCGCATCGGCGCCCCGCGCCGCGGCTTCGACCGCGACCACTACGACGTCCCGAGCGACCTCTACGCGCGGGCGGTCCGCGCGGGGGCGGAGGAGGTCGGCAGCAAGGAGCTGCTGCGGCGGCTCACGGCGGCGGGGCTGCGGCGCCGTAAGGTGCCTGCGGCGCGGGCGTCTGCGGGCCGGGGGCGTGCGGCGCGGGGGTCTGCGAGCGGCTGAGGGCCGGGGCTGAGGGCTTACTACTGAACTCGCCCCGCTTCCCACGCCGCCTCCACCTCGTGCGCGGCCGCCGGCGTCTGCCCGGTGGCGATCACGCGCGACGCCGGCCCCTCCGCCCGGTGCAGCCGCGCCGCGATCGCCGTGGTCACGATGCCCGTACCGGCGAGGGCCGCGCCCGTCCAGGCGACCGCCGGGTAGCCCCAGCCCGCGTCGATGACCAGGCCGCCGAGCCAGGGGCCCACCGTGTTGCCGATGTTGAAGGCGGACGTGGTGGTCGCACCCGCGAGCGTCGGGGCGGCGTTCGCGACGTTGAACATGCGGGCGTTGAGCGCGGGCGCGGTGAAGAAGGCGGTGAAGCCGAGAAGCAGCGCCAGGCCCACGGCCGCGACCGGGCTGTGCGCGGTCAGCGCCAGGACGCTCAGCACCACCGTCGAGGCGGTGATGCCGCCGTACATCGTCCCGAACAGGTGCGCGTCCGCGATCCGCCCGCCGACCGCCGTACCGATCAGCGCGCCGACCCCGAACAGCGCCAGCACCGTCGGCACCCAGCCCTCGTCCAGCCCCGCCACGTCCGTGAGCAGCGGCCCGAGGTACGAGAACAGGCAGAAGACCGCGCCCCCGCTCAGCGCGGTCGTGACCAGCGCGAGCCAGACCTGCCGGTCCCGGTAGATCCGCAACTCGCTCCGCAGCCGCGGCCGGTCCTCTCCGGTCGGCACCTCCGTACGCGGTACGAGCGCGATCACCCCGATGAGCCCGACCACCGACAGCCCGGCCACGGCCCAGAAGGCCGCCCGCCATCCCGCGTGCTGCCCGAGGAAGGCCCCGGCCGGAACGCCCACGACGTTCGCGACGCTGAGTCCGCCGACCATCACCGCCATGGCCCGCGCCCGCGCGTTCACCGGTACCAACGACACGGCCACCGCCGCCCCCACGGCCCAGAACCCGGCACACGCGAGCGCGCTCACCACCCGCGACGCGAACAACACCCCGTACGACGGCGCCACCGCCCCCGCGACCTGCCCGAGCCCGAAGACGGCGAGCAGCGCGATCAACGTCGTCCGGCGCGGCAGCCGCAGGGTGGCCGCCGCCAGCACCGGCGCCCCGACCACCATCCCGATCGCGAACGCCGATATGAGCAGCCCGGCTGTGGGGATCGTCACCCCCATGTCTGCCGCTACGGGTTGCAGCAGCCCGGACAGCATGAACTCCGAGGTTCCTAGGGCGAAGACGGACAGGCCAAGTACATAAACGGCGATGGGCATGCCGACGTCAACGCCCGCAGCTGGCCCGCCATTCCTCGGCTGGCGCGGTCCGCATCTCCCGAACGTTCACTCGAAATGGTGGTGCGGTGGCTGCGACCTGGTGTCATCACGGAGAGTGATAGAGGATTGAGAGGCGAACCCGCCGAGGGGAGGCGGGCCTTGCGGCATCACGGGGGGAGTGATCGTCATGGCCGAAGTCTCGCTACCGCGAGTGATGCTGAGGAATGGGCGTACCGCCGGACCCCCACAGCTCTTCCGCGTGCTCGGCGAAACGGGAGAACATCCCGCCATCACCGCGCCGCCGCAGATGCATCAGCGGCGAATCATGGCCGACGAGCCTGGCCAGGTGGGGAGTGACGAGTGCCTGGTCGTCGAAGCGGAAGACCGAGAGCGAGACGTGGTTCATGGCGTCGGCTGCCGCCGAGAACCGAGCCTCAAGCCCGCCCACGGTGCCCATCTTGGCCAACTGCTCCAGGGTCATGTTGATGCGCGTGGAGACCGTCAATGCGACGTCTTCGATCTCTTCCCGCTGCCGGGTCACCGGCCCGGTGGGGTCGCCGAGCAGAAAGCGGACCCGGCAGCCGCTCTCCGCCTTTCGCCGCAGCGTCTCGGAGAGGGCGGGCACCTGGGTCCACAGGAAGTAGGAGGTGTAACCAGCGAAGAAGAGTTCTTCCTTCGCGTTGGTGATGAGATCGCCCCAGAGCGTAGACGGGCATGCGGACCTGTACGGATAGCTCTGAATGATCTCTTGGTCGCCCTCGGACTTGAGCCGGTTCCGCACCGACTTCGGCCACAGCATCGCTGCTTCCACTCCCAACGTCTCAGAGGCATCCGACCGGTTTCTGGAGTGCGGGATGAGTTCTTCGTCCGCGATCCACCGCTCAACGGTCTTGCCGGAAACACCCACCCGGACAGCGAGCTGTCGGGGCGACAGCCCAGCGGACTCCATAGCCGGCGCGATCATTCGGTCGATCCCGGGGCGTGCCCACCAGCTGAACGGAGCTGATGACGTGATCGACCCTAGCCCCTCTACTCCCGAACAGATGAGTCCACATTTCGTCTCCCCGCCGCCCGCCCCGCGACTGCTTCCTTGGCGCACCGCGAACGGCAAGCCGTGTTACCTGATCTCGGACACCGACCAGAGCCCGCTGAACGCAAGGGCGGACGACGTCGAGGCCCTGCAACTGGAGATGGGGGCCGGGCTGCTCGGCCACGCGAGCGAATTGCTGGCTGACCGCAAGGCGACCGTGAGTGAGCTTCGGTTTCTGGCCAACCGGTTGTGCGAGGCGCTGAACGACGTATTGCGGATCGCCCGTAGCAGGGCCGGAAGCGGGCGGGAGTCGTCATGATGGATTTGCGGATCAGTCACGCCCCGGAGTGGAAGGTGCGCCGCTTGGATGACGGCGGTCTCGCTCTCCCGCTCCAGATCAGCCGAGGCGGCCAACTCCTCGGCACGGCCGAGCTGCGGTTGACCCTCACCGCGGCGGAGCACCTGCACGCGACCCTGTGCTACGCGCTCGACGGTCAGTCGCCACCCACCGCCGCCCCGGACTGCCGCAAGCCGATCCGCTACCCGGGCCGCCGTTCGGGATGAACCGGAGTCGCACGACGGTGCTGTCCAGCGGGACCTGGGTAGGAGGGAGGACACAGAACTAGCCAACGGCCTGATCAAGACCCTGGCGAAGGAGTACCGCGCATGGGCGCTGACTTGAATCTCACCGCCGCCGAGTGGACCAAGTCCTCCTACAGTGACGCCAACGGTGGCCAATGCGTCGAGTTCTCCCGCACCTTCGCCCAGACCCACGGCACGGTCCCGGTCCGCGACTCCAAGGACCCCCACGGCCCGGCGCTGCTCGTCTCCACAGACGGCTGGTCGTCGTTCGTCTCCGCTCTCATACGCGGAGCGTTTGCCGCCGCTTGACCCACCCGGTTTGTCAGGAAAATTCGGCGTCGGTCGGCGTTTGGTTCATGTGGCGACGGCGGGCCGCCACGGTCGTTGCGACTCGGACGAAGGCCTCGATGTGCCGTGCGGGAGCGGTCGGTGGCCACGTGACGACCAGAGCGCTGGGGGCCGCGTCGAGGACGGGCGCGCGTACGAGGTCGGCTACTAGGGAACAGACCGTGCCGTGGTGAGTGCCGCGAACGGTACATATTACGCGCCCAGCAGCTCCAGCTCCGTGGTCATGTTGCGGCGGGCCGCAGGCTCCCAGCGGTCGTGGCCGACCGGCGTGCGGAACAGGCAGGGCAGGCCCAGCAGGTGGCGGAGGACGTTCGCGCGGCCCTCGCGGAAGGCGTCGTCGGGGACGAAGGCGTACTCCTCGCGGACCGCCGCCGCGTAGGCGCTGTACTCGTCGGGAGAGCCCGCCAGTACGGCCAGGTCGGCGTCGCAGAGGACTTCGCCGTTGGTGTCGCCCTCGGCGGGGTCGTGGTCGGTGGTGAGGCGGACGAGGCGGGCGGTTTCGGTGACGCGGGCCTCCGGGACGCCCGCTTCCGGGAGGGCACGTTCGGCGAGGCGGGCGCTGCGGTCCTCGTTGTTCGAGCGGTCGGGCAGGTAGACCGCGTCGTGGAACCAGGCGGCCAGGCGGATCGCGTCGGGGTCGGGGGCCTCGGTGTGCTCCAGCAGCTCGTCTACGCGGTCCAGTACCGCGATCAGGTGGTCGGTGGTGTGGTAACGGCGCTGGGGTTCGGCCCAGCGGGAGAGGAGGTCGCGGCCGTATGGGGCGGGGTCGGGGGTGGTGGTGTCGCGGGCGCTGTTGAGGAGGAGCGCCCAGCGGTTGAGGAGCGCGGGGTGGTCGGACATGGGCCCATTGTGAAGGGGCGTGGGTTGCGGCGGACCGGCGGTATGGCAAGCTGTACGGCATGTCTAGACCAATTCTCGAGGTTATCGCCCTCCATCCGGAGGACGCGATCGCGGCAGAGGCCGGAGGGGCGGACCGTCTTGAGCTGGTCACCGACATGGCCGCCGATGGGCTGACGCCCTCCCGGGAGACCTTCGCCGCCGTCCGTTCGGCGGTGGATCTGCCGGTGCGGGTGATGCTCCGGGCCTGCGACGGATTCGCGGCGGGGGACGCCGCGGCCGTCGACGCGCTCTGCCGCAAGGCCGCCGCGCTCCACGCGGAGGGGGCGGACGAGTTCGTGCTGGGCTTCCTCGCCTCCGACGGTCTGGCGGACCTGACCGCCGTCGCCGCGCTGATCGAGGTCGTCGGCGCCGGGCCGGGGGTGGACGAGAGTCGCTGGACCTTCCACCGGGCCATCGACCGCGCCGCCGACCGCGACGTGCTCCGTCGGCAGCTGGCCGGGCTTCCGGGCCTGGACACGTACCTCACCGCCGGCTCGGCCCACGGCGTCGACCACGGTCTGCCGACCCTCCGGGGCGAGGTCGCCCGTGCCGGTGCGCCGGGGTACGAGGCGCGGATCATGGTCGGCGGGGGCCTTCGCCTCGACCACCTTCCCGAGCTGCGCGCCGCGGGCGTCACCGCCTTCCACATCGGCAGCGCGGCCCGGCCCGGCGGATGGCACGGCTCGGTGGACGCGGCGGCCGTGGAGGAGTGGCGTATCGCGCTCGACGCCCCGGTGCCGGTGGGCTGAGGACTGTGGAGCATGGGGGTCGGGATCGCTCCCGCCCCCCATCACACTCACCGGTTGCGCCCACCGGCAGGTGCTACGACGCCAGCCGCTCCGGCAGTGGGGCCGCGTGCACCACCGTCAGGCCCGAGACGGCTCGGGTCAGGGCCACGTACAGGCGGCGCAGGCCCGTGCGTTCGTCGGGTTCGCCGTCGACCACGGCGGCCGGTTCGTCCAGGACCACGTAGTCGTACTCCAGACCCTTGGCCAGCGTCGCGGGCACCAGGGTCAGCCGGGCGTCGGGGCTGGTCTCCTCGCCGGGGGAGAGGTGGGTCAGGCCCGCCGCGTCGAGGGCGGAGGCCAGGGCGGGGATGCGGGCTTCGGCCGCGATCAGGCCGATCGAGCCCTCGTGGGACAGGGCTTCGTGGCAGGCGGTGATGACGGCCGCGTCCAGGTCGGCGGCCGCCACGGCCCGTACGGCGAAGTCGCCCGCCGCCTCGCGGATCGAGGTGGCCTCCGACAGGCCGGGCGCGATGGCGGGCAGCAGGCGCGACGCGTACGCGATCACCTCGCGCGGCACCCGGAAGCCCTGGGTCAGCTCCTCGACGGCGGAGCCGGGTTTGCCGAGGTGGGTGAGGGCCTCGTCCCAGTTGTCCGTGGCCCAGGGGGTGGTGCCCTGGGCGAGGTCGCCGAGGATGGTGGCGGAGCCGGTGGTGCAGCGCCGGCCGACGGCGCGGTACTGCATGGGGGACAGGTCCTGTGCCTCGTCCAGGACCACATGGCCGAGGGAATGCGTGCGTTCGATGAGGTCGGTGGCCTCGTCGACGAGCACGGCGTCCGGCGGGGACCACTTCGCGGACTTCACGCTGCGCGGCGGCTTGGCCCACAGGATGGTCTTCTGTTCGTCGGCGGTGAGGATGCCGTCGGCGTGAGCGGCCAGGAAGTCGGCGTCGGAGAGCAACCGCAGCACGAGTTTGGCGGGGTCGACGGGCGGCCAGATGGCCTTGACGGCCGCCTTCACGGCGGGGTTACGGGCCACCGCGTCCTGGACGCGGTCGTCGGGGGCCTCGCCCGCCTGCTCCATGCGGACGAGCACGGCGTGCGCGATGCGCTGCGGCAGGGCGTCGCGGGCCGCGCCGTAACGGATGTCGCGGGCGAGCAGTTCCGCCACGGTCTCCTCGATCTCGTACGCCGGAACCCGCCAGCGGCGCGAGCCGCGGACCACGACGCACGGTTCGGTGGGCGGGGTGACGTGCGAGCGCAGGGCCCGGCGCAGCACCTCGGCCATGCGGGCGTCGCCCTTGATACGGGCCACGTCGGCGGAGTCGGCGCCGCGCACCTCGACGCCCGTGGCGGGGCGCGCCACCAGGTCCTCGACGGTGGCCTGGGCGACCTGCAACTCACCCAGCGCGGGCAGGACTTGCTCGATGTAGTGGAGGAAGGAGCGGTTCGGGCCGATGACGAGGGTGCCGGAGCGGGCCAGCCGCTCGCGGTGGGCGTAGAGGAGATAGGCGACGCGGTGCAGGCCGACGGCCGTCTTCCCGGTGCCCGGCGCCCCCTGGACGCAGACGGTGCCGCCGATTCCGGCGCGGACGATCTCGTCCTGCTCGGGCTGGATCGTCGCGACGATGTCCCGCATGGGGCCGACGCGCGGCCGCTCGATCTCGGACTGGAGCAGCTTGCTGGTCTGCTCCGCCTCGCTGGGATCGCTGAGCTTTTCGTCCTCGTACGCGGTCAGCTCGCCGCCGGTGTAACCGAAGCGGCGGCGCAGTTCGACATCCATGGGCGCCTTCTTGGACGCCTGGTAGAAGGGCTGCGAGACGGGGGCGCGCCAGTCGATGACCATGGGGTCGCCGTCGGCGTCGTGCACATGGCGGCGGCCGATGTAGAAGGATTCGCCCTCGGCTCCCTCCGCGGCTTCCGCGCCCGGCGCGTGCAGATAGTCGAGGCGGCCGAAGAAGAGCGGGGTGTGGGAGAGGTCGGCGAGTGCCTTGATGCGCTCGCTGACCTGGTGGTGCAGGGCTTCGGCGTTGACCCAGTTGGCGGCGACGTCCCGGAGGTCGAGGGCCTCCGCGTCGGCGCGCATGGCGCGCAGGGCGGCGCGGGAGGCGGCGAGGTGGGCGCGTTCCCGCGCGAGCGGGTCCGGCAGCGGGGATTCTGAGCGGTCAGGGGCGTGCGAGGGCACGGCGGGGCCTCCGGCGGGTACACGAAGCAGAGTTGCGGTACGTACGAGATGCCAGCCGGTTTCCGTCCGGCCGACGGCTCTCCCGAGCGGGAGGCGGCAAGACGGAGGATTGTAGCCACGGCGCGGACGGGCCGCGAATGATTTACGTCGGCTTCGGTTCGTGCCCTGTTCAGGTGGAGTTGGCCGGGGTCCGGGCCGGCGTCAGACGTCCTCGTCCGCGAGCAGCGCGCTCGCGTCCACGATCCGGTACGCGTACCCCTGCTCGGCCAGGAATCGCTGGCGGTGCGCCGCGAAGTCCTGGTCGATGGTGTCGCGCGCCACGACCGAGTAGAAGACCGCGGGGTGGCCGTCGGCCTTCGGCCGCAGCACCCGGCCGAGCCGCTGGGCCTCCTCCTGCCGCGATCCGAACGTGCCGGAGACCTGGATGGCGACGGTGGCCTCGGGGAGGTCGATGGAGAAGTTGGCGACCTTCGAGACGACGAGGACGGACAGCTCGCCCTCCCGGAAGGCGTCGAACAGCTTCTCGCGCTGCGCGTTGGTCGTCTCGCCCTTGATGACGGGCGCGTCCAGATGCTCGCCCAGCTCGTCCAGCTGGTCGATGTACTGGCCGATGACCAGCGTCTGCTGCCCCTTGTGCTTGGCCACCAGCGCCTCGGTGATCCGCTGCTTGGAGGCGGTGGTGGCGCAGTAGCGGTACTTCTCCTCGGTCTCGGCGGTCGCGTACGCCAGCCGCTCGGTCTCGGTGAGGTTGACGCGGACCTCGACGCAGTCGGCGGGCGCGATGTAGCCCTGCGCCTCGATCTCTTTCCAGGGCGCGTCGAAGCGCTTGGGGCCGATGAGCGAGAAGACGTCGGACTCGCGGCCGTCCTCCCGTACGAGCGTGGCGGTCAGGCCGAGGCGGCGGCGGGCCTGGAGGTCCGCCGTGAACTTGAAGACCGGCGCGGGCAGCAGATGCACCTCGTCGTAGATGATCAGGCCCCAGTCGCGGGAGTCGAACAGCTCCAGGTGCGGGTAGATGCCCTTCCGCTTGGTGGTGAGCACCTGGTACGTGGCGATGGTGATCGGGCGGATCTCCTTCCGCGTACCGCTGTACTCGCCGATCTCCTCCTCGGTGAGGGAGGTGCGGCGCACCAGCTCGTGCTTCCACTGGCGGGCCGAGACGGTGTTGGTGACCAGGATCAGCGTGGTCGACTTCGCGGTGGCCATCGCACCCGCCCCGACCAGCGTCTTTCCGGCCCCGCAGGGCAGGACGACGACGCCCGAGCCGCCGTGCCAGAACCCCTCGACGGCCTGCTTCTGGTACGGGCGCAGCGCCCAGCCGTCCTCGTGCAGGTCGATGGCATGCGCCTCGCCGTCCACGTAACCGGCCAGGTCCTCGGCGGGCCAGCCCAGCTTGAGCAGCGTCTGCTTGATCTGGCCGCGCTCGGAGGGGTGGACGACGACCGTGTCCGGGTCGATACGGGCCCCGACCAGCGGCTGGACCCGCTTCGACCGCAGGATCTCCTCCAGCACGGGACGGTCGCTGGTCTCCAGGACCAGCCCGTGCGTGGGGTGCTTGAGGAGGCGCAGCCGCCCGTAGCGGGCCATCGTCTCGGCGACGTCGACCAGCAGGGCGTGCGGTACGGGGTAGCGCGAGAACTCCACGAGCGCGTCCACGACCTGCTCGGCGTCATGCCCGGCGGCGCGCGCGTTCCACAGGCCGAGCGGGGTCACCCGGTAGGTGTGGATGTGCTCGGGGGCGCGCTCCAGCTCGGCGAAGGGAGCGATGGCGCGGCGGCACGCTTCCGCCTGCTCGTGGTCGACCTCGAGCAGGAGCGTCTTGTCGCTCTGGACGATGAGCGGTCCGTTCACGCGCCTGAGTCCTTTCGTACTGCCGACCTCGGCCACACCGGCTGGGGGCCAAAGACCCAGTGTCCCTCATCGGCCGGGCGTGGCGGAGGGCCACAGGGATACTCCGCACGGCGAGGGGCAAGCGGGGACACAAGGAGGGCCGGAACGAGGCTGGGAGGTAGGTCCCTGTGTTCAGCATCGCTGGGTGGGAGATCCGGCGGACGGTGAAGGGCGCGTCGGCGAAGAAGGCGCCGCCGAAGAGCGCGAAGGGCACGAAGGGCACGACGGGCGGGAAGAGCACGAAGGGCACGACGGGCGCGAAGAGTACGGCGAGCGCGGCGAAGGGGAAGGCCGGGTCGTCGGCGTCCGGGCGGGCGAAGACGGCCGGCGCGGCCAAGAAGCCGGTGGCCGGGTCGGCGAGGAAGAAGCCGTCCGGCGTGGCGGCCAAGAAGACCGGTGCGGCGCGGAAGGCGGCCGGCGCGGTGGCCGCGAAGGCGGCGGCCGCCCGGAAACCGCAGGGCTCACCCGCGCCCGCGGCGCCCGCGGAGCCCTCCGGGTCTCCGCCCCTGCAACGGGATTCGTTCGGCTCCCGCGCCGGGCGGGTGCTGGTGCTGCTGCTGGCGTTCGTCTGCATGGTCGGGTTCGCGGCGGCGCTCGCCAAGGCCACGCTCGTGCCGCAGCCGGGATCCAGCGCTCTCGTGCACACCAACCTGCGCCCGGGCGATTCCCTGCGTGCCTACATCGACCAGCCCGCCATCCGGGACACGGTGAAGCAGATCGGCGGCAATGTGCTGCTCGGCGCGCCCTTCGGAGTGCTGCTGCCGATGCTCGTGCCGAAGGCGCGGGGCGCGGTGCGGGTGGTGCTGGTGACGTCGCTGGTGATGGTGCTGGTCGAGGTCGCCCAGGGCGCGATCGTCGAGGGCCGGGCCTTCGACATCGACGACGTCATCCTGAACACGTCGGGCGCCCTGCTCGGCTACGTCCTGATCGGCCGCCGCCTCGGGCATGCCCTCCACCCGCGGCGCCACCACTGGTGGCAGCGGCGGAGCAGTTCCGCCTGAGCCACCTGAGCCGCCCAGGACGGGTCGCTCAGCCCGCCTCGTCGGCAAGTTCCGCGACGCCCGTGATGCGGTGGAGGGGGTACGTGCGGATCTCGTCGGCGGTGTGGTCGTACGCGGTGACGTAGCCGCCCTCGACGCGGACCGGGGCGATGACGCGCTGGCTGGCGGCGCCGTCGGCGTTGACGTAGCCGATCCAGACGGCGGAGCCGGTGAGGGCCGCGGCCTGCATGGTGGCGAGGGTGTCGGCGGACGTGGTGCGGGGGAGACGGTCGCCGGTTGCGGCGACGGCGGTGGCTCCCCCGGTGGCGGCCCCGGTGGCGGTGGCCGGGGGCTTGTGGGGCGCGGTCGCGGCGAGGTCGCCGGCGCGGATGGCACGTACCGCCGCGCCCAGCAGGGTGGCGTCGGGAACGGGCGGGCCGTCCGGGACCGGCGCGGGGGGTGTGCGGGGCGGGGTGCGCTGGGCCTCGGCCCGGGTGATCAGGACGTCGCCCTCGGCGGATTCGGCGGCCGGTGCGTATCCCATGGCGCGCAGGCCCTCCAGCAGCGCGTCCGGCGGCGCCTGGGCGGCCAGCACGGTGGGGGCGAGACGGCGCAGGCGCAGCCCCGCGGAGCGGCGGTCGGCGAGGATCTCGGCGAGCAGGGTCTCGTCGTCGCAGCGCAGATAGGCGGAGGCCGCGCCGATGCGGAGGTGGCCGTGCTTACGGGCGATGTCGTCGATCAGGTACGTGAGGGGCTGCGGAACCGGGGTGCGGGAGTGCGCGGCGAGGAAGGTGTGCAGGTCGTCGGCGGCCTGCCCGGCGTCGAGCGCGCGGCGTACGGAGGCGGGGGTGAAGCGGTAGACGGTCGCGCCGCCCTTGGACTCGACCTCGGCGAGGATCCCGAGCGCTTCGGCGAGCGGCCGTTCCAGCGGGCCGGGGGCGACGGCGGTCAGGTCGGCCTGGAGGAGTACGTGGTCGAGGGGTTCGGGGAGGAGCGGGGCGAGGAGCCGTCCGGCCTCGGCGGCGAGCACGGCGGCCTCGGTGGGTGTCGTGGCGGCCTCGGCGAACGCCTCGGCCGACTCCGCAGCACTGGTCGTGGCACTGGTCGTAGCTCCGGCTGTCGCCCTGGCCGCCGCGCTTGCCGCCGGGCCCAGGAGCGCGCGGCCGTGGGCCGAGAGCGCGGCGCGGCCCGTGATGCCGAGCAGTTCGGCCTCGCCGAGGGTCCAGCGCGCCAGCCGTGACCGCAGGTCGTCCCTCCTGGCCCCTTCGGAGTCCGCTGCTCCCATGGGGCCTCGGTGGGCCGGGCGTTCCCACCGGAGGCGGGTCAGCAGGGTGTCGGGGTCGGGTGCGGCGCCGGGCGGGAGGGTGGCGAGGAGTTCGAGGACGCGGCGGCGGACCTCGGGGGCCGGGGAGCGGTCCAGGTCGGGGCCGAGGGCGGAGAGCGTGCGGCCCCGGTTGTCACGGCCGCCGACCAGGCCCGACGTACGGGTCGCGGCGAGCCAGGCGGTGGCGAGCGCGGCCCAGCGCTCCTCGGTGGGCAGCCGCAGCCAGTCGTCGTAGGCGGGGGTGGGTGCGTACCGCTCGTCGGTCTCGCCGTCGGAGGCCATCAGCCCGGCCGCGTACGCCAGCTCGATCCAGAAGGCGGCCACCGGCTCGGAGACGTCGAGCGCGACGGCGGTCCGCTTGAGGTCGCGCACGCTCAGCCCGCCCGCGCGCAGCACGGGTGGCCCGGCGCTCTCCCATTCCCCCAGCAGCTCCTCGATGGTGGCCAGGGCCGTGAACGCCTGCCCGGCCGCCGCTTTGTCCACAGCCTGTGGATCGTGCTGCGCGGTGAACGCCAGCGGCGGGGCCACCGGCTCGGGCGCCCGGTGGGCACGGCCGCCGCGCAGATGCAGGGCGACCTCGCGGGGGAGGACGACGTTGCGCGGCCCGGACGGCAGCAGCAGACCGCGGTCCAGCAGCCAGGCGACGGGCGGCGTGGGGGAGGCGACGGACACCTCCCCGTACGGCGGCCCCCAGGTCAGCTTGGCGAGCACGGCGGCCGCGCCGTCGGGCGCCCCGGCGAGCAGCGCCGCCATCCGGTCGCGGTCGTTGAACAGCTCGGTCAACGCGGCGACGGCCGTCACCGGATCGTGGGTGGCCGACAGCCCGGCCGCCGCCAGCAGCTCCTGCAACCGCCCCGGCGACATCCCCGTCGTGGCCTCGTGCACGGTGGGCCCGAGCCCGGTCGGGGACGCCGAGGTGGGCGAGGGCGCCAGCAGCTCCCGCGCGGTACGGACGAGCCGCAGCCGGTCGTCCCCGCCCCAGACCAGCGCCTGCGCGCGCAGCGTGGCGACGGCGCGCGGCAGCTCGGCGGCGACCCGTTCGCGGAGCGCGGCGGCGTCGGTCGACGCGTCGGTCAAGGCGTCGGTCGAGGCGTCGGTCGCGAGGGCGTCAGCCGTGGGGACGACGGAGGCGCGCGTGCCCCGGTCGGTGTCCTGGTCGTCGCCGTGGTCGGTGTCCTGAGCGGCGGCGGGGGCGTCCCCCGTCATCAGGGCGCTCAACGTCTCGTACGGGCACGGGTCCGGCGCGACCGCCAGGGCCTCGGCGGTCTGGAGGGCGAAGCGGTCGAGCCGTTCCACCGCCCGTACGACCGAGGCGCGGGTGCCCGCCCGGGTGGCGAGCTGGGTGAGGTCGCCCGGGACGGGGGACAGCAGGTCGGGGCGGGCGCGCAGCAGGGCGGTGAGGGCCGCGTCGGGGCGCGTGCGCAGCTCCTCGGCCAGCGTGCGGGGTGCCGCGCGGCCGCTGGCGTCTGGGCCGGTCCCTGCGGTCACGCATGCCTCCCGATTACGCGAGCTGCTCATTCGATCCACAGTACCCGGGGGTGCCGAGCGCCCGGGGGTGCGGCGGAATCCAGCCTCCGCACGGTACCGTCGGTGCCGTCCGACACGCCGACCATGCGCATTCTCAGGGGTCTTGGTGGGGATCGAGAGCGAAAAGCTCGTCTACGACTATCTGAGCCGCGTCGGGGACCTGGCTCAGCAGCAGGGTCTGCCGTCCGGTGAACGGATGCGGCTGGTGTCCGGGCTGCGGGCCGACATCGACCATCGCCGGTCGACGGGCGGTACGGACAGCCCGGCCGGGGTGAAGCGCATTCTGGCCAAGCTGGGCACGCCCGCCGAGGTGGTCGCCGCGGCGGGCGGTCGGCCGTCCGGCGGGGATGACGCGCCGGGCGGGTCCGGCGGGTCCGGCGGCTCCAGCGGGGCCGACGGCACCGGGGAGAGTACCCGTACGTCGGGCGCGGCCCGGGCGGCCCGCGACAAGCTGGCCGGGCTCGCCGAGCGCACCGGGCTCAGCAACAAGGTGCCCTTGCCGCGCGACCCCAACGGCACGGGCGGTGACCCCCCGCTCTCCCTCGCCAAACACACGCCCGTACCGGAGGCGCCCGAGACGCCCAGGACTCCTGGACCTCGCTCGTCCGCCGCCGCGTCCCCGCCGCATCTGGCGGGCCAGGACGAGCTGGGCCCGGGCGAGTCCAACCCCGACTGGTGGCACGTGGAGCCGGGCCCGTTCGCCCAGCCCGAGCATCCGGACGGCCGGCTCGGCTTCGTCGAGGGCTTCGTCGGCGGCATCGAGCTGCCCGAACTGCTCGGCAACGGCAAGACGGTCGAGCAGGAGCGGCAAGAGAAGCGGGACGCCGAGAAGCGGGCGGCGGAGGAGGAGGCGGCCGAGGCCGAAGCCGCCGGAGCGGTCGAAGCGGACACCGGCGGAAAGGGAGCGCGTCGGCGTGGCCTGCTGCGCCGCGCACTGCTCGGCTCCGGCAAGTCCGCGGGCGCGGAGGGCGACAAGGGCACGGCGGGCGCCCGGGCCGGTTGGGCGGCGGGGCTCAGCCCGGTGCTGCTGCTCGCGATCGTGCTGCTCGTCGCGGGCGCCGTGATGGGCAACATCGTCCTGCTCGGCTTCGGCTGGGTGCTCACGTACAGCACCGGCAAGCTGTCCCGCGCCGAGGCGAAGTGGGCGGTGATGGGCATGCCCGGCCTGGTGGCGGCCGGGGCGATGGTCTGGCTGTGGGGCCGGACCACCGGCAAGTGGGGCGACCGGATCCCGGAGAACGGGATGAAGGACGTGCTCACCGAGACCTGGCCGGTGGTCGTGCGCGGCGCGGCCGTCGCCACGGTGCTCTTCCTGGTGTGGCGGGCGCGCCGCCGCGGCTGAACCCCGCCAGGGCCTAGTCGCGCTCCGCCTTCACGGACGCGTTCTCCACCGCTCGTTCCGCCTGCCAGGGCGCGCCCGGGACGACGAGGGGGCTGCCCGTCACCGGGTCCGGTACGACGACCGACTCCAGCCCGAACACCTCGTGCACCAGTTCCGCCGTGACCACCTCCGACGGGCGCCCGCGCGCGACGATCCGTCCCGCCTTCATCGCGATCAGGTGGTCCGCGTACCGCGCCGCCTGGTTGAGGTCGTGCAGGACGGCCACCACCGTACGGCCGCGCTCGTGGTTGAGCTGGCGGACCAGGTCCAGCACCTCCACCTGGTGGGAGATGTCCAGGTAGGTCGTCGGCTCGTCCAGCAGCAGAAGGCCGGTCTCCTGCGCGAGCGCCATCGCGATCCAGACGCGCTGCCGCTGGCCGCCGGACAGCTCGTCCACCAGCCGGCCGGCGAGCGCCGTCACGTCCGTACGCTCCATCGCGTCGCCGACCGCGCGTTCGTCCTCGTCGGACCACTGCTGCCACCAGTGCTGATGCGGCTGGCGGCCGCGGGAGACGAGGTCGGCGACGGTGATCGCGTCGGGCGCGACCGGGGTCTGCGGGAGGAGCCCCACGGACTGGGCGATCTTCTTGGTGGGGATGCGGGCGAGGTCCGTCCCGTCGAGGAGGACGGCGCCGCCGCGCGGCTTGAGGAGGCGGCCGAGGGCGCGCAGCAGGGTGGACTTGCCGCAGGCGTTGGGGCCGACGATGACCGTGACCTCGCCGTCGGGTATCACCAGGTCGAGGCCGTCCACGACGGTCCGGTCCTCGTAGGCGAGGGTCAGCTCGCGGGCGGCGAGCCTGGACCCGTGTGCGGCCCCGGCCCCGGACGCGGATGGTGATGCGGTCATGCCGTGGTGCCTCCGTTGCGGCTGCTGCGGCCGCGTCCCCCGGACGTCAGCAGCAGGTGGATCAGATACGGGGCGCCGACCGCGGCGGTCAGCACCCCCACCGGCAGTTCGGTCGGCGCGAACAGCTTGCGCGCCAGCAGATCGGCGGCGACGACGATGAACGCGCCGGTCAGCGCCGAGCACAGGAGCGGGATCTGCGCGGTACGGGTCATGCGGCGGGCGATCTGCGGGGCGAGCAGCGCCACGAAGTCGACCGGGCCCGCCGCGCCCGTCGCCATCGCGGCGAGGACGATGCCGAGGGTGGCGAGCCCGAGCCGTACCCGTCCGAGCCGTACGCCGAGCGCGGTCGCCGTGTCGTCGTCCATCGAGACGGTGCGCTGCGCCCGCGCCGCCCACAGGACGGCGGGCAGCAGGAACAGCAGCGCCCAGCCGAGCGGGGTGGCCTCGTCCCAGCCGCGCCCGTTGAGGGAACCGGTCATCCACACCTTGGCCTGCTGGGCGACGAGGTAGTCGCCCTTGGTGAGGAAGAGCTGGGTGATGGAGCGGAGCGCGACGGCGAACCCGATGCCGATGAGGACGAAGCGGGTGGCCTGGAGGCCGCCGCGCCAGGCGAAGACGTAGACGAGGGCGGCGGCCGCCAGGCCGCCCGCGACGGAGACGTACGGCAGCACGCCGAAGGCCGTCACGCCGTACGTCATCGCCCCGACGGTGACCGCGCTCGCGCCCTGCGTCACGCCGATGATGTCGGGGCTGGCGAGCGGGTTGCGGGCCACGGTCTGGATGAGCGCGCCCGCGATGCCGAAGGCGGCGCCGACCAGGAGGCCGAGGGTCATACGGGGGAGACGGAGGGTGCCGACGACGAGGTCGTTCGGGGTGGGCTGTCCGATGCCGTACTGGGTGTGCAGGAGGGCCTTCACGGCGTCGGCGGGGGCGATGAGGCTTTCGCCGAGGCAGAGGTACGCGACGCACACGGCCGCCGTGGCGGTGGTCAGCGCGAGGGCGACGACGGTCGCGCGGCGGTGCAGCAGGAACGAGGCGCGGCGGCCGGTGCGGAGGAGGCCGTAGCCGACAGGGCGGGCGGACGGCCGTGGCACGAAGACGGCACTCTCGCCGGTCCCGTCGGCGATGGTCTCGGTGCTGCCGCCGGTGCTGCCGCCGGTGCTGCCGCCAGGGGTGCCGCTGACCGGGCTCATGCCGTCACCGTCCTGCGTCGCACCAGTGTGACCAGGAACGGGACGCCGATCAGGGCCGTCATGACGCCTGCCGGGACCTCGCTCGGCGGGAAGACGAGACGGCCCACCACGTCCGCTATCAGCAGCATGACCGGGCCGATCAGGGCGGCCATCGGGAGGACCCAGCGGTGGTCCGTTCCCACCACCGCGCGCGCGAGGTGCGGGACCGCGAGGCCGACGAAGGCGATCGGGCCCGCGGCGGCGACGCCCACGCCCGTGAGGACCGTCGCGCCGAGGCCCGCGAGGACGCGTACGACGGCGATGTTCTGGCCGAGCCCCTTCGCGACGTCCTCGCCGAGCGCCAGCGCGTCAAGACCGCGGGCGACCGCGGCCACCAGCACCGTTCCCACCAGCAGGAACGGCCAGATCTGGCCGACAATCTCGGCGTCGCGCCCCGCGAGCGAGCCGATCTGCCAGAACCGGAACTCGTCCAGCGCCGCGGCCTTCGTCGTCAGCACGCCCGAGGTGACGGACACCAGCAGGGCGTTGACGGCGGCGCCGGCGAGCGCGAGCTTGACCGGGCTCGCGCCGCCCCGCCCGCCGGAGGCGATGGCGTAGACGGCGACCGAGGCGAGGCCCGCGCCCGCGAAGGCGAACCATACGTACCCGGTGAGCGTGTGCACCCCGGCGAAGGCGATCGCGAGCACGACCCCCACCGAGGCGCCCTGGCTGATGCCGAGCACGCCGGGGTCGGCGATCGGATTGCGGGTGACGCCCTGCATCACGGTGCCCGCCATGGCGAGCGCCGCGCCGACCATCAGGCCGACGACGGTACGCGGCAGCCGCAGCGACCGCACGATGTCGGCGGCGTCGCTCGTGCCCCCGTGCAGCAGCGCGTCCAGGACCTGGCTCGGCGCGATCTGGCGGCTGCCGAGGGCGAGGCTGAGCAGCACGGCGAGGAGGAGGGCGACGACGGCCGCGGCCGTCCAGCCGACGCGGCGCCGGACCAGTGCGGCTCTGGGACTTCGGCTGCTGGTCCGGTCTTCAGACATCGCTTCCGTTCGATCGTTCTCGCGTTCGGCTCTCGTGCGTGGGGTCGGCGCAGGTAAGGCGACGCTAAGTGTATGCATGGGCCAGGCACAATGACGGGCATGGCTGCACCGAGCACTTCCCCCCTCACCGTCGGCTTCGACCTCGACATGACCCTCATCGACTCCCGCCCCGGCATCAAGGCCGCCTACGAGGAGCTGTCCGCCCGCACCGGAACCCCCATCGACTCCGAACTCGCCATCACCCGGCTCGGCCCGCCGCTGGAGCAGGAGCTGGCGCACTGGTTCCCGGACGAGCGGATCGAGGAGATGGGCGATCTGTACCGGTCGCTGTACCCGGAGTTCGCGATCGCCCCGACGCTCGCCATGCGCGGCGCCCGGGAGGCGATAGCGGCGGTGCGGCGGGCCGGCGGGCGCGCCATCGTCGTCACGGCGAAGCACGAGCCGAACGCCAAGCTGCACCTGAGCCACCTGGGCATCGAGGCGGACGCGGTCATCGGCTGGCTGTGGGCGGAGGCCAAGGCGGAGGCGCTGCGCGAGTACGGGGCGTCGGTGTACGTCGGGGACCACACCGGCGACGTACGGGGCGCGCGGACGGCGGAGGCGCTGTCGGTTGCGGTCGCCACGGGGCCGTGCGCCGCGGGCGAACTGCGCGGGGCGGGGGCGGACGTCGTGCTCGACGACCTCACCGCGTTCCCGGCGTGGCTGGAGGGCCACACCGCGGCGTAACCCCGCGCCGGGGTATGCCCCGTTACGACTTGTTCTGCGCGACCCGTGCGACCCGTGCGGCCTCGCGCCGCTGCGCCGCGATCGACCGCAGCATCCCCGCCGCCGCGAGCGCGAAGCCGACGCCCATCAGCATGCAGACGAAGTACGCCACCGACGGCAGCGGATCGGCGCCCAGGAACAGGGGCGCGACGGTCGCGAGGGTGGCGACCGCGCCGACGGCGAAGACGATCACGCCGATGCGTACGAGGCGGTCGCCGGGGGCCGTTTCGCTGGTTCCACCGGTTCCACCGTGCGGGGTTTCGTTGCTCACCGCTCCAGGGTAGATCGGTGCCAGAGCGCGCATGCCAACCACCCGGAACCACCCGGGTACGTCTTGTCACCAGGCTCGGGACCATTAGCCTTGGTGGTGGCGGGTCTTACGACCCGCTGTAGTGCTATCCAGAGCTTTTTTCCGTGTTTTCCGACGAGCGACGAGGACGAGGACAGACGTGCCTACCGGCAAGGTCAAGTGGTTCAACAGTGAGAAGGGCTTTGGCTTTCTCTCCCGCGATGACGGCGGTGACGTCTTCGTGCACTCGTCGGTGCTCCCGGAAGGCGTGGATTCGCTGAAGCCGGGGCAGCGCGTTGAATTCGGTGTCGTCGCGGGAAACCGCGGTGACCAGGCGCTTTCGGTGACGCTTCTCGATCCGGCGCCGTCCGTTGCGGCCGCGCAGCGGCGTAAGCCGGACGAGCTGGCGTCGATCGTCCAGGATTTGACCACTCTGCTGGAGAGCGTGACGCAGCAGCTGGAGCGCGGCCGTTATCCCGACAAGGCGCACGGCCACAAGATCGCGGGGATGCTGCGCGCAGTGGCCGACCAACTCGATGTATGAGGCTCGATGTATGAGTCGCAACCCGCGCCGGTATGCTCTCATTCGAGCCGTAAACGAACGTAAAAGCGAACGGAATTAGGCGAATTCCAGTGCGTCCGGGCCGAGGGGCGGTACCAGTCCCTCGGCTGCCGCGCGCGTGAGCAGTCCGCGCACCGCCGCGTAGCCGTCCTCGCCCAGATCCGCGGTGAACTCGTTCACGTACAGCCCGATGTGCTGGTCCGCGACGCGCGGGTCCATCTCCTGGGCGTGCTCCAGGACATACGGACGCGACGCCTCCGGGTCGTCCCAGGCCATCCGGACCGACGTACGGACGGTCGCGGCCAGCTCGCGCAGCCGCTCCGCGCCCAGCGAGCGCTTGGCGATGATCGCGCCGAGCGGGATGGGCAGTCCGGTGGTCAGCTCCCAGTGCTCGCCCATGTCGGCGAGGCGGTGCAGGCCGTAATTCTGATAGGTGAACCGGGCTTCGTGGATGACGAGTCCGGCGTCGACCAGGCCGTCCCGTACCGCGGGCATGATCTCGTGGAACGGCAGCACCCGGATCTCCCCGACCCCGCCCGGCACCTCGGCGGCGGCCCACAGCCGGAACAGCAGATACGCGGTCGAACGCTCGCTCGGCACCGCGACCGTCTTCCCCGCGAGGTCCTTCGCCGCGCCCGGCTCCCTGGTGAGCACCAGCGGGCCGCAGCCGCGCCCGAGCGCCCCGCCGCAGGGCAGCAGCGCGTACTCGTCCAGCACCCAGGGCAGCACCGCGTACGACACCTTCAGCAGGTCGGACTCGCCGCGCTCGGCCATCCCGTTGGTGATGTCGATGTCGGCGAACGTGACGTCCAGCGCGGGCGCGTCCGGGATCCGGCCGTGGGCCCAGGCGTCGAAGACGAAGGTGTCGTTCGGGCAGGGCGAGTAGGCGATCGTGAGCGGCTGGGCTGCCGACGGAGTCACCTGGCCTCCTTCGAGGATGCCCCCGCCTTCACGCGGGGGAGGAATCGAGCCCCTGCGGAGTAGGGGAAGGTACGGCATTTCACCTCTAGGGCGAAATACCGCCCACGCGGTCGGGTGAGCTGCGTGTCGTGCGTTGCGAGAACCAAGCGTGCACAACGCGCTGAGCGAGAACCAAGCCAGTGCGACTCAATGCTTTCGGGCAACCGGGCAGGTTCCGTCCCGGCTGGTGCTGAGGGAGTAAGACCTTTCAGGTCGCTGACCTGCGAGGCTTCCTGAGCGAGGGATCCCTCTGCTTCAGCTGGGGGAGGGTTCAATGCTGGCTTCCTTCCAGATCGGGGTCAGGGGCCGCGCCCGGAGTCGGGGCCGCGAGGGCGGTGGCTACGGCGGGTACGGCGCGTGTGAACGCCTCCGCCAGGGCGTCCAGCGCCTCGCCGATGCGCCAGGCCGCCCGGTCGCGCGGGCCGACCGCGTTGGAGACGGCCCGCATCTCCAGTACGGGAACGGACTGGGCGGCGGCAGCCTCGGCCACCCCGAAGCCCTCCATCGCCTCGGCGACGGCGCGCGGATGGCGCCGCAGCAGCGCGGCGGCCCGCTCGGCGCTGCCGGTCACGGTCGATACGGTGAGCACGGTGCCGCGTACAACAGCCCCGATCGCCCCAGTAGTCCCGATCGCCCCGGCGACGGCGGCGACGAGCGCGGGCGGCGGCCGGTGTTCGACGGTTCCGAAGCCGAGGTCGGTGACGGGGGCGAAGCCGTCGGGGGTTTCGGCGCCCAGGTCGGCGGCGACGACGGCCTCGGCGACCACGACGGAGCCCAGCGGGGCGTGGGGCGCGAAGCCGCCGCCGATACCGGCCGATACGGCAAGGTCGTACGGGGCCCCTTGGGCGGCGGCGACGGTCAGCGCGGTGGCGGTACCGGCCGCCGCGGCGGCCGGGCCGACCCCGGCGGCCAGCACATCGACGGTGCAGCCCAACCGCAGCCGGTGCAGCACCCCGCCGGGCACGGCGACCTCAACCACATCGGCGACGTCGGCCGCAGCGCATCCGCGGACGACGGCGTCGCGCTCCGCGGGGACGGCGGTGACGATCAGTACGCGCATCAGCGCCTCCCGGCTATCGTGCCGCGGACCGAGCGGATCAAGCGAACCTGCCTACGCGGCGTCAGCTGTCCCGTTCCAGCTTGAAGCGCCAGATGCCCTTCACGCCCTGGGAGCCGTCGCCGAGCTGGGCGACCGTGATGGTGACGCTCTTCGACATGGTGGTCTGCCCGGTCTGCGGGTTCTGCTGCGCGAAGAGCGTGTCGCTGTCGAAGCTGCGGTACGTCTCCTTGCTCGGCTCGGCCATGACCGGGTTGTTGGCGATCAGGCCCCAGCTGGAATCGGCGATCTCCGGGTCCACCCCGATCCGCACCTTGTCCCCGGCGCCCACCTTGACGGTGTGGTCGGGCTTGGCGCTCAGGCACTTCTTGAACGTGCCGGAGCTGAGGTTCTTTCCGTCGCCGAAGCAGCCCTTGCCCGCCTCCGCCGTCACGGTGCTCGAACCGACCGTCACCGTCGCGAGCGGAGTCGGCTTGTCGCAGGCGGAGAGGGCGATGAGCCCGAGGGCAACGGCGCAGGCGGCGGTGGTGGCCCTGCGGCCCTTGCCCCTGGAAAACAGCGCAGCGGTCATGCGGGCAGGCTATCGGGCGCTTCCGGTCGCGCGGCGCCGGGGTAGCGGATCGCGGCACCGGTCGCGCCACGCCCGGTCACGCAGCGGCACGGTGCCCGGTCACGCGGCGGCGGAAGGTGCCCGGTCACGCCACCCGGGGGTGCGCGGCGCTGTGCCGGGCGGCGGACAGCAGCCCCCGTACGCTCACGGCCACGCCCAGGGCGATCATCGTCGCGGCCGCCGCCATGCCCACCACCCCGCTCAGGGGCAGCGAGATGCCCACCGCGCCGCCGACCACCCACGCCATCTGGAGGGTGGTCTCGGAGCGGGAGAACGCCGACGTACGGACCTCTTCCGGCACGTCCCGCTGGATCAGCGCGTCCAGCGACAGCTTGCCCAGCGCCAGCGAGACGCCCGCGGTGGCGGCGACCACGGCGACCGTCACCGCGCTGTACAGCACCGCCGAGAAGACGATCACGCCCAGGGCCGAGGTCAGCACCACGGCGATGATCAGCTCCGGGCCGCGCTCCCGCAGCCAGGCGCCGATCGCCGTGCCCAGCGCGTTGCCGCCGCCCGCCGCGACCGCGACCAGGCCGAGCGAGAACTCGGGGGACAGCCCGCCGACCGGATGCTCGCGGAGCAGGAAGGCGAGGTAGAGGGTGAGGAATCCGGACAGCGCCTTGAGCGAGGAGCAGGCCTGGAGGGCGTGCAGGACGGACGGGCCGACCGTCCGCAGCCCGGGCTTCTTGCCGCGCCCGGTGAACCCTCCGGAGAACCACCGGCCGAACGTCCCGGACCGTCCGAACCGGCCGAACCGGCCGCCGTCCCGGCCCGGATTCGGGGTGCCGCCCCCCGGCCTCGGGTCGGCGACCGTCACCACCTCGGGCGCCCCCGCCCCCGCGGGCACGGTCTTCGGCCCCGACGCGTGAGCCCCCGCCGCACGATCCCCCACCGCGCGATCCCCCGCCGCGCGGTGCCCGAAGTGGTGCTCGCCCGAGGTCAGCCGCGCCTTGGCCTCGCCCTTCGACGAATCCACCTTGTGCGGCAGGGTGAAGGACAGGAACGCCCCGGCCATGAAGATCGCGAACGCCCCGTACAGCGGCCAGCCCGGCCCCAGCTGATGCAGCCCGGCGCCCACCGGGGCCGCCGCCCCGGTCGCCAGCAGCCCGGCCAGGGTCACCCGGGAGTTCGCCTTGACCAGCGAGAAGCGGGGCGGCAGCAGCCGCGGTACGACGGCCGATCTGACGACCCCGTACGCCTTGGACGACACCAGCACGCCCAGCGCCGCCGGATACAGCTCCAGGCCGCCGCCCACCACCGCGCCGGCCATGGTCAGCGCGAGCAGCGCGCGAGTGAGCATCGAACCCGCCATCGCCGCGCGGCGGCCGTGCGGCACGCGGTCCAGCAACGGGCCGACCACGGGCGCGAGAACGGCGAACGGGGCCAGGGTGATCGTGAGATAGAGGGCGACCCGGCCGCGCGCCTCGTCCGTCGGCACCGAGAAGAAGACCGTCGAGGCGAGCGCGACCGTGATCAGCATGTCGCCGGCCGAGTTGACCGCGTGCAGCTCGATCAGCTTGCCGAGCCCGGACTCGCCCGCCCCATGGGCGTGCGTGGCCCGCCGGATGCCGCGGCCGGTCGCCGTGAACGGCAGGTGGAGCGCGCGGCCGATCAGGCGGCCCGATCGTCTGATCGGGCCGCCGTCGTGGAACCGCATGCCTGCCACCCGACCATGGTGCCGCCAAGCTGCCCGCAACGTGAGACCTACGACGGCTTTCCGGTCATGACTCCTTGTTCTCTCACCCGTACAACACCCTTCTGGCCAGCGAAAACGACCATCCGGCGGGTGCGTCCACGAACGCCGGACATGAGACGGGGGTGGGGGCGGCGCGGCCGGACAAGGTAGCGTGCGTTACGCGCCACCCACGGTCGTTCCTGGCCATGCGCCGAGTCGCCATCCCGCAGAATGGGACGTAACAAGGTGCGCCCGAGGCCGGATCGGGTGCGGACGTCGACGCGGTCCCACGGTCCGCTCCGTCCGCAGTCCCGCCGTCCGGCCGTACGGCTGGCGCACTCGTCAGACGACGGCTGAGACGGCGTGGAAGAGAGAATCGATCCTGTGAGTGCTGCGATGCGGAGCCGTACCCCCGACCGCCTGTGCGCCGAGGCGGTCGAACTCGCCCGCGAGGCGGCGGCGGAAGCGGCCCACCCGGGGACGGTGGGCGAGCACGTCGGGGTGGTCGCCGAGGGTGACCGCGTTGTCACGCATTTCTTCGACAGCGCCGAGCCGGGCTATCGCGGCTGGCGCTGGGCGGTCACCGTCACCCGCGCCTCCCGCGCGAAGATCGTCACCCTGGCCGAGACGGTGCTGCTCCCCGGCCCCGACGCGCTGCTCGCCCCGGAGTGGGTGCCGTGGAGCGAGCGGCTGCGCCCCGGTGACATGGGCCCGGGCGATCTGCTCCCCACCGAGGCCGAGGACCTGCGCCTGGAGCCCGGCTTCACGGGCGAGGACGCCCCGCCGCCCAACTCCGCCGTCTCCGAGGAGATGCAGCAGCTCGCGGCGGTGGAGGAGGCCGACGTGACGGCCGGCCCGCCGTCCGCCCAGACGACCCCGCCCGCCGCCGGCTCCATCGCGGCCCTCGCCGAGGAGCTGGGCATGCGCCGCGCCCGGGTGCTCTCCCGCTACGGGCTGCACGTCGCCGCCGACCGCTGGGACGAGGCGTACGGCGCCAAGACCTCGATGGCGCAGGCGGCCCCCGGCACGTGCGTGACCTGCGGCTTCCTGATGCCCCTCGCGGGCTCGCTGAAGCAGGCGTTCGGTGTGTGCGCCAACGAGTTCAGCCCGGCGGACGGCCGGGTGGTCTCCCTGGCGTACGGCTGCGGCGCCCACTCCGAGGCTGCCGTCATGCCCAAGCCCCCGCGCCCCGCCCCGCCGGTGGTCGACGAGACGGTCGTCGAACCGATGCCCCTCCACCCGGACCGCACCGGCGGCTCCGTGGAGCCGGACGCCCCGGCGGAGGAACTGGGCCACTCCTGAGCCGCCGCCTCTGAGTGCCTCCTGAGTACCAGACCCGAGCACTCCCGAGCACACCCGAGCACCACTCCTGAGCCGTCGCTTCTGAGCCATTCCTGAGCCATTCCTGAGCCACCGGGGCTGGGCAGGGGCGCCCGCCGCGTCCGCCGCGGCGGTTGCGTCGGCCGTACCCGTTCGTCCCCGCCGCTTCCCGCCGTCGCGCGGGCGGGCGGGACGCGTGCCCGCCCCGGATAGGGGTACGTTCGCGGTCTAGCAAAGTGGAATGTGGTGGCACCCACAGGACCCGGAGGCGATACGTGAGCAGCACGGCGATGGTGCGAGGCGCGACCGAGGACGCGGATCCCTTCGGGACCGCTCGGCTGCGGCGCGGCGTGCTGGACGCCTGGGCCGCGTCGCCCGCCCGCTTCCGGGAGGATGCCAACGCGGAGGAGGACCTGGCGCTCGGCGGCCACCGCGACCGGCTGGTCGTGGAGCTGGCCCAGAACGCGGCCGACGCCGCCGCCCGCGCCGGCGTCCCCGGGCGGCTGCGGCTGACGCTGCGCCCGGCGACCAACGGCGAACCGGCCGTCCTGGTCGCCGCCAACACCGGCGCCCCGCTGGACGCCGCCGGGGCCGAGTCGTTGTCCACGCTGCGCGCGTCGGCCAAGCGGGACGAGGACCCGGGACGGGCCGTGGGCCGGTTCGGCGTCGGCTTCGCGGCGGTGCTCGCGGTGAGCGACGAGCCCGCGGTGGTGGGCCGTTCGGGCGGGGTGCGCTGGTCGCTGGCGGAGGCCCGCGAACTGGCCTACAAGGCGGCGCTGCGCAGCCCCGGCCTCGCCGACGAGCTGCGCCGCCGCGACGGTCACGTACCGCTGCTGCGGCTGCCGCTGCCCGCCGAGGGCAGCGCGCCGGAGGGGTACGACACGGTCGTGGTGCTGCCGCTGCGGGACGGCGCCGCGCTGGACGTGGCGGAGCGGCTGCTGGCGGCGGTCGACGACGCGCTGCTGCTGACCCTGCCGGGGCTGGCCGAGGTCGTGGTCGAGACGGCCGAGGGGACGCGGACGCTGCGGCGCCACGAGGAGGGCCCGTACGCGGTCATCGAGGACCGGATCGACAAGGGCGACAAAGGCGACAAGAGCGACAGTGTCGGCCAGGGCGGCGCGGACGAGGGCGCCGAGGAGCGCCGTACGACGCGCTGGCGCACCGAGCGCGCGAGCGGCCACCTGGACGCGGCGCTGCTCGCCGACCGCCCGGTGGAGGAGCGGCTGCGCCCGACGTGGTCGGTGACCTGGGCGGTGCCGGTGGACGCCGAGGGCGCGCCGGTGCGGCCCGCGACGGCGCCGGTCGTGCACGCGCCGACGCCGACCGACGAGCCGCTGGGGCTGCCCGCGCTGCTGATCGCCTCGTTCCCGCTGGAGCCCACCCGCCGCCACACCGCGCCCGGCCCGCTCACCGGCTTCCTGGTGGAGCGCGCGGCCGAGGCGTACGCGGCGCTGCTGCGCGACTGGCATCCGGTGGGCACGGGCACGATCGGCCTGGTGCCGGGCCCGCTGGGCAAGGGCGAGCTGGACGGGGAGCTGCGGGCGCGGGTGCTGGAGCGGCTGCCGCGGGTGCCGTTCCTGCCGAGCGCGGCGGCGCCGGACACCCTGGAGCCGAACCCCCAGGAAGCGGAGGCGGACGCGGGGCTGGGCTGGGACGACGCGGTGCTCGCGCGGGGCACCTTCGAGGGCGAGCCGTACGCGCTGCGCCCCCGTGACGCGGAGATCGTGGAGGGCGCGGGCGCGGAGACCGTGGAGGTGCTGGCGGAGCTGTTCCCGACGCTGCTGCCCGCCGGGCTCGAGCGGCGGCAGGAGCTGCGGGTGCTGGACGTGGCCCGGGTGCCGCTGGGCGAGGTGATCGACCGGCTGGCGGGCGTCGAGCGCGCCCCGGTCTGGTGGCGGCGGCTGTACGACGCTCTGGCCGGTACCGACCCGGACCGGCTGACCGGGCTGCCGGTGCCGCTGGCGGACGGCCGGACGACGATCGGGCCCCGGCAGGTGCTGCTTCCGCTGCCGGGAGACGTAGATGGAGGGGACGGAGGGGACGGAGGGGATGGCACGGAGGGCGAGGGCTCGGCGGGCGGGACGCACCGCACCCTGGCCCGCCTCGGCCTGAAGGTCGCGCATCCGGAGGCCGCGCATCCGCTGCTGGAGAAGCTGGGCGCGACCCCCGCCACCCCGCGCGCCGTGCTGACCACCCCGCAGGTGCGGGCCGCCGTCGCGCATTCGCTGGAGGCGGAGGACGACTACGACCCGTTCGCGGAGGAGGGCGCGGCGCCCGGCGCCGCGCTGGACCCGGACACCCTGGCCGACACCGTCCTCGGCCTCGTCCAGCAGGCGCGGCTGGCGCCCGGCGACGAGCCGTGGCTGGCCGCGCTCGCGCTGCCGGACGAGGACGGGGAGCTGGCGCCCGCCGGTGAGCTGGTCTTCCCCGGCGGAGCCTTCGAGCAGGTGATGCGGGAGGGCGAGCTGGCCGCGTGCGACGCGGACCTCGCCGAGCGCTGGGGCGAGGAGCCGTTGTCCGCCGTCGGCGTGCTGTCCGCTTTCACCCTGGTCCGGGCCACCGACGTGGTGCTGGACCCGGACGAACTGGATCCGCGCGAGGGTGACTTCACCGAGCCCGACGACGTCGGCGTGCTGGACGCCGTGGACGTGTGGTGCGAGGACGCGCTGGACCGGCTGCCGGAGACCCCGGTGCCGCCGGTGGCCACCGAGATCGTCGCCGTGCGCGACCTGGACCTGGTGGACGACGACGCCTGGCCGCGCGCCCTGGCCATGCTCGCCCAGCCGCCGCTGCGCGACGCCCTGACCGCGCCGGTGCGGGTGCTGCTGCCGGACGGCACGACGGAGTCGGTGCGCTCGTACACCGCGTGGTGGCTGCGCGGCCACCCGGTGCTGGACGGCCGCCGCCCCGCCGGGCTGCGCGCGGCCGGCGGCGATCCGCTGCTGGCCGGGCTGTACGAGGCGGTGGACGCGGCCGGGTTCGAGGACGAGCAGGTGCTGCGGGCGCTCGGCGTACGGACGTCCGTGGCGGCGCTGCTGGACGAGCCGGGCGGCGCGGCCGAGCTGCTGGCGCGGCTGGCCGACCCGGACCGTCCGGTGACCCCGGCCCAGCTGCACGCGATCTACGGGCTGCTGGCGGACCTCGACCCCGAGCAGGTGACCCTGCCGGACGAGCTGCGCGCCGTGGTGGACGGCGAGCCGCGGGTGGTCGACGCGGACGGGGTGCTGGTCGCCGACGCCCCCGACCTGATGCCGCTGGCCGAGGCGGACGGCCGCGCCCTGCTGCCGGTGCGCCCGGCGCGCGCGGCGGAGCTGGCGGAGCTGTTCCAGGTGCGGCGGCTGAGCGAGGCGTACCCGGCCCCGGTGACCTCGCAGGGCGAGACCCATGAGGTCCCGGCGGCGGTCCGCGAACTGCTTCCGGACGCGCCGCTGTCGTACGTCGAGCACGAGGAGCTGCTGATCGAGGGCGGCACCGAGCTGGACTGGCGCTACGTGGGCGGCCCCGGCACACCCGATGCCACCCTGCACGCCTCGACGGTCGAGGGCGTGGCGGCGGGCCTGTCCTGGGCGGCGGGCCACTGGTCCCGCCGCTTCGAGGTGGCGGCGCTGCTGGAGGACCTGACCCGCACCGAGGAGCTGGCCCGGGCCCGCTGGTTCGACTGATCAAGAGTGCTACGGCTTGCGGGCCACGCCCGCGAAGATCCACAGGTCCAGGGTCTCCGCCGCGGCCCTGGCCTCTTCGCTCTCGGGGCGCCAGCGGTGCGGCATCACCACGCCGGGTTCGACCGGCTCCAGGCCGTCGAAGAACGGCAGGATCTCCTCGCGGGTGCGGCCCTGCACGTGGATGCCGCTGGCCCGGTAGAGCCGGGTGACCGCGTCGGAGATCTCGGCGCGGGGGTCGAGCCCGCCGTGGGAGAGGACCAGATAGCTGCCGGGGGCCAGGGGCTCGACCAGCTGCCGCACGATGTCGTACGGCTTCTGCTCGTTCGCGATGAAGTGCATCACCGCGTTGAGCGACAGCGCGACCGGCTCGCTCAGGTCGAGCGTGTCGTGCAGTTCGTCGGCGGCCAGGATGGTCCGCGGGTCGGTGATGTCGGCGTGCATGTAGGCGGTGCGGCCCTCGGGCGAGGAGAGCAGCAGGGCCTGGGCGTAGGCGAGCACGATGGGGTCGTTGTCCGCGTAGAGGACGCGGGCGTCCGGTGCGGCCCGCTGGGCTATCTGGTGCAGGTTGGGCTCGGTGGGGATGCCGGTGCCGATGTCGAGGAACTGCCGGATCCCCGCCTCGGCGGCGAGATAGCGGGTCGCCCGGTGCATGAAGGACCGGTTGGCGCGGGTCCACGCTGTGACGTCGGGCCAGACGGCCTCGACCTGCCGGGCGGCCTCGGTGTCGACCTCGTAGTGGGTCTTGCCGCCCAGGAAGTAGTCGTACATGCGCGCCGAGTGCGGCTTGCTGGTGTCGATTTCGGCGGAGCCAAAACGGTAACCGGTCATACCGCGGATGTTACTGAGCGGTTGTCAGTCAGAGGTGACGTTCTCTCAAGAAACAAGTTTCGTGAAGCTCCGATGATGTTGTGAAGAGCAGGTGAAAATCGTACAGTTGCGCAACACTCGGCTCCACGTTCGCGTCGGCGTCCATCTCGACGCAGGTCAACGCAGTGGAGCCTTCTTCATCTTGTGGGGGACACAGATGCGCAAGCGCATGACCTTTGCCGTGCTCGCCACCGCGACCGCGGCAGCTTTCGGGGGACTCGCCGTGCCGGCGGCGCACGCGGACGGCTCCGGCGACACGAAGATCACCAACGTGGCGGTGAGCGGCACCAACGTCGTCCTCGGCACCTCGGGCGCCAAGACCTTCACCGTCTCGGTGACCGCGCGGGACGACTCGGGTGTCAAGGCCGCCGACCTGTACCTGGACGGCCCGTCGTACGGGTACGCGACCCCGACCGGCGCCGTGACGTGCACCCCGGCGGCCGGTGACCCGACCACCTCGACCTGCGAGGCGACGTTCGTCCTGGACCCGCAAGTCGACTTCATCGACAACAGCGTGGCGGGCCGCTGGTACGCCAACGTGTGGATCGACGCCAACGACGGCGACTACCTGAGCGCCGACAAGGCCGGGTCCTTCGCGGTGCAGCGCGCCTCGAAGCTGACCGTCGACGCTACGCCGGAGCCGGTTAAGAAGGGCAAGACCATCACGGTCACCGGCGCCCTCACCCGCGCCAACTGGGAGACCGGCACGTACGGGGGCTACACCGCCCAGCCGGCGAAGCTTGAGTTCCGGAAGGCGAACAGCTCCACCTACTCCGTCGTCAAGACGGTGAACTCGGTCAGCGGCGGTGCGCTCAAGACGACCGTCAAGGCGGCCGAGGACGGCTGGTTCCGCTGGAACTTCGCGGGTACCAGCACCACACCGCCGGTCAAGGCGGGCGGCGACTACGTGGATGTGAGGTAACGCACGATGCGGGAACGCGGGACGCGGTTCAGTCGGCGTCGCTCTCCGAGGAGCGCCGGATGGCCGCGTCCCGCGCCCGTACATACCAGATGCCCAGCAACCCGAGGCCGCCGCCGGTCAGGCAGGTCCACAGCCACCACAGATGGCCGTGGTCGGCGTACCAGCCGTAGAACGGAAGCTGTGCGAGGAAGAGGACGAACCACACGATGGTGCCGCCGATGATGGTGGCGACGACATTGCCCTCCAGGGGTGCAGGCGCTTCGTGCCGGGGTGTCCACTTCGTCATGGGTCCAGCTTACGGGGGCGCTGGTGGGGGCGTGGGGGACACCGTAGCCGTTCGGGGGCCGGGGCGACGCACGCGGTTTGGCGATCCGCGATTTTTATATTCATACTGAACCGTTCTGGGTCTGGGTGGAATGTCCTGCGCGATCCTCCAAGAGGCCCGCTTCACCAGTCCACCACCACTGGGGTCCCTCCATGTCTCCCTCTGCCAGCGAGCCAGTCGACGCCGCACAGCAGGCACCGACACCACCCACGAACCGCCTGCCCTTCGTCGACAGGTTCTTCAAGATCAGCGAGCGCGGCTCCTCCCCGTCCCGGGAGATCCGCGGCGGTCTGGCCACGTTCTTTGCGATGGCGTACATCATCGTGCTGAACCCGATCATCCTCGGATCGGGTCAGGACATGTACGGGCACCATCTGGACAACGGCCAGCTGGTCACCTCCACCGCCCTGATGGCGGGCCTGACCACGCTGCTCATGGGCGTCATCGGCAACGTCCCGATCGCCCTCGCCGCCGGCCTCGGCATCAACGCCGTCGTCTCGCTCCAGCTCGCCCCCAAGATGAGCTGGCCGGACGCGATGGGCATGGTCGTCCTCGCCGGTCTGGTGCTGATGATCCTGGTCGCCTCCGGGCTGCGGCAGCGCGTGATGGACGCGATCCCCGGCGGGCTGCGGCGCGCGATCGCGATCGGCATCGGCCTGTTCATCACCCTGATCGGCCTGGTCGACTCCGGCTTCGTCACCCGTAACCCGGACGCGGCGCACACCACCGTGCCGCTGGGCCTCGGCATCGAGGGCAAGCTCCAGGGCTGGCCCGTGCTGATCTTCGTGATCGGTCTCGCGCTCACCTTCGTCCTGGTCGTCGCCAAGACCCGGGGCGCGATCCTCATCGGCATCGTGGTCATGACGGCGGCCGCGATCTCGATCAACACCGTCACCCACACCCCGGACGCGAGCTGGGGCCTGACCGTGCCCAAGGTGCCGGACACGCTGGTGGCGACCCCGGACTTCGGGCTCGTGGGCCAGGTCAGCCTCTTCGGCGGGTTCGAGAAGGTCGGCATCCTGACCGGCTGCCTCTTCGTCTTCACCGTCCTGCTGTCCGGCTTCTTCGACGCGATGGGGACGATCATCGGCGTCGGCGAGGAGGCCGAGCTGACGGACGAGCGCGGCCAGCTGCCCGGCATGGGCCGGATCCTGATGGTGGACGGCGTCGCGGTCGCGGGCGGCGGCTTCGGCTCGGCCTCCGCGAACACCTGCTTCGTGGAGTCCACGGCGGGCGTCGGGGAGGGCGCGCGCACCGGCCTCGCCAACGTGGTGACCGGCGGGCTCTTTCTGCTCGCGCTGGTCTTCACCCCGCTCGCGAAGGTCGTCCCGTCGCAGGCGGCGACCCCCGCGCTGGTGGTCGTCGGCTTCATGATCATGGCGGCGAACGTCAAGGAGATCGACTGGAGCGACTCCACGATCGCGGTCCCGGCCTTCCTGACCATGATCTCGATGCCGTTCACGTACAGCATCACCAACGGCATCGGCCTCGGCGTGCTGTCGTACCTGCTGCTGCGCGTCGCGACCCGGCGGGTCCGGGAGATCCCGTGGCTGCTGACCGCCGTCGGGTTCTGCTTCCTGGTCTACTTCCTGCTGCACCCGATCGAGCAGGCGCTCGGCGTCGTGTGATCCGGCACGTCCTCGGTCACTCGCATGGGTGAGTGACCGAGGACACCCGTATCCGGGTTTTCCTTAGACGAGGTAATGAGTTATGCTAAAGACCATGCCGGATCCGTCCCGCCTTCCGTCGCCCCCGGCGGAAGCGCCCCTTGATGACGCGGCCGCGGTGAGCGCTCTGCGGTCGGCCGTGATGCGCCTGTCGCGACGACTGAAGCATCAGCGTGTCGACGAGTCGCTGAGCCCCACGGAGATGTCGGTGCTCGGCACCCTCGCCGGGTGCGGCTCCGCCACCCCCGGCGAGCTGGCCCGCAAGGAGCACGTCCAGCCGCCGTCGATGACGCGCATCGTGGCCCTGCTGGAGGCCAAGGGACTGGTCAGGCTGGAGCCACACCAGGAGGACCGGCGGCAGAAGGTCGTGTCGCCGACCGAGCGGGCCGAGGTCATGCTCGAAGAGAGCCGGCGCAAGCGCAACGCCTGGCTGAGCGAACTGGTCGGGCAGCTGTCCGAGGACGAGTGGGAGACGCTGCGCGCCGCCGCGCCCGTCCTGGAGAAGCTCGCGCACATGGAGTGAGAAGACCGAGCAGCCAGGAGGCGAACGAGCTTGAGTACGGGACCCGGAGCAGACTCCGCACCCGCACCGAACACCGACTCCCCTTCCGTCACCACGGTGGACCCCACCAAGGGCGGAATGTTCCGTTCACTCAGGGTCCGCAACTACCGGCTCTTCGCGACCGGTGCCGTGATCTCCAACACCGGCACCTGGATGTCGCGGATCGCCCAGGACTGGCTGGTCCTCAGCCTCACCGGCTCCTCCACCGCGGTCGGCATCACCACCGCGCTCCAGTTCCTGCCCATGCTGCTCTTCGGGCTGTACGGCGGCGTGATCGCCGACCGGTACCCCCGGCGGAAGCTGCTGCTCTTCACCCAGGCCGCGCTCGGCCTGTGCGGTCTGGCGCTGGCCGCCCTCACCCTGAGCGGACACGTCCAGGTCTGGCACGTCTACCTGATCGCGTTCCTGCTCGGCCTGGTCACCGTCGTCGACAACCCGACCCGCCAGGTCTTCGTCAACGAGATGGTCGGCCCCCGCGACCTGCGCAACGCGGTCAGCCTCAACTCCGCGAACTTCCAGTCCGCCCGGCTGATAGGCCCCGCGGTCGCCGGTGTCCTGATCACCGCCGTGGGCAGCGGCTGGGCCTTCCTCATCAACGGCCTCTCCTTCGGCGCCCCGCTCGTCGGCCTGCTGCTGATGCGCACCGGTGAACTGCACCCGGCCAAGCGCGCGCCGCGCGGCAAGGGCCAGCTGCGCGAGGGCCTGACCTACGTCCGCAGCCGCCCCGATCTGCTGTGGCCGATCGTCCTCGTCGGCTTCATCGGCACGTTCGGCTTCAACTTCCCGATCTGGCTCAGCGCCTTCGCCGACCACGTCTTCCACGCCGGCCCCGGTACGTACGGCCTGCTCAACACCCTGATCGCGGCCGGTTCGGTCACCGGCGCCCTGCTCGCCGCCCGCCGCGTCACCACCCGCCGGCGGCTGCTGGTCGGGGCGGCGCTGCTGTTCGGCTTGCTGGAGGTGGCCGCCGCGGTGACCCCGTTCTTCTGGCTCTTCGCCGCGCTGATGGTGCCGGTCGGGATCTTCAGCCTGACCTTCAACGTCACGGCCAACTCCAGCGTCCAGCTCGCCACCGACCCCGCGATGCGCGGCCGGGTGATGAGCCTGTTCATGATGGTCTTCGTGGGCGGCACCCCCATCGGCGGCCCGCTGATCGGCTGGGTCACCGACACCTGGGGCGCCCGGGTCGGTTTCGCCTTCGGCGGCCTGATCTCCGCAGCCGCCGCGGTCGCTGTGGGCCTGATGCTGGCCCGCGCGGGCGGCCTCCGCCTCAAGGTGTCCCTGCGCCGGGGCCATCCGCGGGTGAGCTTCGTGCCGAGGGTGCAGGAAGAACAGCTGGCTCCGGCGGCGTAACCGCGTCACCTCACGCGAGTAACCTCACGCGATGAGACTCTTCGCCGCAGTCCTGCCCCCGGAGCCGGTCCTGACGGAGTTGGGGGCGCGGGTCGACGCACTGCACCGGCTCCCCGGCGCGGACACCCTCCGCTGGACCGAGCGCCCCGGCTGGCATCTCACCCTCGCCTTCTTCGGCGAGGTCGGCGACGAGGCCCGCCCCGAGCTGGAAGCCCGGCTGGCCCGCGCCGCCCATCGCCACCACCCCCACCAGGTGCGGCTGGCGGGCGGCGGCCGGTTCTCCGACCGCGCCCTCTGGGTGGGCGTGGAGGGTGACCCCGCCGCCCTGCGGCGGCTCGCCGACTCCGCCGCCGCTGGGGCCCGCCGTGTGGGGATCGCCGTGAACGAGGACCGCCCGTACCACCCCCACCTCACGGTCGCGCGCAACCGCTCCACCACCCGCCTCGCGCCGTTCGCCGAGGGCCTCACCGGCTTCGCGGGCCGCGACTGGACGGTTGAGGAACTGAGCCTGGTCCACAGCCACCCGCCGACCCCCGGGGTGCCCGGGGCGCAGCCGCGGTACGAGGTGGTGGCGGCCTGGCCGCTGGGCGGCTGAGCGGCCCGGCTAACCTCGGGGTGTGGACCCGAAGACCAGAAACATGATCATGAGTGGTGCCCTGGTGATGATCCTCGTCGTGGTGGCCGTCGCGGCCGCCTTCGGAGGATGACCCGCCGGGGCGTCCCGACCAGTCAGGGGGTGTGACCGCACACGGTCACACCCCCTCGTACTGACCGGCAGCACGGCTGCTACCAGGACTGGTACGGCTACCAGGCGATACCTACCAGGCGAATGCCTCGGGCGTCGGCCCCGGGCCCGGGAAGATCTCGTCCAGCGCGCCCAGCACCTCGTCGCTCAGCGTCAGCTCGGACGCCCGCACCGCCGAGGCCAGCTGCTCGGCCGTGCGCGGCCCCACGATGGGCCCGGTGACCCCGGGGCGGGTCAGCAGCCAGGCCAGGGCCACCTCGCCGGGCTCGAGGCCGTGCTTGTCGAGCAGGTCCTCGTAGGCCTGGATCTGCTCGCGCACCGCCGTGTTCTTCAGCGCGTCGGCGGCACGCCCGCCCGCGGTGCGGGCACCGGCGCCGCCCTCCCGCTCCTTGCGGAGCGCGCCGCCGAGCAGCCCGCCGTGCAGCGGGGACCAGGGGATGATGCCGAGGCCGTAGTCCTGCGCGGCGGGGATCACGTCCATCTCGGCGCGCCGCTCGGCCAGGTTGTAGAGGCACTGCTCGCTGACCAGGCCGTACGAGTTCCGGCGCCGGGCCGTCTCGTTGGCCTGGGCGATGTGCCAGCCCGCGTGGTTGGAGGACCCGGCGTAGAGGATCTTGCCCTGCTGTACGAGGACGTCGATGGCCTGCCAGATCTCGTCCCACGGGGTCGCGCGGTCGACGTGGTGGAACTGGTAGAGGTCGATGTGGTCGGTGCCCAGCCGCTTGAGGCTCGCGTCCACGGCCCGGCGGATGTTGAGCGCGGAGAGCTTGTCGGTGTTGGGCCAGGGCTCGCCGTCGGCGGCCATGTTGCCGTACACCTTGGTGGCGATGACGGTCTTCTCGCGCCGTCCGCCGCCCTTGCCGAACCAGCTTCCGACGATCTCCTCGGTGCGGCCCTTGTTCTCGCCCCAGCCGTACACATTGGCGGTGTCGAAGAAGTTGATGCCCGCGTCGAGCGCGGCATCCATGATCGCGTGACTGTCGGCCTCATCGGTCTGCGGGCCGAAGTTCATGGTGCCGAGGACCAGTCGGCTGACCTTGAGGCCGGTACGTCCGAGCTGCGTGTACTCCATGGGACCCAGCCAATCCCTTGGAGTGCGCTCTAATCAAGGACCCGCCCCGGCCCGCCGCATTCCGGAAAACCCGGAGGCCCGATTTTTGGCCCCCCGTCGCGGTCAAAAATCGGGCTACCGGAATCTCCGGAATGGGAATTGCTCGGCTGGCCGCTCAGCGGCCGGCGCGGGTCTTCAGGAATCCGAGCACGCCCAAGATCAGAATCATCAGCGCACCGGCGAGTGCGGTGGTGCGGCCGCCGCGCCTCCGCCAGGGTTGCCGGCGGAATGCAACGGTGGGGGCGCGGTTTGCGCAGAAGAGGAATGGCTGTATTCGCTCATGGGTAAAGACCGTAGAGGCGGCCTTTCGGGAAAGCAATGCCCCCGCCCGTTTTGCCGTCAATGCCCGATAAATTTCCGTCGTACATAATCCCCGGATGGATTCAAATAATCTGCGGGTTATTGAGAACCCCCGGTCGCCCGTCTGTAATTCATGGCGGGCGGTGGGCCACGTCCAACGCGCCCCCGGCGGCCGTAACGCGACGTCCGTGCCCCGCCGGGATGGCAGGCTTGGGCCCATGCGTCCGCTTCCGTACGTCCTCGGTGCCGCCGTACTGGTGGCTCTGCCCGTCACCACCCCCGCTCCCGCGGTGGCC
This sequence comes from Streptomyces sp. NPDC021212, assembly GCF_044332925.1. Lineage (NCBI taxonomy): Bacteria > Bacillati > Actinomycetota > Actinomycetes > Kitasatosporales > Streptomycetaceae > Streptomyces > Streptomyces sp. NPDC021212. Next base: position 76,334 of record NZ_JBIRPZ010000016.1, read on the forward strand.
GACGACTCGTCCCCGTCCTCGTTCACGATCGAGGACCCCCGCATCACCGAGTCCAGCGGGCTCGCCGCGAGCCGGGCCCACCCCGGGATCTACTGGACGCACAACGACAGCTCGGACGGGGCGTACGTCTACGCCGTCGACAGCAGGACCGGAAAGACGGTCGCCCGGATCACCCTGCGCGGCATAGGTAAACCCCGGGACGTGGAGGCGATCTCGATAGGCCCCGACGGCAATGTGTACGTCGGCGACATCGGCGACAACCTCGGCGGCACCTGGCCCCACGTGTGGATCTACCGCTTCCCCGAGCCCAAGGTCCTCAAGGACGCCACGGTCACCGCCACCCAGTTCACCGTGCAGTACCAGGGCGGGCCGCGCAACGCCGAGGCGATGATGGTCCACCCGAAGACCGGCCGGGTCTACATCACCAGCAAGAGCGACGAGGACCCCGGGCTGTACGAGGCGCCCGCCACGCTCTCCCCCCAGGGCACCAACGTCTTCCGCCGGGTCGCCGACCTCGACATGGAGGTCACCGACGGCGCCTTCGCCCCGGACGGCAGCCGGCTGGTGCTCCGCGGCTACTTCGCGGCCTCCGAGTACCGCTGGCGGAACGGCAAGCCGCAGAACCTGAAGGAGCTGAAGGACGAGCCGGGGCTGCCGATCCAGCGCCAGGGCGAGTCGGTGACGTTTACCCCGGACGGCGGCACGCTCATGTACGGCACGGAGGGTCCGGGCAGCAAGGTCACCGCGGTGGACCTGGGCGGGGAGCTGCTGCCGGACGCGACCGCGAAGAAGCAGAAGAAGGACGGGGAGTACTCCTCGCGCCCCGACGGCAAGCGGCAGAGTTCCGAGGACGAGAAGAACGGCAACCTGCTGAAGGGCGCGCTCACCTTCGGTGCCGCGATGGTGCTGTTCCTGGGGCTGCGGCGGCTGGTCCGCCGTAAGCCCTCGTAGGGGCCGTAGCCCTCCAGGGGGCCGTACGAAGCGGGCCCGGAGCGCGAACGCCCCGGGCCCGTAACGCTTCGTCAGACCGCACGCCTCACAGGTGCTCGATGACGTAGTCCACGCAGGCGGTCAGCGCCTCGACGTCGGCCGGGTCGACGGCCGGGAACATCGCCACCCGCAGCTGGTTGCGGCCCAGCTTCCGGTACGGGTCGGTGTCCACGATCCCGTTGGCACGCAGCACCTTGGCGATCGCGGCGGCGTCGATCTCCTCGTCGAAGTCGATCGTGCCGATGACCTGCGACCGCTTGGCCGGGTCGGTGACGAACGGGGTGGCGAACTTGGACCCCTCGGCCCAGCCGTACAGCGTGCGCGAGGAGGTGGCGGTGCGCCGCACGGCCCAGTCCAGGCCGCCCTGCCCGTTGATCCACTCCAGCTGGTCGTTGAGCAGGAAGAGCGTCGCGATGGCCGGCGTGTTGTACGTCTGGTTCTTCCGCGAGTTGTCGATCGCGGTCGGCAGCGAGAAGAACTCCGGCACATGACGGCCGGACCCGTGGATCCGGGCGGCACGCTCCAGCGCGGCGGGGGAGAAGACCCCGATCCACAGCCCGCCGTCCGAGGCGAAGGACTTCTGCGGCGCGAAGTAGTAGACGTCCGTCTCGGCGATGTCCACGGGCAGACCGCCCGCGCCGGACGTGGCGTCCACCAGCACCAGCGACCCCTCGTCGGCCCCGGCCACCCGCTGGATGGGCATCGCGACACCGGTCGAGGTCTCGTTGTGGGTGAAGGCGTAGACGTCCGTGCCCGCCTCGGCCCTCGGCTCCGGGTGGGTGCCGGGGTCGGAGGAGATCACGGTCGGCTCGTCCAGCCACGGGGCGAGCTTGGCCGCCTTCGCGAACTTCGACGAGAACTCGCCGAAGGTCAGGTGCTGGGACTTGTTGTCGATCAGGCCGTGCGTCGCCACGTCCCAGAAGGCGGTGGAGCCGCCGTTGCCGAGGACGACCTCGTAGCCCTCGGGGAGCTGGAACAGTTCGCGCACGCCGTCGCGCACCTTGCCGACCAGGTTCTTGACCGGGGCCTGCCGGTGGGACGTGCCGAGCAGGGAGCTGCCCGTCGCGGCGAGGGCGTCGAGCGCCTCGGTGCGTACCTTGGAGGGGCCTGCGCCGAAGCGACCGTCGGCGGGCTTGATGTCTTCGGGGATCCGGATCTCAGCCACGCCCGCAGCCTAATCCGTCCCAACCCGGCATTCAGCCGGGGGTCCATTCGCTGAGACGACCCGTCCACGGAAGGGGACGGATCGCGTGCTCGTGTTGACCTTGTTCGTCCCCCGCTTTCCCCCGCTTGACACCGGCACCCTGGCGCCTCCCGTGCACAGTGGTCCATGATCACGCCGTTGCGGCACAGTGTGCACGTATCCATAGGGACCCTCCGCGTGGACGATGGGGAACATGGCTGAGCACGAGGCAGACGAGCACGAGGCAGACGAACTGGAGCAGGCGCTGCGCCGAGCCGTCCGTGGGGACGTCTCCTTCGACGCGGCGAGCCGGGCCCTGATGACCATGGACGCGTCGAACTACCGGCGCGTGCCGGCCGGTGTCGTCGCACCGCGCGACGCGGACGACGTGGCGGCGGCGCTCGCCGTCTGCCGGGAGCGCGGGGTGCCGGTGGTGGCACGCGGGGCGGGGACCTCCATCGCCGGGCAGGCCACCGGGCTCGGGGTCGTCCTCGACTTCACCCGCCACATGCGGTCCATCCTGTCCCTGGACCCGGAGCGGCGCACCGCCGTCGTCCAGCCCGGTGTCATCCTGGACGAGCTGCGGACCGCCGCGGGCGCGCACGGCCTCACCTTCGGCCCCGACCCGTCCACCCACAGCCGCTGCACCCTCGGCGGCATGATCGGCAACAACTCGTGCGGCTCGCACTCGGTGGCCTGGGGCACCACCGCCGACAACGTCCGGGAGCTGGACGTCCTGACGTACGGCGGGGAGCGGGTCCGCGCCGCCCAGGGGCTCGACACGCTCCCCGCCCGGCTCCGCGACGGCATGCGCTCCCTCGCCGGTGAGCATCTGGCGCTGCTGCGCACCGGCTTCCCCGAGCTGCCCCGCCGCATCTCCGGCTACGCCCTGGACGAGCTGCTGCCCGAGAAGAACGCCGATGTCGCCCGCGCCCTCACCGGCAGCGAGGGCACGCTCGGCGTGCTCACCGAGGCGACCGTACGGCTCGTCGAGGCGCCCGCCGCCCGCGCCCTCGCCGTGCTCGGCTACCCCGACGAGTCGGCGGCGGCCGAGGCCGCGCACACCCTGCTGCCGTACGGGCCGCTCACCGTCGAGGGCATGGCCGCCGACCTGGTCGCGGGCGCGTCGGGGCTGCCCAAGGGCGGTGCCTGGCTGTTCGTGGAGGTCGGCGGCGCGGGGCGCGAGGAAGCGTACGCCCGCGCGGAGGAGATAGCGCGCGTCGCCGCGCACGCCACCACCGACCACACCGTGGTCGCCGACCCGGCCGGGCAGCGCGCGCTGTGGCGGGTCCGCGAGGACGCCTCAGGCACCGCCACCCGACTGCGTATTCCGGGTAGGGCGGACGACAGCGAGGCGTGGCCCGGCTGGGAGGACTGCGCGGTCCCGCCCGCCCGGCTCGGCGCCTACCTCCGCGACTTCCGCGCCCTGCTCACCCAGCACGGGCTGCGCGGCACCCCGTACGGGCACTTCGGCGACGGCTGCATCCACGTCCGCATCGACTTCGACCTGATGCGCGAGGCCGGGGTGCGGGTCTTCCGCGACTTCTCCACCGACCTCGCCGACCTCGTCGTCGCCCACGGCGGCTCGCTCTCCGGTGAACACGGCGACGGCCTCGCCCGCGCCGAGCTGCTGCCCCGCATGTACGGGGACGAGATGGTCGGGCTCTTCGGGCGCTTCAAGGACCTGTGGGACCCCGCGGGCGGCCTCAACCCCGGCGTACTCGCCCGCCCCCGCCGCCTCGACCAGGACCTGCGCTTCGACGTCCTGCCGCGGCGCCCGGTGGACGTCGAGTTCGGCTACCCCCACGACGGCGGCGACTTCTCGGCCGCCGTACGGCGCTGCGTCGGCGTCGCCAAGTGCCGCAACGAGTCGGTGTCCGGCGCGAGCGTGATGTGCCCCTCGTACCGCGCGACCGGCGAGGAACAGCACTCCACCCGCGGCCGCGCCCGGCTGCTGCACGAGATGCTCGCGGGCGAGGTCGTGCGCGACGGCTGGCGCTCGGAGGAGGTACGGGACGCGCTCGACCTGTGCCTGTCCTGCAAGGGCTGCCGCAGCGACTGCCCGGTCGGGGTGGACATGGCCACGTACAAGGCGGAGTTCCTGCACCACCACTACGAGGGCCGGGTGCGCCCGGCCGCCCACTACTCGATGGGCTGGCTCCCGGTATGGCTCCGGGCGGCGGCCACCCTGAGGGCAGCCCCGGCGGCCAACGCTCTGGCAGGCGTGGCGCCGCTATCCGCCCTGGCGAAGCGCGCGGGCGGCATCGCCCCCCAGCGCGAGATCCCGGAGCTGGCCCGCGAGCCGTTCACGAGGTGGTGGCGCGACCACGCGCGCAGTGTGCCCCGTTCCCCGGGGTCGGCCCGGACCGTGGTGTTGTGGCCGGACACCTTCACCAACTACCTCTCGCCCTCCGTCGGCCAGGCAGCGGTGCGCGTGCTGGAGTCGGCCGGACTACGGGTCGTCGTACCCCCCAAGCCCGTCTGCTGCGGCCTGACCTGGGTCTCGACCGGCCAACTCGACCGCGCCCGCGCGGTCATGCGGCGCACCCTGGACGTCATGGCCCCGGCCCTGGACGCCGGTCTGCCCGTCGTCGGCCTCGAACCCAGCTGCACGGCCGCCCTCCGCACCGACCTGCCCGAACTCCTCGGCACCGACGACCCTCGCGCCGCCCGCCTGGCCGACTCCGTGCGGACGTTCGCCGGGACCCTGGAGGAGTTCGCCCCCGACTGGCAGCCCCCGAAGGTCGACCGCCCGGTCGTCGGCCAGACCCACTGCCACCAGCACGCCGTCCTCGGCGACGCCGCCGACCGCCGCCTCCGCGAACGCGCGGGCCTGACCGGCGAGCTGAGCGGCGGCTGCTGCGGCTTGGCGGGCAACTTCGGCTTCGAGGCGGGCCATTACGACGTCTCGGTGGCCTGCGCAGAGGAACAGCTCCTGCCGTCCGTACGGTCGGCGGCCGCCTCGGCCGAGGTCCTGGCGGACGGTTTCTCCTGCCGTACGCAACTGGACCAGCTCGCCGGCGGCCGCCCGGCCCGTCACCTGGCCGAGGTCCTGGCGGAGCGCCTGCCCTGATCCGCGACACCCGAGGGGGCGGGCTCAGCCGAGGGCGATGTCGTTGGACCGTGACTCGACGGCGTCCAGCGCGGCCAGTGTGGCGTCGTCGAACTCGACCGTTCCGGCGGCGATGTTCGCCTCCAGGTGGCCGGCGTCCGCGGTGCCGGGGATGAGCAGCGTGTTCGGCGCGTGGTGGAGCAGCCAGGCGAGGCCGATCTGTGCGGGGGTGCGGCCGAGGGACCGCGCGGCGGCGGTGACGGCCGGGGCGTCGCTCACCTTGGGCAGGCCGGGGAAGGCGCCGCCGAGGGGGAAGAACGGCACCCAGGCGATGCCCTCGGCCGCGCAGAGCCGCAGCATCTCCTCGTCGTCGCGCGACACCAGGCTGTAGGCGTTCTGGACGCAGGCGATACCGGCGGGAAGGGCCCGGCGCAGCCCCTCCGGGGTGACGGCGCTCAGGCCGATCGCGCCGATCTTGCCCTCGTCCCGCAGGGCGGTCATCACCGCGAGCTGATCGTCGAGGTCGACCACCTGGTCGCCCTCGGCCCGGATGCCCGGACCGGCGTCCGGGCGGCGCAGGTTCACCACGGGTATCCGGTCGAGGCCGAGGGATACGAGGTTGTCCTCGACGCTCGCCCGCAGCTCCTCGGGCCGCTGGGCGAAACGCAGCGGAGGGGTGCCGCCCGGATCGGGATCGGCACCGACCTTGCTGACGACCACGACGCCGTCCCCGGGGCGTACGGCGTCGCGGATGACCTCGTTGACGAACCCGTTGCCGTAGAACTGGGCGGTGTCGACGTGGTCGACGCCGAGCTCGATCGCGCGGCGCAGGACCGCGATCGCGGCGTCGCGGTCGGCGTGCAGGCGCGCGAGCTGCATCGCGCCGTACCCGATGCGGGAGACCGTGTGGCCTGCGAGCGTTCCGGCCCCTCCGGCGCGCGGGGCGCCGGTGGCCGTGAGCTGGGGGGAGGGAGTGCCGTTCATGGCCATGGGGATGCCGTCCTCATGAGACGATGAAGGAAGCGGAGGAACCTCCGCTTCATCGACTGTAGCACTGATACCGGAGGTGCCTCCGCTTTGGATTCCGACGATCCCGCAGGGGCCGCCCCCGAGGGGAAGCCGCGTGGCGCCCGCGCCCCCCGCGCACCCCGTGCCGACGCGCTGCGCAACCGCGAAAAACTCGTCCGGGTCGCCCGGGCGGCGTTCGCGGCCGCCGACGGCACCGTCTCGCTCGAAGGAGTCGCCCGCGAGGCCGGTGTCGGCATCGGCACGCTGTACCGCCACTTCCCGGCCCGCGAAGACCTGGTGGAGGCCGTGTACGCCGCCGAACTCGACGACGTCACCGGCAGCGTCCCCGCCCTGCTCCAGGAGCTTCCGCCGGACGCGGCGCTCCGGGCGTGGATCGAGCGCTACGCCGCGTTCGTCGCGACGAAGCGCGGCATGCTCGACACGCTCCGGGCCGGCTGGGCCTCGGGGCGGATCGCCACACCGGCCACCCGGGAACGCATCACCGCCGCCGTCGCCACGCTCCTCGCCGCCGGAGCCGAAGCCGGATCGCTCCGCGGCGACGTCGAACCGGAGGATGCCGTCCTGATGCTGATGGGGATCTTCCTCGCCGCCGGGACCGTCGACAGCGCCCCCGAGCAGACCGGACGGCTGATCGACCTCGTCATGGACGCACTGCGGCCGACGACGGCCGGCTGACCCCGGCCCGGCCGCCCTCGGTCTGCCGGGGTCAAAAACCATGCAAGCACGCTTGATTGTTTCTCGCGGCGCTGCCACGCTCACTCCCAACGCTCCGCACACACCCGCACGCCCGCACGACAACGGGAGTCCCGCGTGTCCGATACGGAAGCTCTGCTCGGCGATCTGCGCGCCGAGGGCGAGGAGTTGGACGGTCTGGTGGCCGGGCTCGGGGACGCGGCGTGGGACGCGCCGACGCCCGCGGCCGGGTGGACCATCGCCCACCAGATCGCCCACCTCGCCTGGACCGACGCGCGGGCGGTGCAGGCGGCCGAGGACCCCGAGGGGTTCGCCGACGAGGTGCGGAAGGCTTTTGCCGCGCCGGATCGTTTCGTGGACGAGGGCGCGGAACGCGGCGTGGCCGACCCGCCCGCCGTGCTGCTGCGGCGGTGGCGGGAGGGGCGGGAGCGGCTGGCGCGGGTGTTCGCCGCGCAGCCGCCTGGCGCCCGGCTCCCGTGGTACGGGCCGCCGATGAGCGTCCTGTCGATGGTGACGGCCCGGCTGATGGAGACGTGGGCGCACGGCCAGGACGTCGCCGACGCGCTGGGTGTGCGCCGTACCCCCACCGCCCGCCTGCGGCATGTGGCCCGCATCGGCGTACGGGCGCGGGGCTACGCGTACGCGGCGCGCGGCCTGGCGCCGCCCGCCGAGGAGTTCCGCGTCGAACTCACCGCCCCGAACGGCGAGATCTGGACGTACGGCCCCGAGGACGCGCCCCAGCGCGTCACCGGCCCCGCGCTCGACTTCTGCCTCCTGGCCACACAGCGCGCCCACCGCGACGACCTGGCCGTACGGGCGGAGGGGCCGGACGCGGACCACTGGCTGGACATCGCCCAAGCCTTCGCCGGACCGCCGGGCAAGGGGCGGCAACCGGGCGGGCCGCGCCCGGACCGCCCACTTCAGGGCGATGCGGCGGCCGCGACCGGAGGCGCCACGTCTCCGCCGGACGCCGGCGCCACCTCCCCGGGCCACACCCGCGACGCCGCCCTCCCCGGAGGCGCCACGCCGGGTGGCGGCGCCGAGCCGGACGGGGGCACCGCGCCGGGCGGGAAAACCGGCCCGACCGAGGGGGCTGAGCCCGGCGGAGGCGAGCGGCCCGGTGGGGCTGCGTACGCGGGGGAGGCCGCGCCGGTCAGGGGGGACGCACCCGGTGGGGGCACCACACCTGGCGGGGGTGCCGCATGAGCACCGGCACCACGCCCGCGCCGGAGCCCCTCCGCATCGGCAACGCCTCCGGCTTCTACGGCGACCGCTTCGACGCCCTGCGCGAGATGCTGACCGACGGGCCGCTCGACGTCCTCACCGGGGACTACCTCGCCGAGCTGACCATGCTCATCCTCGGCCGGGACCGGGCCAAGGACCCCACCCGGAGCTACGCCACCACCTTCCTCCGGCAGTTGGAGGATACCCTCGGGCTCGCCGTCGAGCGCGGGGTGCGGATCGTCACCAATGCGGGCGGGCTGAACCCGGCCGGGCTGGCCGACGCCGTCCGTGCGCTCGCGGAGCGGCTCGGGTTACCGGTGCGCGTCGCGCACGTGGAGGGCGACGATCTGCTCGGTGCGCGGGACTGGGGGCCCGGGGTGGTGAGCGCCAACGCCTACCTCGGGGGCGGCGGGATCGCGGAATGCCTGCGCGGCGGGGCGGACGTCGTGGTCACCGGGCGGGTCACCGACGCCGCGCTCGTCACCGGGCCCGCCGCCGCGCACTTCGGGTGGGCGGCGGACGCGTGGGACCCGCTGGCCGGGGCCGTGGTCGCCGGGCACGTGCTGGAGTGCGGGACGCAGGCGACCGGCGGCAACTACGCGTTCTTCACCGAAATCAGCGACCTTCGCCACCTCGGCTTCCCCCTCGCCGAGATCCACCCGGACGGCTCGGCCGTCATCACCAAGCACCCCGGCACCGGCGGCGCCGTCACCGTCGGCACGGTCACGGCCCAGCTGCTGTACGAGACGGCGGGCGCGCGCTACCCCGGCCCGGACGTCACGGCCCGCCTGGACTCCGTACGGCTCACCCAGGACGGCCCCGACCGGGTGCGGATCCACGGCGTACGGGGTGAGGCGCCGCCGCCCACGCTCAAGGCGGGGCTGACGCGCCTGGGGGGCCACCGCAACGAGGTGGTGTTCGTCCTCACCGGCCTCGACATCAACGCCAAGGCCGCCCGCGTACGCGACCAGATGGACACCGCCCTCGCCAAACGCCGCCCCGCCGAGGTCCGCTGGACGCTGGCCCGCACCGACCATCACGACGCGGACGTGCAGGAGGAGGCCAGCGCCCTGCTGCGGCTCGTCGTGCGCGACCGCGACCCCGACACCGTCGGGCGAGCGGTCAGCGGCGCGGCCGTGGAGCTGGCCCTGGCCAGCATCCCCGGCTTCCACCTCACCGCCCCGCCGGGCAAGGCCACCCCGTACGGGGTGTTCGAGGCGGCGTACGTCCCCCGGGACGACGTTCCGCACATCGCCGTGCTGGCGGACGGCACCCGGACCGCGATCCCCCCGGCCCCGGACGCCGAAGAACTACGGCCCGCCGACGAACCCCCACTGCCCCCGCCCCTGGACAGCGGCCCCACCCGCCGCGCCCCCCTCGGCCTGGTCGCCGGGGCCCGCAGTGGCGACAAGGGCGGCAGCGCCAACATCGGCGTCTGGGTACGCACCGACGACGCCTGGCGCTGGCTGGTCCACACCCTCACCCCCGACCGGCTCCGCGAACTCCTCCCGGAGACCGCCGGACTGCCGGTCACCCGCCACCAACTCCCTCACCTGCGCGCCCTCAACTTCACGGTCGACGGCCTGCTCGGCGAGGGCGTCGCCGCGCAGGCCCGCTTCGACCCGCAGGCCAAGGCCGTCGGCGAATGGCTGCGCTCGCGCCACCTCGACATACCGGAGGCATTGCTGTGACCGTGCTCGCGTCCGCGCTCGACCCCGCAGGCGCCGACTACACGGCCCACCGCGAGGCGATGCTCGCCAAGCTCACCGAACTGGAGGCCGAACACGCCAAGGCCCTCGCGGGCGGCGGCGAGAAGTACGTCGAGCGGCACCGGGGGCGCGGCAAGCTCCTCGTCCGGGAGCGCATCGAACTCCTCCTGGACCCCGATACGCCCTTCCTGGAGCTGTCCCCGCTCGCCGCCTGGGGGAGTGACCACCCGGTCGGCGCCTCCGTCGTCACCGGCATCGGTGTGATCTCCGGCGTCGAGTGCCTGATCAGCGCCAACGACCCCACCGTGCGCGGCGGCGCCAGCAATCCCTGGACGCTGAAGAAGTCGCTGCGCGCGCATGAGATCGCCCGGATCAACCGCCTCCCGGTCGTCAGCCTGGTCGAGTCCGGGGGCGCCGATCTCCCCTCCCAGAAGGAGATCTTCATCCCCGGCGGGGCCATGTTCCGCGACCTCACGCGGCTGTCCGCCGAGGGCATCCCCACCATCGCCGTCGTCTTCGGCAACTCCACCGCCGGAGGCGCGTACATCCCGGGGATGTCCGACCACGTGATCATGGTCAAGGAGCGGTCCAAGGTCTTCCTCGGCGGGCCGCCGCTGGTCAAGATGGCCACCGGCGAGGAGAGCGACGACGAATCGCTCGGCGGCGCCGACATGCACGCCCGCACCTCCGGGCTCGCCGACTACTTCGCCACCGACGAGCCCGACGCCCTCCACCAGGCACGACGCGTCGTCGCCCGCCTCAACTGGCGCAAGGCCCATCCCGACCCGGCCCCCGCCGCACCGCCCGCATACGACCCGGAGGAACTGCTCGGCATCGTCCCCGGCGACCTCAAGGTCCCCTTCGACCCCCGCGAGGTCATCGCCCGCATCGCCGACGGCTCCGACTTCGACGAGTTCAAGCCGCTGTACGGGACGAGCCTCGCGACCGGCTGGGCCACCCTCCACGGCTATCCCGTCGGCATCCTCGCCAACGCTCAAGGCGTCCTGTTCAGCGAGGAGTCCCAGAAGGCCGCGCAGTTCATCCAGCTCGCCAACCAACGCGACATCCCCCTCCTCTTCCTCCACAACACCACCGGCTACATGGTCGGCCGCGCCTACGAACAGGGCGGGATCATCAAGCACGGCGCCATGATGATCAACGCGGTCTCCAACTCCCGCGTCCCCCACCTCTCCGTCCTCATCGGCGCCTCGTACGGCGCCGGCCACTACGGCATGTGCGGCCGCGCCTACGACCCGCGTTTCCTCTTCGCCTGGCCGAGCGCCAAGTCCGCCGTCATGGGCCCGCAGCAGCTCGCCGGGGTGCTGTCGATCGTCGCCCGCCAGTCCGCCGCCGCCAAGGGACAGCCGTACGACGAGGACGGCGACGCCGCCCTGCGCGCCATGGTCGAGCAGCAGATCGAGTCCGAGTCGCTGCCACTGTTCCTCTCCGGGCGGCTGTACGACGACGGCGTCATCGACCCGCGCGACACCCGCACGGTCCTCGGCCTCTGCCTCTCCGCCCTCCACACCGCGCCCGTCGAGGGGGCGCGCGGTGGCTTCGGCGTCTTCCGGATGTGAGGAAAAAACCGCCGTGATCCGATCCCTCCTCATCGCCAACCGCGGCGAAATCGCCCGCCGCATCATCCGCAGCTGCCGCGAACTCGGCATCGTCACGGTGGCCGTCCACTCCGACGCGGACGCCGACGCCCCGCACGTCCGGGAGGCCGACACCGCCGTACGGCTGCCGGGTGACGCCCCCGCCGACACGTATCTGCGCGGCGACCTGCTGACCAAGGCCGCCCTGGCGGCGGGCGCCGACGCCGTTCACCCCGGCTACGGCTTCCTCTCCGAGGACCCCGCATTCGCCCAGGCCGTCCGCGACGCCGGGCTGTTGTGGGTCGGGCCGCCGCCCGCGGCGATGCAGGCCATGGCCTCCAAGACCCGCGCCAAACGGCTGCTGCGCGACGCGGGCGTCCCCCTCCTCGACTCCCTCGACCCCGACCGGATCACCCCCGCCGACCTGCCCGTCCTCATCAAGGCCGCGGCGGGCGGCGGCGGCCGCGGCATGCGCGTCGTCCGCGAGGCGCCCACGCTCCCCGCCGAACTGACCTCCGCGCGCGCGGAGGCGGCATCCGCCTTCGGGGACGGCGAGGTGTTCGTCGAGCCGTACGTGGAGGGCGCCCGCCACGTCGAGGTGCAGGTGCTGGCCGACGCCCACGGCACCGTCTGGTCCCTCGGCACCCGCGACTGCTCCCTCCAGCGCCGCCACCAGAAGGTCATCGAGGAGGCCCCGGCCCCGGGGCTCGCCGACGAACTGCGCCGCCTGCTGGAGGAGTCGGCGGTGAACGCGGCCCGCGCCATCGGGTACGAGGGCGCGGGCACCGTCGAGTTCCTGGTCTCGTCGGCGGGGCGCGCGTACTTCCTGGAGATGAACACCCGCCTCCAGGTCGAGCACCCGGTGACGGAGGAGGTGCACGGGCTGGACCTGGTGGCCCTCCAGCTACGGGTGGCCGAGGGGCAGCCCCTGGACCCCGAACCCCCGTCCCCGCGCGGCCACGCGGTCGAGGCGCGGCTGTACGCGGAGGACCCGGGCCGGGGGTGGCAGCCGCAGGCGGGCGTGATGCACCGGCTGGACCTCCCCGGACTGCGCGTCGACTCCGGCATCGTGGACGGCGATCTGATCGGCGTCCACTACGACCCCCTGCTGGCCAAGGTCATCGCCTGGGCGCCCACCCGCGCCGAGGCGCTGCGGCGGCTGGCCCACGGTCTGGAGCGGGCCCGGATCCACGGCCCGGCCACCAACCGGGACCTGCTGGTACGGGCCCTGCGGCACCCGGAGTTCGAGGCCGGACGCATGGACACCGGCTTCCTGGAACGCCACCTCGATGACCTCACCACGGCCGACGCGGACGGCATCGCTCCGGCCGCCCTCGCCGCCGCGCTGGCCGACGCATCGGATCGGCCAGCGACGGTGGCGGGCCGCCTCGGCGGATGGCGGAACGTGCCCTCCCAGCCGCAGATCAAGACCTACCGCGCACCGGACGGCACCGAGCACGAGGTCCGCTACCGCCTCACCCGCGACGGTATCGTCGCGGAGGGCAACCTCCGGCCGCTCCGGGCGACCCCGGATCAGGTCGTCCTCGAAGTGGACGGCATCCGGCGGCAATTCGACGTTGCGCGCCACGGCGACCGTATATACGTCGACTCGTCCCTCGGCTCGTACACCCTCACCCCCCGATCCCGCTTCCCCGACCCCACCGCCCGCACCGAACCGGGCTCCCTGCTGGCCCCCATGCCCGGCACGGTGGTGCGGCTCGCCGACGTCGCCGTGGGCGACCCCGTACAGGCGGGGCAGCCGCTGCTGTGGCTGGAGGCGATGAAGATGGAGCACCGTGTCGTCGCGCCCACCGCCGGGGTGCTCACCGCGCTGCACGCCGCCGAGGGCCGTCAGGTCGAGGTCGGCGCGCTGCTCGCAGTCGTCGCGGCGGAGGCGGAGGAGCCCGCATAGCGACCCCGAACCCCGCACCGCGCCAAGCAACCCCGTACACACCGGACGGAGCCGCACATGACCCAGGCGCACACCCCCATCGACACCCCCGAGCAGGCCGGTCTCCGCACCGCCGTGGCGGCCTTCGGCAGGGACAACCGCGACACCGCCACCCCCGACCTCTGGGCCGCGGCGGGCAAGCTCGGCTACCTCGGCGTCAACCTCCCGGAGGCGTACGGCGGCGGAGGGGGCGGCATAGCCGAGCTGTCCATCGTGCTGGAAGAGCTGGGCGCGGCGGGCTGTCCGCTGCTCATGCTCGTCGTGTCGCCCGCCATCTGCGGCACGGTGATCGCCCGGTACGGCACGGACGCGCAGAAGTCCCGCTGGCTGCCGAGCCTGGCGGACGGCAGCGTGACGATGGCGTTCGGCATCACGGAACCGGACGCCGGATCGAACTCGCACCGCATCACCACCACGGCCCGCCGCGACGGCACGGACTGGGTGCTGACCGGCCGCAAGGTGTTCATCTCGGGCGTGGACATCGCCGACGCCACCCTGATCGTGGGCCGCATGGAGGACGCCCGCACCGGCAAGCTCAAGCCGTGTCTGTTCATCGTCCCGCGCGATACCCCCGGCTTCTCGTACCACCACATCCCCATGGAGCTGGCCGCGAACGAGAAGCAGTTCGAGGTCGTGCTGGATGACGTACGGCTGCCGGCGGACGCGCTGGTGGGGGACGAGGACGCGGGGCTGGCGCAGCTGTTCGCGGGGCTGAACCCGGAGCGCATCATGACGGCGGCGTTCGCACTGGGGATGGGCCGGCACGCGCTGGCGAAGGCGGTGGACTACGCCCGTACCCGCCAGGTGTGGAAGGAGCCGATCGGCGCGCATCAGGCGATCGCGCACCCCCTCGCCCAGGCGCACATCGAGGTGGAGCTGGCCCGGCTGATGATGGCGAAGGCGGCGTATCTGTACGACGCGGGGGAGGACGCGGCCGCGGGGGAGGCGGCCAACATGGCGAAGTACGCGGCCGGGGAGGCGGCCGTGAAGGCGGTCGACCAGGCGGTGCACACGCTGGGCGGGAACGGCCTGACGGAGGAGTACGGGCTGGCGAAGCTGATCACGGCGGCGCGGGTGGCGCGGATCGCGCCGGTCAGCCGGGAGATGATCCTCAACTTCGTGTCCCACCAGACGCTGGGGCTGCCCAAGTCGTACTGATCGGGCGACCCGGGCAGTACGGACGGGAAGGCAACAGGCAACGCGACTGGCAGGCACAGCGACCCGAGGGGAGCAGCCATGGTGCTGCGCAGCGAGTTACCCGATGTCCCGCCCATCGATCTGCCCATTCACGACGCGGTGCTGGGCCGCGCGGCGAAGGAGTTCGGGGACCGTACGGCACTGATCGACGGGGTGACGGGGGAGAGCGTCGGCTACGCGGCGCTGGACCACGCCGCGCGCCGGATCGCCGCGGAGCTGGCGGCGGCGGGGGTGCGCAAGGGCGAGGTGGTGGCGCTGCACAGCCCCAACTCGCTGATGTTCCCGATGGCGTTCTACGGGGTGACGCGCACCGGCGCGGCGGTCACGACGGTGCATGCGCTGGCCACGGCCGGGGAGTTCGCCCGGCAGCTGCGGGACGCGGCGGCGACGTGGATCGTGACGGTGTCGCCGCTGTTGGGGGTGGCGCGGCAGGCGGCGGAGCAGGCGGGCGGGGTGCGGGAGATCTTCGTGTGCGACGAGGCGAGCGGACATCGTTCGCTGGGCGACATGCTGGAGGGCACGGCGCCGGAGCCGGTGGTGGAGATCGACCCGGCGCAGGACGTGGCGGTGCTGCCGTACTCGTCGGGGACGACGGGCAGTCCGAAGGGCGTGATGCTGACGCACCGCAGCGTCGCCACCAATCTGGCGCAGGTCGAGGCGCTGGTCCCGGCGCGGCCGGGCGAACGGGTGCTCGCGGTGCTGCCGTTCTTCCACGCGTACGGGATGACGGCGCTCATGAACGCCCCGCTGCGGGCCGGTGCCACGGTGATCGTGCTGCCGCGCTTCGATCTGGACCAGTTTCTGACCGCGATCGAGCGGTACGAGGCGCAGGCGCTGTACGTGGCGCCGCCGATCGTGCTGGCGCTCGCCAAGCACCCGGCGGTGGCGGAACACGACCTGTCGTCGGTGCGGTACGTGCTGTGCGCGGCGGCGCCGCTGGACGCGCGGCTGGCGGAGGCGTGCGCGCGGCGGCTCGGCGTACCGCCGCTGCTGCAGGGGTTCGGGATGACGGAGCTGTCACCGTGCTGCCATCTGGTGCCCCGGGAGGCGGAGGGCGTTCCGCCGGGGACGGTGGGGAAGCTGCTGCCGAGCACCGAGATGCGCGTCGTCGGCATGGCGGACGGCCGGGATGTGGGGGCGGGGGAGGACGGGGAGATCCTCATCCGGGGCCCGCAGGTGATGAAGGGCTATCTGGGGCGGCCCGCCGACACTGCCGCCATGGTCGACGCGGACGGCTGGCTGCACACGGGCGATATCGGCCATGTGGACTCGGACGGCTGGCTGTTCGTGGTGGACCGGGTGAAGGAGCTGATCAAGTACAAGGGCTACCAGGTCGCCCCGGCCGATCTGGAGGCCGTGCTGATCGCGCACGAGGCCGTCGCCGACGCCGCCGTGATCGGGGTGACGGACGGGGACGGCAACGAGATCCCGAAGGCGTACGTGGTGCGCGGGCCCGGTGCCCGGATCTCGGAGGAGGAGCTGATCCGTTACGTTGCCGGTCAGGTGGCCCCGTACAAGAAGGTGCGCAGCGTGGAGTTCACGGACAGCGTGCCGCGCTCGGCCGCCGGAAAGATCCTGCGGCGCGAACTGCGCGCCAGGGAAAGGAGTTCGACCACCCCATGACCGACGCCAAGGCTGATGCCGACGCGCCTTTCGTGCGTACGTCCGACGACCATGGCATCCGGGCGCTGACCCTCGACTCGCCGCACAACCGTAACGCGCTCTCCGCCCGCCTGGTCGCCGAGTTGCGGGCCGGGCTGGCGGCGGCCGGGGCGGATCCGGAGGTACGGGCGGTGTTGCTGACGCACACCGGCAACACGTTCTGCGCGGGCGCGGACCTGCGCGAACCCCCGGCCGCTTCGGGCGCGCTGGGTCTCGTCGAGCTGTTGCGCGCGATCGTGGAGCTGCCCAAGCCGGTGGTCGCGCGGGTCACCGGGCATGTGCGGGCCGGTGGTCTCGGACTGCTCGGGGCGTGCGACATCTCGGCGGCGGGGCGGGGCGCGAGCTTCGCGTTCACCGAGGCGCGGCTCGGGCTGGCCCCCGCGGTGATCTCGATGCCGCTGCTGCCCCGCCTGGACGCCCGCGCGGCGGCCCGCTACTACCTCACGGGGGAGCGGTTCGACGCCGCCGAGGCGGCCCGGATCGGCCTGGTGACGGTGGCGGACCCGGAGGGGGACGCGGACGGGGCGCTGGCCCCGGTGCTGGACGGACTGCGGCGCGGCTCCCCGCAGGGCCTGGCGGAGTCCAAGCGGCTGGTGACGGCCGAGGTGCGGCGGGCGTTCGACCGGGACGGGGAGGGGCTGGCGGAGCTGTCGGCGCGGCTGTTCGCCTCGGCGGAGGCGCGGGAGGGGATGACGGCGTTCCGGGAGCGGCGGGATCCGGCGTGGGTGACGCGGGCCGGGGCGGGGGTCGGTCAGTGAGCCCTGGTACGTCGCCCCGTACGGCCCCGCGTGACCCCAAGCAGGACCGCAGCCGCGCGACCCGGCAGCGGCTGCTGGAGGCCGCCGTGGCGTGCCTCGCCGAGCACGGCTGGGCGGGGTCGACGGTGTCGGTGGTCGCGGAGCGGGCCGGGGTGTCCCGGGGCGCGGCCCAGCACCACTTCCCGACCCGGGAGGACCTGTTCACGGCCGCGGTCGAGCAGGTCGCGGAGCAGCGTTCGGCGGAGCTGCGTGCCCTCGCCCCGACGGGCGAGGGCACGGCCCGTACGCGTGCGGTCGTCACCGAACTGGTCGACCTCTACACCGGCCCGCTGTTCCGGGCCGCGCTCCAGCTGTGGGTCGCCGCGTCGTACGAACCCCAGTTGGGCGCCCGGGTCACCGTCCTGGAGGCTCGTATCGGCCGCGAGACCCACCGCATGGCGGTGGAGCTGCTGGGCGCTGACGAGACGGCCCCGGGGGTCCGGGAGGCGGTGCAGGGCCTGCTCGACATGGCCCGCGGCCTGGGCCTGGCCAACCTGCTGACGGACGACAGCGCCCGCCGGGAGCGGGTGGTGGGGCAGTGGTCGCGGATCCTGGACGAGGCGCTGGACGCGGCGCGTGCTTGATGACGGGGGCGGGGAGGACCCCCGCCCCACTCGTACCGCCCCCGCCCCACTCGTACCGCCCGCTACCGCGAGATGTCGCCGTAGCCCTGGATCTCCTGCGGGCCGCGGGTGCCCGGCCCGACGTAGCGCGCCGAGGGGCGGACGAGGCGGCCGGTCCGCTTCTGCTCCAGGATGTGCGCGCTCCACCCCGCGGTCCGCGCGCACGTGAACATCGACGTGAACATGGGCGCCGGGACCTGCGCGAAGTCCAGCGTGATCGCCGCCCAGAACTCGACGTTGGTGGCCAGCACCCGGTCCGGCCGCCGGTTGTGCAGCTCCTCCAGGGCGGCCCGCTCCAGCGCCTCGGCGACCTCGTAGCGCGGCGCCCCCAGCTCCTTGGCGGTGCGCCGCAGCACCCGCGCCCGCGGGTCCTCGGCGCGGTAGACCCGGTGGCCGAAGCCCATCAGCCGCTCGCCCCGGTCGAGCGCCCTCTTGACGTACGCCGTGGCGTCACCGGTGCGCTCGATCTCCTCGATCATGCCGAGCACCCGCGAGGGCGCGCCCCCGTGCAGCGGCCCGGACATGGCCCCGACCGCGCCGGAGAGCGCGGCGGCGACATCGGCGCCGGTGGAGGCGATGACGCGGGCGGTGAAGGTGGAGGCGTTCATGCCGTGCTCGGCGGCGGAGGTCCAGTACGCGTCGACGGCGGCGACGTGCTTGGGGTCGGGCTCGCCGCGCCAGCGGCGCATGAAGCGTTCGACGATGGTCTCGGCCTTGTCGATCTCCCGCTGCGGCACCATCGGCCGGCTCTGGCCGCGCGCCGACTGGGCGACGTACGAGAGCGCCATGACGGCCGCGCGGGCGAGGTCGTCGCGGGCCTGGGCCTCGTCGATGTCGAGGAGCGGTTTGAGGCCCCAGACGGGCGCGAGCATGGCCAGCGCGGACTGCACGTCGACCCGGACGTCGCCGGAGTGCACCGGGATGGGGAAGGGCTCGGCGGCGGGCAGCCCGGGGTTGAAGGCGCCGTCGACCAGCAGGCCCCACACGTTCCCGAAGGACACATGGCCCACCAGGTCCTCGATGTCGACACCGCGGTAGCGGAGCGCGCCGCCCTCCTTGTCGGGTTCGGCGATCTCCGTCTCGAACGCGACGACTCCCTCGAGTCCGGGTACGAAGTCGGACATCGGGCGGCTCCTCATGATGTGGGCGACGGGTGGACGAACGGCTGGTGCGGGTGCTGGTGCGGATGTGCGGGCTGGTACGCGGATAACGGCTGGTGCGGAGGAAACGTCAGCGGAGCGGATATCGGTGTCATCGGGGGGCGTCCGGCCCCGGGACGGCTCCGCGGCCGACGGCTCGCGGTCCGTACCGGATACCCGGTGGTGTGCCCCGTGTGCGCGGTGGTCACCCAGCGGGGCCGAAAACCGGCGCCGGGTACCGCGCTGACACGGCATGTTCGGCCACGGCGTGGTGGACGCGCCAGTCACGGGGGCGCGTGAGAAGTGGCACACCGCTTGTGCGGCGGGAGGAGGGTTACGGATCCCCGAGGCGGGGGATGGAGGGGATCGCTCTTTCGGGGCAGCCCGTGCGGTGGACCGATGATGTTGCAAGATATGCGCGTGCCTCACGTTGACCCGGAGCCCCCGGCTTCCCCCTCGGCTTACTCCGCGCGCACGTACGACCCGGCCGCCATGCGCGAGCACTATCGCGCGGCGGGCATCGACGAGGCGGGCCTCGGGGGCACCCCGTTCCAGCAGTTCACGCGGTGGTTCGAGGAGGCGGTGGGCAGCGGGCTGTACGAGCCGAACGCGATGGTCGTCTCCACGGCGGACGCGGCCGGGCGCCCCAGCTCCCGTACGGTCCTGATGAAGAGCTTCGACGAGCGCGGCTTCGTGTTCTACACCAACTACGGGTCGCGCAAGGGCCGCGAACTGGCCGAGAACCCGCACGTCTCGCTGCTCTTCCCCTGGCACCCGATCGCCCGCCAGGTGATCGTGACGGGCGTCGCGCACCGCACCGGGCGGGACGAGACGGCCGCGTACTTCCGGACCCGCCCGCACGGCTCGCAGCTGGGCGCGTGGGCCAGCGCGCAGTCCTCGGTGGTCGGCGCGCGGGAGGAGCTGGACCGGGCGTACGCGGAGCTGGCGGACCGCTATCCGCCGGGGGAGCAGGTGCCGGTGCCGCCGGAGTGGGGCGGGTTCCGGGTGGTGCCGGAGGCGGTGGAGTTCTGGCAGGGCAGGGAGAACCGGCTGCACGACCGGATGCGGTACGTGCGGACGCCGGCCGGGGAGGGCTGGCGGATCGAGCGCCTGTCGCCGTGAGGGCGTGCGGGACATCCGGCGGCGCCGGTCGGAGACGATCGGCACCGCATACAGCCGGAAACGCAGCCTCGGCACACAGCCGGAAACGCAGACGACCCGCGGGTCTGTCCCCTGGCGCCGGTGAGGACGCCTGGGGGCCGGTCGGACGTACCGGCAACCCGCGGGCCGGGTGACTGCTTGGGATTGGCCGGCTGCGCACATCCCTCGTGCGCCGTCCGGCGAATGCGCTGAGCGCGACGACGGACTGCTAGCCCGCAGTCACCTCACGCGTCCGGATTTGATACATCTGCCGAACCACCTCCCTTCTCGTGTGCTCCACACCTTAGGAACGCCCTCGCGTCGCACACAAGCAAATTTCCGGGAGGCAACGATTTCGCCGAATCCGGTGTGGCGCGCGTCACGTTGGAGTTCAATGTTCCGACGTGCACCAGCACAGGCAGCCACGTCCACCACGTCCCGCAGGGGGTGTCCGGTGACCGCTCCGCAGCGCTCCGAACCCGCGCGTCCCGCGCGTCCCGTCCCGGCCCAGCCGGCGGCCGCGCCCGTGCCCGCGACCGGCCCGGGCCGGGACGACTCCGATCTGCTCGCCGCGCTTCTCGACGGCATGGACGCCGCGCTGTGCGCGTTCGACGCGGACGGCATCGTCACCCACTGGAACCGCGAGGCCGAGCGCATCCTCGGCTGGCCGGCGGCCGAGGCCGTGGGGCGCAAGGGGCTGGCGGGGTGGGCGGCCCGTACGGAGGACGCCAGGGACGTCGAGGCCCGGCTGATGGAGGTGCTGGACGCCACCGGCCGCCGGGTGCACGAGTTCGCCCTGCTGACCAAGGACGGCGGCCGGGTCCTGGTCCGTGTCCAGTCGTCCGCGGTGCCCGGCGCGGACGGCCGCCCGGCGGGGGTGTACTGCGCGTTCAGCGAGGTGCACGCGCAGCTGGACCTGGAGCGGTCGATCGCGCTGAGCGAGGCGCTGCTGGACGACGCGTCCTGGTGCGTCGTCCTTGTCGACGCCGACCTGCGGGTGGCGGTCCTCAACGGCAACGCGGCGGACGCCCTGCGCACGGGCCGCACGGCCGCGCTCGGGCGGCCGCTGGGCGAGTTCCTCGACCAGGGCGTGGAGGAGGCCGAGAACGCCCTCCAGCACGTCCTCGCCGAGGGCGCGCCCCCGGCGCCCACCGAACTGTGGGTGACGCTGCGCGAGCCGGCCGACGAGGCGATGGAGGACGAGCCCCCGGCGCGCTGCTGCTGGCGCAGCGGCTTCCTGCGGCTGGCCTCGCCGCTCAGCGAGGGAGAGCCGGTGCCGCTCGGGGTGGCCTGGATCTTCCAGGACGTGACGGAGCTGAAGGAGCACGAGCAGGAGAGCGCCAGGCTGCGCTTCCGTGGCAACCAGCTGCACCGGGCGGCACGGGCGGCGGCCGAGTGCGAGGACCCGATGGAGGCGGCCGCGGTCCACCTGGACTTCGCCCTCGCGGGCTTCGCCGACCACGCGCTGATCGATCTGGTCCTGGACCGTCCGGAGACGGTGCCGCCGGGTGCGCCCCCGCCGGGCGCGCTGGCGCCCGGCGGGGGCGAGCGGATCCGCCTCGTCCGGGCGGCGGCCACGCCGTGCGGCACCGCGGGCCCGTGCTCCCCGATCACCCCGGGCGGCATCCCGGTCGCCTACCTGGAGGGCCACCCGGCGCTGCAGGCGGCCGAGCGCTGCGGTTCGGTGCGGGCGAGTGCGATGCGTACGGACGAGGCGGCGGCGGCGCGCTGGGCGGCGGCCCGCAAGTGGCCGGAGGGCTCGGTGCACGCCCTGTGCGCGGTCCTGCGCAGCCGCGGCCGCACCCTGGGCGTCCTGACCTTCCTCCGCGGCCCGGCCCGCCGCCCCTTCGACCGCCCGGACACGGCGTACGCGGAGGACGTGGCGGCCCGGGTCGCGGCCGCGGTGGACCTGGCCCTCGGCGGATAGCACGGGCCCGGGTGGTGGGGCCGGACTCTGCGGCGGACCAGGCGGGTCGCCCCCGGTGGCTACTGCCGGTAGAAGATCCGGTCGCCGTACTCCGCCATCACCTGGCGGTTCCACTCGTGGCCGCCGTCCACGTTGCCCGACCGCAGCAGGGGCGGCCGTACGCCGCGGGACATCAGCTCCTCCACTCCCGACGCCACCACGGCCTGCATCAGCGCGCTGGTCACCACGGTCGACGCGGGCGCGAACGGCGCCCCGACGCCCTCCGCCGTGACCTCCGCGTCGCCGACCGCGATCTTGCTGTCGAGGACCAGATCGCAGTGGTCCTTGAGGAAGCCGCCGGACGCGTTGCGCGACGTGGTCGCCGTCGCGTACGCCACGGACGTCACGCCGATCACCGTCACCCCGCGCTCCCGCGCGCCCGTCGCCATCTCCACCGGCAGCGGGTTCCGGCCGGACAGCGAGATGATGAACAGCAGGTCACCGGCGCGCAGCGGCCCGGTCTCCAGGACGGCCGCGGCGAGCCCCCCGACCCGCTCCAGCGCGCTCCCCAGGGTGGCGGGCATGACGTCCACGCCCACCAACCCCGGCACCGGGAGCAGGTTCATCAGGGCGAGCCCGCCCGCGCGGTAGACCACGTCCTGGGCGGGCAGGGAGGAGTGGCCCGCGCCGAAGACGAAGATCCGGCCGCCGCCGGTGACCGTGTCGGCGATCAGGCCGCCCGCCGCCTCGATGTGCTCGGCCTCCTCGTCCCGCACCTTGTGCAACAGCCCGATCGCGGCGTCGAAAAAGCGCCCTGCCGACTTGCTCTGGCTCATCGCGGAGGCCCTTCGTGTCGGTGTTAACTTGGATCCACGTCCCCGTGGCGCGGATCACGTTGCGATGTGGATCATGAAGCTGTCAATACCACCTCCGCCCTCGCTACGGCAGTGGCCGATCCGGCCCCGTTGTCGGTGGGATGCGTCAGAATTGGGTTCAGGGCCACCGCACGACACCTCAAGGGGCACGCATGTCCGGACTGATCGACACCACGGAGATGTATCTCCGCACCATCCTCGAACTCGAGGAGGAGGGCGTGGTCCCCATGCGCGCCCGGATCGCGGAGCGGCTCGATCAGAGCGGCCCCACCGTCAGCCAGACGGTCGCGCGCATGGAGCGCGACGGGCTGGTGACGGTCGCGGGCGACCGGCACCTCGAGCTGACGGACGAGGGCCGTCGGCTGGCCACGCGCGTGATGCGCAAGCACCGGCTCGCCGAATGCCTGCTCGTCGATGTGATCGGCCTGGAGTGGGAGCAGGTCCACGCGGAGGCGTGCCGCTGGGAGCACGTGATGAGCGAGGCGGTGGAGCGCCGGGTGCTGGAGCTGCTGCGCCACCCCACCGAGTCGCCGTACGGGAACCCGATCCCGGGCCTGGAGGAGCTGGGGGAGAAGGGCGAGGCCGACCCGTTCCTGGACGACAGCATGGTGAGCCTGCGCGAGCTGGCGCCGGGCACCGAGGGCAAGACGGTGGTAGTGCGCCGGATCGGCGAGCCGATCCAGATGGACGCCCAGCTGATGTACACGCTGCGCAGGGCCGGGGTGCAGCCGGGCTCGGTCGTGAGCGTGACGGAGTCGCCGGGCGGCGTCCTGGTGGGCAGCAGCGGTGAGGCGGCCGAGCTGGATGCGGACATCGCGTCGCACGTCTTCGTGGCCAAGCGCTAGCGGTGACCAACAAAGCCTGACGAACAAGCCCTGACGAACAAGCCCTGACGAACAAGCCCTGACGAACAAACCCTGACAAACTGTGGCGAACGGCCCCTGACGCCCCCGCACCGCGAGCCCGCTTCCCCGCTCTCCAGGCCCCCGGCCCCTCGGGACACGCTGACCGTGTCGGCCGTTTCACGCGCTCTCGCCCGCGCCACCTGCGGTGACGGTTTTTGGCGACGCCGGAGTTCGGGGAAATCGAGCGGGCGGGAGCGACCCGTGCAACCCTGTCGCTGACGCATATGCACAAGCGTGCTCGCAGTCAGGGGAGGGGGCTCCTATGGGCCCGGCGAGCGGCAGCGATGCCGAGCGGGCGTTCGAACGCGAGGGCCCCGGTGCCGTGAGGCGCCGGGGCCCCGCTTCCCCATGTCCCCCCGACGGCCCCCAGGTCGTGCGGACCGCGCGAACGCGGCCGTTGCGACCCGGGGCCGTGGCGACCCGGAGCCCCGAGCTCCCAGGGTCATCCCCGGCGGACTTCCTTCCCCGAGCAGTCCGCCTCCCGTTAGCTGTCTCCCCTCGGCGGAGGCGGCCAATCCTTGAGCGTGGTCACTCGAATGAGGGGTGTTGCCCGGCACTTGCGGTGCGTTCGAATACAAGTTCGATAGTGTGGGGTGGTTGGGGTTGCTCGGGAGAGGGATGGAGGTGCCAGACGACATGGTGCGACGCATCGACGTGACCGGAGCCGGCGGTGTGCGGCTCGCGGCCTGGGAGTTCACGGACCCGCCCAAGGCCGGAGGCCGCGCGGGAGCGCGCGGCGGCCCCGGAGTGCTGCTGCTCCACGGGCTGATGGGCCGCGCCGCGCACTGGGCGGCGACCGCCCGCTGGCTCGCCACCCGGCACCGGGCCGTCGCCCTCGACCAGCGCGGCCACGGCCGCAGCGAGAAGCCCGCCGAAGGGCCGTTCGACCGCGGCGCGTATGTGGACGACGCCGCGGCGGCCGTCGATCAGCTCGGGCTGGGCCCGGTCGCCCTCATCGGCCACTCCATGGGCGCCCTGACGGCCTGGCAGCTCGCCGCCCGCCGCCCCGATCTGGTCCGGGCCCTGGTCATCTGCGACATGCGGGCCTCGGCGCTCGGCAGTGCCTCGCAGCGCGAATGGACCGAGTGGTTCCGGTCCTGGCCGGTGCCCTTCGCGACCCTCGCGGACGTCCGCAAGTGGTTCGGCGAGGACGATCCGTCGCTGGAGCGCCCGAGCGCCGCCCGGGGTGACTTCTTCGCCGAGGTCATGGCCGAGCGTTCGGACGGCTGGCGGCCGGTGTTCTCCCGTCGCCAGATGCTGAAGGCCCGTGCGGCCTGGGCCCATGACGCGCACTGGGAGGAGCTGGCCCAGGTGGAGTGCCCCACCCTGGTCGTCCGCGGCCTGGACGGCGAGCTGGGCCGCGCCGAGGCGCAGGAGATGGTCCGCGTCCTCCCCCGTGGTGAGTACGCGGAGGTGGCCGACGCGGGCCACCTGGTCCACTACGACCAACCGGACGGCTGGCGCCGCGCCGTGGAGCCGTTCCTCGCCGCGACCCTCCCCGCACAGCCCGGACCGGAGTAGGCCGGACCGGAGTAGGCCGGACCGGAGTAGGCCGGACCGGAGTAGGCCGGTGGGTAAGGCGGGATCAGCGTCAGCCCCGCGCGGGGAACTTCCAGACGAACGGCTTGCCGCCGATCTCGGTCCAGGTGATCTCCAGCCGCTTGGTGTCCGCCGGGATGAGGAAGGTGTTGCAGAGGGTGTAGCTCTGGCCGTCCTTCCAGTCCTTGATGGCGTCGGAGTCGGCGCAGCCCTTCGGCGCGTCACCGCCGATGACCTTCGCGCCGCGCCGCCCGTCCGCGTAGACGTCCGCGTAGTCGCCGACCCGCGGCCACTCCTTGACGACGTCACCGGTTACATGGCGGTAGGTCACATATCCGGTCGCCGGGATCTTGCCCTTGGCGTCCTTCGGGTCGGAGACCAGGGACTTGGCGTCGGCGGCCGTTCCGACGTCGATCCGCCGCGCGGTGATCGAGTACAACGGCTTGACGCCGGTGTCCTCCTTGAATGCCCGCGACGCGGACTGCCCCGGTTTCAGCACGGCCTTCGCCGCCGCGCTCGTGCCGCGCATGCCGTTCTTGTGCGTGCTGACACGGGAATGCGACTTGTGCTTTTGGGGCGTGGAGCCATGGCTCTTTTTCCCGTGGGATCCGCAGGCGGTGACAGCCAGGGCCAGTACGGCAACGGGTGCGGCGATGCGCGGCCACGTTGTCTTGTTCAGCACGTCGATCTCCCCTGCGCGATCCTTCTCCGTTCAACGATCCTAGGGGCTGGAATTCCGCATCCGGGTCGTCAACTGTGTGCGTACTGTGACGGCCTGAGAGTGAGTCTGTGGAAGATGGCCGGATCCGGGCATCCCCGCGGTGCGGATGAACGGATTCCCATCCGGAATTCAACCTTCGCGGCCTCAAGGGCGTCTACCAGTACGGTGCTTGCGGATTGGCTGCTGCTACGCTCAGCCACGCATTAACACCCGTACGTAAAGAAATCACTGATCTCGGGGGGAGATCGCGTGAAGCTCAGACGCCAAGCCTCGATGGTCGTGCTCTCGGTGGTGCTCATGCTGGGCGGCTCGATCGCGATGGCGCCCACGGCATCCGCCGTGGGCTCCTCGGCATGCCGATTCAATTCTCCGGACGTCAATTTCAAGGTCGCGACGAGTGGCGCCAGATTCCGTACCGGACCGGGAAACAGGTACCGCGCGATAGGGACGCTGTACCGGGGAGACTCCTTCCGGTACTTCTGCCGCACCGGCGGTCTGGGCGGATTCATGAAGAGCTGGTCCTACGGAAAGATCCTCAAGCGGACCACCTCGGGCATCAAGCCCGGGACCAGGGGCTGGGTCTACAGCAAGTACCTGAACTGAGGGCCGTCACGTAACTCGGCATCGGTCAGTAGGGCTGATGGGTGATCATGCCCTACCGCAAACCCCGCGACGGCGGCGCACTTGAACAGGTTGTCGCGGAGGTCAAAACATGTAGCGGCTTACTGTCTCCGGGTGGATGACGAGACGAACCCAGTCTGCGGCCAGGATCCCGGCGAGGTCGTCGGCGCGGGCCGGGTCGTCGAGGTCCCAGTAGCGAGCGGCCAGGCGGGCGCACAGGTCGTGTGCTCCGTCGGGTTCCACCGTGGTGCGGCCGGCGACCGACAGCCAGCGCTCGCGTTCACCCACTGGGGCGGCGACGACCATCACGGCGCGGGGGTCGCGGCGTAGGCGCCGCACTTTGAGCGAGTCCGGGTCCGTGAACAGCTGGATCGTGCCCCCGGCAGTGGCCTCGAACCACACCGGCCGGGGCTCTGGCGGGAGTGGCCCTGCGGCCACGGACAGGAACCCGTGCAGGGGGCGTCGGAGGAACTCGAGGTCCTGGGTGGTCAGCGAACTGGCATCGGTGCTCATCACATTCCTTCCGGTAGGCGAGGGGGAATGGTTCCGAGGACATTGAAATAAGGCGTCGACTCGTTCGGAACGGTGTTCCGAGGGCGATGGTCGATCAGCTCAGCCGCTGTCGGGCGAGCACCCCGGGACGCGGCGCTTTTCATTGATCGGCGTCCTGCGCGCGGGAGCCGCCGGACGATCCTCGCCGCCAGGCTCCCGCCGCTGCGGCCCGCACGACGTAGTCCTCAAAGGTTCGGGGCGCCCGTCCCAGCACGGTGGCGAGGTCATCCGTCGTCGCGGCAATCAGCCCACGTTCCATCAGCACGAACATCTCGGCGACGTGGTGGGCATCGTCCTCGCTCAAGCCCTCCTCGACCAGCGTCGCGGCGTACTCGGCGGGGGAGATCTGCCGGAAGGTGAGGGGGCGCCCGGACGCCCGGGAGATCAGCTCAACCGCCTCACCGAAGGTGAGCGCACGCGGTCCGGTCAGCTCGTAGACCCGTCCGGCGTGCCGACCGGTCTCGGTCAACACCGCGGCCGCGGCGTCGGCGACGTCGTCCACGTCGATGAACGGCTCGGGAACCACGCCTGCCGGGAGGGCCAGCTCCCCGGCGACCAGCGGGGCGTGGAAGACGTCCTCGTCGAAGTTCTGAGCGAAGTTCGACGGCCGCAGGACGGTCCACTCCAGCGCCGAGCCGCGTACGGCTTCTTCGGCCGAGCGCATGTCCAGGCCGAACGCAGAGTCGCCCCAGGTGTCGGCGCCGCGCCCGGAGAGCAGGACCAGCCGCTGCACTCCGGCGGCCTCGGCCCGGGCCACGAACTCGTGCACCGGGCCCGGCACGCGCGGGGCCACCACGTAGGCGACGGCGATACCCCGCAGGACCGCATCCCAGCTGCCGGGATCGGACCAGTCGAACCGGACCCGGCTCGATCGGGAGGCGGCGCGCACCGTCGTGCCGCGCACCCGCAGCCGGGCGGCGATCCGCCGGCCGGTCTTGCCTGTTGCGCCGAGGACGAGAGTGGTGTCGTTGCTCATGACTCCGATTGAACACGGCCGACTCGGACGATCCCATGGGTGAGAAGCCTGATCGCCTGTGTATTCGTCTAACCTCGGTGGGATGGACGTGTTCAGTGACCTGATCCGGGGGGTGCGAGCCCACGGCTCGTTGTTCGGCAGCTCGACCCTGTCCCCGCCCTGGGCCCTGCACTTCGTGGACGGTGCGCCACTGACTCTGTGCACCGTCCTCACCGGGGCGGGCTGGGTCGTGCCGGAGCACGGTCCAGCCGAGCCGCTTCGCGCCCGCGAGACGATCGTCGTGCGCGGCCCCGCGACGTTCACCTTCGTCGACGAGGTCGGCACCCGGGCCGAACCCATCGCGTGCGGCGAGCACTGCGCGACGCCCGAGCAGGGCGGGACCCGGCACCGGCGCGGCTGGAACGATCGCGGCGGGGACGCCGGTGACGGCGGCGGTGCGACGACCCTGATCGTCGGCGTCTATCCGGTACGCGGCGAGATCAGTCACCGCCTGCTGGACGCGCTGCCCGTCGTACTGCGCGCGGGCGGCGGGGACACGGCCGACCCCGTGCTGGACCACCTCGCCGCCGAGGTCTGCGTCGACGCGCCGGGCCAGCAGGTGGTGCTCGACCGGCTGCTGGACTGGATGCTGGTGTGCACACTGCGCGAGTGGTTCGACCGGCCCGGCGGCGAGCCCCCGGCCTGGTGGGCCGCCCAGCGGGACCCGGTGGCCGGCGAGGCGCTGCGCCTGCTGCACGCCGAACCGGCGGCACCGTGGACGGTCGCCGCGCTGGCCGAGCGCACCGGGGTGTCGCGTTCGACGCTGGCCAAGCGGTTCGCCGACCTGGTAGGGGAGCCGCCGCTGACCTACCTCACCCGCTGGCGTATGACGCTCGCGGCAGACCTACTGGTCGAGCAGGAGTCCGCAACCGTCGCGGACATTGCCCGCGCCGTGGGTTACTCCGACCCGTTCGGGTTCAGCGCAGCGTTCAAACGGGTCCGAGGCGCCAACCCGAGCGAGTTCCGGCGCACCGCGACCACTGCTTCCCCGGCGGCCGAGCGGCCCGTTCCAGCCCGCACCACCCCGGCCGGCCCGAACGCCTGAACCAGGGGTGAGCCAAGCCAGGGTGCGATCCCACGCTTTATCAGGGGTCGGCTCTCTCAGGGGACGGTTCCATCAGGGGGAATGGCGCGGGAGCGGGACCTGACCAGTCCCGCTCCCGCGCCGCACGCCATGACCGAGGCTCAGCCCTTGCTCACCGCCGCCAGGATCTCCGGCAGCCGCCGCGCCGTACGCGGCGCGGCCAGCCGCAGCCCCGCCTCCGCGATCCCCGCGCCGTACGCCACGCCCAGCGGCAGCACCACCCACAGCAGGTCGTGCGCCCCGCTGGTGTGCAGCCAGATCGTCAGGCCCAGCAGCGGCGCGCACAGCAGGGCACCCGCGATCATGCCACCGAAGATGCCCATCCAGGCGAGCCCCGCCTGCCCCGGCGCCACGTTCTTGGCGCTGTCCTGCGGGATGGAGTACGGGACCAGTGCGGATGCCAGCGCCCCGGTCGCCATCATCCCGCCGAGCAGGCCGAACGCGAGCCCGAGCGCTTCGGGGACGGCGGCCAGGTCGTGCAGGAAGGCGGCCGAGCCCACCACGGCCAGGAGCACGTACGGCACTCCGGCCAGCGCGATCGCGAACGCCCGCCCGCGCAGCTCCAGATAGGCGTCCCGGGGGGAGGCGATGGTCTGCGCGACCATCCAGAACGCGGAGGAGTCCTGCCCGAACTGGTTGTTCATCTGCATGCCCAGCATCCCGGTGGCCCAGCACGCCCAGTAGACACTGCCGTTGCCCTGGACGGAGGTGACGAACGGCAGCAGCAGGCCGACCCCCAGCGAGCTGACCCAGCTGGTCTTGGACTTGGGGTCCCGTACCGCGTACCGCAGGGTGCGCAGCATGACGGTGCCGGTGCGCCCCGCGGGCAGCAGCCGCCCGAGCGGGCCGCGCGCGTCGGCGGACGAGTCCGCTCCCTCGGCGCCCCGCCGCGGCTTCTCCGGCTGGATCGTGGAGCTGTCGGGCGCGGTCATCAGATGCGTCAGGCTGCGCGACCACCACCACATCAGCAGCGCGACCGCGACCGCGCTCAGGGCGAACTGAGCGGCGGCGAGCCCGTACGCGCCCTCGCTCACGCCCTGCACGGCGTCGATCGCCGTCGCGGGCGGCACCCAGCGCAGGATGTCCGCGGCGGGCCGCAGCGCGGCCAGCCCGCCCGCGCCGGACAGCTTCTGCACGCCCACGTTCACGAACTGCACGCCGATCGCCACGAACAGACCGCTCAGCAGCGCCAGATCGCGGCCCTTGCGGCTGCTCAGCAGCCGGGTGTTGGCGGTCGCGACGGCCCGTGCCAGCGCCACGCACGTCAGCACGGTCAGCACCCCGGCGAGGACGGCCGCGACCGCGGCCGCCGCACCGTGCGCGATGGCGATCAGCGAACCCGCCACCAGGGTCAGCGTGAACAGCGGGCCCACGCCGATCAGCGAGGACACCAGCAGCGCGCTGATCAGCGGCCGGGGCCGCAGCGGCAGCATCACCAGCCGGGTGGGGTCCAGGGTCTCGTCACCGCTGGGGAAGAACAGCGGCATCACCGCCCAGCCCAGCGCGAGCACCGCGGTGAGCAGGGTGACCAGCGCGTCCGCGCCGTCGTGGCCGCGCAGCAGCACCAGGCCGAGCAGCTGGAGCAGGGCGAACAGGACGGTGATGACGAGCGAGGTGATGTACGCGGCGCGGCGGCCCGCGGACTGCCGCAGCCCGTTGCGCATCAGCGACAGCTTCAGCTGGACGAAGACGGGCACCAGCGAACCGGTGGGGGCCGCCGGGGGAGCGGGCGCCGCGGTGGCGAGCGGACCCTTGGCGTCGAGCGGATCGGTGAGCGTCATCGGGCGCCGCCGCCGAGCCAGTCGAGGTTGTCCCCGGAGCGCTGGTCGCGGGCGCCCACCAGCCCCAGGAAGGCGTCCTGGAGGGACGGCGCGTCGCCCCGTACGTCGGCCAGCGCACCCTGCGCGCGGATCTTGCCGCGCGCCATCACCGCGACCCAGTCGCACAGCGACTCGACCAGCTCCATCACATGGCTGGAGAAGACGACCGTCGCACCGGAGCGGGTGTAGCGCTCCAGCACGCCGCGGATGGTCTGCGCGGAGACCGGGTCGACGCCCTCGAAGGGCTCGTCGAGGAAGAGGACTTCCGGGTTGTGGAGGAGTGCGGCGGCCAGGCCGATCTTCTTGCGCATACCGGTCGAGTAGTCCACGACCAGCTTGTTCTGCGCACCGGCCAGGTCCAGGACGTCCAGCAGCTGGGTCGCGCGCTTGTCGACCTCGTCGCCGGGCAGTCCGCGCAGCCGCCCGGTGTACGCGAGGAGTTCGCGCCCCGAAAGCCGCTCGAACAGCCGCAGCCCTTCCGGCAGCACGCCGATCCGCGCCTTGACCTCGGCCGGGTCCTGCCAGACGTCGTGGCCGCCGATCTCGACCGTGCCGGAGTCGGGGCGCAGCAGTCCGGTGATCATCGAGAGGGTCGTGGTCTTGCCCGCGCCGTTGGGGCCGACGAGCCCGATGAACTGCCCGGCGGGAAGTTCGAGATCGATGCCCTGGACCGCGATCTGCTCCCCGAACCGCTTCCACAGACCCCGCACCTGCACGGCCGGCCGCTGATCAGCGGCGGCCGACTCGGTCGCTGCCTCGGCGTGTGCGTGTACGTCTGCGTGTACGTCTGCGTCTGCACGTGCGTCTGCGTCCGGCACTGGACTCCCCGTCTCCCAACGTCAGGCTGGTCCGGGGACTGGTCATGTCCCCGTTCGCGCCCACGATACGGGGGGCCGGTGACGGCGCCCAGGCGTGTCAGCGGTGCTCGGGTGAGCGTGCTTCCCGACCTCGGGTTTCGCGTCCGCAGGCGTAGGCGAGGGTGCTCACCAGCTCCTCGGCGTCCGGCAGCCAGCGGTTGGCGGCGGTCGGCCGACGGGCCCACTGGGTCGGGCCGTGCCGCCCGACCCGGGTCGGGGGAGCGACCACGTAGTCCCCGTCGCCGCGGGCGGCCAGGTCGACCGAGGCCGGCGGCCAGCCCAGGTTCCGCAGCAGGTCCGGGATCTTCGCGGCGGCGCCGGGGAGCACGAAGAAGAGCATCCTGCGGTCCGGGGTGGAAGTGACCGGGCCGAGGTCGACGTTGCGGCGCTCCATCCGGGCCAGCGCCAGACAGCCCGCCGACTCCGGTACGTCCAGGGCGTCGAAGGTACGGCCGGTCGGCAGCAGGATCGACGCGCCCGGGGCGCGGGCCCACATCCGCCGGACCACGACCGGGCTGCCGGTCGCCTGGTTGACCCAGTCCGGGGCGGTCGGATGGGCACCGGGGGCCGGGCAGTCGGCCTGTCCGCAGGAGCAGCGCTGGACGCCCTTCACGGTGTCCAGCCAGGCGCCGGCGAGCACGTCCCAGTGCCGTTCCTCGGCGTAGCGCACGGCGGCGTCGAGCAGCCGCTCCCCGCGCTGCTTCGGAATATGTGGTGTTCCTGTCACGTCCATGGTCTCGTCCACGACCAAGACAACTTCCGCCGTCAACAAGGGTTACGGCCGCGCCCCACGTCCGGGCGCGGGGACGGCACACCGGGGCGCATGGGTGCATGACCGGGGGCGCGTATGGGGTTCCGGCTGTGTAAGCGGGTAGCCACCATGCGTGACAGGCGTACGAGGGCGTTTTGGCGCGGCCGTACGCACGTACGTGAACCAAGCGGTCTATGTGGTCAATACGGGCAAGTTCCGCATTCGCCGTATACCCGCGATATCCGCGGGGAATTGATCCACAGGGACGGCATCCGCCGAGAACGCACAGCAGTCACTGGGGGTAAAACCATGGCCGCTAGGCCGCTTGTGGCGCGACAGCCGAACGAACGGCTGCAGGCGCTCATTCAGGAAGCCGCGTGCTCCAATGCCGGTTTGGCCCGCAGGGTCAACATGTGCGGTGCCGAGCACGGTCTCGATCTGCGCTACGACAAGACGTCGGTCGCCCGGTGGCTGCGCGGACAGCAGCCCCGGGGGCGCGCCCCGGGCATCATCGCCGAGGCGCTCGGCCGCAAGCTCGGTCGTACGGTCACGATCGACGAGATCGGCATGGCCAACGGCAAGAACCTGGCGTCGGGTGTGGGACTGCAGTTCTCACCGACCGTCCTCGGCGCGATAGAGCAGGTCTGCGAGTTGTGGCGCAGCGACGTCGGCCGCCGCGACTTCCTGACCGGCTCGACGGTCGCCGCCTCGGCGCTCGTCGAGCCCAGCCGCGACTGGTTGATCACCGGCGCGGACGCGCAGGTCGCGCGCACCGCCGGGGCCCGGGTCGGCCGCTCCGACGTCGCCGCCGTGCGGGCCACCACGGACGCGCTGGTCGAGCTGGACCACCGTTACGGCAGCGGCCATGTGCGCCCCGTCGTCGTCCACTACCTCAACAGCGTGGTCTCCGGGCTGCTCGCCGGGTCCTACCGGGAGTCGGTCGGACGCGAACTGTTCGCGGCGGTCGCCCGCTTGACGGAGCTGGCCGGGTACATGGCGATCGACACCGGCCAGTCCGGGCTCGCCCAGCGCTACTACATCCAGGCGCTGCGGCTCGCGCAGGCCGCCGGGGACCGGGGTTACGGCGGATACGTGCTGGCCGCCAGCATGAGCCACCTCGCCGCCCAGCTGGGCAACCCCCGGGAGATCGCGCAGCTGGCCAAGGCCGCGCAGGAGGGTTCGCGCGGCCAGGTGCCGCCGCGCGCCGAGTCGATGTTCCTGGCCGCCGAGGCGCGCGGGCACGCGCTGATGGGGGACGCCCCGGCCTGCCAGCACGCGGCCGGGCGGGCTCTGGACGCGATGGAGCGGGCGGTGGGCAGCGGCGGGCCGTCCGGGGACGAGCCGCCGTGGATCCAGCACTTCGACCACGCCTATCTGGCCGACGAGCTGGCCCACTGCCACCGCGACCTCGGCCAGGCCGAGCCCGCCCGGCGGCGCGCCGAGGAGGCCCTGGCGGGCCACCCGGAGGGGCGGGTGCGGCGCCGCGCCATCGGGCTGCTGCTGCTGGCCACGGCGCACGTCCAGGGGCGCGAGGTGGAGCAGGCGTGCCATGTCGGCGGCCAGGCGGTGGATCTGCTCCAGACGCTGCGCTCCAACCGGGGCGTGGAGTATCTGGACGACTTCCAGCAGCGGTTGGAGCCGTACCGGGACGAGCCGGTGGTGCGGGAGTTCGGCGCGAGGCTGGAGGTGCAAGCGGCCTGAGCTGTGCTTATCCCCTCTCGCCCCGCCGTCGCCGGGCCTTCGCCGGTGACCAGTCTCTCCCTCCGGCGGGCTCATACCCCTGCGGGTAACCGGTAGCGTGACCCGACGATTCGGTAATCGCTTCTTCAAGGAGACCCGGTGACGCAGAGCGGACAGGGTAACGAGCCGCAGCTGCCTGCGGTCCGTGAGGGCGTCGTACTGCCCGCTCAGGGCGACCAGTGGCCCCCTGAGACCCCGGAGTCCTCGGGTCCTTCAGGACCGTCGGAGCCCTCGGGGCAGCAGCACGGCGCCCCGGCCGCCGGGCAGGCGTGGGGCCAGCCCTGGGGGCCACAGGACGCGCTACAGGGGCCGCCCCCGCAGGGCGCGGCTCCCGCGCCGCCTGCCGGGCTGCCCGCTCCTGCCGCGCCGTCCGCGCCCGCCGGGCCTCCTGCGGGCGCCGGGCCGCTGCCGCCCGAGGGGGCGCCGTACGGCCAGCCGGGGCAGTTCGGCCAGCCGGGGCAGTTCGGCCAGCCGGGGCAGCCGGGGCAGCCGGGGCAGCCGGGCCAGCCGGGTCAGGGGTTCGGTCCGCCGGAGCCGGCGCCGGGCCAGTCGTACGGAGCGCCGCAGGGCCCGGAGCAGGCGTACGGGCTGCCACCGGGGTCGGACCAGTCGTTCGGGGCGCCGGACCCCTCGTTCGGGGCGCCGCAGGACTGGGCGTCGCAACAGTCCCTGCCGCAACAGCAGTCACCACAGCAGCATCAGCCGTCCTCGTACGCGCAGCCCCAGCCGCAGCAGCAGCCTGCATACCAGCAGCCCCAGCCGCCGCAGTCGCAGCCCCCCGCGTACGGGCAGCCGCAGGCGCAACCGCTGCCGGACAGACAGCCACAGCCACAGCCGTACGCCGGTGCCGCCGACGAGACGCAGATGCTGCCGCCGCAGCCCGCGGGGGACGCCGAGGCGACCCAGTACATACCCCCCGTCACCGGCGGCCCCGGCGCCCACGCCGCCCCGCCCCAGCCGCAGCCGTCCGCGAGCGCGCCGCTGCCGCCCGAGAACCGGCCCGCCAAGGACGAGGCGCCCGGCGAGTCCACCACCCAGCTGCGCCAGGTGCGCCCCGGCCGGGGCGCGCACCGGGGCCGCGGGCAGCAGCCCGCGCACGCCGCCCCCGCCGCGGCCGCCGAGGAGACCGCCGTCCTGCCGACGCCGGTCCCGGCCGCCCCGCCGCCGCAGCCCGCCCCGTCGTCCCGGCGCGGCCGGCACCAGCAGCAACAGCAGCAGCCCCCGAAGCCGACCAGCTCGCCCTTCGCGATCCGCCCCGGCCGTCCGGGCGACCGGCCGCCGCCCTCCGAGTTCGACGGGCTGTTCCGGGCCGATGACGACGGCGCCGCGGGCACCGGTGCCCAGTCCCCCGGCGAGACGCAGCAGCTGCCGCAGTTCAGCGCCCCGGCCCCGGCCCCGGCCCCGTCGGACGGGCGCGGCGGCCACGGCGGCCGCGGTGGGCGCGCCGGCCGCGGCCGCCGGATGTCGCCCGCCGTGCTCATCGGCATCGTCGTCGCGGGCTGCGGGATCGCCGGGCTCGCCGCCGGGGCCGCGCTCAGCGCGGGCGGTGACGACGAGAAGAAGGACGACAACACGACGCTGGGCAGCTCCGAGCCGAGCGCCGGTGAGGACAAGCCGAGCAAGTCGGCCGATCCCGCGGAGCCGCAGGCGAAGTCGCTGGACGCGCTGCTCAAGGACAGCAACAACAGCCGCTCGTCGGTGATCAACGCCGTGAACAACATCAAGTCCTGCAAGGACCTGCCCAAGGCCGCCTCGGACCTGCGCACGGCCGCCCGCCAGCGCAACGACCTGGTGACCCGGCTGGGCAAGCTGACCGTGGACAAGCTGCCGAGCCACGCCCAGCTGACCGCGTCGCTGACCAAGGCGTGGAAGTCCTCCGCGCAGGCCGACAACCAGTACGCGGCGTGGGCCGATCAGGCCCGCGGCAAGAAGGGCTGTCAGAAGGGCAAGGCCCGCCGGACCGGGCGGGTCGGGGCGGCCGAGCGGGCCAGCGGCGAGGCGACCGCGGCCAAGCGGAAGGCGGCCGAGCTGTGGAACCCGCTCGCGAACAAGTACGGCCTCACCACGCACGAC
Source organism: Streptomyces sp. NPDC021212 (assembly GCF_044332925.1). Classification (NCBI taxonomy): domain Bacteria; kingdom Bacillati; phylum Actinomycetota; class Actinomycetes; order Kitasatosporales; family Streptomycetaceae; genus Streptomyces; species Streptomyces sp. NPDC021212. Next base: position 112,777 of record NZ_JBIRPZ010000016.1, read on the forward strand.
GCCACCCAGCTGTGAGCGGCGACACATAAGCCCAGCCACATGCGCAGTGACACATGAGCAGTGACACGGATAACGCCGCCGGGTTCGGGTGAACCCGGCGGCTCAGTGGTTCCCATCAGGCCCGGGGGCCGTACCGCTCCAGCGTCTTCGTCACGTTGACGAGCCCCTTGCGCACCGCGACCAGCCGCCCGTCGCGCACGACCTGGTAGGTGACGTCGGGGTTCACGATCCGCGGGTAGTCCGGCAGGTTCAGCGGGTCGTCGTAGCCCCAGCGCAGCGGGGGCGTCAGCCCGCCCGTGTCCACCTTGTGGCCGTGGTCCAGCGCGTTGCGCACGGTGCGCGCGCTGATCTCGTCCGGGTTCAGGGACATCAGGACGGAGCGCAGCGCGGTGTAGGCGATCCAGGTGGTCTGGGTGCCCGCGTCGTCGGGGTCGATGCGGTTGTCGTCGAAGGCGTACGTGTTGATGACCTTCTTCATCGGGCCCCAGCGCGGATCGTCCGGGGCCGGGTACCAGCCCGTGGCGTACGTCCCCTCCAGCGGGCTGCTCTTGCCGCCCGTGCTGTCGATCAAGGACTGCCGGACGCTGCCCATGATGGAGGCGATCCGCACCTTCGGGCGTTCCTCCTGGACGCGCCGGAAGGAGTCGAAGAAGGTGCCCGTGCGGTTGCCGAGCGTGGCGGTGACGCAGGAGCTCTCCAGCTTCGCGCCCGCGGCGGCGGAGCCCAGGGAGCTGTCGGCACCGACGGCCTCCAGGGCGGCGGTGGCCTGCGCGCTGTAGTCACCGGCGCCTTCGGGGGCGCGTATGTCGTGGGCGGGCTCGCGGCCCGCCGCCTGGAGACCGGCGTCGAGGAGTTCGGGGAGTTCGTCGCCCGCGATGGTGTCGGGACGTACCAGCGAGACGCGTGCGCAGCGGGAGCCGAGCTGCCGGCCGTTGCCCGCGAGCAGCGTGGCCTGGCCGCCGTTGACGGGGTAGGAGTACGGGCTGTTGAACTCCTCCTGGGTCAGCCCGTAGCCGCCGATGTACGGGATGCCGGAGACCTCCAGCGGGGAGGTGAAGGAGCGGCCGTGCTGGCTGTACGAGCCGACGACGGCGACGACCTTCGCCTTCCCGGCCTCCTGCGCGCAGCGCGCGGCCTGCACGGAGTCGTTGCGCTCGTTGCAGGTGATCACCTTGAGCTTGCGGCCGTGGATGCCGCCGCTGGCGTTGACCCAGCGGGCGTATGCCTGCGCCATAGCGGGCATTCCCGGCATATTGGTCGCCTTGGTGCCTTCGGGGGCCCAGGTCATCACGGTAATGGGCTTGTTGTTGTCGGACCCGCTCGCCATTCCTGGCAGCGAGCCGCAGCCGGTCAGCGACCACGCGCCGGCTGCGGTGCACAGTGCGGCGACGGCGGCTGCTCGGAGAGGGCGGGGAGAGGGGCGTCGCCGTCCGGTCATGGTATGGGAGCCTGGTGCTCCGGGCGGAACGCATCCGCTCGGTCAAGGAACGCACGGGTATCGAGAAGGTGAACACCAGGGGGGTTATGCGGCCCTCTGTGTGAAGAACGTACGATCGGTCACTGTGCAAGGTTCGGAGAAGTCTTCCCGTCGCGGCCATCGCTCGACCACCATGGGCGGTATGCCTGTCAACGACATGCCGTGGTGGCGCTGGCGTACCAATGTGCGCTCGGGGCTGCACATGCTCTCTGACCCGGTCTTCCAGCAGGAGTGCTGGCTGGCCGGGCAATCCGGATACGGGGACGTCACCGACGCCGTCTACCGACTGGTCGAGGACACCTGGCTGGACAACTGGTCCGCCGAGAAATACGTCGGAACGATCTTCCGTGACTCCCAGGAGGCGGCGCTCGTCGATGTCGCCGTGCTGCGGGTGCTGAGGATCCTCCACCAGGTCGGCGCGGACGCGCCGGTGTCGGCGTACCTCGAACACCACGGCTGGCCGGAGGCGATGCGGGCGGCCCGCGACGCCCATGTGCGGCTGGCCACCAACGACGGCGAGGACCCGGACGTGCCGCCGCGCACCCTGGAGGTGCTGGCGATCATGACGGCGCAGGTGGCGTAGCCGGCGTAGCCCGCCCGGCGGTTGTCGCGGTCCTGACCGGTGTCGCGGGTGTGCGACGCTATGGAGTCATGAGCGAGTCGCATTCCGTTCCCGACCAGTACATCCTCACGCTGTCCTGCCCGGACAAGCAGGGCATCGTGCACGCCGTGTCGAGTTACCTCTTCATGACCGGCTGCAACATCGAGGACAGCCAGCAGTTCGGGGACCGCGACACCGGGCTCTTCTTCATGCGGGTGCACTTCCGTGCCGTCTCGCCGGTGAAGGTGGAGGGGTTGCGGGCGAGCTTCGCGGCGGTCGGGGACTCCTTCGGGATGGACTGGCAGATCCACCGGGCGGACCAGAAGATGCGCGTCGTGCTGATGGTCAGCAAGTTCGGGCACTGCCTGAACGATCTGCTCTTCCGCTCCCGGATCGGTGCGCTCCCGGTGGAGATCGCGGCGGTGGTCTCCAACCACACCGACTTCAAGGAGCTGGTGGGCTCGTACGGGATCCCGTTCCGGCACATCCCGGTGACCAAGGACACCAAGCAGCAGGCCGAGGCGGAGTTGCTGGAGCTGGTGCGGGCGGAGAACGTCGAGCTGGTGGTGCTGGCCCGCTACATGCAGGTGCTCTCGGACGATCTGTGCAAGCAGCTGTCCGGCCGGATCATCAACATCCACCACTCCTTCCTCCCGAGCTTCAAGGGCGCCAAGCCGTACCACCAGGCCCATGCGCGCGGGGTGAAGCTGATCGGCGCGACGGCGCACTATGTGACGGCCGACCTGGACGAGGGCCCGATCATCGAGCAGGAGGTCGAGCGCGTCGGCCACGAGGTCACCCCGGACCAGCTGGTCGCGGTCGGCCGCGACGTGGAGTGCCAGGCGCTGGCGCGTGCGGTGAAGTGGCACAGCGAGCGCCGCGTGCTGCTGAACGGCCACCGGACGGTCGTCTTCGCCTGAAACGGCTGATTCCGGGGGTGCCGGGGCCTACAACCGGGACAGCGAGGCCGTCGCGAACAGCACGTCGCGGATCGCCTCCACGTCCCCCAGCTGCCCCACCGCCGCCTCCTGCGGCGGCACATGCCCGGCCGCGAGCTGGTAGAACGCCTCCGGGTCCAGCGCGATGTGGGCCACCGCCTCCTCCGCCGTGCCCACGGCGGCCGGTGAGTCCAGCGGGATGTACCAGTTGCCGCCGCCGGTGCCCTCGACCTCCAGATGGAGCGTACGGCCCGGGGCGCCCGCCTCGACCAGGCGGCGCGGCGGGGCGGCGAGCCCGGCCCGGCGCCGCTCGGCCAGCGCGTCGGGCAGCAGCCGGGCGCACAGGTCGATCATCGCCTTGAGGTGGGCGGAGGCGGGGAGTTCATACGGGTAGTCGACGGCCTCGGCGATGTCCCCGGCGTGCACCCAGCACTCGAAGGCGCGGTCCAGGAAAGCGTCGCGGACCGGCAGCGTGAAGTCCCCGAACGGGACGGAGAGATCCGAGGCCCCGCGCCCGGCGAACGACACCGTACGGACCAGCGCGTGCCCCTGCTCGCGCCACAACTCCCGCAGCAGGGTGGACGGACCGGTCCCACCCTCGGCGTCGGGCTCCGCGTCCCAGTACGCCTCCGTACGGGCCGAGAGCGAGCCGGGGGCGTGGTCGCCGAGCGGGTCGGAGAGCCCGAGGGAGGCGGCGACGACGCCGTCCACCACCATCAGGTGCCCGATCACCCCGGCGACGGTGGTGTCCCGGCTCGTGAGCCGCTGCCCGTCGAACCACTTGAGCCGCACCGGGGCGCGCCATTCGGCCTCGCCCATGTCCCGCAGCAGCGCGTCCAGCCGGGCGGCCTCCGCGTCGTAGGCGGCGGCCCAGCCGGGCACCGGTATCCGGGCGGGGCGGCGGCCGAGGCAGCCGGCCAGCACCCGGGAGCGGAGCAGCGGGTCGAGGTCGAGGCTGTGTTCGGCGTGCAGCAGCCCCACGGCCTCGCGCAGCCGCAGCGCCTCCTCGGCGCATGAGGTGCAGTGGTTGAGGTGGGCTTCGACGGCGGCGGTCTCGTCAGGGGCGCAGGCGGTGAGCGCCCAGGCGCCGAGGAGCGACCGCAGGACGTCGTGCGAGGGCGGTTGTGTGTTGGTTTGCGTGCTGTGCGGTTCCTGTGCGCTATGCGGTGATTGCGGGGTTATCGGTTCTTCCGGGGGGTCCGGCTCTTCCGGGTTCTCCGGCTCCGGCACCAGCGGCAGGGGGCCCGGCCAGCCGCTGGTGTCCTCGGGGGCGTATCGCGGGGGCGGGATGCGGGGCGGCCCGGCCAGTTCGGGCGGAATGCCCGATATGTCGCCGGGGCCGTCTCTGTCGTCGCCGAATCCGTCGCCGGGTTCGTACCGCTCCGGCCCGCCCGCGCCGCTCACAGCGCCCGTCCGTAGCCGGGAGGTGCCATGGTGCGCGGCGGTGGGACGTAGGCCGTGGACAGCAGCTGAAGCCCGAGCCGCAGGCGGCGCCTGGCCTCGTCCTCGGTCACTCCCAGGGCGGCGGCGGCCTGGCGGTAGTCGCGGCGGTCGAAGTAGGCCAGTTCCAGGGCGGCGCGCAGCGGGGCGGGCATGGAGGTGACGATGTAGTCGGCGCGGGCCGCGACGGAGGCGTCGCGTATGCGCTCCTCGACGGCGACGTCATCGCCGCCCTCGCCGTCCTCGGCGGTCTGCGACCGGAGCCGGTGCACCGCCTGGCGGTGGGCGAGCGTGGCGATCCAGGAGCGCACGGAGCCCTGCTTGGGGTCGTACGCGTCCGGGTTCTCCCAGACGTAGGCGAAGACTTCGCGGGTGATGCGGTCGGCCGCGTCCTCGTCCTCCAGGACGCGATGGGCGAGATGGTGGACGAGGGAGGCGAAGCGGTCGTACAGCTCGCCGAGCGCGGCGGCTTCGCCGCGCGCCAGCCGCTGCTGCATTCTGCGGTCCCAGCGGGGCGGTGCGTCGTTCGCCATGCGGCCCCCATCCCTGTTCGTCGGCCGGGTCTCCTGGCACTATGCCCACCTTCATATCGAATGTAGTGCCGGGGGCTGACACAACGCGCCTCCATGCGGCAAAGTGCGGCGCAACGAGGCTGCGGATGGTATTGGGTCGGTCACGGTGTGCAGGACCGGCGCGACGAAACGCTTCGGCGGGGCTTAGGGTCGTGCCTACTGCTTCGGGACGGGGGGAGTTTTATGCGGTGCCGGGCGGGCAGCCGCCCTGGAACAGCGAATTCCGGTTAGCTGCGAGCGAAGGGCTTCGAGCGCGTGACGTTGAAGGTGATGGAGGACGGACGGGGGGAGTGGGTCGTCCTGCAGGTCTCCGGCGAGATGGACCTCGTGACCTCGCCCGCAGTCCGGCAGCACGTCCACGACGCGGTCGCCGAGGGCCGCCATTCACTGGTGCTCGACCTCTCCGAGGTCCGCTTCTGCGACTCCAGCGGTGTCGGCGTCCTGATCGCCGCGCGGCGGCTGATGCGGTCGTGCTCGGGCCGGCTCCGGCTGATCCTCCCGCCACAGGACGCCGCCCATGGCTCCCATGTGCACCGCGTCCTCGCGGCCTTGGGCGTCCGCCGCCTGTTCGACGTCTATCCCCATCTGATGGCGGCGACGGATCCGGACGACGACGAGCAGGGCGCAGCCGACTCCCTCTCCGCCTAGGAGTTCCCGCCCTTCGAGCCCTCCTGCCTTACGCGGGGGTCTGTTCCCCACCCCGCCCCTTCCCGCAGCATGCGGCTCCGCCGCGTGGGGGGGGCAAGCCCCGGGCCCCGGGACGCCCTTCGGGCGTGGCCTCAAGCGCCGGCCGGGCTGGATTCTGCCGACCTACGGCCGTGGCGGGACCTTCGGGAAGTCCGCCAGCACCACGAAGCCCCCCTCCTCCGTCGGCTCCGCCGTGAGCGTGCCGCCCAGCAGCACCGCCCGCTCGCGCAGCCCCACCAGCCCGTGGCCGCCGCCCGGCAGTCCCGGCGCCACCGCGGAGGCGTCCGGCGGCCCGTTCCGTACCTCCACCCGCAGCCCCCGCCCCTGTACGGCCGCCTCCGTGACCCGTACGGTCACCCGCGCCCCCGGTGCGTGCTTGCGCACATTGGTCAACGCCTCCTGCACGATGCGGAACGCGGCCCGCTCCACCGCCTCCGGCCGGCCCGCCACCCGTGCGTCCTCGGCCTCCTCGTACGCCACGTCCAGCGCGCTCAGCTCGATCAGCCGCGGCAGGTCCGCCAGCCGGGGCTGCGGGGTGAGCTGTTCCAGGTCGCCGCCCGCCGCCCGCAGGATGCCGACCATGTGGCGCAGCTCCTCCAGCGTCCGTACGGACAGCTCGCGGATCGTCCGCGCCCCCTCCCGCGCCTGCTTGTCCTCCGCGCTGATCTGCACCGCCCCGGCCTGGAGGCTGATCAGGCTGACCTGATGGGCGACGACATCGTGCATCTCGCGGGCGAGCCGCGCGCGTTCGGTGCTCAGCACCCGCTCGGCGATCAGCTCGTCGGCATGGCGGCGGCTGCGGGTCAGGTCGGCCAGCCGGGCGGCGAGTTCCCCCCGGGTGCGCACCAGCAGGCCCAGCGCGATGGGCCCGACGGAGGTGATGCACGCGTCGATCAGCGTCAGCGCGTTCTCCCGGTACGCGGTCGGCTCGAAGTCGGAAACCGGCCACGGGATGAAGTGCGCGGCGGCCAGCAGCAGCGCCGAGACGCCGAGCAGCCGTGGGCCGGGGCGGCGTTCGGCCACCGTGTAGAGGGCGATCATCGGCGCGAACCAGATGTAGCCGATGAGGATGCCGGGCAGGGTGGCCAGGAACACCGGCGCCGGGAAGCGGCGGCGCAGCAGCAGGGCGGCCGCCGCGACCAGGGAGACGTCCAGCTCCAAGCCGAGGGTGACGCCGTTGACGAGCAGCGCGTCGGCCACGGCGAACACGACGGGGACCAGCAGCGGCCCCCACCGTGGCCACCAACGCGGCACCCACCCCGGCAGCCTGCGCCGCCACGACGGCGATGACGGAGGCGACGGAGGCAGCGACGGCGTTGTCACCGCGGCCCGCCCGCCCCCGGGCGGCTGGTGATCAGCCCGGCCCGGTCGGCGACGATGGCGGCCTGCACCCGGTTGAGCCCGCCCAGCTTGCCGAGCACCGCCCGCACATGGTCCTTGACGGTGCTGGGCGCGAGCCCCATCCGTTCGGCGATCTGCGGGTTGGCCAGCCCCTCGCCCAGCAGCGCGAGCACCTCGCGTTCGCGCGGGGTGAGGGCGTCGACGGCGGTGGCGGCGGTCGCCTCGGCCTCGGCGGCGAGATAGCCGCCGATGACGGCCCCGGTGACGCCGGGGTCGAGGACGCTGCCGCCCTGGGCGAAGGTGCGTACCGCGCGGACGAGCTGTTCCGGATCGGTGTCCTTGAGGAGGAAACCGGCCGCCCCGGCGCGCAGCGCGGCGGTCAGGTACTCCTGGGCGTCGAAGGTGGTCAGCATGGCGACCGTGGGGGAGCGGGGCGCGGCCCGCAACTGCCCGAGTACGGTGAGCCCGTCGGCGTCGGGCATGCGGATGTCGAGGAGGACCACGTCGGCCTCGCTGCCGAGCACGGTCTCGACCGCCGTTCCGCCGGAACAGTCGGCGACCACGTCGATGTCCGGGGCCGTGCCCAGGATCAGCCGCAGGCCGGATCGTACGAGCGCCTCGTCGTCGACCACCGCAACACGGATCACCGGCCGCTCCCTCCGTCAGCTGTCATGCGCATTGTCCGCACAGCCTGCCGCATCGGACCACCAAGATGGAGTGCTCTCCTCCGCCCTGTTGGGGGGATCACCCCTCCGATCGGCGGGGGGCGAGGGAAGACCAGGGACGGATGTCCGCGCGCCCCGCGGCCGGGCAGAGTGGATCACATGCCGCACCACTCCGCGGGGTATACCCGACCCCCCGCCCCAGCAGCGCGTCCTACGGCCTCTCGGCGCGCCGTGACCGCCGTGGCCGAAAATGGCCGCGGTGTGGGGCTGCAAGCGGGGCGTTACGGCGCTCGACAGGCCGCCGCGACCCCCACACGCGGCGGCCTGTTCACCCTTTGACCCGCCCGCCGTGCCGTGCCGACCGGCCCTCGCTGGGGGAGGACCGGCCCGTCGGGGCCTGACCAACCCCGAGCGGCCCCGGCCCGGCGGGCGCACCAACCGTCCTTCGTCCATGGCCAGTAGATGTCAGTGCGCGCCCTCGATCGGCGGTTCGGCCGGTGCCGGACCCAGCGTGGTGGTGCCCGGCGCGGCCCGGTGCCCCAGGCCCGTGCGGTACGCGTCCATCGCGGCCTCCAACCGCCCTTCGCGCCGCAGCAGATCGCCCAGCAGCCGGCACAGGTCGGCCAGGTCACCGGCGGCGCCGGTGCGTTCCAGCAGCGACAGCGCCGCGCAGTAGTGCTCCTCCGCACCCTCCGCGTCGCCGCGCTCGTCGGCTATCAGCCCGAGCAGCCGGTGTGCGCCGCCCGCGTGCACGGCGCCGCGCTCCGCGGTGAGTTCGACCGCCTCCTGCCCGTGCCCGGAGACCGCGGCGGCCTCGCAATTCTGAGAGTCCCCCCCGTCCCCGGAGTCCCCGCCGTCCCCGGGGCCGCCGGGGCGTGCGGCCAGCAGGGGCCGCAGCAGCGCTTCCGCTGCGGCGGTGCGGCCGCGTCGCCGCAGCACGTCCGCCAGCTCCACCTCCACCTGCACCGTGAAGAGCGCGGCACGCTTGGACGCCAGCATGTCGCGGGCGATGCGCAGTTCGCTCTCCGCGCGCTCCAGGTCGCCGTCCTGCGCGTGGACGTAGCCGCGCATCCAGTGGCAGTGCGCCAGGTCGGTGCGCAGCCGCAGCCGTTCGTACAGCTCCTGCGCCTTGGCCAGCGAGGCGTCGGCCTCCGCGGTGCGGCCCTCCGCTATCAGGGTGCGGGCCACTCCGCGGTGCATCTGGGCGACCAGTTCCGTGTTGTCCACGCTGGGTGCCAGCGCGAGCGAGAGTTCGGCGGCGCGCACCGCGCGGCCGTGCGCTCCCATGTCCATGTACGGGGCGATCGAGGCGGTGTAGAGCAGCAGCAGGGCGTTCGGGTCGTGCAGCCCGGAGGCGTTCAGCTCGTCGATGGCGCTCTCCAGCAGATAGCAGGAGTAGCGCAGTTCGCCCGCGAGCAGATGGGCCACGGCGCGGCCGCGGATCGCGGGGACGCGACGCGTCAGCGGCTCGTCGGCGAGCAGCTTCTCGGCGGCCTCGAAGTGGTCGCGGGCGGTGGTCAGTTCGCCGGTCTCCAGGGCGCAGTCGCCGAGCCCCAGCAGCGCCGCGGCCCGCTCGTCGGCGAAGCCGAGCCGGTCGGCCTCGGTGCCCAGTGCCGCGAAGCGGGCGGCCGCGTCCTCGGTGTCGCCGGTGGCCAGCGTCCGCCGGGCGTCGGTGAGCCCGGCGCGCAGCCGGGTGGCGTCCTGCGGCGAACGGCCGGTGGCCAGCTCCTCGTAGGTGACGCCGAGACGCTCGGCGAGGTGGCGCAGGGCGACCTCGGAGGGGCGAACCTTGCCGGATTCCAGAGTGGAGACGTACGCCGCGGTGTAGGCCGGTTCGGCCAGCTGCCGCTGGGTGAATCCGCGTTCCGTGCGCAGCCTGAGCACCCGGCGCCCGATCTCCGCCGTACCCCCCGCCCCCGCCGCCCGACCGTCTCCGGCGCTCTTTTCGGCCACCGTGCCCTCTTCTCCCCGGCGGTAACTTAATCGCCGAGCTAAGTCCATTTACGTGAGGATTGACAACATGCAGCAGGCGATGGATACAGCACCGGCCGGGCCGGGCGCCACGGCGACCGTCCGTCAGCCGGGGGTGTTCCTCACCGACCACCATTTCGACGTACCGCTTGACCATAAGGCTCCCGGAGGCGAACGGATCCGGCTTTATGGCCGAGAGGTGGTTGCCGCGGGCACCTCGGACGCCGAGCGCGAGCGGCTGCCGTGGCTGCTCTACCTCCAGGGCGGCCCCGGTTTCGGCGCCGACCGTCCGGTGGGCCGCTCCGGCTGGCTCGACCGCGCGCTCGACGAATACCGGGTGTTCCTCCTCGACCAGCGCGGCACCGGCCGCTCCACGCCCGCCACCCGCCAGACCCTGCCGCTGCGCGGCACCCCCGAGCAGCAGGCCGACTACCTGGCCCACTTCCGCGCCGACTCCATCGTCCGCGACTGCGAGCTGATCCGACCCCGGCTGACCGGCGGCCGCCCCTGGACCGTCCTCGGCCAGAGCTTCGGCGGCTTCTGCGCGGTCAGTTACCTGTCGTACGCGCCCGAAGGGCTCGACACGGTGCTGCTCACCGGCGGGCTGCCCGGACTCGCCACCTCCGCGGACGAGGTGTACCGGGCCGCCTATCCGCGCATGGAACGCAAAACCCTCGCCCACTACGACCGTTACCCGGGCGACGCCGACACCGTCCGCCGCGTCGTCCGCCATCTCGCCGCGCACGACGAGGTCCTGCCGGACGGCACCCGGCTGACCCCGGAGGCGTTCCAGCAGCTCGGCATCCTGCTCGGCTCCTGCGACGGCTCGCACCGCCTCCATTACCTGCTGGAGGACCCCTTCGTGGAGACGCCGTCCGGACCGCGGCTCGCCGACGCGTTCGCCGAGCAGGCCGCCGCGGTCCTCTCCCGCGCCGGAAGCCCCCTCTTCACGCTGCTGCACGAATCCATCTACGCCCAGGACGGCCGCGCCACCGCCTGGGCCGCGCACCGCGTACGGGACGAATTCCCGCGCTTCGACGCCGTAGGTGCGGCCGCCGAGGACCGTCCCGTCCTGCTGACGGGGGAGACCGTCCACCCCTGGATGCTGGAGACCCACGCCGCGCTCCGCCCGCTGCGCCGCACCGCCGAACTGCTCGCGACACGCACCGGCTGGGGCCCGCTGTACGACGCCGAACGGCTCGCCCGCAACACTGTCCCGGTGGCCGCCGCGATCTACCACGACGACCTGTACGTCGACACCGCGCACGCGCTGGCCACCGCCCGCGCGATCCGGGGGCTGCGCACCTGGGTGACGGACGAGTTCGAGCACGACGGGGTGCGGGCCGGCGGCCGCCGGGTCATGGACCGGCTGCTGGCGCTCGCCCGGGACGAAGCGGCATGATCGTGTGACGGAGCGTCACGAGGGCGCGGGGTGTGAGCCCGGATATAGGGCTCGATGGTCGATTTCCTTAGCGATTTCCCTAGTTCCCATTGCTCGGGCCTCCCTTTGGCCATAGGTTGAGCCGCGAATTAATCGTGTTTAACAGGTCGCTTACGGAGCAAACGTCGGGAGCCCCCGTGCGCAGAGGGACAGGGCGAGGCCGCCACACCCCCTTACGCTCCGCTGTCGTCGCCGGAGGTGTGGCGCTGACGGCGGTGTTCGCCGCGACCCTGAGCGCCGCCGCGGCCGACGCCCCTTCGGCGTCCGCGTCCCCCTCCGCCGAGCGGGCCGAGGGGGCCGCGCGGTCCGAGCGCTCGCAAGAGGTCCATGAGGTGGAGTACTTCACCGGCCCCGGCGCCCACCCCCGGCACACCGAGGTCCCGGCCGCCACCCCCGCCCGGCTCACCCGCGGCGACCGCGCGCTGTCGCCCGCCGAGACCGCCGCCGACGGCGACGTCACCTCCGTCATCGGGAACGGCCCGCCGGCCGACAAGGTCGATGTCGTCTTCGTCGGCGACGGCTACACCGCCGCCCAGCAGGACGACTTCCACGCCGACGTGCGCTCCAAATGGGCGCAGATCTCCGAGGTCGAGCCGTACGCCGCCTACCGGAACCTCTTCAACGTCTGGTCCGTGGACGCCGTCTCCAACCAGTCCGGCGTCTCCGGCGACCCGTCCCAGGGCGTCGTCAAGGACACCGCCCTCGACTCCCACTTCTGGTGCGACGGCACCGAGCGGCTGCTGTGCGTCGACACCGGCAAGGTCGAGTCGTACGCGGCGAAGGCGCCGGAGGCCGACCTGGTGGTCGTGCTGTCCAACTCCACCAAGTACGGCGGCGCGGGCTACACGATCAGCTCCGGCGTCGGGTACGACGGCATCGCCACCGCCTCCTCCGACCACCCCGACTCCGACCAGATCGCCGTCCATGAGACCGGCCACTCCGTCGGCCGCCTCGCCGACGAGTACGTGTACGCCACGAACGGCACCTACACCGGCGCCGAACCCGCCGAGCCCAACGCCACCAAGCTGAGCGCCGCCCAGCTCACCGCGGAGAAGCGGAAGTGGTACCGCTGGATCGGGCAGACCTCACCGGACGGCGGCACGGTCGGCGCGTACGAGGGCAGCCGCTACTACCCCGAGGGCCTCAACCGCCCCACCGAGAACTCGATCATGCGTACGCTCGGCCGCAAGTACAGCCTGCCCGGGCGCGAGGCGGTGATCGCGGGCTTCTACCGCCACGCCAGCGTGCTGAGCAGCCGCACCGGCACCGGCGCCTCGCTCGCCCGGGCGCGGAGCCTCAAGGTGAGCGTGCCGAAGTCCGCCTCGCTCACCTGGTACGTGGACGGACGCAAAGTCGCCGCGGCCCGCGGCAAGAAGTCCGTCACCCCCGCGTCGCTCGGCGTCCCGTCCGACGGCAAGCCCCACACCGTCACCGCCAGAGCAACGGACACCACCCGCGCGGTGAAGAACCCCGCGCTGCGCAAGCTGCTGACCGACTCCCGCACCTGGAGGGTCACCGCCACCAGCTGACGCGCCCCACCAACCGCCGCCCCGTGGACCCCCGCCGCGGGGCGGCTTCACGTGGTCCGGTCCGGTCGATGCGGGGCGGCCGCGGTCCGCCCCTGTAACATCGGCACGCTCTACGATCCCCGACGCGGCCTGTCCGCTCAATCGCCCCCAAGGGCGAGCGCACACGCTCGCGTTCCCCCGGCGCGCGGCTCATCGCACAAGGCGCCGGAGGCGCCCGCCGCGCTGTGCGGCAAGATGAGGCCATGGGTGACAACGGGGGCATGACCGGCCTGCTGGCCGGGCGTTATCGGCTGGTCTCACGGCTCGGCCGCGGTGGCATGGGCACGGTCTGGCGGGCCGTCGACGAACTACTCGGCCGCGATGTCGCGGTCAAGGAACTCCACGTGGACGAGGGCTCCGGGCCCGACAACCGGCTGCGCGGGGAGCGCGCCCTGCGTGAGGCCCGTACGGTCGCGCAGATCAAGCACCCCAACGTGATCGTCCTCCACGACGTCGTGGAGCAGGACGACCATCGTCCGTGGATCGTCATGGAGCTGGTCGACGGCGCCTCGCTCGCCGACCGGCTGGGCGCGCAGGGCCCGCTCCACCCGCATGAGGCGGGCCGGGTGGCGGCGGCGCTGCTGGACGCGCTGCGGGTGGCGCACGCGCGCGGCGTGCTGCACCGGGACATCAAACCGGCGAACGTGCTGGTCGAGGCGGGCACCGGGCGGGTCGTGCTGACGGACTTCGGGATCGCCCAGGTCGACGGCGCGACGACGCTCACCGAGACCGGTGCGTTCGTGGGCTCGCCGGAGTACACGGCGCCGGAGCGGATGTCGGGGCGCCGTACCGGGCCCGAGTCGGATCTGTGGTCGCTCGGCGTGCTGTTGTGCTCGCTGGTGAGCGGCGCGACACCGTTCCACCGGGAGTCCGTGGCGGCGGTGCTGCACGCCGTCGTCTACGACGAGATCCACGTACCGGAGGCCGCCGGGCCGCTGCGGCCGCTCATCGAGGGGCTGTTGCGGCGCGATACGGAGAAGCGGCTGACAGCGGACGAGGCGACCCGGATGCTGCGCACGTACCTGGGCTCGGGGGACACCTCGGGGCTCTCCGTGCGGCGCACCCCGACGCAGTCGAACGCAGCGCTCGGGTCCCCGGCGGCCACCCCGCTCGCCTCGACCACCCCCGCTCCGGCGGGGCGCCGCGCCCCCGGGCGCCGTACGGTGCTGATGGCCGTCGCCGCGGTCGTCGCCCTCGCCGGGCTGGGCGCGGGCACGATGGCGCTGCTGGACGGCGGCGGCAAGGGCGCGAAGGCCGGCGACCGCGGCGCGTCCCAGGTCGCGGAGAAGGACACCGGCAAGGAGAAGGACAAGGACGCGAGCGCGGGCGGCGACGCGGAACCGGCCGCGCGGGCCTCGGACCGTACGGACTCCCCGAAGGCATCCGCGGACCCGAAGGCGTCGAAGGGCCCGGCGGCATCCGCGTCCCCCGACCCGGGCGGGGTGCCCGCGGGGTACGAGCGGGTCCGCGACCCGGCCGGGTTCTCGCTCGCCGTGCCGGAGGGCTTCGCCCGCCAGGACAAGTCGCCCCGGGTCTACTACAACTCGCCCGGCCTGGAGTTCCGCATCGGCATCCACCCCCAGGAGCCGGACCCGAGGGGCCCGCTGGCGGTGAGCCGGGAGGCGGACGCCAACGGGCCGGGCGACTACGAGGGGTACCGCAACGGGCAGGTCATCCGGACCACGCACAACGGGCACCCGGCGGCGCTGTGGGCGTTCGTCTGGGACGGTTCGGCCGACGACGGCGGCTCGCGGCAGACCTTCGACCTGAGCTGGAACGAGGGCGGCAAGATGTACGACCTGTGGCTCTCCGTCCCGGTGGAGAAGAAGGCCGAGGGGAAACGTTACTTCGATACGGCCGTCGCCACGTTCACCCGGACCGGTGCGTAGGGGGTGTCTTGTCGATCAGGCGGGAGCCCGGCATGATCGGCGAGACACCCCCTAAGGGCTGACCCGGTCGCAACGGCTTTGTCACGAGCCGTCTCCGCAGCCAACCCACGGGTGGCGGTGTTCACGGCCGACCGGGTAATGATTTGCGCATGACGAACGACGGGGGACGGGCGAACGAGCCCAGCAGCTACGATCTGCGGCCGCCGCAACAGGCGGTGCCGCCCGCGCCGCCGCGCCAGGCGGGGCCCGGCGCGTACGAGCCCACGCAGGCTTCCGCGCAGCGCCCCGCCGCCGCATTCCACGACCCGCGCGACCCGCGCTCGGCCGCCCACGGCGCGCGGCCAGGCCCGGATCAGCACGGCCCGGATCAGCCCGGCGCGGATACGGGGCGGCTCATCGGCGGCCGCTACCGGCTCCTCGGGCGGCTCGGCCACGGCGGCATGGGCACCGTCTGGAGGGCGCACGACCAGATCGTGGACCGCGAGGTGGCGGTCAAGGAGCCGCGCGTTCCCGCGCATGTGCCGGACCGCGAGCGGCAGACCGTCTATCAGCGGATGGAGCGCGAGGTGCGCGCCGCGGCCCGGATCGACCACCCCTCCGTCGTCACCGTGCACGACGTGGTGGTCGAGGACGGCCGCCCCTGGATCGTGATGGAGCTGGTGCGCGGGGACTCGCTGGCCGACCGGCTGGCCGAGGGCACGCTCGATCCGCGCGAGGCGGCCCGGATCGGGCTGGCCGTGCTGGGCGCGCTGTCGGCGGCCCATGCGGCGGGCGTGCTGCACCGCGACGTCAAGCCGGACAACGTCCTGCTCGGCGGCGACGACCGGGTGGTCCTCACCGATTTCGGCATCGCGCAGGTCGAGGGCGAGCAAGGGCTGACCGAGACCGGCAGCTTCGTCGGCTCGCCCGAATTCATCTCGCCCGAGCGGGTGCTGGGGCAGCGCCCGGGGCCGGCGTCGGACCTGTGGTCGCTGGGCGTCGTGCTGTACGCGGCGGTCGAGGGCATGTCCCCGTTCCGCCGCTCGCACACCCCCGCGACCCTCCAGGCCGTGCTGTCGGCCGAACCGCAGCGGCCCGCGCGGGCTCCGGACGCGCTCGGCTCCATCACCATGCGACTGCTGCTCAAGGATCCGGCCATGCGGCCATCGGAGGCCGAGACGCGGGAGGCGTTGGAGTCGGTCGTACGGCCGGTGCCGCAGCAGCTTCCGACGGCGCCCCCGGCGGCCCCGGCGGCCCCGGCGGCATCGGCGCCCCCGGCGGCCGGGTACGGCGGCGGCCCGGCGGTGCGGGGCGGCGACGGGCCGACAGGGCAGGGCGGCAGCCGATTCGTCCCGCCCATCCTGCACAAGAACCGCACGGCGCAGTTCGGTCTGGGCGCGACCCTCGTGCTGATCGCGTCCGTGTGCGTGCTGGTCTTCGTCAAGCCGTTCGCGAGCGAGGACCCTCTGCCGTCCGGCTGGACGGTCCGCGAGGAGCGCGATGTGGTGGCCGCCTCGCTGGCCGTGCCGAGCGCGTACAAGCGGATTCAGGACGACAGCGACGAGCGCGCGCCCAGCGTCACCTTCGGCGACCCCAGCGGCGTCTACACCATCACCCTCACCAAGCTGCTCGCCGACCCGACCGAACCCGAGCGGAAGATCACGAACGCCGCGGGCCTGGCCGGGCGGACCGTCGCGTTCTACAAGAGCGGCGCCCTCTCGACAATGGACCGGGCGAGCACCGGGAAGGCCGAGGACACGCGGCAGCAGGGCAAACCCGCGAAGGACCTGAACACCACCTACTACAAGCCCGGCACCAGCAGCGACGAGAACCGCATCCTCTATCTGAACCGCGATCACCTCTACGTCAGCGACGATCACATCGCCTGGCAGCTGACCGTGACGATGCCCGCCCGGGGCGACGCCCGGACGACCGGGGACGCGTTGTACGAGGACGTCGTGAAGAACCTGAAGATCGAGAGCATCTGAACGACGGCCACAAATTGTTACCGCCGGGTACCCAAACCTCCCGGCCGGGCCTACGCTCGCCCCCATGACCGACTCGCAGGACAGCGCACAGGACCAGGCAACGCCCGTGGCGGAGGCACCCGCCGACGGAAACCCGGTCGCCGCCAAGGGCACCCGGGCCGCCGCCGACGTCGTCACCCCCGAGCTGGTCGCCCGGCTCGCCCGCGGCATCGTGGGCAGCGGGAGCACCGTCAACCACACCCCGTTCACCGGGGAGGTGCTGGCCTCCGGGCTGCCCGAGTCCACCCCCGAGGACGTCGCCACCGCCTTCGAGCAGGCCCGCGCGGCCCAGCGGGCCTGGGCCGCGACCCCCGTGCGCACCCGCGCCGCGATCTTCCTGCGCTTCCACGACCTGCTGCTGCGCCGCCAGTCGGAGGTCCTGGACCTCATCCAGCTGGAGACCGGCAAGACCCGGCTGCACGCCCATGAGGAGATCCAGGGCGTCGTCCTGGCCGCCCGCCACTACGGCCGCAAGGCGCACTCCTATCTGCGGCCCAAGTCCCATGTGGGCGTCGTCCCGACGCTCACCAAGGTCACCGAACTGCGCCAGCCGCGCGGCGTCGTCGGCCAGATCGTGCCGTGGAACTACCCGCTGGAGCTGTCGGTCGGGGACGCGATACCCGCCTTCGTCGCGGGCAACGCGGTCGTCATGAAGCCGGACACCGAAACCGTGCTGACCGCCCTGTGGGCGCGTGAACTGATGGTGGAGGCGGGCATGCCTGCCCGGGTGTGGCAGATCGTGGTCGGGGACGGACCGGTCGTCGGCCCGGCCGTGGTCCAGCACGCCGACTACGTCTCGTTCACCGGCTCCACCCGCACCGGCCGCGGCGTGGCCCAGGCCGCCGCCGCCCGCCTGGTGGGCTGCTCGCTCGAACTCGGCGGCAAGAACGCCATGCTGGTGCTGCGCGACGCCGACCTCGACCGGGCGGCCGAGGGCGCGGTCCGCGCGTGCTTCGCCTCCGCCGGGCAGCTGTGCATCTCCATCGAGCGGCTGTATGTCCACGAGTCGGTCGCTGACGACTTCGTCGAGCGGTTCGCGGCCCGTACGAAGGCCATGCGGCTCGGCTCGGCCCTCGCCTACGGCGCAGAGATGGGCTCCCTCGTCTCCGAACGTCAGCTGGAGACCGTCACCCGCCATGTGGAGGAGGCCGTCTCCAAGGGCGCCACGGTCGTCGCGGGCGGCCGCCCCCGCCCGGACATCGGCCCGTACTTCTACGAGCCGACGATCCTGGACGGCGTGGAGGCGCCGATGGCGGTGTGCAGCGAGGAGACCTTCGGCCCGGTGGTGTCCATCTACCGCTACGCCGACGAGGACGAGGCGATCGAGCGCGCCAACGCCACCCCGTACGGCCTCAACGCCAGCGTCTGGTCCAAGGACGCCCGGCGCGGACGCGCGGTCGCCGCCCGGCTGCGCGCGGGCACCGTCAACGTCAACGAGGCGTACGCCGCCGCGTACGGCAGCGTCGCCTCCCCGATGGGCGGCATGGGCGACTCCGGCCTCGGCCGCCGTCACGGCTCGGAGGGCATCCTCAAGTACACCGAGGCGCAGACGGTCGCCCAGCAGCGGCTGATGCCGCTCGGCCCGTCCTTCGGCCTGACGGACGAGAAGTACGCGGACTTCATGAGCCGCAGCCTGCGCGCGATGAAGGCCCTGCGGCTGCGCTGACCGGTACGCATCGACGGGGAGGTACCCGTGTCAGAGGACAAGCACGCCGACGACACCTATGACACCGATGACGACGGCTACGACTACGACGTCATCGTCGTCGGGTCGGGCTTCGGAGGAGCCGTCTCGGCCCTCCGGCTGACCGAGAAGGGCTACCGGGTCGGCGTCCTGGAGGCGGGCCGCCGCTTCACACCCGAGACCCTGCCCAAGAACTCCTGGGACCTCCGCAACTACCTCTGGGCCCCGGCCCTCGGCCTCTTCGGCATCCAGCGCATCCATCTCCTCGGCAAGGTGATGGTGCTGGCGGGCGCCGGGGTCGGGGGCGGTTCGCTCAACTACGCCAACACGCTGTACGTACCGCCCGAGCCGTTCTTCCGCGACCCGCAGTGGGGCCGCATCACCGACTGGCAGGAGGAGCTGAAGCCGTACTACGACCAGGCGCGGCGGATGCTCGGCGCCCGGCTCAACCGGACCATGACCCCCTCCGACGTCCATCTCAAGGCGGCCGCCGAGAAGATGGGCGTGGGCGACACGTTCCACATGGCGCCCGTCGGCGTCTTCTTCGGGGACGGCGAGGACTCCGACGGGTCGGCGAAGGCCGCGCCGGGGGAGGAGGTCCCGGATCCGTACTTCGGCGGCGCGGGCCCGGCCCGCCGGGCGTGCACCCAGTGCGGGGAGTGCATGACCGGCTGCCGCCGGGGCGCCAAGAACACCCTCAACGAGAACTACCTCTACCTCGCCGAGCGGGCCGGTGCCGTCGTCCACCCCATGACAACCGTGGTCGCCCTGTGCGACGACCCGGACGGCGGCTACCACGTGGCCACCGTCCCGACCGCGAACCGCCGCAAGGGCAGGCCGAAGACGCTGCGCGCGCGGTACGTCGTCCTCGCCGCCGGTACGTACGGCACCCAGACCCTGCTGCACACCATGCGCGACCGTGGCCTGCTGCCCCGGCTGTCGGACCGGCTCGGGATGCTCACCCGCACCAACTCCGAGGCCCTGGTCGGCGCCCAGACCACCGACCGCCGCTACCGCGCCCGGCGCGGTGAGCGGCCCGACTTCAGCCGTGGCGTCGCGATCACCTCGTCCGTTCACCCGGACGAGAACACCCACATCGAGCCCGTCCGCTACGGCAAGGGCTCCAACGCGATGGGCATGATGTCCATCCTCCAGATCCCGGAGGGCCGTGGCCCGCGCTGGCTGCGCTTCCTCGCCGCCAACCTCCGCCATCCGGTGCTCGCCGCCCGCTCCCTGTCCAACCGGCGCTGGTCCGAACGCACCATCATCGGCCTGGTCATGCAGACCCACGACAACTCGCTGACCACGTACCGCAAGCCGAAGGGCCCGGGCAAGGGCCTGCTGACCGCCCGCCAGGGCCACGGCACGCCCAACCCGGACCACATTCCCGAGGGCGCTGCGGCGGCCCGCCACGTCGCCGAGTCGATCAACGGCTTCCCGGGCAGCAACGTCGGTGAGCTGATGGGCACCCCGCTGACCGCCCACTTCCTGGGCGGCTGCCCGATCGGGGCGTCGCCGGAGGAGGGCGTGATCGACCCGTACCACCGGCTGTACGGACACCCGGGGATCGCGGTGGTGGACGGCGCCGCCGTCTCGGCCAACCTGGGCGTCAACCCGTCCCTGACCATCACGGCCCAGGCGGAGCGGGCGATGTCCCTGTGGCCCAACAAGAACGAGCCAGACCCCCGCCCAGCCCCGGGCGAGCCCTACGCAAGGCTGTCCCCGGTCTCCCCGAATACCCCCGCAGTCCCAAGGACGGCCTACGCCGCCCTAACGGTTGTGGGCAATCGTTCCGCCACGTAGACGGTGAACTGGTCAGTCCCCAGCACGCACAGCAGAGCCAGCTTCTCGTGGCCCTCCGTACCCGGCGTGGCGGTGAATATGAGCAGCGACTGCGGTCCGACTGGTGTCGTCGTGATCCTCGGGGTGGTACCGCTCACGGGCGGCCGGGTCGGTGCCGCAGACCGCGGGCGATGGCCGCGA
Organism: Streptomyces sp. NPDC021212; assembly: GCF_044332925.1. NCBI lineage: Bacteria > Bacillati > Actinomycetota > Actinomycetes > Kitasatosporales > Streptomycetaceae > Streptomyces > Streptomyces sp. NPDC021212. The sequence continues at coordinate 133,040 of NZ_JBIRPZ010000016.1, forward strand.
CCATCTGCTCCGGCGGTCGCGGACCGTCGCCGCGTTCCAGCCGGGCTGAGTAGTCGGCGGACATGGCGCACAGCTCCGCCACCTCCTCGCGGCGCAGGCCCGGGGCGCGTCGGCGTTGCCCGCGGCGCAACCCGACGTCCTCCGGTTGCAGCGCCGCTCGCCGGGTGCGCAGGAAGGTGCCGAGGGACGAGCGGTCGAACGATGGGTCCATCGTCCTCATCGTCGGCCATCCGGCACGGCTTCACCACGGCCCCGTTCAGTGGTCGCGTACGTAGGGCCACCCCGACCGGGGTGGCCCTACGTACGCGGTACAGGTCAGGCCGAAACGCGACGCCGACGCACGACGAACACGGCCCCGCCACCGACAGCCATCGCCACGCCACCGATGAGCCCGATCATCGGCAGCGCGGAGGACGACCCGGTCTCGGCGAGCTTCCCGGACACCGGCACCTCGCTCAGATCCTTGCCACCACCCTGCGGCGCGGGCCGGTTGCCCTTGTCGCCCGGCTTGCCCTCGGCGTCGTCGACCGGCCCCGGCTTGCTGCCCGCGACCAGGACGTCGAAGTCGTACTCCATGACCTCGGAGTAGCCACAGACGTCGTCCTCGTCGTGGTACGCGCCGATCGCGAGGCCGAAGCCGTAGCTGCCGGGGGTCTTGGCGTCGACCTTCAGCCGCAGCTTGGCGTCGGCGTACTCACCGGGCTTCAGCTCGCCGATCGAGCCGAAGTAGCCCTCCTCGCCGCTGACGTTCGTCCACGCCCCGGCGTCCTCGTCGTACGACTGCACGGTGAGGAGCTTCGAGACGTTCTCCAGCTTGTCCTTGCTGATGGCGTTCATCGTCACGAACGCGTCCACCGACTTCATCGACTTGTCGGAGGTGTTGGTGGTGCGGAAGGTGAACGGCACCCAGCCGGAACCGGCCACGACCTTGCTGGGCAGCCCGCGCAGCTCGGTGGTGACGGCGGCCTCGTCGGACTCCTCCTCGCAGGTCGGGTCGGTCGGCTCGTCGGTGGGCTCGTCCGTGGGGCCGATGGTCGGCTCGTCGGTGGGCTCGGCCGTGGGCTCATCGGTCGGCTCGTCGGTGGGCTCGGCCGTGGGCTCATCGGTGGGCTCGTCCGTGGGCTGGGCCGTCGGCTCGTCCGAGGGCTCACCGCTGGGGCCACTGGTGGGCCCGGACGTGGGCTCGTCGGTCGGCTCCTCCGACGGCGGTTCCGACTGCTCGTCCCCCGGCACGGTGGCCGTCGGGGTGGGCGACGGGTCGCTCTCGGCGAAGGCGGACGGCGCGGCGAGCAGCGCGGCCGGGGCCAGGGCGGCCGTCGCTACGGCGGCAACCAGCGTGCGGCGAATCTTCATGAAGACCTCTTCTGGAAGGCCGTCGCGGTGGGGACGCGGAATGGCCGTGCGTTCGGTTTGCACGTACATGACCATCCCGGTGGCCGAAAGGTTGCCTTCACAGTTGCTCACAGAACGGTCACAGAATCCGCAGGAGCCTCAGGGGTCACGACCCGGAACAGGCGTAGGGCCCCGGAACGTCCGAACGGATCGGACGTCCCGGGGCCCTAGGCGGTCAGTACCGGCGTCAGGGCAGCGCCGGTACTGAAGGGGCGGCGCCGGGGGGTTGCGCCGCGGGCTCGGGGTGGGGATCGGTGGAGCGAGAGGAGGAAGGTGCGTCAGGGGCGTACGCCCGCGCGGCCGGACTCGTGATCAGGCCGTGGTCGGACCAATGACGGGTGCTGACCCGGGGTGTTTTCCCTCACTGCATCGTGGTGGATGCGGCGCTCCGGGCGCAACCATTTCGACTGGATACGGTCGGTCCCAGGCGTCCCCGGGACCGACCGCCCTGTGGATGGTGACCGGGCTGCTGTCCCCTGCCGACCGGTCACCTCGCCGACGCGGCACCGGGATCAACGAGCCCGTTCACAACCCGGTCACGCGCCGTACGGGTGATGGAAAGGGCATCACGCGGCATCGCACGGCATCACGCGCATTACGCCCGGCCGCGGCACAGCTCCAGCAGCGTCATGGCGAGGGTCGTACCGGGCTTGCCGAGGGTCTGGCGGTAGCGGTCGAGGATCTCCATCTCGCGGGAGAGGTGCACCCGCCGCCCGCCCGACGCGATCCGCGCCTCCTGGATGGAGGCCGAGACCGCCATCCGTTCCCCGATGAGTTCGAGGATCCGCCCGTCGAGGGCGTCGATCCGCTCGCGCGCGGAACCGATCACGGCGGCGGTGTCGGTTACATCAGCGGTGTCGGTCACATCAGAGGTGGTGCTGCTCATATCCGTATCTCCAGGTCTCTGTCCATCGGCGGGACCGGAACCGGCCGAGACCCGAAGACAAACGCACCAGCGCCCCGGGCCTTGGCCGGCCCGGGGCGCCTGGGAAGTCGCTTGTCAGTAGTTCAAGCAGCACGACCATGGCAGCCGGACGGGCCGGTGCCATAGGTAAAGACGAAGGTCATGCGCGTGGACATGGCGTCGATTATGGGCTGGTTAGAATCGAAAGTCCAACCCTCCAGTTCCACCGCCGGAAGGCCGCCGAAGTGCCATCAGCGTCCCCTGCTGCCGCCCCCGACACCGTCCTGGTCGTCGACTTCGGCGCGCAGTATGCCCAGCTCATTGCCCGACGAGTCCGCGAGGCCCGGGTCTTCAGTGAGATCGTCCCGTCCACCATGCCGGTGGCGGAGATGCTCGCCAAGAACCCGAAGGCGATCATCCTCTCCGGTGGGCCGTCGTCGGTCTACGCCGAGGGAGCACCCAGGCTCGACCGTGCGATCTTCGAGGCCGGGATCCCCGTCTTCGGCATGTGCTACGGCTTCCAGCTGATGGCCGTCACGCTCGGCGGCACCGTCGACAACACCGGGGCGCGCGAGTACGGCCGTACCGACCTGACCGTGAGCAAGCCGGGCTCGACGCTCTTCGCGGGCACCCCCGAGCACCAGCAGGTGTGGATGTCGCACGGCGACGCCTGCTCGGCCGCGCCCGAGGGCTTCGCCGTCACCGCGTCCACCAGCCAGGTGCCGGTCGCGGCGTTCGAATGCGACGAGCGCAAGCTGTACGGCGTACAGCACCACCCCGAGGTCATGCACTCCACCCACGGCCAGCAGGTCCTGGAGCACTTCCTGTACCGGGGCGCGGGCCTGGAGCCGACCTGGACCACCACCAATGTGGTGGAGGAGTCGGTGGCGGCCATCCGCGAGCAGGTCGGCACCAAGCGCGCGATCTGCGGACTGTCCGGCGGCGTGGACTCCGCTGTCGCCGCCGCCCTCGTCCAGAAGGCCATCGGTGACCAGCTCACCTGCGTGTACGTCGACCACGGGCTGATGCGCAAGGGCGAGTCCGAGCAGGTCGAGAAGGACTTCGTGGCCGCCACCGGCGTCCAGCTGAAGGTCGTCGAGGCCGAGCAGCGCTTCCTGGACGCGCTCGCCGGGGTGTCCGACCCCGAGGAGAAGCGGAAGATCATCGGCCGGGAGTTCATCCGGGTCTTCGAGCAGGCCCAGGCCGAGCTGGTGGCCGAGGCGGGCGCGGCCGGTGAGGCCGTGGAGTTCCTGGTCCAGGGCACCCTCTACCCGGATGTGGTGGAGTCCGGCGGCGGCACCGGCACCGCCAACATCAAGTCCCACCACAACGTGGGCGGGCTGCCCGACGACATCGAGTTCCAGCTGGTCGAGCCGCTGCGCCGGCTCTTCAAGGACGAGGTGCGGAACGTCGGCCAGGAGCTGGGCCTCCCCGACGACATCGTCCACCGCCAGCCCTTCCCGGGCCCGGGCCTCGGCATCCGCATCATCGGCGAGGTCACCAAGGACCGCCTGGACCTGCTCCGCGAGGCCGACGCGATCGCCCGCGAGGAGCTGACCGCCGCCGGCCTGGACCGCGACATCTGGCAGTGCCCGGTGGTCCTGCTCGCCGACGTCCGCTCGGTCGGCGTCCAGGGCGACGGCCGCACCTACGGCCACCCCATCGTGCTGCGCCCGGTCTCCTCGGAGGACGCGATGACGGCCGACTGGTCGCGCCTCCCGTACGACGTGCTGTCGCGGATCTCGACCCGCATCACCAACGAGGTGGACGAGGTCAACCGGGTGGTCCTGGACATCACCAGCAAGCCGCCCGGCACGATCGAATGGGAATGATCTTCATCTGATCGCCAAACGCCGCTGCCGTCGCTCATTCGTTTGGGTGGCGGCAGCGGCGTTCGTGCTCGGTACGCTGGCCCTACGGCCAAGAATCCCGTCCATGGGAGGAACCATGACCGCTGAGCCGCTGCACACCACCTCGTGGCCGATGCCGCCGACGGATGGCTACACCGTGGACGACCTGCTGACGCTGCCCGACCTCCCGCCACACACCGAGATGATCGACGGGAGTCTGGTTTTCGTGAGTCCGCAGCGCGATCTTCACAGCGTGGTGATTGATCTGCTGGCCAGCGGGCTGCGCCGAACCGTGCCCCCCGAGCTCAGGGTGCGGCGGGAGATGACCGTGGTGATCGACAAGCGCAACGGTCCGGAGCCGGACATCACGATCGTGCGCGCCGAGGCCGTGCGGAGTCGTGAACAGACCTATTACGAGGTCGGCGATGTGATCCTCGCCGTCGAGGTCGTCTCCCCCGAGTCCGAGGCCCGCGACCACGACACCAAGCCGCACAAGTACGCCAACGCGGGTATCCCGCACTTCTGGCGCGTCGAGATGACGAGCACGGACGCAAGCCCCGTGGTCCATGTCTTCGAACTCGACACCGAAACGCGCACATACCGGCATACCGGCCTCCACCACAACCAGCTCAAGCTCACCGTCCCCTTCGACATCGACATCGACCTCACCGAGATCGACCGTTTGTGACCCTGGCCTCCGGCGATACCCAGAGGTAGCTTCCGCCTCGGAGCCTTGAAGGTCCCGAGGAGGGAGCTGCCCATGACGATGCCCATGCCGCGGCAAAACCCCGAGCCGATACCGACCGACCAACTGCACATCACCATGCCGCCCACCCACGCCTCGCTCGCCGACGAGCGGCGGTATCGCAAGGAGCGGCTGGCGGCGGCGCTGCGGATCTTCGGGCGGTACGGGTACGAGGAGGGCGTCGCGGGACACATCACCGTGCGCGACCCGGAGTTCACCGACCACTTCTGGGTGAACCCCTTCGGCATGCCCTTCGCCCACATCACCGTGAGCGACCTGATCCTCGTCAACGAGGCGGGCCAGGTGGTCGAGGGGCGCTACCACGTCAACCAGGCGGCCTTCGTCGTTCACTCGTCCGTGCATCGAGCCCGGCCGGATGTGGTGGCGGTCGCCCACACCCGTTCCGTCCACGGCCGGGCCCTGTCCGCGCTCGGTGAGCTGCTGGAGCCGATCACCCAGGACGTGTGCGCCTTCTTCGAGGACCACGGGCTCTACGACAGCAGTACCGGCATCGTCGTGGACGAGGAGGAGGGGCGCAGGATCGCGGCGGCGCTCGGTGCCTACAAGGCCCTCATCCTGCGCAATCGCGGTCTGCTGACGGTCGGGGACTCGGTCGACGCGGCCGCGTGGTGGTTCATCACGATGGAGCGCGCCTGCCAGACGCAGCTGACGGCGAAGGCGGCGGGGAAGCCGGTTCTCATCGATCACGAGAGCGCCGCGCAGACCCGTGAGCAGCTCGGAAGCGATCTTGTGGCGTGGATCAACTACCAGCCTCTGTATCTGCAGATCACCCGCGGTGAGCCGGACCTGCTCAACTGAGCCCCCTCTCCGTGCGGCACAATCCCCTCCCAACGCATGTCAGTTGGGGCGCTCCGAGCGCCCCGTACAGACGACTGAACGTACAGAACGAGTGAACGACGGAGCGGTGAGACCTCGTGGCGGTGGACACGACGAAAGACGCCACGAAGGCGAAGGCAGGCGCACCTGATGGCCGCTGCCACCCGGACCACGGCCCGGCGGGCTGTGAGTGCCCCCAGGGCGCCCGTGAGGGCCACCGGAGGGCGGTGGCCGCGTTCGTGGCCATGCGGGAGCGTTTCGCGGCCGGAGAGGGCGTTCCGGCGGCGCTCGCGCACTCTGCGGGGGCGTCCCGGCAGTGGGTGTCGGATGAACTCGCCCACGCGGCCCGTACGGTCGTCGACAGCGGCCACGCCGAGAGCACCGCATGGCGCGACGCGGTGTGGCGGCGCACCCTGCTGGTGGTGTGGGGCGCGGTCGGGGCGCTGCTGGTCGGGCAGCTGGCGACGGCGCTCGGCGCCGGCTGGTCGGTCGCCCGCACCGCCGGGCTCGCCGCCGCCCTCGTCACCGGCGCGCTGCTGACCCTCACCGCCCGGCTGCACTACGCGGGCGGCGGCCCGCTCGCGCCGCTCGTCGGCGAGGACAACCGGATGTCCACCTCCCGCTCCCTCGCCGCCGCCTGGCTGCTGCTCGCCGTCTTCTCGGTGCTCGTCCTCGCCGTCGAACTGGCCGTCGTCCCCGGCGACCGGGACCGGATCGCCGGCGGCCTGTCCCTCGGCCACGCCGCCGGGCTGCTCACGGTCGCCGGGCTGACCTGCGTGGCCGCGGTGCTGGCCCGGCTCGTCGTCGCGGCCCGGGTGCGGGCGCAGCGGCTCCAGAAGGTCCGCGCGGTCCGCCCGCGCGCCGCCGACCTCCTCACGGACGATGCGGGCCGCGGCAGCTTCGCCGACGCCCAGTACGTCGTCGTTCACGCGGTCGCCCTCACCTTCGCCGCCGTCGGCCTCGCCCGCGAACCGTGGCGGCTGCCGGAGCTGCCCTGGGGGCTGGTGTTGCTCGCCGTCGTCTCCGTCCTGATGTACCTCACCGGCAAGTACGCGGAGGGCGGCCGCCCGACCGTGCTGTCCGTCGTCCGGGTCCGCCCCGAGGAGGGCGGCATCGACCGCGACGCCCCGATCCGCACCGGCGACGACATCGAGATCCGCGGCAACGGCTTCGTCCCGCCGGGCGCGCAGGACCCCGACCGGCTGGCCCGGATGGTCGTCCGCATCGGCGCCGTCCACGTCCACGTACCCCTGGTGCCGGTGGCGGGCGGCTTCAGCAACCCGACCGACACGGCGCTGACCGTTCCGGTGCCGGTGGACGTGGAGCCGGGCCGGGTGGACGTGCAGGTGGTGACGGCCTCGGGGGCGGAGACGAACCGCTACCAAATCGACGTGCTCGACTGAGTAGGAATCCGCTTCCCCTCCGTATGGTTTTGATGACAGCGCAACGGGAGAGGCGGGCGTCATGAGGCATGCGGACCGAACAGTCGGAGGGGGCCCCGCGGGCGACGCGGGCAGTGTGAACGTCGTGAGCGGCATAGGCGGCGCGCAGACGGGCGGCGTGCGGGAGACGGCCGCCCGCTACGCGCTGCTGCCGCTGCGGATCTTCCTCGGCGTCACCTTTGTGTACGCGGGGATCGACAAGCTGACCGATTCGGCGTTCCTCGCCGACAGCGGCGCGGGCTCGATCGGCCAGCTGATGAACCAGGTGCGGGACACATCGGCCGTCCCCTGGATGGTCGACCAGGCCCTGAACGCCCCGACCACCTTCGGCTACGTCATCGCCTACGGAGAACTGGCCGTCGGCCTCGGCACTCTCTTCGGCCTCCTCTCCCGCCTGGCAGCCCTGGGCGGCGCCCTGATCTCGCTGAGCCTGTGGCTGACGGTGAGCTGGCAGACGGAGCCGTACTACTACGGCAACGACCTGGCCTACCTGATGGCCTGGCTCCCCCTGGTCCTCGCCGGCGCCCCCTACCTGTCCCTGGACACGGCCTGGTCCAAGCACCGCCGCCGCCAGAACTCACAATTGTTCACGTAGGGTCGACCGGCTCAGGGGAGGCGGATGCCGTCGCGGACCTTGTCGAAGATCGGGCGGTACTGGCTCCACTGGTCTTCCGGCGCGCTGAGGTAGATCGCGTACTCCTTGTCGCCCTCGTTGCCGAAGCCCAGGTCGATCGCCCGGAACCAGCGGGCGCGGCCCTTGAAGCGGAACTCCCAGACCGCCGCCGGCATGCCGCGGAAGGTGGTCTCCTGCAGGCGGGTCCGGTCGTACGCGAGGACCTCGTCCTTCAGGGCGCTCTCGACGTCCTCGAAGTGCTTGACCTGGTCCTTGGACGCGAAGTCCAGGACGTTGACCGACAGTCGGGCCATCTTCGTGGGGTCGAGGTAGCGGACCTCCTGGGTGCTGTCGACCTTGCCCTCCGCGTCGGAGTCGTACGTCCAGTTGTCGGGGACCGGGAAGGAGACCCCGAGGCCCTTCGCCAGGTGGTAGCCCTTCGGGACGGGGGACGGGGTGGCCGAGGGGGAGGCCGAGGTGCCGGGGCCCGAGTCGGAGACGGACGGGAAGCTGCCGTCCGTCTTCCACACATAGACGCCGCCCGCCACCATCACGACCGCCAGCGCCGTCCCGATGGCGGCCCAACGGGCCTTGCGGGGGCTGGAGAGCTTGGGCGGCGGGGCGGGGGAGAAAACGGGGGCAGGGATGGGCGCCGGCGGCGTGGCGTCCTGCTGCCGCGGCGGCTGCGGCTGCGGCTGCGGCTGCGGCTGCGGGGGCGGAGTCGGGGCCGGGGGCGAGGACGGGGCCGGAGTCGGGGTCCTCGTCAGGACCATGGTCGTGGTCGTACGGTCCTCCACCGGATACACCGTCGTCTCCGGCTCCGACGCCGGGCCGCGCAGCGCCCGTTCCGTCTCCTCCGCCGTCGGCCGCTGCTCCGGCTCCTTCTCCAGCAGCGCCTCGATCAGCGGGGCCAGCGAGCCCGCCCGCTTCGGCGGGTCCAGGGGGTCCACGGCGATCGCGTACCCGGTCTCGATCGGCGTCGGCTTACGGAACGGAGCCCGGCCCTCCACCGCCTGATAGAGCGTCGCGCCCAGCGCCCACAGGTCGGACGCCGGGCCGGGCTTGCGGCCGCGCACCCGCTCCGGGGCGATGTAGTCGATGGAGCCGACGACCTCGCCGGTCTTGGTGAGCGTGGACGTACCGGTGGCCATGGCGATGCCGAAGTCCGTGAGCACGACCCGGCCGTCGGTGCCGAGCAGCACGTTGCCGGGCTTGACGTCGCGGTGCAGGACGCCCGCCGCGTGGGCGGCGCGCAGGGCGGCGATCATGCCGCGGCCGACGCGGGCGGTCTCGTCGGGGGAGAGCGTTCCGCCCTCCTTGAGCAGGTCGGCCAGGGTGGTGGAGGGCACGTACTCCATCACGATGCACGGCAGCCCCCCGTCGTCCACGACGTCATGCACCACGACCACGTTGGGGTGCGTGATGCGGGCCGCGCTCCGCGCCTCGCGGCGGGTACGCTCGTGCATCGTCGTCAGTTCTTCCTCGCTGAGGTTCGGCGAGACGTGCAGTTGCTTGACGGCGACCTGACGGCCCAGCAGTTCGTCCTCGGCGCGCCAGACCGTACCCATGCCGCCGCGGCCGATTTGCTCGGCCAGCCGGTACCGTCCGGCAATCAGCCGCCCTACGTCCGACACCGCACTCCCCTCCCGCTCCACGGCGGCCTGCTTTCACGCATGTCGCGCATGTTCGATCCGCCACGATAGCCGCCGCGACATCGGGGATGATCTCAGGGAAGGCCCAGGGTTTCACCGGATGTCCCCGGAACGACCGTCTTGTCACCATGGACGCATGACCGATGCACCCACCGTGGCGGACGAAGGCGAGGGGGCGGCCGGTTCCGGGGAATCCCGGGGCACGCAGCCGCCGCCCTTCATGAGCGCGCCGCTGCGGCGCAGCCGTGACCAGAAGATGATCTCGGGGGTGTGCGGCGGGCTCGGCCGCTATTGCGACGTCGACCCGGTGATCTTCCGGGTGGTCCTGTCCATGCTCGCCGTCGCGGGCGGGATCGGCCTGATCGTGTACGGCTTCTGCTGGCTGCTCGTCCCCCTCAACGGGGAGGACGAGAACGAGGGGCGCCGGCTGCTCTCCGGGCGTGTCGAGGGCCCGGCGCTGACGGCGGTCCTGTGCGCGCTGGTCGGCTGCGGGCTGTTTCTGTCGATGCTGAACAACGGCGGCGTGGTGTCGTTCTCGTTCATGCTGTTCCTCGCGGTGGCCGGCGTCGGTTATTGGTCGCACCACCGGCGACAGGCGGAGTACGGCGGGGCGGTGGATTCGGCCACGGCGCAGGCCGTCGCGGACGCGCCTCCGGAGGCCAAGGCTCCGCCGACGCGGGGCGGGCCGGGGCCGTCGTGGTGGCGGGATCCGATCGTCAAGGACGGTACGACGGGGCTGCCGGGCGGGCCGGGCCGATCGGGGGCGGGGTATCTGTGGGGGCCGGACGACGGCCCGTACGACAGGGCCGTGGCGCGGGCGGAGCGGGCCCGGCGGATCCGCGACCGGTCCTCCATCGGCGGCTGGATCTTCCTGGTCGCCCTCGCCGCCGCGGCCATCGGCATCCGGCTGTCCTGGTACTCCCAACCGCTCGGCACCAGCCTGGAGATCGGCCTCACGAGCGCGCTGGCGGTCTTCGGGCTCGGGATGGTGGTCAGCTGCTGGTACGGGCGGACGGGAGCGGGGACGGCCATCATGACCGTCGTCACGTGCGCGCTGCTGGCCGCCGCCACGGCGCTCCCCCGGTCGGTCACCACCGACTGGTCCCGCGAGACCTGGGCCCCGACGTCCGCGGGCGCCGTGCGGCCCTCGTACGAGCTGGGCGGGGGCGTCGGGGAACTGAAACTGGACCACTTCCGGCTGACGGAAGACCAGACCGTCCGGACCCGGGCCGAGGTGGGCGCCGGAAAGCTGGCCGTGACCGTGCCCCGGGACGCCCGCCTCAAGCTGTCGATACGGACGGGGCTCGGCGACATCCGGCTCCCGGGCGAGCCCGGCGACAACATCGACATCGAGCCGGGCCGCGAGCGGAGCGTGACCCTCGACCCGAAGGGCGGGCCGAGCGAGGCCCACGGAACGCTGGTCCTGCGGCTGTCGATCGGCCTGGGGAACGTGGAGGTGACGCGCTCATGAAGCGGCATCCGATGGAGCCGGGAAAGCTGGTGGCGGGCCTCGTCGTGCTGGGCGTGGCGACGGTGTACGGGCTGGACGCCGCCGGGGAGTGGGACGTGCGGTCGCTCGCGCCGCTGATGGTGCTGGTGGGCGGCCTGTGCGTGGCGGGGGCGGTGTCGGCCCTGACGTACGTGGCCCGGGGGAAGCGCGCCCGGGGGACGGAGGGCTCCGCGCCGTAGGTCCGCGCGGTAGGTCCGCGCCGTAGGGGGGAGTTGCTACGCTCCCGCCGTGATCCTCCCGACGGTCGACGACATCCGCGCGCTGCACGAGAAGCACGCGCCGACGCCTGAAGCGTTCGAGCTGGTGTACACGCACTGCGAGATCGTCTGGAAGATCGCCGAGCAACTGCTGTCCGCCGACGGCCACCGGCTCGATCTCGACGCCGACCTCACCCGCGCGGGCGCCCTGCTCCACGACATCGGCGTGTACCGGCTCTACGACAACACCGGCCGACTCCGCACCGAGGACTACATCCGCCACGGCGTGCTCGGTCACGCGATCCTCCGCGAGGAGGGCTTCCCCGAGCAGCTGTGCCGCTTCTGCTCCTGCCACACGGGCGTCGGCCTCACGCGCCACGACATCGAACGGCAGAACCTCCCCCTGCCGGTGGCCGACTACGTGGCGGAGACCGCCGAGGAACAGCTGGTGATGTACGCGGACAAGTTCCACACCAAGACCACCCCTCCGGCCTTCCTCTCCTTCGACACCTACGCCGCGCAGATCGGCCGCTTCGGCGAGGAGAAGGCCAGCGCGTTCCACACCCTGCGCACCCGCTTCGGCGAACCAACCCTGGCCCCCCTCACCACCCAATACGGCCACACGCCGGCCTGAAGCAATCCACCCCCTCCGGCACACCCCTAGCCCGTCCGGCGCCCCCAGCCCTTCCGGTCCCGCTCGGGGAGTGGGGTCCGGGGGCTGGGGGTGGAGATGCCCCACACCCCAGCCCGTCCGGCACGCCCCAGCCCTCGCGGTGCAACCCGGCCCGGCCGACGCGCCACAGCCCCTCCGGCACACTCCAGCCCCTCCGCCGCACCTCAACCCTTCCGGTCCCGCTCGGGGAGTGGGGTCCGGGGGCTGGGGGTGGAGATGCCCCACACCCCAGCCCGTCCGGCACGCCCCAGCCCTCGCGGCGCAACCCGGCCCCTCCGGCGCACCCCAACCCCTCCCGGCCCGCTCGGGGAGCGGGGGCCGGGGCGGAGATGCCCCACTGAGTTTGAGGAGCGGGGTCCAGGGGCGGAGCCCCGGCGGGGTGCGGGGGCGGAGCCCCCGGTCGGGGTCTGGGGCGGAGCCCCAGTTTCGGGAAGGGGCGGGGTGGGGGACAGCGCCGCAGGCACCCGCACCGGCCCCGCTCCGGGAATGATCAGGGTCGACCCTGATGTCCGGAACGCGGGGCCCGTGTGACGATCGAAGGCATGACCGCCCCCGCACCCCCGACCACCCCCACCGAGCCACCCCCGCGCAAGCTCTACCGCAGCGCCGAGGGACGCCTGCTCGGCGGCGTGGCACGGGGGCTCGCCGGGCACCTGGGGCTGCCGGTCGCCTGGGTCCGGATCGCGTTCGTCGCGCTGATCATGGCGGAGGGCTTCGGCACCCTCCTCTACGCGCTGTTCTGGTTCATCGTCCCCCTCGGCGTCGGCGGCGTAGGGGAGACGACGACCCGCCCGCTCACCACCGTGGGCCCCGACGGACGCCGCCGCATCCTGGCCCGCAAGCCGGAGCGCGGCCAGATCATCGCCCTGGTCGCGCTCTTCATCGGCATGGGCATCTTCATCCAGGGCGTCCAGCTGGGCCGCGCCAACACCTACATCTGGCCCCTGCTCCTGGTGGGCGCGGGCGTCGCCCTGTTCTGGCGGCAGGCAGACAACGCCCGCCGCGCCCAGTGGGTGGAGCTGAGCCGCAGCAAGCGAGTCCTGCCGCTGGCCCGGGCCGGGGCGGGGGTGGTGCTGGTCGGCGCGGGGGTGACCGGCATCCTCGTCCTCCAGGGCTCGGCCCGGCACCTCGGCGCCGTCCTCCAAGCAGCCCTCGCGGTGATCGTCGGCATCGCGCTGCTGGCCGGCCCGTACGTGATCCGGATGACGCAGGACCTCTCCGAGGAGCGCCTGATGCGCATCCGCGCCCAGGAGCGGGCCGAGGTCGCGGCGCACGTCCACGACTCCGTGCTGCACACCCTCACCCTGATCCAGCGCAGCGCCGAGGACCCGCGCGAAGTGGCCCGGCTGGCCCGGGCCCAGGAGCGGGAGCTACGCGCCTGGCTCTACAAGCCGGAGGGCACCGGCAAGGACGAGGCGGATGAACCGGACACCCTCGCCGAGGCGGTCAAGGCGACGGCGGCGGAGGTCGAGGACCACCACGGCGTCCCGATCGAGGTCGTAGTGGTCGGCGACTGCCCGTTGGACGAGAGGCTGGGCGCGCAGATGCAGGCCGCGCGCGAGGCGATGGTGAACGCCGCCAAGTACGGTGGCGACGGCGGGGCGGTCCAGGTGTTCGCCGAAGTCGAGGGCGCCACGATCTTCATATCCGTACGCGACCGCGGCCCGGGTTTCGATCTGGACGCGGTTCCGGACGACCGCATGGGCGTCCGTGAGTCGATCATCGGCAGAATGCAGCGCAACGGCGGCACGGCCAGGCTGAGGTCCGCGCCCGACGGGGGCACGGTAGTGGAGCTGGAGATGGAGAGGGCGACGACATGACCGAGGCAACGGGCGGTACGGCTGGTGCGGGCGGCAACGGTAAGGACGACGCCCGCCGTTGCCGCGTCGTCCTCGTAGACGACCACCGCATGTTCCGCACCGGCGTCCAGGCCGAGATCGGCGAGACGGCCCGTACCGGCGTCGAGGTCGTCGGCGAGGCGGCCGACGTCGACCAGGCCGTCACCGTGATCACCGCGACCCGCCCCGAGGTGGTCCTGCTCGACGTCCACCTCCCCGGCGGCGGCGGGGTCGAGGTGCTGCGCCGCAGCGCCGCGCTGATGGCGGCCGCGGAGCGCCCGGTGCGCTTCCTCGCCCTGTCCGTCTCGGACGCCGCCGAGGACGTCATCGGCGTCATCCGCGGCGGCGCCCGGGGTTACGTCACCAAGACGATCACCGGCACCGACCTGGTCGACGCGATCTTCCGCGTCTCCGAGGGCGACGCGGTGTTCTCCCCGCGCCTCGCCGGTTTCGTCCTCGACGCGTTCGCCTCCACCGACGCCCCGCCCGTGGACGAGGACATGGACCGCCTCACCCAGCGCGAACGCGAGGTGCTGCGCCTGATCGCGCGCGGCTACGCGTACAAGGAGATCGCCAAGCAGCTGTTCATCTCGGTGAAGACGGTGGAGAGCCATGTCTCGGCGGTTCTGCGCAAGCTCCAGCTCTCCAACCGCCACGAACTCACCCGCTGGGCGACGGCACGCCGTCTGGTCTGATCACCCGGTCGTCAGGTGCTCGGCGACCGCGTCCAACACCCCCGCGCGGCACGCCTCGGCGTCGTCCGCCGCCCAGCAGACGTAGCCGTCGGGCCGGAGGAGCAGGGCACCCGCGCCCAGGTCGGTGGTGGACTTGCCGCGTACGAGGTCGACGCGTCCCGGCAGCGTCACGTCGTCCGGGACGAGCCCGCCCACGTCCAACAGCACGGCGTGGCCCGCGCCGAAGAGGGCCGACAGCCGGGTGGGACCCGCGTCCGTGCGGAGGTCGGCGTCCGGGACCCGCTGCCCGGCGAGGGGGTGCGCGCCGGGTACGTCGTAGTGGAGGGCCAGGCCGGAGATCAGTCCCGCCAGGTAGCGATTGGTGTCCGGCAGCCGCATCAGGTCGATGAAGATGTCCCGTAGGGCCGCCACGTCCTCGCTCGCGCGCGGGTCCGCCAGCACCCGCTGGGCCGAGGTGTGGTGGAGCACCCGGGCCGCGACCGGGTGCCGTTCGGCGTGGTAGCTGTCGAGCAGCCCGGCCGGCGCCCGGCCCTGGACGGTCGCGGCCAGCTTCCAGCCCAGGTTGAACGCGTCCTGCACGCCCAGGTTCAACCCCTGGGCGCCCAGCGGCGGATGAATGTGCGCGGCGTCCCCGGCAAACAGCACCCGGCCTTCCCGGTACTGCTCGACCTGCCGGGTCGCGTCCGAGAACCGCGAGGCGTTGTCCACCCCGCCGAGCACCGTCTCCCCGCCGTATACGGCCCGCAGCGCGGCGGCGATCTCGTCCTCGCCGACCGGGGTGTCCCGGGTGCGGTCCGCCGGGCCTTCGTGCCCGTAGGTGAGCCGGTAGCGGTCGTCGCCGAGCGGGATGAGCATGGCCCAGTAGCCGTTCGCCTGGCGCGTCAGCGTGCTGATCTGCCCCCGCTCGCGTGGGACCAACGGCGATACAGCCGACAGCCGGATGTCCGCGAGAACGGCCAGATACGTCCCGTCCCGCCCGGGGAACGGCATGCCGAGCTTCTTACGAACCGCACTGCGGCCCCCGTCGCACGCCACCGCGTACCGCGCCCGCACCCGTAGGCCGTCGTCCGTCGTGACGGTCACCCCGTCGTCGTCCGCCTCGACCGACGTCACGGCGGCGTCGCGCCGTATGCGCGCGCCGAGGGCGGTGGCCCGCTTCTCCAGCACCTCTTCGATCTCCCACTGCGGGAGCATGATCGGGGACAGATGTCGGGTGTCCCAGGACCTGCAGTCCAGCGGCACCGGCAGCAGGGCGAAATTCGCGCCGACCGGAGGGCCGGGGAGCGCCCGCCGCAGCATCGGCTCCAGCAGCCCGCGCAGCTCCAGCATTTCCGCCGTACGAGGCTGGATGGCCCCGCCCTTCACCTGCTGGACGCGCTCCGTCAGCTTCTCCAGCACCAGGGTCTGGACCCCGGCCAGCGCCAGTTCATGCGCCAACGTCAGCCCGGTCGGCCCGGCCCCCACGATGACGACCTCGGTCTCGCTCATCCCACGCTCCCCTTCGCGTCTCTGCACTCAGTAGATAAGTACCCCAGGTGCAGAAATAATCCAAGTGCAGTGAGGTGGGGTAACGTGAACGCCGTGACGATGCCCGACAAGCCAGGACTGCGCGAACGCAAGAAGGAGCGCACCCGTACGGCGATCTCCGACGCCGCCATCGGCCTCTTCCTCGAACACGGCTTCACCCAGGTCTCCGTAGCCCAGATCGCCGAGGCCGCCGAGGTCTCCAAGCGCACGCTCTTCGCGTACTTCCCGACCAAGGAAGACCTCGTGGTGCACCGCATGGCCGACCACGAGGCCGAGGCCGCCCGGGTCGTACGCGCCCGCCCCGCGCACACCACCCCGCTGGACGCCCTGCGTGCCCACTTCCTCGACGGTCTGCGCCGCCGCGACCCGATCACCGGCCTCAACGACCACCCCGCGATCCGCTCGCTCACCGAGCTGATCTTCGGAACCCCGGCCCTGATCGACCGCATGCAGCGCTTCAAGGCGGGCGGCGAACGCGCCCTCGCCGAGGCCCTGCACGACACCACGGACGCGCCGGACCTCACCGCCCGCCTGGCCGCCGTCCAGGTCATCGGCGTCCAATGGGCGCTGTCCATGGACAACTTCCAGCGCCTTACGACAGGCGAGACCGCCGACGAGCGCTACCCGGGCGCCGTACGCGACGCCGAGCACGCCTACGACCTGCTGGCGGGTGGCCTCGCGTCGGTCACGTAACCGCGATCAACTTCAGCTCGAACCACACCGTCTTCCCGATGCCGCAGGCGCGCGGATGCGCGTCCCACGCGTCCGCGAGCGCCGCGATCAGCGCCAGCCCCCGCCCCGACTCGTCCTCCGCCGTCGCCGTGCGGGGCTGAGGCATCGCCTCGCTCGCGTCCGACACCTCGACGCGCAGTTTCTCGTCACGCACCACGCAGCGTGCGCGGATCTCCCGACCTGGGGAAACGCGCGCGTGGCGGCAGGCGTTCGTCACCAGCTCGCTGATCAGCAACACGGCGACCTCGGCCTGCGCGTCCGGGACCTGCCACGTACGGGCCTGCTCACGCAGCAGCGCCCGCGCCCGGCCCGCGCTGCGGGGGTGGCGGGGGAGCCGCCATTCGATGTCCATCGGAAGTGGGGGAGTTGGTGCATTCATGACCGGAATGCTGCTGGTCAGGCGCACTGTGCCCGAGTAACGACGTCGGTACGGAGCGTATGCGTACCGCAGGTGCCTCATGGGAGAGAGGGCGCGATGACGGTCATGGAGGGTGGTTCGCAGTCGCCGATGTCCTGGCGGTATTGCGGAAACCAGATCAAACTGTGGCGCATGCAGGCCGGGGTGAGCCGCGAGGAACTGGGCAAAGAGGCCAACTACGAGTACGAGACCGTGAAGTCCATGGAGCAGGGGCGCCGCAAGCCCGCGCTACGGCTGCTCCAGGTCGCGGACCAGATGTTCGGGGCGCGGGGGCTGCTGCTGGCGGGTCAGGAGTACCTGAAGCCGGATAAGTTCGCGTCGTACTCGGAAGACTTCATCCGGTACGAGGCCGAGGCGATTGTCCTCAACTGGTTCGAGCCTCAGCACATTCCAGGACTCCTGCAGACAGGGGAAACTGTCCGAGCGCTGCTCCAAGCGGCGTGTCCGGTGCTGGACGACGAGACGATCGAGGAGCGAGTCGCGGCCCGGCTGGAGCGACACTCCCTGTTGGACAAGCAGACGAAGGCGTTCAACTTCGTGATCGGGGAAGCGGCTTTGCGCTACCCGGTCGACGAGTACGACGTCCACAAGCGGCAACTGCAGCACCTGCTGGACATGGGGGAGCGACGCAATGTGACCATCCAGGTCTTGCCGTTTGGGGGAGCCCACCCGGGCCTCAACGGACCGTTCGTACTGTTGGAAACCCCCGAGCACGAGCAGCTTGCGTACGTAGAAGCCCAGGAGACCGGGATCTTGTCCGCAGACCCGGCGAAGGTCAGCGTCATCGCCCAGCGGCATGCCATGATCATTCGGCGAGCCCTCAGTCCTGAGGATTCGGCAGACTTCATCAGAAAGTTGGCGGAGGAGCTATGAGCGACGAGCTCGCGTGGTTCAAGTCCAGCTACAGCGACACTCAGGGCGGCGCCTGCGTAGAGGTCGCCCTCTCCTGGCGTAAGTCCAGCTACAGCAACAGTGAAGGCGGCGCCTGCGTGGAGGTCGCTGGTAGCTGGGCCAAGTCCAGCTACAGCGACACACAAGGCGGCAACTGCGTAGAGATCGCCACCTGCCCGCACACCGTCCACGTCCGGGACTCGAAGCTCAACGCCGGACCGCAACTGGCCCTCGCCCCGGACGCCTGGGCGGAGTTCATAACCTTCGCCGCCACCGCCACCGTCAGCCCCGCTTGAGCGCCACGCCCCCGTACATCGCGACTTCCTCGTCCCGGACCCCCTCGCATGTGGCGTCCGGACGCCAGTGATGGAGCAGGGTCACGCCGGGGTCGATCAGTTCCAGGCCGTCGAAGAACCGCTCGGCCTCGGCCTTGTCCCTGATCTTGAGGGGGATGCCGCGCTCGTTGTACTCGCGGCCGACCCCGGCGACCTCCTGGGGGGCCGTGTCGCCGGTGAAGACGGTGATGGCCAGCGCGCTGCCCGGCGCCAGTTCGGCCATCAACTGCCGCACCAGACCCTGCGGATCGTCCTCGTCCATGACGAAGTGGACGATCGAGATCAGGGACAGCACGACCGGCTGCTCCAGGTCCAGGGTCTTGCGCAGGGAGTCCGCGCCGAGGATGGAGTCGAGGTCGCGGATGTCCGCGTCGATGTACTCGGTGCGGCCCTCCGTCGTGCTCGTCATGAGGTGACGGGCGTGGGTGAGGACGATGGGGTCGTTGTCGACGTACACGACCCGAGCGTCGGGGGCGATTTCCTGTGCGACCTCATGGAGGTTCGGGGGCGTCGGGATGCCGGTGCCGATGTCCAGGAACTGACGTATGCCGTGCTCACGCACCAGATGACGGACCGACCGGTGCATGAAGTAGCGCGCCTGCTTCATGGACGTCGGCAGGCTGGGCCAGGCCCGCGCCGAGGCGTCGCCGGCGGCGCGGTCCGGCGGGTAGTTGGTCTTGCCGCCCATGAGGTAGTCGTAGACGCGGGCGGAGTGCGGGATGTCCGTACGGAGATCGACCGGAGCCTGGGCGAACTCCGACCTCGATGACATCCAGTCTGTTCCTGACATTTTCCAGCGCCCCGATCGTCAATCTGCGGCAATCAGCTGACCAGTTGCGGTCGTGAGCCATCGTAAGAGGCACTGAGCTTCGGGCGCCGAGACCTGAGCGCATTTATCTAAGGAACGGGTGGGTTGCACAAACCCACCCACCCTCCCTGCTTGTGCACATGACGTGACCGACTTGCCACGCGCGGTTGCGGCGGTCTAGCGTTCGCGGCAACAAGCAAACGGCCCCGGCGGTGCGCCAACACCAAACCGGGGCCTGACCTACAAGATCGAAGAGGACTCGATCCGTGGCTTCTGCCGACTGTATCGCTGCCCCGCGCGCGTCCGCACACCCGCTGGCCAACCCCGGCTACGGCAAGCGCAGCGCACCCCGCCAATCCCCTCGTCGCGCCGACGACTTCGCACATCTGCCCAGGCGTGAGGCGGCCATCGCCGCGTACATCGACCGGCTGCCGGACGGCTCCGCGATGGACGCCAAGACGCTCGCCAAGACCCTTCCCGACTACGGCCAAATGGCCTGCGCCACCGCGCTGCGGCGGCTGTCCGAGGCCGGTCATCTGCGGCGCGTACGCGAGCACCACATCACGGAGGACGGGGCGCGCTGGGTGACCCGTACGTTCTTCTCGCGGACCGCGCGCGGGGAGGAGTGGTGGGCGGCGTTCGTACGCGGCGACGACGCCCCGGAACCTCGTCCCGCGCCCGCCCCCACCGCGCCCGTACCGGCCAGAACTCCCGCGTACGACGCCCTCGCGTCCCTGGGCCGTACGGATCCCCGGATGACCCTCTCGGCCGCCGACTGCACCGCCCTCGAACCCCTCGCGGCGGCCTGGCTGGCGCGTGACGCCGACCCCGTCCGCCTCGTCCAGGCGCTGACGGCCGGGTTGCCTGTGCAGGTGCACAGCCCGGCGGGGATGGCCCGCACCCGGCTGGAGTCCAAGCTGCCGCCCGAGCCGCCGCTGCCGGAAGCGCGGCCGGAGATCACGATCAGCCGCCTCCTGGAGTGCACCGACTGCGGCCGCCCCGGCCCGCCCGCCGCCCTCCCCGGCGGCCTCTGCCGCCCCTGCCGGGGCGAGGCGGAGCCGCTGCCGCCGGGCGGCAGCGACGTTCACACCTGGGCCGAGCGGCTGCGAGCCGCCGCCCGCGACGCGAAAGGATGAGCGAATGACCTTGCAGGACGCGCCACCCGATGTCGGGGCACCATGGGTGCGAGGAGGCGAACCCATGACCCCTGGCACCACCGATCGGCCGCAGATGAGCATCGAGGAGTTCGAGCAGCTCGCCCGTACGGCGCCGGAAACCGTCACGCTCGAATTCATCAGCGGAAAGCTAGAGGTCAAGCCCGTGCCGGACGGGGATCACGACGAGATCATCATGTGGGTGCAGGACCAGTGCATGCAGCATCGTCCGGACTTGCGGCTGTACCGGGAGCGGGGGCTGAAGGCAGAAAGCTACCGCAAGGGGCGTGCCCGCCCGGACGGCGCCTTGGCGCCCCGCAAGCACTTCGCGGGGCATGGCGAGTGGTCGGACGCCGAGGGGGTCCTGATGGCCGTCGAGGTCACCTCTCACGATAGGGATGCAAACCGGCGTGACCACGTGGACAAGCCCGATGGCTACGCCGCCGCGGGAATCCCGGTCTACCTCCTTGTCGACCGCGACGAGTGCACGCTCGTCGTCTACAGCGAGCCGCAGCGCGGGATGTACCGCAACAGGAGGGTCTCGGCGTACGGCGAGGCGGTCGAACTCCCCGACCCGATCGGGATCACCTTGAACACGGAGGAGCTCAAGGACTACGCGTCCTGAGCACGCGCCCTCACCGTCCTGGCGGACAGCCGCCTGGACCGCACGCCCAGCCTTGCCGTGCGTAGTCGGCATCCATACGCTCTGTAGTACTCGGGTTGTGGAGGTGGGAGGCGTCATGTCTCGTCCTTGGGATGCTGATTTATCCGCAGCGTTCGCGCGGCGGTTGGGGAAGTCGGCCAAAGAGCTGGGCGTGACCAGGGAGGAGGATGATTGTCCGGACATCTGGGAGCTCGACAACGGCGATATCGCGATCGTGGGGCGGGATCGTACGGATGCCTATGCCGCCCGGTTGCCCGCAGGCGTAACCCTCGCAGCGGATGAACGCCTCGTGATCATCCCGGGGGCCATGCTCCGCTCGGCAAAGCCGGACATCGCCGATGCTTGACCGGAGCGCTCTTGAGCTGGCCTCTTCCCAGGGGGACCGGCTGGTCATCGCCGACTACCGAAGTGACTTCCGGCTGCATCGCGGCGCGATCCGCGATGTGGACTGCTGGAAGTTCGAGCGGCAGCAGGACTTCGTGGACAAGGGCGACAGCTGGGACGCCTTCTGCCAGGGCCGCTGGGAGGAGTCCGTGCGGCTCCTCGAGGAGGAGCGGGAGAACCTTCGCGAGGCCGTCCGTCAGGATCGCGAGCGCAACATCGTCTTCCACCGCGTGCGGGTCGTGGAAGAGCCACTGACTCCGTATCTGCACTGGGAACTGCACGCCCTGCGCGTACAGGCCGAGGCGGGAAAGGAGATCCGTGTCATCGGCCCCGGTGCGTGGAGCGCCCTGGAGGCGGACGGGCCGCTGCCCGAGGTGGTCGTGGTCGGCGGGCGGGTCCTCTACCGGGTCCTCTACAACGAGGCAGGCGCCCTGGACGGTGGCATCCGATTCCGCGACCCTGAGCTGATCAAAAACTGGGAGGGCTTCATCGCGGAGCTCTACGAGGGCGGGGAGGACATCCTGTCCTACTTCGAGCGCCACGTGGCGCACCTCCCTCCCCCGCGGATGAAAGCGGAGTAGGGCCATCAACGAGGACGACGCAGGCGAGGGACGCCCAGGGGGCACGGACAACGACCTGTCGGGCTCGTCTCGCGACGTCATACAGGCCGGGTCCATCAGCGGAGGAGTTCACTTCCACAACGACCCGGCGCCGGGCGGCGGCCCCGCGAAGGTCGTACCGCGACAACTGCCCGCTGACGTAAGGGGCTTCGTCAACCGCACCGACGAGCTGCACCGCCTCGACGCGATCCTGGCCGAGAGGAGGGACGGCGGAACCTCGGTCGTCGTCGCGTTATGCATTGTGGCGGGGACGGCGGGCGCGGGGAAGACCTCGCTGGCCCTGCGCTGGGCGCACCAGGTGAAGGCCCACTTCCCCGACGGCCAGCTCTATGTCAACCTGCGGGGCTACGCCCCGGGCGAGCCGGTCACCGGGCAGGAAGCGCTGCACCGGTTCCTCACCGGGCTCGGCGTTCCCGCGCACGCGGTTCCGGTGAACACCGAGTCCGCCGCCGCGCTGTTCCGTTCTCTGCTGGCCGACCGCCGGGTGCTGATCGTCCTGGACAACGCCGCGACCGCCGCCCAGGTACGGCCTCTGCTGCCCGGTCACTCCGGCTGTCTCGTCGTCGTCACCAGCCGCGGGCGGCTGTCCGGGCTGTCCGTACGGGACGGGGCGCACCGCATCACCCTCGGCACCCTCCCCGAACCGGAGGCCGTCGCCCTCCTGCGGGCCGTGACCTCCGGCTACCGGCCCGAGGACGACGCGGAGAAGCTGGCCGAACTCGCCCGGCTCTGCGCCCGCCTGCCCTTGGCGCTGCGTATCGCGGCGGAGCGCGCCGCGTGCCATCCGCACATGGGGTTGGACGAGCTGATCGCCGATCTGCGGGATGAGTCGGGACTGTGGGAAGCGCTGAGCACGGGAGAGGAGCAGGACGCCGACGCGGTGCGTTCCGTCTTCGCTTGGTCCTACCGGGCGTTGTCCCCGGACACGGCGCGCCTCTTTCGGCTGCTCGGCCTGCACCCGGGGCCCGAGTTCGGCGTCGAGGCCGTCGCCGCTCTCGCCGGAATCAGCGTGCGGAAGGCCCGGCAGTCGCTGGACGTTCTCGTTGGCGCGCATCTGCTGGAACAGACGGCCCCGGACCGCTTCGAATTCCACGATCTGCTCCGGGCCTACGCGACAGATCAGGCCCGGCTGGAGGAGACGCCGGACAGCCGCGCCGCCGCACTGCGGCGCGTCCTCGACTGGTACCTGCACACGGCCGATGCCGCGCAGGGCTTGATGGCGCCTGCCCGTGACCGTCTTGAGCTCGACCCGGCGGACGAGCAGGTCGCCCCGCTGTCGTTCTCCGACCACGACCAGGCTGTCGACTGGGCCGAACGGGAACGGAAGAATCTGATCACCGCCGTGCACGCCGCCGAGAAGGCCGGACTCGATCGGTATGCGTGGCAGTTGGCCCTGGTGCTCTGGAGCGTCCCGGCCCCGTCCGCTCCCGTCGCGGAATGGCTTGTGGCAGGGGAGATCGGCCTGGGCGCCGTACGACGTCTCGGCGACCGCGCCGGGGAAGCCGGGCTCTTGCAGAGTGTGGGCTTCACCTACCGTCAGCTCCACCGCCTCACCGAAAGCCGGGACGCGCACCAGGAGGCGTTGACGATCCGGCGCGAGCTGGGCGACGCGCGGGGCGAGGCCGCCGCGCTGAACGCTTTGGGGCTGATCGCGCTGCGTATGAGGAGGCTGGACGAGGCCGAGGGCCATTTCACGCGCGCGTTGGATCTGTTCCGGGACCTCGGCGGCGAGCATTGGGAAGCCGTGACGCGCGCCAACCTGGCGACAGCGCACCGTGAGGCGGGACGCCTCACGGAAGCGGC
The DNA here is from genome assembly GCF_044332925.1 of Streptomyces sp. NPDC021212. Classification (NCBI taxonomy): domain Bacteria; kingdom Bacillati; phylum Actinomycetota; class Actinomycetes; order Kitasatosporales; family Streptomycetaceae; genus Streptomyces; species Streptomyces sp. NPDC021212. Next base: position 156,724 of record NZ_JBIRPZ010000016.1, read on the forward strand.
GGACCAACTCGATCAGGCGCTGGCCGTCCATCGACGGATGGGAAACCGGCGCAGCGTGGGCAATGCCCTGCGACTGCGGAGTGCGGTGCTTCGCGAACGCGGTGAGCCGGACGCGGCCGTTCAGGCGGCGCAGGACGCCGTGGACATCGCGCTGGAGCTGCGCGATCGGGTGGCGGAAGCGTACTGGCTGCTCTACCTGGGCGATGCCCAGCAGGCCGCAGGACGGTTCGCCGAGGCGCTGACCTCGTACCAGCGGTCCGCCGCTCTGCACCGCCGCCTCGGCGATCGCGGCCGCGAAGCCCTTGCCTGGCAGGGCACCGGTGAGACGTACCGGCGCCTTGAACGCCACGACGAGGCCGCCGCCTTCCACCGCCGGGCTGCGGGCGCGCAGCAGGACCTGGGCGACGCGTGGCAGCAGGCCATCGCGCTGGACGGCCTCGCCGCCGCCTCCCTGAGCGGCGAGGAGGGCGATGCGGTGGCCGCCCGTCGGCACTGGGCCGACGCCCTGCGCCTCGTGGACGGCTACCGGGACGCGCGGGCGGGGAGGCTGCGGGAGCGCATCGAGGGGCGGCTGGCGCGCGACCGCTGATCCCGCACCTGACTGTATACCCCCCGCGGGTATTTGCACTGCCGCGGGTGGCGGGCTAACCTCACACAGCGGGATGCCCTCGAGGAGATCTTCCGCGGCAACGCCGGGGGGTGGCCGGGCACGTTCGGTTCGCTGATCAGCGACGTGCGCGGCGTGCAATACGCCCCGATTCACTTCGATGCCGCGCCGGATCTCGCGTACTGGCGGGCGACCGTGTCCGACAAGGTGAGCGTGGGCGCCACGGCGCTGACCGGTCCCACCTCGGACCCCGAACGCCGGGTGCAGTTGCTCAACGCCCCCGGGGCGGAGGTCGGGCCCGGCCAGGTCGCGACGTGGGGTGTGGTGAGTGAGGACCACGCCGAGGGCTTCGACTTCTCCCGCGAGTACCGTGGCGGGTCCAGCAAGCACTTCCCGTTCGACTGGCGGCCGGGCGCATAACGGCGGCCCGCACCCGTACTCGACCCCTGGCCGCCTTGTCAGCGGCGGCCAGGGGTCAGCCCTGTCGAGGAGAGCCCTACCGAGGGGCGTCGCGCAGCCAGGTCAGCACCTGGTCGGCGTGCTCGTTCGGCGGGAAGACCGGATAGAAGACGTGCTCGATCACGCCGCCGCGGATGATCAGCGTCAGCCGCTTGTAGAGCGTCAGCCCGGCGACCTCGAACGTCGGCAGGGCCAGCGCCCCGGCCAGGCTGTGGGCCGGGTCGGAGAGCATGTCGAACGGCAGGTGGAGCCGTTCCACGACCTCGCGCTGATAGTCGGTGTCCTGGCTGGACAGGCCGAACACCCGGACCGCGCCGGCGTCCAGCAGCTCCTGGTAGTGGTCGCGGAAGCCGCAGGCTTCGGGGGTGCAGCCGCGGGCGCCGGGGATCGCGTTCCACCCCTCGGGCAGGTCGGTGCCAGGGCGGCCGGTGAGCGGGTAGACGTAGAGCACCGTCCGGCCCGTGCCCAGCGCGTCGAGCCGGACCGTCGTATCGCCGGTGCTGCGCAGCTCCAGGGGCGGTGCCGGGGTGCCGGGCAGATGGGCGGTCGCGCCGTCGTCCTCGGGGACGGGCAGGTCGGCGGGCAGGCTCAGGTAGTCGTTCATCGGGTTCGCTCCTCCGTCGTCGGGCCCTTCACTGCCGGGGGAGACGCGACTGTTGCGGTGGGCGGCCTGCTGGAGGTGCCCGATCAGCGCCGTCCGGCGTGCCGTGAGCCCCGCGATGCGCTGCGACAGTTCGTCGATCGCCTGCCGGTACCCGGCCAGCGACGCCGCGCAGTCGTCGGCGTGCTGATGGCCGACGTCCAGGCAGTCCAGGAACGGCCGGGTGCGCTCGACGGGGATCCCCAGGCCGCGGAGCGCCCGGATCTCCCGCGCGAGCCGTACGTCGTGCTCGTCGTAGTCCCGGTAGCCGTTGGCCAGTCGCCCGGGCGTCAGCAGCCCCAGTGACTCGTAGTAGCGCACCGCTTTGGTCGTCACACCGGCCCGGCGGGCCAGCTCACCGATCCGCATGTCTCTCACCTCGACGAACGCTAAACCTTGCCCTTGAGGGTAAGGTCAAGCCCCGGTTCGGCGGCGGGTGCTTGACCCTGACACCGTGTGAGGCCGTGGACTGGGAGACATCATGTTCACCATCGGAGATTTCGCCCGGCACGGGCGGGTGTCGGTCCGGATGCTGCGCCACTACGACGCGACCGGACTGCTGCACCCCGCCCGGGTCGACCCCGCCAGCGGCTACCGGTACTACACCGCCGCCCAGCTCGCCCGCCTCAACCGCATCATCGCCCTCAAAGAGCTCGGCTTCACCCTCTCCCAGGTCCGGGAGATCCTGGAGGAGAAGGTCACCACCGAGGAGCTGCGGACCATGCTGTGGGTGCGGCGGGCCGACCTGGAGGCCACGATGACGGCCGCGGCGGCGCGGCTGGTGCAGGTCGAGGCGAGGCTCCGGTCGATCGAGAGCGAGGGACAGATGTCGTCCGACGATGTCGCGGTGAAGAGCCTTCCGGGCGTGCGCGTCGCCGAGCTGACCGGCGTTGCGTCCGGATTCGACGCCATCGGACCGGTCATCCAGCCGCTGTACGGGGAACTGCTCCCGCGTCTGGCGGCGGTGGGGATCACGCCGACCGGGCCCGGTGTCGCCTACTACGAGGACGCGCCGGACGGCGGTGTCCTCATCCACGCCGGGATCGAGGTCGCGGCCCCGGTGCAGGAGGACGACGGCCTGCGGGTCGTGGACCTGCCGCCGGTCGAGCAGGCGGCGACGATCGTCCACCGGGGGTCGATGGAGGCGGTCCTGCCGACCATCCAGACCCTGGGCCGCTGGATCGAGGCCAACGGCTACCGGTCGGCCGGATACCCCCGGGAGATCTACCTGGAGTGCCCGGAGAACCAGGACGAGTGGGTGACGGAACTCCAGGAGCCGATCACGGCTGTGTAAGGCCGATCACGGCTGGCCGAGCGCGGCTTCCTCTCGTGCCGCTCGGTGGCTCTTGAGGTTCGCCTTCTTCATCTTGTTTCCGCAGGTCGCCATGGAGCACCACCGCCGCCGTCGGCCACGGCTGGTGTCCAGGAAGAGCCCTCCGCAGGTGCGCTGCTCGCAGCGTTTGATCACGCCGTCTTCGTGGTGGGTGCCCAGCGTGGTGACCGCGTCGACGGCGACGATGGCGAGCGCCGCGCGGGCGGGGTCGGTGTCCGGGAGGCGCCACCGCGCCCGCCCGCCGGTGAGGACGAGCCGCGCCCGGTGACGCGCGGTCCAGCGGTTGAGCAGCGCCTCGTCCGCCGGGTCCGGAACGTCGTCGGCGGCGATGGCGGTCCCGGCCCGGTGGATGGCCTCGCGCAGTTCGCGGGCGTCCCGCAGGAGGGCGTCGGAGGGGAGCGGCATGTCCGCGCTGCCCAGCTCGTTGACGGCGAGCCACGCCCGTAGTTGCTCCGGGGTGGCGATGCGCTCCACCACCGCGTCGCCGCGCCGCTCCCCGAGCGTGGCGACGAAGCGGAACGCCAGGATCTCGTTGCCGAGCCGGAAGGCCATGGGTGAACCGGTCATGGGGGTTCATCGTAAATGCTCCGCCGCTCCGAGGCCAATGTTGACATCGCCCGGGGGAACCGTTTAAACAGGTTCACATGAACCAGTTGGAACGGTTCCCCCATGATGTGGTGGAGCCCCCGGACAGAAAGTCCCGGATTCCCTGCGGCAAGCCGTCCGGCCCCGGGCGGTACCGGGTGGGGTTCTGGGCCGTGGCGGTGATTTTCGCCGTCACCACCGCGTTCTCGACCGTGCCGACGCCGCTGTATCCGCTGTACGAGGAGCGGGACGGCTTCGGTTCGTTCACCGTGACGGTGGTTTTCGCCGTGTACGCGGTGGGGGTGGCGGTCGGCCTGGTGGCCGCCGGTCATCTCTCCGATCGCACCGGCCGTCGCCCGGTCCTCGTCGCGGCGCTCCTGGGTCAGCTGACCGCGGCGGTCCTCTTCCTCGTGTGGCCCGCTCTGCCCGGCCTTCTCCTCGCCCGGTTCGTCACCGGCCTCGGCGTGGGCATGGCGACCCCGACCGCCACCGCCTACCTCCAGGACCTCCACATACGCTCGCGGCCCACGGCTGGGCAGGCGGGACGCTTCCAGGCGGTGTCGACCGCGGCGAACGTCGGCGGCCTCGGCGTGGGCCCGCTGGTCGCCGGGTTGCTCGCGGCGTACGTCCCGGCCCCGATCCATACGCCCTACGCCGTCTTCGCGGTGCTCCTCATCGCCGGGGCCGTCGCCGTCACCGCCCTGCCGGAGACCGTGGACCGCCCCACCCGCCCGGTGCCGTACCGCGTGCAGCGGGTGCGTCCGCACGGCGGCGCCGGACCCTTCTCCCTGGCGGTCGCGTGCGCCTGCGCGGCCCTGGCGATCTTCGGGCTCTTCACGTCACTGGCGCCCGGATTCGTCGCGACCACCTTGCGCCAGACGTCGCCGGCCGTCGCGGGCGCCGTGGTCTTCGCCGTCTTCGCCGCCGCGGTACTGGGCCAGAGCTTCACCGGCGCCCTGCGGCCCGCGGCGCGCCGAGCCCTCGGCGTCGCCGCGGAAGCCGCCGGATGCGCCGCCGTCGCCGCGGGAATGGTGCGGGAGGACCCCGCTCTCTTCATCGCGGGAGGCGTCATCGCCGGGATCGGCGCCGGCACGCTCTTCAAGGCCGCGGTCGCGCTGGTCACGGAGGCGGCGCCCGCGCACGTGCGCGCGGAGGCCCTGGCGACCTTCTTCCTCGCCGCCTACACGGGTCTCGTCGTCACCTCCCTCGGACTCGGCCTCGCCGCACAACGGACCACCCCGACGACCGCGACGCTGTGGTTCTCCGGCTTCCTCGCCGCGCTCCTCACCGCGATCGCCCTCCTCGACCGGACGGTGGGCGGAGCACGCCGCCGGCCGTCACCGCCCCCGTCCCCGTCACAGTGACCCGACACATGCGCAAGGAGAGCCACACATGATCACGACCACGACCACGACCCGCCCGCTCACCGGCTTCGGCACCGTGACCGGTGTCCCCTGGCTCCCCGACGGCTTCACGGACGTCTTCGCCAGCACCCTCGTCCGCGTCGGCGACGTCGCCCTGCACACCGTGCAGGGCGGCGCCGGGCGGCCCCTGCTCCTCGTCGGCGGCTGGCCGCAGAACTGGTACGTGTGGCGGCACGTCATGCCGCGCCTCGCCGAACACTTCCGCGTCGTCGCGGTCGACCCGCGCGGCGTCGGACCGTCCGACAAGCCCCGCGACGGATACGACACCGGCACCGTGGCGGCCGAACTCGTCGCCCTCATGCGGGCGCTCGGCCACGAGCGCTTCGCGATGGCCGGGCACGACGTCGGCATGTGGCTCGGCTACGCCCTCGCCGCCGACCACGGCGACACGGTCGAACGCCTCGCCCTGCTCGACGCCATGATCCCCGGCCTCGCGCGCGACATCCCCGTCTTCGGCCCGGAGGCGCAGAACGACATGCTGTGGCACTTCTCCTTCAACCGGAAGCGCGACATCAACGAACAGCTCGTCCGCGGCCGCGAGGACATCTACTACGGCGACCAGTTCCGGGTGAAGGCCGCCCGGCCGCTGCCGGACTCGGCCGTCGACTTCTACGTCGAAACCCTCGCCCGCGACCCCGAAGCGCTGCGCGCCAGCTTCGAGTACTACCGCGCCACGGACGACAACATCGCCCAGAACAACCGGCGCAAGCAGCATCCGCTCCGCATGCCCGTCCTCGGCGTCGCCGGAGCCCGTGGCCAGGGCGAACGCCTCGGCGCCCTGCTCGACCCGGTGACCGAACGGCTCGACAGCGTCGTCCTCCCCGACTGCGGCCACTACGTGCCCGAGGAGCGTCCCGAGGCCCTGCTGGAGCACCTGCTCCCCTTCCTCCGCCGCTGAGCAGCGCTTCCCCCTGCGGGACTCCCGCCGGCTCAGCCGCCGACGCACACGTGCGCGCCATGCCTCGGGTGGTAGCAGGCGGTGACACGCCGGGGCGTGTCCGTCGTCAGCATGGGCGTGGTGTGGTAGCCGCCGGTCTTCGCCGGGTCGGTGTCCGCCACGCTGCGCCGCTGACCGGGCAGGGTGACGACGAGCCGGTCCCCCGGCCGGGAGAACCACATACGGCCCCACGCCGCCCCGCACGACTTGCGGTAGCGCACCTCGAACCAGGTGCCTTCGGGGGTGCGCTTCCTGACGACCGTCTCGGACCCGCTGACGCACCACGCCGCCGCGGGGTCCTCGCCCTGGCAGTCGCGGCCCGCGCAGAGGGCCTGCGCGGTGGCGATGGCCGCCGGGGGGCGCGGCGCGGCCGACCGGGCGCCTACGGTGCCGCCCAGACACCAGGCGAGCGGGAGGGTGACCGCGGCGACCAGGGCGGCGGTGACCGCCACCGCCCACACGGGATAGCGCCGCCGGGCGCCCTCCGTCCGCCGCGGAGGGCGCCACCGGACCGCACCGGCCGTGGTGTCCATGATCCGTTGCGGGGACGACCGCCGGGGCGCGGCCTGCCGCTGTGGTGCCCCGGTCGCGGGCGCGGCGCCTGCCGGTGCCTCGTCGGCGCCCGGGCGGCCGCGCCAGGTGAGGTCGGCCAGCTCCCACAGGGCGAGGATGGGCTCGGCGGGCTGCCCGGCCAGTCGGCACAGGCCCTCCACCGCTTGCCGCGGCGGCAGCGTGCTGCCGTTCAGGCAGCGGTCCCACGACGACTTGCTGTACGCCGTCTGCTCCGCCAATACGGCCAGGCTCACCCCGGCGCGGTCCTTCAGCTCCCGCAGCCTGGTGACGAACCGTGTGCACTCGGGGCTGAGCGTGTCCGGCAACGGCTTCCACCGCATGGTCCCGCTCACCCCTCCTGGCGCAGCACGGGCCAGGTGTGCTGCCCGATGATCCCGTCGGGCACCACTCCGGCGTCCCGCTGCGCCCGCCGGGCGGCGTTGCGGGTGGCGATGTCGTACAGGCCGTCCACCCGGCCGGTGTCGTAGCCGTGATGGCCGAGCAGGCACTCCGCCTCGGCCACCCTCTCCCCGTAGTAGCCGAGCCCGACCGTCTCCTTCCAGGTTCGGCTGTGGCCCGCGTAGAGAGCGCCCTCTTCCGACCGCACGTCACAGCGCACCGGAGGGAGCCGGGTTGCCGCCCTTGCCTCCTGCTGCGGCCCCCGGCCGAGGAGCACTCCGGTCACCGCGGCGCCGACGAACGCCACGGTCACCACCAGCGTGAAGACCCCGCGTGCGACGCCTCGCCGCGCCGCGCAGCCCCCGCCGCCGGCTGCCGGGCCCGCCTCGCCCTGGTCGCCCTGATCGACCTGGTCGTCCTGGTCGTGCTGGTCCCTGTTCCTGTTCGGCGTGGCGGACGACGCGTTCCAGACCGTCTCCGCGACCTCCCGAAGCGCCAGCAGCCGGGCCCGATCCGTGCCGCTCAGCTCGCACAGGGCCACTATCGCCCGCTGCGACGGCAACGCGCGCCCGCTCAGGTACCGCTCCCACGACGATCTGCTGCACCCGGTCTTGGCCTCCAGCGCGGCCAGACTCAGCCCACTGCGGTCCTTGAGCCTGCGCAGATGTGTGACCAGCTGGCGGACGCTGGGGTCCATCCCCTCGGGCAGCGGTTTCCAACGCGGCATCCCCACCCCCGGTGTGCTCTGCGGACGCTGATTTCGCGCCCTTCACTATTACCGACAGCGATAGGACAAACACAACTCGTGACACCTGTTCGCTCTCGTTTTACGTACCTGCCCCGGGGGCGCGGCGGCCGTCCCGCGCATCCCGCCACACCGTCCCCGGGTCGTCCCATTCCGCAGGTCGGCGCGCGGGACGTCCCGCGTTCACCGCGCCGCCCGGCCGACGCTGGCCGGGACGGCGGCCGCGCCGACACGATCAGGCCGACGCAGAACGCGTTTCACCGGGACGAAAGGAACCCTGATGACCCTCAAGCGTCTCGCACACCGTGGTTACGCCGCCGCCGTGGCCGTCACCGCGGCGACCGCCGTTCTCCTGCCCGCCACCACGGCGGAGGCGAGTGGCGTCAAGCTGACGCACAGTCAGGCGGCGGCCAAGCTGCGCGCGGCCGGTATCAGCTGGACCTCCAGCGGCAACTGCTCCGACCGCAACCGGAGGACCTGTACCTCCTTCACCAAGATCAACTCCGGCACCATCAAGGGCATCATCACCTTCAAGCGGGCCAGCCGCTGCGGGGTCACCATCACCGGGGGCACGGAGACCGGGCACGCCGGGGGTACGCGCAGCCACTGGAACGGCTACAAGGTCGACATCAAGCCCACGACCTGCGTCACCCGCTTCATCAAGCGCGAGTACCGCTACATCGGCAGGCGGGGCGACGGGGCACCCATGTACCGCTCCTCGGCCGGCAACATCTACGCCAACGAGGGCAGCCACTGGGACATCACGTACAAGTAACCGGCGCGGTCGCGATCGGCCAGGTGGACCTCGGACCGGGCGGACCTCAGACCGGGCGGGCCGCGCCCGCGAAGGGCATCTGGTCGATCGGGGCCACCCGGACCGGGGCGCCGGGGCGCGGGGCGTGGATCATGAGGCCGTTGCCGATGTAGAGGCCGACGTGGCTGACGCCGGAGTAGAAGAAGACCAGGTCACCGGGGGCCAGTTCGCCGCGCGAGATGCGGCGGCCCGCGTTGATCTGGGTGTAGGTGGTACGCGGCAGGGACACCCCGGCGGCGCGCCACGCGGCCTGGGTCAGGCCCGAGCAGTCGTAGCCGTACGGCCCGGTCGCGCCCCAGACGTACGGCTTGCCGATCGCCCCGTACGCGAAGGAGATGGCGCGCGCGGCCCGGTCGCCCGTCCGGGCCGGGGCGGGGGAGTGGTGCCGGGGTGCCGACGCGGTGCGGGCGTCCTGGGAGCGGAGGCGGTCGCGCTGCTCGCGGGTCAGCTTGGCCAGCAGTGCGTCGGCCGCGGCCAGCTTCTCCTGGACCGCGTGCTTGCAACGGGCCGCGGCCGCCTGCGCGGCGCGCAGCGTACGGAGGCGGTCGGCCGCCTCGCCCCGGACCCGGCGCAGTGACCGCTCCTCGCGGGTGATGTTCGCGATGGTCACCGCCTGGCGGTCGCCCGCGCGGTCGGCGAGCGAGGCGCGCTGGAGGTACTGGCCGGGGGAGGAGGAGAGGGCCAGCTGGAGGGTGGGGGCGACGGTGCCGGAACGGTACTGGGCGGTGGCGAAGGCGCCGAGGGCGTTGCGGGCCGTGTTGAGGCGGGCGGTGCGACGGGCGGCCTCGTCGCGTAACCGATGGAGCGACCGCTGCGCCCTGTCGGCCGCGGCCCGGGCGCCGTCGTACTTCTCGGTGGCCTCCTCCGCCTCCCGCTGATACGCGTCGACCTTCGCCTTCACCTGGGCGGGCGTCAGCCGGGGCTCGGCGTACCCAATGCCCGGGAGGGCGGCCGCGGAGGCCGCGCCCGCGAGGGCGAGGGTCGCGGCGGTGCGGATGGTGGTGCCGGCGAGCGACGAGCGGTGCCGCTGCTTCGGCTTCATGGGGGGCTGCGGCGCCACTGCGGCGATTCACCTTTCGTGCGGGTACGGGGGTTGTTGTGTCTGGAGGGGAAGCTAGGCCGGTCGGCGGCGCGGCGCGCTGGGATGAACGGAGGTGGACGGATTCGTCCTCCCGGTGGCGCCTGCTGATCACGGGGGCGGCGTGGGGAGGGCGGGATCGGGGCGGCTGTGACCGATGTGCCGTTCGGGGTGCACCCGGGTGACTGACGGTGATATGTGCGGCGCTAGTGTCCGGTGCCATGGACGTACTCATCAATGTGTTCGTCGGCCTGCACATCGTCGGCATCGCCGCCCTGCTGGGGGGCTTCCTCTCCCAGCTCACGGCGATACGCGGGGACGGCGCGCGGATGACGCCGGGGATGCTGCACGGGGCCCTGACCATGCTGGTCACGGGCGCCGCGCTGGTCGGGCTGAATCAGGCGGACGATCAGACCGTCAACACGGTCAAGATCGGCGTCAAGCTGGCGCTGCTGGTCGTGATCCTGGGCCTGGTCTACGTGAAGCGGGACGAGGAGAAGGTGGAGCCCGCGGTATTCGGCGCGGTCGGCGCGCTGACGACGGTGAACATCTTCATCGCCGTCCTCTGGACCTGATCCGCCGGAGTCCCGGCCCCGCCCCTGCTGGGCCAACCCGGGGGTGGGAAGGGGCGGAATGGGGGAAATCGCACCTGTAAGCGCAACCCGACGCACTCTTCGACTGTCTTACCCGTCAAGGGCAAGCCCGGAGGGAGCGCGCAATGGGGGTAAAGGCAGGGTTCGGGGCGTGGCGGGCATGGCGCCGCCGTACGGCGGTCGTCTTGGGCACGGCGGGCATGGTGGTGCCGCTGTCCGTCGCACTGGGCGCGGCACCGGCGCAGGCGGCGACGTCGTGCACGGCGGGCGCGGGTCCGTATCAGAAGCAGGTCGAGAAGTTCCTCGGCCGGCCCGTCGACGGTCGGCAGTCCTCGGGGGACTGCCGCGCGACGCAGAGATTCCAGATCAGCCACGGCATAAGCCCGTCCGTCGGCTACGCGGGCCCCGTCACCTGGGGCGTCATGAAGCTGATCAACGCGCAGAAGGCGGCGGGGCACAACCCCAACGCGGCGCGCAAGTGCCCCACCAACAAGGGCCGCATCGCCTGCGTCGACCTCACCCGGCAGCTCAGCTGGGTGCAGGACGGTTCGCGGCTCACGTTCGGGCCGGTGCCGGTGCGTACCGGGCGGGACAAGTACGAGACCCGCACCGGGCTGAAAAGGATCTACTGGCGGGACATCGACCACTGGTCGACGATTTACCACGTGGCCATGCCGTACAGCCAGTTCTTCGACGGCGGCCAGGCCTTCCACTCCATCGCGGGAAGCGTGTGGTCGCCACCCGGCTCCCATGGCTGCGTCAACATGCGTTCCGGCGACGCGAAGAAGTACTGGAGCCTGTTGCGGAACGGCGACGACGTGTACGTGTACGGGCGTAAGCCGGGCACGTGACCCGGAAGCGGGGGTGGCTGCCCGAGCGCGATCGCTCACCGTGCGGCCACCCCCGCTTACCGTGGCTAGGCAGGCCGCACGCTTCCGTAGATCGGCATCTCGGTGATCGGCGCCTTCTTCACCACATCGCCCGGCTTCGGCGCGTGGATCATCATCCCGTCGCCGATGTAGAGGCCGACGTGGCTGATGTCGTCGTAGAAGAAGACGAGGTCACCGGGCTTGAGGTCGGAGGTGGAGACGCGCGTGCCGACCTTCACCTGGTCGAACGTGGTGCGCGGCAGCGAGACACCGGCGGCCTTCCAGGCGGCCTGGGTGAGTCCTGAGCAGTCGTAGGAGTTGGGGCCGGTGGCGCCCCAGACGTACGGCTTGCCGAGCTGGGACTCCGCGAAGTCGACCGCCTTGGCCCCCTTGGTGGTGCTCGTGGAGGTGGACGTGGAGCCGGACGAGCCGGACGAGCCGGAACTGCTTCCGGAACCGGAAGAGGAACTGCCGCTCGACTGCTGCTCCTGCTCCTGCGCCTTCTGCCGGGCCGCGGCCTCCCGCTGCTTCTCGGCCAGCTCGGCGGCCTTGCGCCGCGCCTCCTCGGCCTTCTTCTTCTCGATCGCCGCCAGTCGCGCCTTCTCCTTGGCGGTCAGATTCGCCAGCAGCCGGCGGGCCTGCGCGAGCTTGTCCTGGACGGACTTCTTCTTGGCCTTCAGCTCTTTCTGGGTCTCGGTCAGCGACGCCAGGCTCTTGGCGGCCTCGCCGCGCTCCTTGGCGGCCTTCGCGGCCTGCGTCTGGAAGTCGTCGACGGCCCGCTTCTCCGAACCGGCCATCCGGTTCATCAGATGGGACTGGTCGAAGATGTCCTGCGGGTTGTTGGAGAAGAGCAGGCTCGCGGTCGAGGTCATGCCGCCGTTGCGGTACTGGGCCGCGGCGTAGGTGCCGAGGGTGCGGCGGGCCTCGTTGAGCTTCTCCGTGTTCTTGGCGACATCGTCCAGCAGCCGGTCGACCTTGGTGCGCTGCCCCGCGGAGCGATCCTTGGCGGCGTTGTACTGCTGGGTGGCGGTTTCCGCCTGGTGGTAGAGGGTGTCCACCTTCTCCTTGACCGCCTCGATCGACTGTGTGGCGCCGGGCTTCGGGTCGCCCGGTGCGGCGTTCGCGGTCTGGGAGAGGAGGGTGACGGACGCGAGGGCGGCGGTGGTGAATCCGACGGCCGTACGGCGCCCGGTGGAGGAGGCGGCGGTGGGTATTCGGGTCCGCGGCTTGCGGTGCGACGCCAAGGGAGGCGACTCCTTCCGTGGACCGCCTACCGGGTTAGCTGACGGGTTCGGGCGGTACGGAAGGCTGCCCTACGGCCGTGCGCGGGCGGACGACACGTCGTACGTGATGTACGCGTCGTATCGCGGCTCGGGCCGATTCACCCCGGTGTTGCGTTTGGGTCCCCGGCTCCGGCTGCCTTGCGGCGCGACCGGACTCGGCGGAGGCCGCCCGGGCCGGCGCGGTTCGCCGACGGGTGTACGAGCTGCCTGAGGGAGGACGGTAGCCAACTCGTGGGGCTCCTGTGAAGGCTGGTGGTCGTTTTGCCCGAAACCGTTTCGTGACATCCATATGCAGTCCATGCGTAGGCTGTCAGTAGGGCCGCCTAAAATCGGTGAGCGATGAGCAGCCTCTTTGACGACAGCTTCCTGGCGAACCTCGGGCCTCCGGACGAGGAGCCTCCGCCGCCCGAGGATTCCGCCTACCCGGGCCCCGCCGGCGGTTCAGGCGGTGCTTCAGGCGGTTCAGGCGGCGAGGAGGTGCCGCACCACCTCTTCACGGGCGCATTCGACGCGCCGGTGCCGAGCGGGCCCAGAGAGGCGTACTACCGGGACGGCGCGGCCCGCCCCGCCGTCGACCCGACGGCGCTGCTGGAGGGGCTGAACGAGCAGCAGCGGGCCGCCGTGGAGCACACGGGCTCGCCGCTGCTGATCGTCGCCGGGGCCGGGTCCGGCAAGACCCGGGTGCTCACCCACCGCATCGCGTATCTGCTCGGCACCCGCCAGGTGCACCCCGGCCAGATCCTCGCCATCACCTTCACCAACAAGGCGGCGGGCGAGATGAAGGAGCGGGTCGGGGAACTGGTCGGACCGCGGGCGAACGCGATGTGGGTGATGACGTTCCACAGCGCGTGCGTGCGCATCCTGCGCCGCGAGTCGAAGAAGCTGGGCTTCACCTCATCGTTCTCGATCTACGACGCCGCCGACTCGAAGCGGCTGATGGCCCTGGTGTGCCGGGATCTCGACCTGGACCCGAAGAAGTTCCCGCCGAAGTCGTTCAGCGCCAAGATCTCCAACCTGAAGAACGAGCTGATCGACGAGGAGACCTTCGCCGGTCAGGCGGCGGACGGTTTCGAGAAGACGCTCGCCGAGGCGTACGCGATGTACCAGTCGAGGCTGCGCGAGGCCAACGCCCTCGACTTCGACGACATCATCATGACCACGGTCAATCTGCTCCAGGCGTTCCCGGACGTCTCCGAGCACTACCGCCGCCGCTTCCGGCACGTCCTGGTCGACGAGTACCAGGACACCAACCACGCTCAGTACACGCTGGTGCGCGAGCTGGTGGGCACGGATGAGGAGGAGGCCGGGGAGCTGTGCGTCGTGGGCGACGCCGACCAGTCGATCTACGCGTTCCGGGGCGCCACGATCCGTAACATCCTCCAGTTCGAGGAGGACTATCCGGATGCGCGGACGATCCTGCTGGAGCAGAACTACCGCTCCACCCAGACCATCCTGAGCGCGGCCAACGCCGTCATCGAGCGCAACGAGAACCGCCGCCCGAAGAACCTGTGGACCGAGGCCGGCACCGGCGCCACCATCACCGGCTACGTCGCGGACACCGAGCACGACGAGGCCCAGTTCGTCGCCGACGAGATCGACCGGCTGACGGACGCGGGGGACGCCCGGGCCGGGGATGTCGCGGTCTTCTACCGCACCAACGCCCAGTCCCGTGTCTTCGAAGAGGTCTTCATCCGGGTCGGGCTGCCGTACAAGGTCGTCGGCGGGGTCCGCTTCTACGAGCGCAAGGAGGTCCGCGACGTCCTCGCGTACCTGCGCGTGCTGGCCAACCCCGAGGACGCCGTCCCGCTGCGCCGCATCATGAACGTGCCCAAGCGCGGCATCGGCGACCGCGCCGAGGCGATGATCGACGCGCTCGCGGCGCGCGAGAAGATCACCTTCCCGCAGGCGCTGCGCCGCGTCGACGAGGCGTACGGCATGGCGGCCCGCTCGGCGAACGCGGTGAAGCGGTTCAACACGCTCATGGAGGAGCTGCGGACCATCGTGGAGTCGGGCGCGGGCCCGGCGACCGTCCTGGAGGCCGTGCTGGAGCGCACCGGCTATCTGGCGGAGCTGCAGGCGTCCACCGACCCGCAGGACGAGACCCGCATCGAGAACCTCCAGGAGCTGGCCTCCGTGGCCCTGGAGTTCGAGCAGGACCGGGGCGAGGAGAACCCCGGCACGCTCGCGGACTTCCTGGAGCAGGTCGCGCTCGTCGCCGACTCCGACCAGATCCCCGACGAGGACGAGGAGGGCGCCGGGGTCATCACCCTGATGACCCTGCACACGGCCAAGGGTCTTGAGTTCCCGGTCGTCTTCCTCAGCGGCATGGAGGACGGGGTCTTCCCGCACATGCGCGCGCTCGGCCAGACCAAGGAGCTGGAGGAGGAGCGGCGGCTGGCGTACGTCGGGATCACGCGCGCCCGCGAGCGGCTGTATCTGTCCCGGTCGACGATGCGCAGCGCCTGGGGCCAGCCCGCGTACAACCCGCCGTCCCGCTTCCTGGAGGAGATCCCCGACCAGTACGTGCAGTGGCGGCGCACCGGCCCCGCGACCCCGTCGGCGACGATGGGCGCCATGTCGGGCGCCGGGTCGGGACTGTCGTCGGGGTTCTCGTCGTCGCGCTCGCGGTCCGGGTCCGGTGCCGGTTCAGGTGCCGCTTCCGGTGCGAGTGGGTTCGCGACGCGGCGGGCGAAGGACCGCCCGGTGGTCTCCCTGGCCATCGGGGACCGGGTGACGCACGATTCGTTCGGGCTCGGCACCGTGGTGGCGGTGAAGGGCACCGGGGACAACGCGGAGGCGACGATCGACTTCGGCGGCGAGAAGCCGAAGCGGCTGCTGCTGCGGTACGCGCCGGTCGAGAAGCTCTGACGCTTTTCGTGATGCGTGAGGTGGGGGCGGTCAGTTGGGGTTGAGGCCGTGGTTCTGTAGCCACGGCAGCGGGTCCACTGCCGCTCCGCCGCCCGGGTGCACCTCGAAGTGCAGATGAGGGCCGGTGGAGTTGCCGGAGTTCCCCGAGTAGGCGATGACGTCCCCGGCCTTGACCGTCCCGGAGCGGATCTTGGCGCTGCTGAGGTGGCAGTACCAGGTCTCCGTGCCGTCAGGAGCGGTCAATATGACCATGTTGCCGAAGGCGTCGTTCCACTGGGTCCGCACGGTGCCGTCGGTCGCCGCCATGACGGGCGTGCCCTCGCTGACCGGGAAGTCGATCCCCGTGTGCAGCGACATCCAGTTGAGGCCCGCCTGGCCGAAGGTGGCGCTCAGCCCACGCTGTTTGACCGGCAGCACGAACTTCGGCCGCATCGCCTCTTTGCGCGCCGCCTCCTCGGCCTTGCGCTTCTTCTCGGCGGCCTGACGCACCTTGAGGTCGATCCGCTCCTGGGTACGGCTGGCGCGCTCCCGGAAGTCATTGACGCCGTCGTCGACCCCGGCGAGCCGGGTGTCCATCTCGCTGTTGGCGACGGACGCCTTGACGGGCTGCACGTCGGGGGCCGCCTGCGTGGTCGATTCGTCCTTCTCGTCGCCGGACACTCCGCTCACGGAAGCGGCGGCCACGGCGGTGACGCCGAGCGCGCAGACGGACGGGACGGCGACGGTGAGGAGCGCGGAGCGCTTGGGGCGGGAGGGCGCGGTGCGGCGGCGGGCGCGGCCACCGGAGCGGGGGGTGGCGGCGGTGGCGGGGGCGGTCGGCGGCGTGATGTCGGCGACGGGGTCGGGATCGGGGGCGGGGTCGGGTTCCGGCTCCGCGACGGATTCGAAGACCGCGGTCTGGTCGAAGGATGCGGTCCCGTCGTCGTACTGAGGCTCGTCGTACGGTGAGTCCTCGTACTGAGAGTCTTCGTACTGCGGCTCGCTGTACTGCGACTCGTCGACGGTGGCGTAGGCCGAGGTGTCCCAGAACTGGGTCTGCCCGGTGTCGACGCCGGAGGTGTCGTACGCGGCCTCCTGGCTGATGACCTCGTACTGCCCCGAGACGTCGTACGCGCCCGTGTCGTACTGCCCGGTGGTGTCGTACTGCCCGGTGTCGAAGTGGCCCGTATCGACCTGTCCGGTATCGAACTGCCCCGTATCGAACTGCCCCGAGTCGAACTGGCCCGTTCCGGCGTCGTACTGCCCGGTGGTGTCGTACGCGCCCGTGTCCCACTGCTGGGAGTGCGCCTCCCAGGCGCCGGCGTCCCACTGGCCGCCGGTGTCGTCCTGCCGCTGGGCGGGGACGTCGGTGGGCAGCTCATAGCCGGAGGTGGCCCACATGCCGGTGGTGTCATAGGCGCCGGTGTCGTAGCCGCCGGTGTCGTACGCGCCGCCACCGCTCCACTGGGAAGCGTCGTACTGATCGCCCCCGTAGCTGCCCGTGAAGGAGCCGTAGAGGGGGTCGGCCTCGTCGTACGCGGCGAGGTTGGCGAAGCTGCCGGTGGGGTACCCGTCATACCCGGCGTAACCGTGCGCTGTGTCCTGCTGCTGGCCGTACGCCTCGTCATAGGAATACGAGGCGTCGGGAGCGGGGACGGTCGGGGTTGCCCCCAACGGGTGACGGTCGTTCACCACCAACTTCTCTTTCGCCTCGGCTGCAGGAGAATTAGCGGCGACTGTACCCGGCGGTACGCGCGAGCGACAATCTTCAGCAGGTTTTGGGCATCACCGGAAAGGGCATTTGGACCTCTTTCGGTTGACTGTGCGCCCGCTCTTGGCCCGGCGTTCGACGGTTGTTCGGCAATTTTCGGCCGTATCAGGCGACCGAGAACGCGCCCGAAGTGTCCGCCCCCGCCGCATCGGCGGCGTCCAGAGCCTCCCGGATCCCGGTGGCGACGGCCGAGTGGACCGGTAGAGCGAGATGTCCCACACCGCTGACCCGGATGTTGCGAAAGATCAGATCCGGATGGTCTATGCGGGCGACTTCCGCCGGGATCATCAACTGATCCACATCACTCCAGAAAGAAACGAAACGCGTACGGCATTCGGGGGCAGGCTGCCTCAACTCCGTTATCACCTCGGAGTCCGGGCACATCTGACGCACGAGCGGATGTGCGGACAACAAGGGCGCGATGCGGGTGCCGGAGTGCGGGGTGCCCAGCGTGACCAGGGAGTGCACCCGCGCGTCACCGCCCAGCCGCTGGACGTAATACCGCGCGATCAGCCCGCCCAGGCTGTGACCCACGATGTCCACCTGACTGTGGCCGGTGCGGACCCGGACGTCCTCGACGTGGCGGGCCAGACGCGTGGCGGCGGTGCGCAGGTCGCAGGTCAGGAGGGAGTAGTTGAGGGCCTCGACATGCTGTCGGCCGTGGCGGAGGAGGGAGCGGCGCAGCAGGACGAAGACGGAGCGGTTGTCGATGAAGCCGTGGAGGAGCAGCACGGGGCGTTGCCCTTGGAGGTCGGGCGGGGGCGTGGCGGGTGGGCGCTCCTGGCAGAGGCCGGTGGGGTAGAGGAGGAGATGCCCGGCGAGGATGGCCAGATCGAAGGCAAGCGCCCGAACCCGGCTGCTTTTCCTGGTTTGTGTGTATGCGAGGCCCACGACGACCGCCCCCCTTGTGCCCGTGCGCTGCGGGCAGCCGTGGCCTGTGGCCCGTGACGGACCGCGCCGTCGCACCGCGACGCCATGCCCATGCCATGCCGCCGTCCATGCGGCTGCCGGGCGGCGCTGCGCGGTGCGACGGTCCCCGCTGCGGCTCCCCTTGGTGGTCGACCCGAGGTCGAACGTGTTCCGGGTGTGATTTCCCCCTCGCCGAGCTTCGCGAAACTGCCGGGTAGGGGATGCTTGCGGGAAGCTGGAGATAACGTTCGTTCACGCGGATGCGCGAGCTAGGGCTTGGAGGCTGCGATGGGTGTGACCGGTCCGATCCGTGTGGTGGTGGCCAAGCCGGGTCTCGACGGCCATGACCGTGGCGCGAAGGTCATCGCGCGTGCGCTGCGCGATGCGGGCATGGAGGTCATCTACACCGGCCTTCACCAGACCCCCGAGCAGATCGTCGATACCGCGATCCAGGAGGACGCCGACGCGATCGGCCTCTCGATCCTCTCCGGTGCCCATATGACGCTGTTCGCCAAGGTGCTGGAGCTGCTGCGGGAGCGCGAGGCGGAGGACATCAAGGTCTTCGGCGGCGGCATCATCCCCGAGGCCGATATCCCCCCGCTGAAGGAACAGGGCGTGGCGGAGATCTTCACCCCGGGCGCGACGACGACGTCGATCGTGGATTGGGTCCGCCAAAACGTCCGCCCAGTCCCCGCCTAACCCCTCGCCCCGGCTGCCGCCCGCCCCACCGGCGGACACGCGCCGGGGTCGGCCCCAGTCGCCCCCGCCCTCCTGCGCGCCTGGGCGGCCGGGCAGGCCCCGCCGGCCCGGCCCGGGCCCTGCCCCCGCCCCCTGCACGACCCAGCCGGCCCGCCCGGCGGACAGGCGCCGGGCCAGCCCCGACCGGCCCCGGGCCCTGCCACCCCTGCACGCCCTCGGCGCCAGGGCATGCCCCGGCGGGTCGCCCGCCCCTGGGCGGGGCCTGTCCCCTGCGCGGTCCAGCCCGCCGCCCGGCGGACGCATGCCCGGGCCCGGACCCCGGACCGCCGACCGGGCGAGGCCCAGCCCGCCGTTCGGCGGACGCACGCTGGGCCGCGGGTCCTGGCCCTCTGGCCGGGTCCGGGCAGCGGACCGCTGATCGGGCGCAGGCCCAGCCCGCCGTTCGGCGGGCGCACGCTGGGCCGCGGGTCCTGGCCCTCTGGCCGGGCCCGGACCCCGGACCGCCGATCGGGCGCGGCCCAGCCTGCCGCTCGGCGAACGCATGCCCCGGGCCCGGGCCCGGGGCAGGGCACGCCCCGGACGGAGTCCGAGGGCGGAGCCCCCGATCGGGCCTGGGCCCTGGCGCCCTGCCCACCCGCCCGGGCACCGTCACCTGGCGGACGCATGCCGGGGCTCAGGGGCCCACCCCCGGCCGGGTCCGGGGCGAAGCCCCCACGCGGAGCCGCATATCGACAGGGGCCGGGAAGGGGCGGGGTAGGGGAAATCAGCCCCGCCCAGCCGCCGCTGCCGGGCTCTGCCCGCATTCCCGTCCGCCCCCGCCGCCCGGCGGCGCGCCGGGGCCCAGGGCCCAACCCCTGGCTGGGGGCGGGGGTGGGGAATCAGCCTCCGGCCAGTTCGGAGCGCATGGCCGCCCGCAACCTCAACGTCCCCACCAACCGCTGGAAGGCCTCCGACCAGTACCCACCGGCCCCCGGCGCCGCCCCCTCCGGCTCGTCCGGCAGCGCGGTCAGCACCTCCAGGCGGTCCGCCTGGGCGGGGTCGAGGTAGCGCTCGGCCAGGCCCATGACCCCGCTGAAGCTCCACGGGTAGCTGCCCGCGTCCCGTGCGATGTCCAGCGCGTCCACGACGGCCCCGCCCAGCGGCTCGGACCATGGCACCGCGCACACCCCCAGCAGCCGGAACGCGTCGGACAGCCCGTGGGAGGCGATGAAGTCGGCGACCCACTGCGCCCGTTCCGCCGCGGGGAGGGCGGACAGCAGCTTCGCCGGGTCCCGCCAGGCCGCCGCGGCGGGCGGCGCGCCCGGGGAGCCGAGGAGCGCGCGGGACCACTCCGCGCTCCGCTGCCGCACGGCCGCCCGGCACCAGGCGGCGTGCAGGTCCCCCTTCCAGCCGTCCGCGACCGGCAGGGCCACGATCCGGTCCGCGTCCAGCCCCCCGAACCACTCGGACCAGCGGGTCAGCGGCGTGGCCTCCACCAGCTGGCTCAGCCACCAGGACCGCTCCCCCCGGCCGGACGGCGGCTTGGGCACGACGCCGTCACGCTGCATCCCGCTGTCGCACCGCGCCGGTGCGTCGACGGTGATCTGCCCGGTGTCCGGGGACGGGGACGGGGACAGGGAGACGCAGGCCGCGGACCGCTCCGCCATCCGCGCGGCGAACGCGGAGGTGGGGAGCGCGGCCAGCAGCTCGGCGGCGGTCGCCCGGACGTTCCGGCTGCGGTCGGACAACGCCTGCTCCAGGAAGGGCTCATCGGAGGGCACGAGGTCGTCGCGGAGCGAGTCCAGGAACATCAGCCGGTCTTCCGCACGCTCTGCGGACCAGGTGCCGCTGAGGAGGGCCAGCCCGGCCACCGGGTCGCGGTGGCGGGTCCTCGCCAGCAGGGACACCCGCTCGGCGAACAGCCCCTCCTCCCACTGCCGAAGCAGGTCGGCGTCACCCGGCTCGGATGCGGGCGCCGTGCCCCGCCCGGGAGGCCCGCCCCGCAGGGCGAACTTCCAGTCCGGGTTGAGCCGGGCGAGCCACAGCGCCCGGGGCCCGCCGAGGGTGAGCGCCTCGGGCCGCAGGTCGGTACGGGCGCGGGCCGCGTCGAGCAGCGTCGGGAGCAGCGCGTCCGGCGCGCGGTAGCCGTGCTGATTGGCGAGGGCGAGCCACTGGGGCAGCAGCTCGGCCAGGTCGGGGGCGGTACGCGGACCGCTGCGCCCGGGGGTCGAGCGGTCGGCGAGCAGCATCGCCAGTCGGCCGCGGGCGGCGGGCGGGAGCGGGGGGCGAGGGTCCTCGGGCGCGGGGGCCGGGCCCGGCCGGGCGGCGGCGGGGCGCAGCCCGGCCCGCCGCCGAACGGTGCTGAGCGCGGCGGCGTCCAGCAGGGCGGACGGTGCGTCCTGCCCGGGGCGCGGGGCGACGGGCGGGGTTCGGCGCTCGGTGCCGAGCAGGGCGGCGGCGACGAGGTCGTCCCACGACACGGGCGCGGTGCTGGTG
The DNA here is from genome assembly GCF_044332925.1 of Streptomyces sp. NPDC021212. Lineage (NCBI taxonomy): Bacteria > Bacillati > Actinomycetota > Actinomycetes > Kitasatosporales > Streptomycetaceae > Streptomyces > Streptomyces sp. NPDC021212. The sequence continues at coordinate 177,743 of NZ_JBIRPZ010000016.1, forward strand.
CTGCTGCTGGTCAACGCGTGCCTCCGTACGAGGTCGGCCCGGTGGCGGTGCCCGTGGCGAGCGGGACGGGTTCCGGATCCCAGGTGGTGAGGGGCGTGATGCCGCGGGGCCCGCACTCGCCGAAGACGGTGACGGGGCGGCCGCCCGATATGGCCGCGAGCTGCCACAGGTTCGTCCGGCCGAAGCATCGCGGATCGACGGGGAGCGCGGTCCCGGCCGCCTCGTCCGCCAGCTGCCAACCGCCGTCACCGTTGGCACCGGGGATGGGCGTGACGCCGGAGAGCACGACGGGCCAGCCCTCCAGCCAGGGGTCGTCGCTCAGCGCTTCACCGTAGGCGGCGAGCGCCGCGGCGATGCCGCCGCCGTCGGGCACCCCGGCGGGCGCCAGGGCTTCGGTGGCCGCCCCGCCGTCGGCGGCGGCGGGCCATCCGGGCGGCAGCGGGGGCGCGGCGGGCGGATAGCGGGTGCCCAGCGCCGCGCGGAGCGGACGCGCGCCCGGGTAGTAGGTGAGGTCCGCGTCGAGCACCAGCCCGGGCGGCAGGGCCGGCTCGGGAGCCCGGCCCGCCGCGCCGAAGGACAGCAGCAGCGCCATCCGGCCCGTGGTGCGGCCGCGGAGCCAGATCCGCCGGGTGGTGAGCTTGCCGTCGCCGCTGTCCTGGCCGCCGAGAACGAGCCAGTGGTCCCGGACCGGCTGCCCGTGTGCGAGCAGCTCGGCCACCGGCAGCGTGACGCCGACCCGTGAGCGCGTGGTGGCGGCCAGCTCCTCCGGCAGGCTGTCCAGGTGGAGGAAGCCCTGGTTGAGGAGGTGCGCCAGCGCGCATTCCTCCAGCAGGCGGGCCGGCCAACCGGGGCCGGAGGAGGGGATGGCGCCCAACTCCCGCACCCGCGCCTCCAGGCCGGGCGCCTGGGCGTCGACCATGCGGGCGGCCGTCTCGTCCCATGCCCCGTATCCGGCGCGGTCGGCCGTGGCCAGACCATCGCGCAGCAGGTCCGCCAGCCGCTGCTCCAGCTCCGTGGCGCCCGCCGCGATGCGCTGGGCGCGCCGCTCGGCGCGGCGGCGGGCGGCCCCCGAATCGGCGGCCCCGCCCGCACCGCCTGCACCGCCCGGGCCGCGCGCACCGCCTGTGCCGTCCGCGCCGCCTGCGCCGTGCGTGCCGCCCGCAGCACCCGCGTTGCCCGTGCCGCCCGCAGTGCCCATGTCGCCGGACTCCGCGCCCCCGCCCCCGGTGGCATCCGCACCTCCGCGCGCGGCCCCCATCGCGCTCTGCGCGCGCTCGCGCCGCTCGCCGAGCCACTGCTCGGCCCACTCGGGCGGCTCCCCGCCCTCCGGCACCCCCGGCCCGCCGGCCCCCCACAGAAGCAGCAGCCCGAGCACGTGCTTGCACGGGAACTTGCGGCTCGGACAGCTGCACCGATAGGCGGGGCCGTGCAGGTCGACAACCGTCCGGTACGGCGCGCTGCCGCTGCCCGCGCACAGCCCCCACACCACCTGGCCCCGCGCACCCGTGCCGGACCACGAGGCGGCCCCCGCGAGCTTGCCGCCCGCCTTGCGTGACGCGGCGTCAGGAGCCAGGGCCAGCACCTGTTCCGCCGTCCAGCGTTCCCCCTGCGGATTCATGTCTGCGACGGTACGGGCACCCACTGACAATCGCCCTGACCTGCGCCTTCGTTCGCGCCGGACCGATTGTCAGTGGGGTCGTGCACAGTGAATTGCGCGTCCGGGAGCGGAACGAGAAACGAGTCGTGGGGGAGCTGTGACCGTCACTGTGTCCGGAACCAATTCACCTGAAATCACCGAGATCACCGAGGGCGGCGGGCCCGGCGAGGCCGCCGAGGTCCTTCGTCCGCACGCCGAGGACGCCTTCGCCGACGAGCTGAGCGCTCTGGCAGCCGCCGACGACCGCCCGCGCCCGGCCCGCTGGCGGCTGTCGCCGTGGGCCGTCGCCACGTATCTGCTCGGCGGGACGCTGCCCGACGGCACCGTGATCACACCCAAGTACGTGGGCCCGCGCCGGATCGTCGAGGTCGCCGTCACCACGCTCGCCACCGACCGCGCCCTGCTGCTGCTCGGTGTCCCCGGCACGGCCAAGACGTGGGTCTCGGAGCATCTGGCGGCGGCGGTCAGCGGCGATTCGACGCTGCTGGTCCAGGGCACGGCAGGGACGCCCGAGGAAGCCATCCGCTACGGCTGGGACTATGCCCGGCTCCTCGCCCACGGCCCGAGCCGCGACGCGCTCGTCCCGAGCCCCGTGATGCGGGCGATGGCGGACGGCATGACCGCGCGCGTGGAGGAGCTGACGCGCATCCCGGCCGATGTGCAGGACACCCTGATCACCGTCCTGTCCGAGAAGACCCTGCCGATCCCCGAGCTGGGGCAGGAGGTCCAGGCGGTCCGCGGTTTCAACCTCATCGCCACCGCCAACGACCGCGACCGCGGCGTCAACGAGCTGTCCAGCGCGCTGCGCCGCCGCTTCAACACGGTGGTGCTGCCGCTGCCCGCGACCCCGGAGGACGAGGTCGACATCGTCGCCCGCCGCGTCGCCCAGATCGGCCGCTCGCTGGACCTCCCCGAGGCCCCGGAGGGTGTGGACGAGATCCGCCGCGTCGTCACGGTCTTCCGTGAGCTGCGCGAAGGAGTGACCGGCGACGGCCGCACGAAGGTCAAGTCGCCCTCCGGCACCCTGTCGACGGCGGAAGCCATCTCCGTGGTGACGAACGGGCTGGCGCTCGCGGCCCACTTCGGCGACGGCGTGCTGAGGGCCGGTGACGTGGCCGCGGGCATCCTGGGCGCGGTCGTGCGCGACCCGGCCGCCGACCGCGTCATCTGGCAGGAGTACCTGGAGGCGGTCGTCCGCGAGCGCGATGGGTGGAAGGACTTCTACCGCGCGTGCCGAGAGGTGAGCGCGTGAGGGCTGCGGAGCCGGTGCCGACGGCCGGGGACACGGGCGGTGGCGGGGCCGCCGGGGTTGTCGGGGCCGTCGTGCCGGAGTGGCCGCTGTTGCTGGGGGTGCGGCACCACGGCCCCGGGTCGGCGCGGGCCGTGCGGGCGGCGCTCGACGAATGCGAGCCCGGCGTCGTGCTCATCGAGGGCCCGCCGGAGGCGGACGCGCTGGTGCACCTCGCCGCCGACGAGGGCATGCGCCCGCCCGTCGCGCTGCTCGCGCACGTGGCGAACGACCCGGGGCGCGCCGGGTTCTGGCCGATGGCCGGGTTCTCGCCGGAGTGGGCGGCCATCCAGTGGGCGCTGGCCCGCGACGTGCCCGTGCGGTTCATCGACCTCCCGGCCGCGCACTCGCTGGCCATGACGGCGAAGGGCGACGCGGACCGATCAGGCGATCCGGGCGATCCGGCCGGACCGGCCGAGCGGGCGCGCGTCGATCCGCTCGCCGTCCTCGCCGAGGCGGCCGGGTACGAAGACCCGGAGCGCTGGTGGGAGGACGTCGTCGAGCACCGCAGCGTCGCCGGGACCGCGGCGTTCGCCGCCGTCGGCGAGGCCATGGGGGAGCTGCGGGCCGCGTACGGGCAGGGCGGGCATGAGGACGACGCCGTCCGGGAGGCCCATATGCGGCTGCGGATGCACGCGGCGCGGCGGGAGTTCGGGGAGGCGGTCGCCGTCGTGTGCGGGGCCTGGCACGTACCGGCGTTGGCCGCCCGCTCCACCGTGACCGCCGACCGGAAGCTGCTCAGGGGGCTGCCGAAGGTCAAGGCCGAGATCAGCTGGGTGCCCTGGACCCATCGCCGGCTGGCACGGCACAGCGGCTACGGCGCGGGTATCGCCTCGCCAGGGTGGTACAGCCATCTCTTCCACGCGCCGGACCGGCCTCTGGAGCGCTGGCTGACCAAGGTCGCCGGGCTGCTCCGGGACGAGGACTTCGCGGTGTCGTCCGCGCATGTCATCGAGGCCGTGCGGCTCGCCGAAACCCTCGCCGCCCTGCGCGGCCGCCCGCTCGCCGGGCTCGCCGAGACGACGGATGCCGTGCGGGCCGTCATGTGCGAGGGCTCGGACGTGCCGATCGCGCTGGTCCGGGACCGGCTCGTGGTCGGGGACGTGCTGGGCGAGGTCCCCGCGTCGGCACCCGCCGTACCGCTCCAGCGGGATCTGCGAAGCACCCAGCGCTCGCTGCGGCTGGCGCCCGAGGCCGCGGGGCGAGAGCTGGAGCTGGACCTGCGCAAGGACATGGACGCGGCGCGCAGCCGGCTGCTGCACCGGCTGCGGCTGCTGGGGATCGACTGGGGCACCCCGGCGGCCTCGCGCGGCAGCACCGGCACGTTCCGCGAAACCTGGCGGCTGCGCTGGGAGCCGGAGCTGTCGGTGCGGGTCGCGGAGGCGGGGGTGTGGGGCACCACCGTGCTGTCCGCGGCCACCGCCAAGGCCGAGTCCGGGGCGCTGGGCGCGTCGGCCCTCGCCGAGGTCACCGAGCTGGCCGAGCGCTGTCTGCTGGCCGCGCTCCCCGACGCCCTCCCCGTGGTGATGCGCGCGCTCGCCGACCGCGCCGCGCTCGAAGCCGACGTGGGCCACCTCGCGCAGGCGCTGCCCGCCCTGGTGCGGTCGGTGCGGTACGGGGACGTGCGCGGGACCGACACCGCCGCGCTCGGCGAGGTCGCCGCGGGCCTGGCCGAGCGGATCCTCGTCGGGCTGCCGCCCGCCTGTGTGGGGCTCGACGCGGATGGCGCCGCCGACATGCTCCGCCATCTGGAGGCGGTGCACCGGGCGATCGGCCTCCTGCCGGAGTCGAAGCCGGAGCCCGGGCCGCCGCCAGGGTCGCCGTCCGGGCCGTCGGCCGATGACTCGCTGTGGACGCGCTGGGCGGGCGTGCTGCGCGCCATCGCCGGGCGGGACGGCACCCGCGTCACCCCGGGGCTGCTCCGCGGCCGGGCCGCGCGCCTGCTGCTGGACGACGGGAGGCTCGCCGAGGACGAGGCGGCCCGGCTGATGCGGCTGGCGCTCTCGCCCGGCACCGCGCCACCCGAGGCGGCCGCCTGGATCGAGGGCTTCATCGGCGGCGGCGCGGGCGGTGGCATGCTGCTCGTCCACGACGAACGGCTGCTCGGCCTCGTCGACGGCTGGCTCATCTCCGTACCCGCCGAGGCGTTCACGGACGTCCTGCCGCTGCTGCGGCGCACCTTCTCCGCGTACGACACGGGCGTCCGCCGCACCCTGGGCGAGCTGGTCCGCCGCGGCCCCGGGCCCGCGGCCGGTGAGCCGCATGCCGCGGGCGGCGATGCGATCCCCGCTGGGCCCGGCTTCGGCCCCGGGCTCGACGCGGACCGCGCGGCCGCCGTCGTACCGACGGTCCGGCTGCTGCTCGGCCTGGACACCGCCCCTGACACCCGCCCTGACACCGCCCCTGACCACGATGACACCGCGGAGGCGGCCCGATGACGGACACCGGCGCGCACACGGACACCGATACGGACGCGGCCACGCACACGGACACGGACACAGAGCGGCTGCGGCGCTGGCGGCTGGTGCTCGGTGGAGCGGGCGGCGACGGCACCGGCCACACTCTCAGCGGTGACGACGCCGCCATGGACCGCACCCTCGAAGCCCTCTACGGGGCCGGGGGCGGCGACGGCCCCGGGGGCGCGGGCGCCGCCGCCGGAGGCAGCGGCGGCCCGGCGGGCGGCGGCGGTCCGCGGTCCGGCGGGCTCGGCGGCTCCGCGCCCCAAGTGGCGCGCTGGCTCGGTGACATCCGTACGTACTTCCCCACCTCCGTCGTCCAGGTCATGCAGCGCGACGCCATCGACCGGCTCGGCCTGTCGGCGCTGCTGCTGGAGCCCGAGATGCTGGAGGCCGTGGAGGCGGACGTGCATCTGGTGGGCACCCTGCTCTCGCTCAACAAGGCGATGCCGGAGACCACCCGGACCACGGCACGCGCCGTCGTCCGTAAGGTCGTCGAGGAGCTGGAGAAGCGGCTCGCGACGCGCACCCGCGCGACCCTCACCGGCGCGCTCGACCGCTCTGCCCGGATCAGCCGCCCCCGCCACCGGGACATCGACTGGAATCGCACCATCCGTGCCAACCTCAAGAACTACCTGCCCGAGCACCGCACGGTGGTCCCCGAGCGGCTGGTGGGTTACGGGCGCGCGGCGCGCGGGGTGAAGAAGGACGTCATCCTGTGCATCGACCAGTCGGGGTCGATGGCCGCGTCCGTGGTGTACGCCTCGGTCTTCGGTGCCGTGCTCGCCTCGATGCGGTCGATCGCCACCCGGCTCGTCGTCTTCGACACCGCCGTCGCGGACCTGACCGACGAGCTGGACGATCCGGTGGACGTCCTGTTCGGCACCCGGCTCGGCGGCGGCACCGACATCAACCGCGCGCTCGCGTACTGTCAGGCGCAGATCACCCGGCCCGCGGACACCGTTGTCGTGCTGATCAGCGACCTCTACGAGGGCGGCATACGGGACGAGATGCTGGGGCGGATCGCCGCGATGAAGGCGTCCGGGGTGCAGTTCGTGGCGCTGCTCGCGCTGTCCGACGAGGGAGCGCCGAGTTACGACCGGGAGCACGCGGCGGCGCTCGCCGCGCTCGGCGCACCCGCCTTCGCCTGCACCCCCGATCTCTTCCCGGAGGTGATGGCGGCGGCGATCGAGCGGCGCCAACTGCCGATACCGGACATGGAGATGCATCAGTGACCATCACTCGCTCGGGGGTTGCGCGGCCCCCTGTGGGGCGTGCAAGGATCAGTCTCGTCGCCAGGACGTGGAATATGACCGTCCGGTTGGCGCCTCGCCTGCTGTCCGACCAGGGAAGGCCCCCTTTTGTCTGCCGTGTTCGCTTTGCCTGTCGCTGTGCGCTTGCCGCGCACCGTGGCCGCGCGGCGAGCGCTGCTGGCGATGCTGTTCCTCGGGGGCTTCCTGGCACTCGGATTCCTCTTCGGTGGCAGCGCCCACGCGGCGGAACGAGGAGGGCTTGTCGAATCGGTGACGGGCCACCAGGCCCAGGCATCGAAGCTGCTCGACTCCTCGGCCACCGTCAAGAAGGACATCGAGAAGGCCGGCGCCGGGAAGGCCGACACCACCGCGAAGCCGGTGGCGAAGCACAACCCGGCGAAGGCGGCCAAGACCGCCGGCACCGTGGCGCGCAAGACGGCACACACCGCCACCGACGCGGTCCGCGAGACCGTGGAACCGGTGCGCGAGCCGGTCGAGCGGCACGCGCGGCAGGTCACCGAGCCGGTCGATGACCTGGTCAACAAGGTCACGGACGGGCACCTTCGGGTGCGGCTGTCCGAGGTCGGCGACGCCGGTGTCGGCGCCTTGGGCGACGCCCCCGGTGCGCACGACGCAGCCGCGCCGGGCAACGGCCCGGCTGCGGATGACGCCGGCAAGAACGACGCCTTGCCGCACTCGGCCCGGCCCGCCGCGGCCCCGCTGGGACCCGACACGGCCGCCGCCGCGCCCCGTACCGCCGACTCCGACGACCACGGTCATGGCACCGTCGTCCGGGCGGACGAGGGCAACAGCGCACCGGCGCCGATGCCCCTCCCGCGGTCCCCCCACGGGACCGTCACCCAGTGCACCGGCGACAGCGGCGCTCCCCGTGGCGGGAACGCCCACGCCGCTCTGCCGCCGTCCGACGCCGCGCAGTTCGGGCTCGCGCCCGGCGCGGTCCGTGCGGACGGCTTCGCGCCGACGCGCGAGCGGTACAACGAAGTCCTCGAATTCCCCGGCTAGGGCAGACCTCCACCCGTCTGTAAGACCTGCCGCGCGGGGGTGGTCAGGTCTGCCCATCCGCTAACCCCCTTGAATTCGAAGGACTCCTCCCTATGCGTAACAACGTTCGCCGTTCCATCCTCGTCGCCGCTGCCGCCACCGGTATCTGGGCCCTCGGTTCCGCCGCCGCGAGCGCCACCGAGACCCCGAGCATCCCCTCCACCGACAGCGTGGCCAGCACGGTGGACGGCGTCACCAACAAGGTCACCGACACGACCGACAAGGTCACGGACACCACCGGCAAGGTCACCGACACGGTTGACGGTGCGACCGGCGACGCCGCCGACACCTCCAAGGTGAACGACACCGTGAAGAAGACGGTGGACGGCGTGGCCGGCACCGCCGAGGACACCGTCGACGGTGCCGCCAAGGGCCGGCTGCCGGACGTGTCCAAGACCACCCGTGACGTGACCGGTGGCGCGCTCCACGGCGTGAACGGTCACGCCGCCAAGCCCGGCAAGGTCGTCAAGAAGGCGCACCACGCCGTGAAGTCCGTCCAGAAGGCCGCCGACGTCGATCTGCCCACCGGCGAGGTTCCCGGCGTCGTTCCGCACCTGCCCGGCCTCGGCTCGCTGCCGGTCAACGGCTCCTCGCTGCCCGACGCCTCCCCGGTGCCGCCCCTCAAGGGCGCCCCGGCCGAGCTGCCCGTCCAGCTCCCGGCCACCCCGAAGCTGCCGGCCGCCCCCGGCGCCGCCGACAACCTGCTCGCCTCCCTCTCCGGCGCGGGTGTCCGCCCCGAGGAGCTGGCCGGCCAGGCCAAGGGCACCGTGGGCATCGCCAAGCCCGTCGTGAAGCGCGTCGCCGACGACGTGCTGCCGCCCGCCGTGAACCGCATCGTGGTCAAGGTCATCCCGGTCGCGCAGGGCACCGTGAACGACGCGGGCGTGCTCGCCGGTGACGCCACGGACAAGACCGTTCCGCACGTCGCGTACGTGGTCGGAAGCGCACAGGGCTACACGCTGGGCACCGCCAGCAACGTGCTTCCGTTCGCGCAGGGCACCGTCGGCAACGCCGTGCCGTTCGTACAGGGCACCGTGGCCAACGCCGTGCCGGTCGCCCACGCCACGGTCAACAACACGGTTCCGTTCGCCGCCGACCTGGCCACCAACACCGCTCCGTTCGCGGTGGACCTGACCGGCTCCGTGGCCAAGAACGCGGAGGGCACCGCGCTGAACACCGTGGCCCGTGTGCAGAGCCTGCTCCCGGTGGCCCCGGTCGACCTGACCGACCCCGCCAACATCCCGGCCGTCCCGGCCCTGCCGCAGGTCCCGGCTCAGCTGCCGACCGACCTGCCGCAGGTCCCGGCTCAGCTGCCGACCGACCTGCCGCAGGTCCCGGCTCAGCTGCCGACCGACCTGCCGCAGGTCCCGGCTCAGCTGCCGACCGACCTGCCGCAGGTCCCGGCGCACCTGCCCACCGACCTGCCGCAGGTCCCGGCGCACCTGCCCACCGACCTGCCGCAGGTTCCGGCCCAGCTGCCGACCAACATCCCGAACGTTCCGGC
>NZ_JBIRPZ010000017.1:0-176175 GCF_044332925.1 Streptomyces sp. NPDC021212
CACATCAGTGATGTGGACGGGGTATCAACATATCTGGCGTTGACTTTTGGCACGCTGTTGAGTTCTCAAGGAACGGACGCTTCCTTTGAAACCGTGTCACCGGTTTCTCCGGGCGCTTCCCTTCGGTGCTTCACACGCTATCAGACCCTTTTCCGCTTTCCGAATCCGTGTCTTTCACATGGCATGCGAAAGCGGATCCGAGATTTGGATCAAGTGACTGAAGGTGCCGCCCTCACCTGGACGAGGTCGCAGCTGACTGCGATGCTTCATCCGGATGGGCAGGAGTACGACAGTACAGCGCCCCACGCGGCCGTGGCAAATCGATTCGGGGCCCGTGGGGGGTCTCCGGCCTGCGCCGCTTGTACGGAATCCCAAGTTCCTATGACTTACGCTTCTGGGCAGTGCGCTGCCCGGGACAGCCGGTGACAGCACGAGATGGATCTTCACCCCGGGAGGCTTCCCATGACCACCGTGACGTCTCCGCTCGCCGGGCGCGCGATCGGACTGACAGCGGTTCCCGACCCGGTGTTCTCGGGCGCGATGGTCGGTCCGGGGACGGCGATCGACCCGGTGCTCGAGACCTGTGTGGCGGTGGCCCCGGTCGACGGCATCGTCGTCTCGTTGCACCCGCACGCGTTCGTGGTCGTGGACGAGGAAGGGCATGGGGTGCTCACCCACCTCGGGATCGACACCGTGCAGCTGAACGGCGACGGCTTCGAGGTGCTCGTCAACAAGGGGGACACCGTCAAGCGCGGCGACGCGATCGTGCGCTGGGACCCCGCGGTGGCCGTGGCCGCCGGCAAGTCGCCGATCTGTCCGGTCGTGGCCCTGGAGGCCACGGCCGACTCCCTCTCCGCTGTCCGGGACGACGGCGACGTGAAGCCGGGCGACACACTCTTCATCTGGCAGTGACCCCGACGCCGTCCGGAACCGGTCCGGGCGGCGTCGACGGCGAGTACGACATCCATCACGGCGGGTTCCGCCGAATCAACCGGGGACAGGTGACATGGAGACAACGCTGCGAGGCGTCGGCGTGAGCCACGGCGTGGCCATCGGCGAGGTGCGCCACATGGGCACGGCGGTGCTGGAGCCGCCGGCGAAGCAGATTCCGGCCGATGATGCGCCGCGTGAGCAGGGACGGGCGCGCCAAGCGGTGGAGGCCGTGTCGGCGGACCTGATGGCGCGCGGCAATCTCGCGGGCGGCGAGGCGCAGGCCGTGCTCGAGGCACAGGCCATGATGGCGCAGGACCCGGAGCTGATCGCCGACGTCGAGCGGCGTATCGCGGTGGGCAGCACCGCCGAGCGCGCGGTGTACGACGCCTTCGCCGCGTACCGGGCGCTGCTGGCCGGGGCCGGGGAGTACCTGGCCGGCCGGGTGGCCGACCTCGATGACGTACGGAACCGGATCGTGGCGCGGCTGCTGGGTGTGCCCATGCCGGGCGTGCCCGACAGCGACGAGCCGTATGTGCTGATCGCCCGCGATCTCGCCCCGGCCGACACGGCGCTCCTCGACCCGACCCTGGTGCTCGGCTTCGTGACCGAGGAGGGCGGGCCGACGAGTCACAGCGCGATTCTGGCGCGCGCCCTCGGGGTGCCGGCCGTGGTGGCGCTGCCCGGTGCCGGCGAGCTGATCGAGGGCACCATGATCGCCGTGGACGGCAGCACGGGCGAGATCTTCGTGTCGCCGAGCGAGGACAAGCGGGCGGAGCTGACCCGGGCCGCCGAGGAGCGGCGGGCGGCGCTGGCCGCGGCGTCCGGTCCGGGCGCGACCTCCGACGGGCACAAGGTGCCGCTGCTGGCGAACGTCGGCGGTCCGGCTGACGTGCCGGCGGCGGTCGAGGCGGGCGCCGAGGGCGTGGGGCTGTTCCGTACGGAGTTCCTCTTCCTCGACGACAGCACGAAGGCGCCGTCGGAGGAGAAGCAGGCCGACGCCTACCGGCAGGTGCTGGAGGCGTTCCCCGAGGGCCGGGTGGTGGTACGGGTCCTGGACGCGGGCGCGGACAAGCCGCTGGACTTCCTCACCCCGTCCGATGAGCCCAACCCGGCGCTGGGCGTACGCGGGCTGCGCACGCTGCTGGACCACCCCGACGTCTTGCGGACGCAATTGACGGCGCTGTCCAAGGCGGCGGAGGGGCTGCCGGTCTACCTCGAGGTCATGGCGCCGATGGTGGCCGACCGGCTGGACGCCAAGGCGTTCGCGGACGCCTGCCGGGAGGCCGGGCTGCAGGCCAAGTTCGGCGCGATGGTGGAGATTCCGTCGGCGGCGCTGCGGGCCCGCTCGATCCTCCAGGAGGTCGAGTTCCTGTCGCTGGGCACCAATGACCTGGCCCAGTACACCTTCGCCGCCGACCGGCAGGTGGGTGCGGTGTCGCGGCTGCAGGACCCGTGGCAGCCCGCGCTGCTCGACCTGATCGCGGCGTCGGCCGAGGCCGCGCAGGCCGAGGGCAAGAGCTGCGGGGTGTGCGGTGAGGCCGCGTCCGACCCGCTGCTGGCGTGTGTGCTGACCGGCCTGGGCGTCACCAGCCTCTCCATGGGTGCCGCGTCGATTCCGTATGTCCGGGCCACCCTGGCCAAGCACACGCTCGCCCAGTGCGAGCGGGCCGCTTCGGCGGCGCGCGCGGCGGACACCGCCGAGGATGCCCGCCGGGCCGCGCAGGCGGTGCTGTCCGGCGAGTGAGCCGATGAGCTGAAGCAGGGCGAAAGGGTCCGTCCCGCCGCGGTGGCCGCGGCGAGGCGGGCCCTTCGCCGTGTCACCCCCGCTGCCGCCTCACCCCTCCTCGGGCCGGGGCAGCGGGAGGCCCGCCCGGTACTCGACGCCGTGCTCCGGGGGGATCGGCTCGCCGGTCCGCGCATCGGTGCAGTACGCGGTGAAGACCTCGGCCTCGCTCAGCGGGCGCGGCCAGCCGTCGCGCAGCGCCCAGCCGCGGACCGTGTCCGGTGCCCCGGGCAGGCTGGTCCGCAGGACGATGCCGCCGGGGCTTCCCGTGGCGATGCCGCAGGCCAGCACGGTGCGGAAGACGAGCGCGCCGGGCTCGGCGAGCCTCGGCGGCCGCCCTTCCCGCGCGGTGGCGTGCACCACGGCGGCCAGCGGGGTGTCGTCCACCGGGACGCTGCACACCAGGTGGTGCAGGCCCGGCCCCGCCGCGTCGAGCACCGCGTGCAGCGCGGCCGTGGCGCGGTCGAACGCCGCGCGGCCGGTGCCGTCCCCACAGTCGTCGAGGCCGCCGCAGCCGCCCGCCCGGGCGAGCACGGCCGAGGCGTACTCCCAGGTGGCGCGCTCCTCGGCCACGGTGATCAGGCGGGGCAGCAGCTGGTCGATGGGCTGGCCCTCGTAGACGACGGTGGCGCCCGTGGAGGCCACCTCCGCCGTGTAGCGGCTGCGGCTCACGGGGGTGTCGGGGTCGAGCCGGGTGTGCGCGCAGTATTCCTGGTACGCGATCGGGTCGAAGAGGGCGACGGTGGTGTGCACTCCCTGTGACGAGAGCGCCCGCAGCAGCCCCTCCATCCGCCGCAGGTACCGGGCGTGGTCGTCGAAGCCGAAGGACGCATAGCGCCGCATGGCGGTGAAGTCCTCCTCGACCGCCAGCAGCGCCACCACGCTGGGCACTTCCCTGCGCAGGGCCCGGATCGCGGTGGGCTTCCCGCAGTCGCGGCCGTGGTCGCGGCCTGAGCCGCCGGTGTCGGTGCCGGTGTCGGTGTGCGCCATGACTCCCCCTCAGCGCGGACGTTCAATACTCACTCACCGTAACCGTGGGCACTGACAACGCCCCGGCGGACGCGTCATCGGACGGTCAGCCACGGAGCCGGTCGAGGCGGAACGGGGTGAGGGCGGCGGGGCGGCGGCCGGTGACGACGTACGAGGCGAGTTCGCTGCCGGTGACCGGGCCGAGCGTCACGCCCAGCATGCCGTGGCCCGTGGCGGTGAAGGCGTTCCCGGGTCCGGGTACGCGGTCGACGACCGGCAGTCCGTCGGGCAGGAACGGCCGGCCGCCGACCCAGGGGTCGCGGATCAGCGCCACCAGGTCGTCCGGGTCGTCGAACCACTGCCCGAGGTAGTGGCGGCTCGCCCGGGCGACGGCGACGATGCGGCGCCAGTCGAGCCGGTTGTTGTTGCCGCTCAGCTCCATCGTCCCCGCGATGCGGGTGGTGCCGCCGATCAGGGAGGCCACCGCCCGGTGCTCGCCGAAGTACAGCGTGTGCGTCGGCGCGGGGTCGAGGTCGACGGAGAAGCTGTAGCCCTTGCCCGCCTGGAGCGGCAGGCGGTGTCCCAGGTCGCGCAGCAGGTCCGCGGAGCGCACTCCGGCCGCGACGACGACGGCCGAGCACGGGATCTCGCCGGTGTCGGTGACCACCGCGGTGACCCGGTCCCCGGCCGGTCCGCGCCGGAAGCCGGTCGCCGCCACGTTCTCGTGGACCTTCACCCCGGTTGCCGCCAGCCGTTCTTCGAGGGCCCGCGCGAAGGCCACCGGGTCCAGGACGCCTTCGCCGGGGACGAGGTAGGCGGCCCGCACCCCCGGCGCCAGCGAACGGTCCAGGGCCCTGGCCTCGGGGCCGGTGCTGACGTCGTCCGGGAGCGGGTAGCGGCCGTCCGCCATCTGCCGCTGGAGTTGAAGGTGGTGCCGCGCCTTGCCGGGCGACAGAAACGCGTGCACCATGCCCGGGTGGCTCAGGGTGGTCTCGACTCCCGCCTCCCGCAGCCCGTCGAAGAGGGCGAACGTGGTGCGGTTCAGCTCGGCGATCGCCGCGTAGCCGCGCCGGAACGCAGTCGGCGTGCTGCTGCGCCAGAAGCGCCAGAGCCACCGTACGAACGCGGGGTCCGGCAGCGGGCGCAGATAGAGCGGGGAGTCCGGCCGCCCGAGGGAGCGCGCCGCGTACCGCAGGACGCCCGGGGCGGGGACGGGCGTGGAGTGGCTGAGGCAGACCCACCCGGCGTTGCCGCGCGAGACGCCGGAGCCCACGCCGCGCCGTTCCACGATCTCGACCGGCAGCCCGCGCTCGGCCAGGTAGTACGCGGTGCACAGGCAGACCACCCCGCCGCCGACGACCACCACGGGACCGCTGCCGTGCGGTGTGTCCTCGTGTCCCTTATTCGGTGGACTCGTAGGTGGTCAGGAAGGCCCGGGTTCGCGCCTGTCGGGGCCGTCTGAGCACATCGGTGGGCGGGCCCGCCTCGATGATCCGGCCGCCGTCGACGAAGGCGACCCAGTCGGACACCTCGCGGGCGAAGGGGAGTTCGTGGGTGACGAGCATCATCGTCATCCCCTCCTCGGCCAGCTCGCGCATGACCCGGAGCACCTCGCGGGTCGCCTCCGGGTCGAGCGACGAGGTGGGCTCGTCGAAGAGCAGCACCTCGGGCTTGAGCGCGAGCGCCCGCGCGATGGCGACCCGCTGCTGCTCACCGCCGGACATCTGGTCGGGGTGGGCGAGGCCGCGGTGGGCGAGCCCGACCCGGCGCAGCAGCACGACGGCCCACTCCAGGGCCTGCTGTTCGGGGACGCCCGCCTTGACCTGCGCCAGCATGACGTTTTCGACGGCGGTGAGGTGCGGGAAGAGGTGGAACCGCTGGAAGACCATGCCGACCGTGCGGCGCAGCCGGGCGAGGTCGCGGCAGACCGTCCGCCCGTCGCTGTGCACCGCCTCGCCCGCCACCTCGATGGTGCCGCTGTCCGGCCGCTCCAGCAGGTTGACGCAGCGCAGCAACGTCGTCTTCCCGCCGCCGCTCTGCCCGATGACGCTGACGATCCGTCCGCGCGGTACGTCGAGGGAGACGTCGTCGAGGACGCGGCGCCCGTCGAAGGACTTGCCGAGGTCTCTGATGCGTACGACGGCGTCGGTGGGCCGCGGGGCGGTGGCCGCGCTGACGGGCTCGGTGACGGGCTCGGTGACGGGCTCGGTGACGGGCTCGGTGACGGGCTCGGTGACGGGCTCGGTGACGGGCTCGGTCATGCCGTCGCCTCCTTCGGGGACGGTGTGTCGGCCAGGGCGGGCGGCCCGGCGGCGGGCGTCTCGGCGAGCAGGACGCGGGCGGTCCGCAGCCGGCGCCGCCGCCTCGGCGTCAGCGGCTTTCCGGCCCGGATGGCGCGCTCCAGGGCGAGCAGCAGCTGGGACAGCGGGTAGCAGAGGGCGAAGTACACGGCGGAGATGACGAGGTACACCTCCAGCGCCCGGAAGGTGGAGGAGGTGATGAGCCGCGCCTCGGACATCAGCTCGGCGGCGGAGATCGTGACCAGCAGGGAGGTGCCCTTGAGCAGGTCGACCAGCATGGTGTTGGTGCCGGGCAGTGCCAGGCGCAGCGCCTGGGGGAAGATCACGTGGCCGAAGACGCTCAGGCGGCCCAGGCCGAGTGCCTCGCCCGCTTCGGTCTGGCCGTCGTGGATCCCGCTGATGGCCGCGCGGAAGATCTCGGACAGATAGGCGGAGTAGAAGACGATGAGGCTGAGGCATCCGGCCGTGAAGACGTCGAGCCGGATGTCGACCGAGCCCAGGCCGAAGTAGGTCAGGAAGATGATGGCGAGCAGGGGGATGTTCTTGAACAGCTCGGTGTGGACGGCGGCCAGTGCGCGCAGCGGCCATACGCGGCTCAGCCGCAGCAGCGCCACCACCAGGCCGAGGAGGGCCGCGCCCGCGAAGCTCACGGCGGTGTACGACAGCGTCTTCAGCAGGGCGTCCAGCAGATCGGAGCGGTAGTCGGACCAGGGGACCTGGAACAGGCCGGCTGCGGCCGTCACGGCGGTGGCCTCCTCAACTTCCGGCGGTGTCGATGGACGGTGGGTTCCAGTCGGCGGGCCGGTCGACTCCGCGCCGTGCGGGGGCGACGTCGGAGGCGGGCTTCAGGAACTGCGCCGGGTCACCGCCGTACTTCTTGATCAGCTTCGTCAGCTCGCCGTTCTCGTACATGGCGTCGATCTGGGCGGAGATGGCCTTCTCCAGCTTGGTGGCCTTCTTGGGGAGGTAGAAGCCGGTCTGGTACGGGCGGAAGTACTCGTAGGCGGGCTTGGCCTTGACCTGCGCGGCGGTCGGCGGCGTCAGGTATTCGGTCTTGATCTGCTCGGATCGTTCCTTCTCGGCCGCGATGATGATGAGCGGGTCCAGGAAGCCGACGTCGATGCGGCCCGCGGCGAGGTCGTCGAAGACGCCGTTGGCGTCGGGGGTAGGCGCGCAGTTTCGCGCCGGGGACGGCCTTGATGGACTTGACCCAGACGTAGCCCTCGACGGTGCCGAGGCGCAGCCCCTTCAGGTCGTCGATGGTCTTGTACGTCTTGCCGGAGCCGACCGCCATCGCCGGGGGTGAGTAGTAGGGCGGATCCGTGAACAGTCCCTGCTTCTGGCGGTCCTTGGTCCAGGCGACGCCGCCGATGGTGACGTCCACGCGCCGGGACTGGACTCCGGCGAGCATGCCGGCGAAGTCCGTCGTCTCGGGCTGGACGGTGAGGCCGAGCTTCTTGGCGGCGTGACCGAGGATGTCGCCGTCGAGGCCGACGATCTTGCCGTCCTTGACGGTGGTGTAGGGCGCGTAGGGCTGGACGGCGACTTTCAGGACACCGGGGTCGATCGTCCCGAACGCCGCGGTCTTCGCGGAGACCTTCTTCGGGGCCGCGGCGTCGCTGTCCGATCCGCAGGCGGTCAGGGCGAGGAGCGGCATGACGGACAGGGCTGTGAGGAGGATGCGTACACGGGTCATCGGCGTTCGGCCTTCCGTGTCGGGGCTGGGCAGGGCCCGCCGTTCACCGCGTCGTCATCGCGGCGGGAGGGGTGCGAATTGCCCCATACGCTACGAGTGCACCGAGATTCGGTCACTGGTTGCTTCGTACGAATATATGGCGAGAAGCGTTTGCCGCACTGTATGGTGCGTCCCACTTCGCGCCGCCTCCCGCGCCCCTTACGCCCCAGCTCTCGCGCACCTCTCGACGGGGGTCCACGCATGCTCAGCCCGTCACTCGCCCAGGAGATCGCCGGGGACACCTCGGCGGTCATCGGATTCAACGTCCTCATCACCGACAGTGAGGGCACCGTCATCGGCAGCGGTGACCGCAGCCGCATCGGCACCTTCCACGAGGCGTCGGTCGAGGTGCTGCGCACCCAGGAGCCCGCCACGCACACCACCGCGCAGGCCCAGTCCCTGCGGGGCGTGCGCCCCGGTGTCACCCTCCCCCTGGTCCGGGACGGGCACGCGGTCGGCACGGTCGGGATCACCGGCACGCCCGCCCAGGTGGGGCGCTTCGGGCTACTGGTGAAGCGGCAGACGGAGATCCTGATGCGGGAGTCCGTGCTGTTGCGCTCGCGGGTGCTGAGGGAGCGGGTGCTGGAGGACCTGATCGCCGACGTCGCCTCGTACGACGCACAGGTGGTCGAGCCCGACTTCATCGTCTTCCGCGCCGCGGAGCTGGGCTTCGATCTGCGGCTCGCACGGGTCGCGATCGCGATGGAGGTGACGGTGCCGCGCGCGGAGCGCAGGGGCGGCGGACGCGGCCACGGGACCGGCTACGCCGGTGCGCACCGGCCCCGGGACACCGCCCTGGTCCGCCCGGAGCTGCTGCGCACGGTCCGCGAGGCGTTCCCCGATCCGCAGGACATCGTCGCGAGCGCCGCCCCCGGGTGGATCGGGGTGCTGCACCGGCTGCGCGGCGATGCCCTCGACCCCGGGGTGGCCGCCGTCTGCGGCCGGCTCACGGAGGTCGCCGACGCGCGGTACGGCCTGGTGCTCCGCGCCGGGATCGGCGAACCGGCCTCCTCGGTCGGCGGGCTGCACGACTCGTACCAGGACGCGTGCGACGCGCTGCGGCTCGGCGCCCGCGTCACCGCCGGGGCCCCCGACGCCCACGTCCATCTCATCGGCGACCTGCGCGGCCATCAGCTGCTGGCCGCCGTCGGGCAGCACACCCGGACCCGGCTCATCGCCCTGACCACCTCGGACCTGCGCGCGCAGCCGGACTGGCCGGTGCTGCGGGAGACGGTGGTGGCGTGGTGCGAGAACGGCTTCAACCTGGTGCGGGCGTCGGCGGCGCTGCACATCCACCACAACACGCTCGTCTACCGCATCAACAAGATCGAGCACATCAGCGGCCGCTCCCTGCGCGACCGCGGTGCGCTCTCCCTCTATCTGGCCTGCCTGGCCGACCAGTTGGACACCGTGCCCGTCCAGCACGTCTAGTCGGACGGGACGCCCTTCGTCCGGGCCAGGCGCTCGTAGTACCGCAGCAGATCGATGTCGTCCACCGACCCCGGGTTGACCGCCTTGTCCAGGGCCGTGCCCTGGAGGAGACGCTTGACCGGGACCTCGATGCGCTTGCCGGTGAGGGTGTGGGGAACGCCCGGGACCTCGATGACCTCGTCGGGGACGTGGCGCGGGGACAGCTCCGCGCGGATGGTGCTCTTGATGCGGGCCAGCAGCTCCTCATCCAGGGTGGCGCCCGGTGCGAGGTGGACGAAGAGCGGCATCCAGTAGCCGCCGTCGGGCTGTTCGACGCCGATGACGAGGGATTCGCGGATCTCGGGGAGGCGTTCGACCGCCTCGTAGATGTCGGCGGACCCCATCCGTACGCCCTGCCGGTTGAGCGTGGAGTCGGAGCGGCCGTGGATGACGACGGTGCCGCGCGAGGTGAGGGTGATCCAGTCGCCGTGACGCCAGACGCCGGGGAACATCTCGAAGTAGCTGTCGCGGTAGCGGCTGCCGTCGGGGTCGTTCCAGAAGCGGACCGGCATGGACGGCATGGGGCGGGTGACGACCAGCTCGCCGACCTCGTCGACCACCGGCCTGCCCTGCGGGTCCCACGCCTGGAGGTCGGTGCCGAGGGCGGGGGCCTGCAGCTCGCCGATGTGGACGGGGAGGGTCGGCACGGCGCCCGCGAAGCAGCTGCACACATCGGTGCCGCCGCTGACGGAGGCGATCCACATGTCCTCGGCCACCTCGTCGTGAATCCAGCGGAAGCCGTCCGGCGGCAGCGGCGAGCCGGTGGTGGCGACGCACTTCACCCGGGACAGGTCGAAGTCGCGGCCCGGGTGGACCCCGGCCTTGCGGCAGGCCATGACGTACGCGGCGGAGGTGCCGTACAGCGTGGTGCCGGTGCGCTCGGCGATGCGCCACTGGGCGGCGGTGTCCGGGTGGCCGGGGCTGCCGTCGTACAGCACCACGGTGGCGCCGGCCAGCAGCCCGGACACCAGGAAGTTCCACATCATCCAGCCGGTGGAGGTGTACCAGAAGAAGCGGTCCTCGGGGCCGAGGTCGCAGTGCAGGCCCAGCTGCTTGAGGTGCTCCAGCAGGATGCCGCCCTGGGACTGCACGATCGCCTTGGGCAGCCCGGTGGTGCCGGAGGAGTAGAGCACCCACAGGGGGTGGTCGAAGGGGACCTGCTCGAAGACCGGGGCCGTCTCCTCGCGGACGATGTCGTCCCAGTCGAGCGCCCCCTCGGGGGCGGGGGTGCCCAGCAGCGGGATGTGGACGACGGCGCGCACGGTGGGCAGTTCGCGGCGCAGCTCGGCGACGGTCCCGGTGCGGTCGTGCGTCTTGCCGCCGTACACGTAGCCGTCGACCGTGAACAGGACGACCGGCTCGACCTGCTGGAAGCGGTCCAGGACGCTGCGGGCGCCGAAGTCGGGGGCGCAGGAGGTCCACACCCCGCCGACGGCCGCGGTGGCGAGGAAGGCGATGGCGGCCTGCGGGATGTTGGGGAGGTAGCCGCTGACCCGGTCGCCGGGGCGGACGCCGAGCCGGCGCAGCGCGGCGGCGGCCGCGCCGACCTGGGCGCGCAGCTCGGCCCAGGTGACGGGGCGCGGCTCATGGGTCTCGTCGACGTGCAGCAGCGCGGGGTCGTCGGCGCGGGCGGGGTCCTCGCCGGCGCGCAGCGCGTGCTCGGCGTAGTTGAGGGTGGCGCCGGGGAACCAGCGGGCGCCGGGCATGGCGGGGTCGGCGAGCACGGTGTCGTACGGGGTGCCGAAGCGCACCTCGAACCACTCGGCGACCGCCCGCCAGAAGGTCTCCAGCTCCTCCACCGACCAGCGGTGCAGCGCGGCGTAGCTCGCGGCCGGGTCGCCGGGGCGGGCGGCGGGCGCGCTGTGCCGCTCGGCCGCCCAGGCGTGGAAGCGGGTCAGCTGGGCGCGGGCGATCCGGTCCGCGCCGGGCTGCCACAGGGGGCCGGGCAGGTGGTCGGCGTGCGCTGCGGTGTTCATCTGTGTCGGCTCCCGGGAGGTCCGCTTGGTCCGCGTTGTCTGCTGCTTCTGCGTCCGGGCAGGACGATGCCATGTGATCGACTTGTGCACCAGGGGCGCCACTCCACATCCGCTGCGGGTCTCATGTGGGACGACCACGGGTGAACGGCAGTTGAACTATGGCCGCGTCCTGCCTCGTCAATGGCACAGTGATCAGTATGAATGCGCGTGACCTGGTGCGGTCGGTGAAGGTGGTCGGTACGGCGCAGGGTCTGCGCTCCCTGCGCTCGGCGTGGCGGCGCCGCCGTTCGGACGCGACCGGACTGCCGCGCCGGGGCGCGGAGCTGGCGCGGGTGCCGGGTGTGGTGGAGGGCGCGGATCCGCAGCCGGGCGGCGGCGTGGTGCGGTTCGCGCGGTCCTCGCTGCGGGTGCGGGTGGCGGCGGGCGGCGCGGTGTTCTGCGGCTGGGACGGGGCCGGTCCTGAGCCGTCGTACGCGCTGGACGGCGCCTGCCCTGAGGCGGACGAGCGGGCCCAGCTGGAGCCGGACACGGACGGCGGCTGGCGGGTGGTGTCGGAGCGGGTCACGGTCGCGGTGTCGCGCATGGGCGCGGTGGAGGTGCGCACCCCGGGCGGGGTGGTGCTGCGGCGGGATCTGCCGCCGCGCTGGTGGGAGCCGGCCGAGGCGGTGATCGACCGCGGGTGCGAGGGTGGGGGCGGGGCGGCGGGGGTCGCGGGCGCGCGCTGGCACCAGCGGTCGGAGGTGGCGGCGGACGCGCGGTTCTTCGGGCTCGGCGGACGGGCGGGCGGGCCACGGCTGAGGGACGGCTCGTACCGGCTGTGGAACACCGACCCCGGCGAGGGCTTCGGTCCTGGCGACGATCCGCTGTATCTGACCATGCCGGTGCAGCTGGTGGTGGCCGACGCGGGAACCCATCTGGTGTTCCACGACAACTCGTGGGACGGCACGGTGACCCTGCGGGAGGGCGTGGAGGGCGCGGGCTCGGGGCACGACCGGCCTGGCGGCGTCCGGATGCGCATGGAGGGCGGGCCGCTGCGCTACTGGGTGTTCGTGGGCACCCCGGCCCGGGTGCTGCACGGCTGGGCGGCGCTGACCGGCTCCCCCGCGGTGCCGCCGGGCTGGGCGCTGGGCCACCACCACGCGCGCCGGGGGTTCGGCGACGCGAACGAGGTGCGGCGGGTGGTGGCGGGCTACCGGGAGCGCGACCTGCCGCTGTCCGCGCTGCACCTGGACACCGACCACCTGGCCGGGCACCGGAGCTTCACGGTGGACGCGGCACGCTTCCCCGATCTGCCCGGGCTCTCCGCCGAGCTGCGCGAGGACGGGGTGCGGCTGGTGTCGGTCGTGGGCTCCGCGGTGAAGGCGGAGCCGGGCAACGCGGTGTACGACGGCGGGGCGGCGGCGGAGGGGTTCGTGACCGACGCCCGCGGCCGGGAGGTGCGCGGGGTGGTGCGGGCGGGCGAGTCGGTGTTCCCGGACTTCACCGATCCGCGGGTGCGCAAGTGGTGGGGCGGGCTGTACGCGGAGCGGCTGGAGCAGGGCTTCTCCGGGGTGTGGCACGACGGGTGCGAGCCGGTGTCGTTCGCCGCCTTCGGCGAGCCCACGCTGCCGCGCTCGGCCCGGCACGCCCTGGAGGGCCGGGGCGGCGACCACCGGGAGGCGCACAACGTGTACGGGCTGGCCATGGCCCGGGCCGGTTACGAGGGGCTGGGCGAGCTGCGCCCCGACGAGCGGCCGTTCCTGTTCTCCCGCTCCGGCTGGGCGGGGCTCCAGCGGTACGGGGGCAGCTGGTCCGGGGACGTGACGACGGGCTGGCCGGGGCTGCGCGCCTCGCTGGCGCTGGTCATCGGGCTCGGTCTGTCGGGGGTTCCGTACTCCGGCCCGGACATCGGCGGCTTCACCGGCTCCCCGTCGCCGGAGCTGTATCTGCGCTGGTTCCAGCTGGGCGCGTATCTGCCGCTGTTCCGTACGCGTTCGGCGCTCACGGCCGGGCGGCGGGAGCCGTGGGAGTTCGGGGCCGGGGTGCTGGAGCACGCGGCGGCGGTCCTGCGCGAGCGGCAGCGGCTGCTGCCGTACTTCATGACGCTGGCACGGCTGGCGGAGCGTACCGGCGCGCCCTATGTGCGGCCCGTGTGGTGGCGGCAGCCCAAGGACCGCGGCTTGCGCGACTGCGAGGACGCCTTCCTGCTGGGCGACGCGCTGCTGGTGGCGCCGGTGCTGGAGGAGGGCGCGGTGCGGCGGACGGTGCGGCTGCCGCGCGGCCGCTGGTACGACACGGCCACCGGCCGCGCCCACGAGGGCCCCGGGCGGGTTTTGGTCGACGCCCCGCTGTCCCGGATCCCGGTGCTGGCCCGGGCGGGCGCGGTGATACCCGTCGCGTCCCCGGAGGGCGGCGTGGAGCTGGAGGTGTGGCCGCCGTGCCAGGGGCGCAAGGGCGGCGGGGCGCTGGCGGTGGACGCGGGCGACGGCTGGGACAAGGCGGAGCTGGTGCGGTTCGTCTCCCGGCTGCGCGGGGACGAGGTGCGGGTCGAGCGGGAGGGCGGCGTCGAGGCGGGGTATCCGGTGCGGGTGCGGGGTGGTTCGCGGTCCGGCGCGGCTGGGTAGTTGGGTGTTCATGCCAAGAATCACCGCCGCGCTGCGTGCGCTCGCCCTGCCCGTCGCCGCTCTGATGACCCTCGCCTCGCCCACTACGGCGCAGGCCGGGGCCGAGCCCAAGGCGCCGAAGGAGTTCGTGGCGCTGAGCGATGTGGATCCGACGATCCGCCAGGAGATCCGGTACTTCACGCCCCACAACTTCACCGGCCGCCCCGTCGACGGCTATCGCAGGCCGCTGTGCCTGCTGACCCGCCCGGCGGCCAGGGCGCTGCACCGGGTGCAGCGTCAGCTGCTGCGCCGGGGCTACACCCTGAAGGTGTACGACTGCTACCGGCCGCAGCGCGCGGTGAACACGTTCGTCGACTGGGCGAAGGACCTCGACGACCAGCGGATGAAGCGCGAGTTCTACCCGGACGTCGACAAGACCCGGCTGTTCGAGGACGGGTACATCGCCGAGAAGTCGGGGCACAGCCGGGGCAGCACGATGGACCTGACGATCGTGAAGCTGCCCGCGCTGCCGACCCGGCCGTACGTTCCTGGCGAGAAGCTGGTGCCCTGCTACGCGCCGAAGGAGGAGCGCTTCCCCGACAATTCGGTGGACATGGGCACCGGTTACGACTGCTTCGACACCCTCTCGCACACCCTCGATCCGCGCATCAAGGGCCGGCAGCGGGCCAACCGACTGCTGCTCAAGGGCGCGATGGAGGCCCAGGGCTTCGTCAATCTGGCCGAGGAGTGGTGGCACTACACCTACAAGCCGGAGCTGTTCCCGGACACCTACTTCGACTTCCCGGTCTCGCGCCGTTCGGTGTCCGGGCACTGACCCCCTCCTTCACACCGCTCACAGCCGCCCGCCCGCGGTGTCCGAGGACAGCCGCTGCGCGATGGCCACGGGCACCACGGACAGGGCGATGAGCGTCGCGGCGACGACGTTGACGACGGGGGCCTGGTGGGGCCGGGCCAGGTTCTCGTAGATCCAGATGGGCAGGGTGCGGGTGCCGGGCCCTGCGGTGAAGGTCGTCACCACGATCTCGTCGAAGGAGAGCGCGAAGGCGAGCAGCGCGCCCGCGAAGAGCGCCGAGCGCATGGCCGGGAAGGTGACGTGGCGGAACGTCTGCCAGGGGCGCGCCCCGAGGTCCGCGGACGCCTCGGCCATCGAGGGGGCGATACGGCGCAGCCGGGCCGCCACGTTGTTGAAGACGACCACGACGCAGAAGGTGGCGTGCCCGACGACCACCGTGAACAGGCCGAAGCCGATGCCGAGCGGGTCCAGGACGGTGCGGAAGGCGGCGTTGAGGGCGATGCCGCTGACGATGCTGGGCAGCGCGATCGGCAGCACCAGCAGGAAGGACACGGTCCGCCGGCCGAAGAAACGGTGCCGGTGGACGGCGTACGCGGCCATGGTGCCAAGGACCAGGGCGATCCCGGTGGCGGCGAGCCCGGCCTTGAGCGAGGTGAGCAGGGCGTCGCGGGCGCCGGGGTTGTGCAGGGCGGCGCGCCACCACTGGCCCGTGAGGCCGCTGGGCGGCCAGCCGAAGGAGCGGTCGGCGTTGAAGGAGTTGAGCAGGACGAGCAGCAGGGGTGAGTAGACGAGGGCGAGTCCGGCGGCGGTGACGCAGCCGAGGACGATCCGGGCGGTGCGCGAGAGCTTCATGGGACGCCCCCTCAGAGCGCGTCGAGGGCGCCGGCGCGGCGGACGGCGGCCAGGTAGCAGACGATGAGGACGACGGGGACGGCGGAGAGCGCGGCGGCCATCGGCAGGTCGAGGGCGACCTGGGAGGCGATGGCGTTGCCGAGGAGCTGGGTCTTGCCGCCGACGATCTGCACGGTGATGTAGTCGCCGAGGCTGAGCGAGAAGGTGAAGACGGAGCCGGCGAGCAGGGCGGGGCGTACGGCGGGCAGGACGACGGAGCGCAGCGTGCGCCAGGTGCCCGCGCCGAGGTCGGCGGAGGCTTCCAGGGTGCGTTCGGGGAGCCGTTCCAGGGCCGCGTACACCGGGAGGATCATGTACGGGAGCCAGAGGTAGGCGAGGACCAGGACGACGGCGGTGGTGCCATAGCCGGGCCCGTGCAGGCCGAGCGGCGAGAGCGCGGAGTTGACCACGCCGTCCTCGCCGAGCATCACCCGCCAGGCGTACGCCTTGACCAGGTAGCTGGCCCACAGCGGGGTGAGCACGGCCACCAGAAGCGGCCGGCGCCACCGCGGGCCCGCGACGCGCGCCATGCAGAAGGCCATGGGCAGGGCGAGGAGGGCGTCGAGGACGGTGACGGCGACGGCGATGGAAAGGGTGCGCAGCGCGATGGTGCGGTAGACGGGGGTGGTCAGCAGCTCCTGGATGTTGTCGGTGTTCCAGGTGCGGACGACGTCGGAGGTGAAGGAGTCGGTGGTCCAGAAGGCGGAGAGGAGGAGGACGGCGAGCGAGCCGAGGTAGGCCAGGGTCAGCCAGAGCAGGGGCGGTCCGAGGAGCGCGGCCAGGCGCAGCCGCGCTCCCCCGGCCCCGGTGCGATGCATCTCAGCCCTTGACCTCGGTCCAGGCACGGGTCCATTGGGCGTAGTCGGTGCAGGTGGTGTTCTTGCGGCCGTCGAGGCACTGCTTGATGGGCGTGGTCCAGAAGTGGACGCGCTGGAAGTACTTCTCGTCGTCGGCGTGGAAGACGGCGCAGTGGTTCGGGTCGGCTGTCTCGGCGCACGCCTTGCGGTTGGCGGGGGCCTCGCCGAAGTACTCCGCGACCTGGGCGTTGACCTTCGGGGAGACGATCCAGTCGAGCCACTTGTAGGCGCAGTTGGGGTTCTTGGCCTTCGCGGAGACCATCCAGGTGTCGGACCAGCCGGTGGCGCCCTCCTTGGGGAGCACGGCCTTGACGGGCGCCTTCTCGGCCTTGGTGAGGTTCGCGATGACCTGCCAGGTGGTGCCGACGACGCTGTCGCCGCCCTTGAAGGCGGTGATCTCCTTCTGGTAGTCGCTCCAGTACTCGCCGACCGCTTGGTGCTGCTTCTTGAGCAGGGTGACGGCGGCGTCGAGCTGTTTCTTGTCGAGCGCGTACGGGTTCTTGATGCCGAGCGACGGCTTGGCGTGCATGAGGTAGAGCGCGGCGTCGGCGATGTAGATGGGCGAGTCGTACGCGGTGACATGGCCGTTGTGCGTCGCGGCGTCGTCGAAGACGGCGCGCCAGGAGTCGGGGGCGGGCTTGACCTTGTCGGTGCGGTACATGAGGAGGTTGGCGCCGCGGCCGTGCGGGACGCCGTACATCCGGCCGTCCCTCGAGTTGAACGGCTGCTGTTTGAGGGCCGGGAAGATGTCCTTGTAGTTCGGCACCAGCTTGGTGTTGACGGGGGCGGCGTCGCCGGAGGCGATGAGGCGCAGGGTGGCGTCGCCGGAGGCGGAGACCGTGTCGTACTGGCCGGTCTTCATGAGGGACACCATCTCGTCGGAGGTGCCGGCGGTCTTGGTGTTGACCTTGCAGCCCGTCTTCTTCTCGAAGGGGTGCACCCAGTCGGCCTTGGGGTCGTTGGAGCCGTCCTCGGCGTAGCCCGCCCAGGCGATGATGTTGACCTTGCCCTCGCCCTTGCCGAGCTTGTCGGGGGCGTGTGCGGCCTTGCCGCCGCCGTCGTCGGATCCGCAGCCAGCGGCGGTCAGCAGCAGCGCGCACAAGGCCGCCGCGGACCTCCACGCGGATGTCGTCCGTTTCCGCATCCGGTCCTCCCCGTCCCATTCGGCACTCGGAGCCCCGTCAGTATCCGCGCGTCCCGTATGCCGGCGCCAGGGGGCATCGGGCAATCGCCAGGGGCCTTCTCCCCCGCAGATCCGCCAGAAGGGCCCTAGGGTCAACTCGGCACCGGAAAGGCGTCCTTCTCGTCCCAGACCAGCCTGATCTCGGCCTCGGGGCGGGCGGCGGGCGGGAGTTCGGAGAGGTTCTGCCGGTGCACGGTGAGCCGGTCGCCGCACGGAAGCGCGACGGTGAAGCGGGTGTGCGCCCCGGCGTGCACGATGTCGGCGATGCGCCCCGTGACCGTGCGCTCGCCGTCGAGGGGCCCGTCGGTCGGGTCGACGAGCCGGATGCGCTCGGGGCGGATGCTGTACGCGCCGGGGCGGCCGATCACCCGGACCGCGGCCTCGCCACGCAGCAGGTTGGTGGTGCCGACGAAGCCCGCGACGAAGGCGGTGGCGGGGCGTTCGTACACCTCGACGGGCGGGCCGGTCTGTTCGATCCGGCCGCCCGCGACGACGGCCACGCGGTCGCTCATGGTCAGCGCCTCCTCCTGGTCGTGGGTGACCAGGAGGAAGGTGATGCCGGTGGTGCGCTGGAGTTCCTTCAGCTCGGTCTGCATCTCCTGGCGGAGCCTCAGATCGAGGGCGCCCAGCGGTTCGTCGAGGAGCAGGACGGCGGGCCGGTCGACGAGGGCGCGGGCGAGGGCGACGCGCTGGCGCTGGCCGCCGGAGAGCGCGTCGGGGCGGCGGGAGGCGAAGCCGTCGAGGCGGACGGTGGCGAGGGCCTCGCGGGCGCGGGCGGTGCGCTCCGGCTTGCTGACGCCTCGTACGGTGAGCGCGTA
The DNA here is from genome assembly GCF_044332925.1 of Streptomyces sp. NPDC021212. Lineage (NCBI taxonomy): Bacteria > Bacillati > Actinomycetota > Actinomycetes > Kitasatosporales > Streptomycetaceae > Streptomyces > Streptomyces sp. NPDC021212. Next base: position 18,312 of record NZ_JBIRPZ010000017.1, read on the forward strand.
CGCCACGTTCTGCTCGACGGTCATGTGCGGGAAGAGCGCGTAGTCCTGGAAGACGGTGTGCACGTCACGGCGGTGCGGGGGCAGCGCGGTGACGTCCCGCCCGGCGAGTGCGATACGGCCGCTGGTGGGCCGCTCGAACCCGGCGATCAGGCGCAGCAGGGTGGTCTTGCCGGAGCCGGAGGGGCCGAGAAGCGAGAAGAACTCGCCAACGCGGAGGGTGAGATCGACGGCGTCCAGCGCCCGGACGGTGCCGGCGGTGCCGAACTCCTTGGTGACGCCCGTGCAGCGGACCGCCTCTTCCGTCTCATCCGTCATGTACCTGGGTTACCCGTCGCGCGGTCCCTGTGCAACAATTCTGACGTTCCGTCAGTTATTGCGTGTGCATCGCTGTGTCGTCCGTCAGGAGAGGCCGTGGCGTCTGCGCGTACGCCCGTGATCGCCGGGTGGTTCACCTCCGGTGACGGGGAATTCCGGCTGCTGGGCACCCGCTGCCGGGGCTGTGGCGCGGTGTACTTCCCGCGCGAGGACACCTTCTGCCGGGCGCCCCGGTGCGCCGGTGAGGAACTGGACGAGGTGCCGCTGTCGCGGCGCGGCCGGGTGTGGTCGTACACCGACGGCCGCTACCGCCCGCCCGCCCCGTACCCTGACGATCCCGCGCGCGACTGGGAGCCGTACACCCTGATCGCCGTGGAGCTGGCCGCCGAGCGGATGGTGGTGCTCGGCCAGGGCGCGCCCGGGGTGACGGTGACGGATCTGGCGGTCGGCATGGAGGTCGAGGTGGTGCCGGGGGTGCTGGCCGGGGAGGGCGGGCAGAGCTGGACGACCTGGCACTGGCGGCCCGTAGCCGGGGAGGACCGGTCATGACGGGCGAGGTGGCGGTGGTCGGCGCCGGGATGCACCCGTGGGGCAAATGGGGCCGGAGCTTCGTGGAGTACGGGACGAAGGCGGCTCGGGCGGCGCTCGCGGACGCCGGGCTCGACTGGCCGGACATCGAGTCGGTGGTCGGCGCCAACACCGTGCGCTGCGGCTATCCGGGCCAGGTGGCGGGGGCGACCTTCGCCCGGGCGCTGGGCTGGCAGGGGGCGCGCGTCACCAGCGTGTACGCCGCCTGCGCGTCCGGTGCGCGGGCCATCGACGCCGCCCGTGCCCAGATCCTTTCGGGGATGGCGGAGACCGTGCTGGTGGTGGGCGCGGACGCGGCGCCCAAGGGTTTCTTCGCGCCGTCCGGCGGCGACCGGCCCGACGACCCGGACTGGCTGCGCTTCCGGGTGCTGGGCGCCACCAACCCGGCGTACTTCGCGCTGTGGGCGCGCCGTCGGATCGCGGTGTACGGGGACACGCCCGAGGACTTCGCGGCGGTCAAGGTGAAGAACGCGGCCGCGGGGGCCGCCAACCGCCACGCCCGCTACCGCTCCCCCGTGACCGCCGAGGAGGTGGCCGCGTCGCCCGTGGTGGCCGATCCGCTGCGGCTGCTGGACATCTGCGCGACCTCGGACGGGGCCGCCGCGCTCGTGCTGAGCAGCGTGGAGTTCGCGCGGCGGCACGGGGTGGCGGATCCGGTGCGGATCCGGGCCGTCTCGTCCGTATCGCCCGCCCATCCGCAGGCCGCGCTCGATCTGCCGGACATCGCCACCGACTCCGCCGTGGTGTCCGGCCCGGCGGCCGGTCCGTTCCGCCCGTCGATCGCGCGGGCGGCGTACGAGGAGGCGGGGATCGGGCCGGAGGACCTGTCGCTCGCCGAGGTGTACGACCTGTCCACCGCGCTGGAGCTGGAGTGGTACGAGGACCTGGGACTGTGCGGCGCCGGGGAGGGCGCGAAGCTGCTCCGGGAGGGCGCGACGTCGCTCGGCGGCCGGATCCCGGTCAATCCGAGCGGCGGCCTCGCCTCCTTCGGGGAGGCGGTTCCGGCGCAGGCCATCGCCCAGGTGTGCGAGCTGACCCAGCAGCTGCGGGGGCGGGCGGGCGACCGTCAGGTGGCGGGGGCGCGGGTGGGGATCACCGCGAACCAGGGGCTGTTCGGCCATGGCTCGTCGGTGATCGCGGTGCGCTGAGGTGATCGCGCTGCGCCGCGTACGCACGGCACCGGGCCGGGCTCCGCCGCGGGCGACGCACGCGGCGGAGCGGCCGGTCAGCGGGTGGTCGCGGTGGCGAGCATCGCGTGTTCCACGACCGATATCAGCACACGCTTGACGGATTCGCGCTCGCGGGCGTCGCACAGCACCACCGGGGTGCCGGGGTCGAGGTCCAGCGCCTCGCGCACCGTCTCCTCCGGGTAGCTCTCGGCGTCCTCGAAGCAGTTGACGGCCACCGTGAAGGCGATGCCACGCCGCTCGAAGTAGTCGATGGCGGCGAAGCAGTCCTCCAGCCGACGGGTGTCGGCCAGCACCACCGCGCCCAGCGCGCCGGTCGCCAGCTCGTCCCACAGGAACCAGAAGCGGTCCTGCCCCGGGGTACCGAAGAGGTACAGCACCAGGTCCTCGCGGAGCGTGATGCGCCCGAAGTCCATCGCGACGGTGGTGGTCTTCTTGCCTTCCACCCCCGCGATGTTGTCGACCGGCCGGCCCGCCTCGGTGAGCAGTTCCTCCGTGCGCAGCGGCCTGATCTCGCTGACCGCGCCCACCAACGTCGTCTTTCCCGCACCGAACCCGCCCGCCACCAGAATCTTGAGCGTCACGGGTTCGATGATGGGGGAGCGGCCCGGGTCAGAGTGCCCGTAGACCATTGATCACCTCGCGCAGAATCCTCTCGTCCGGCAGTTCCGCCGGAGGTACGGGCCGGGACACTCGGACGAGTGCCGCGTGAAGCAGGTCGCCGATCAGTACGCGGACCACGCCGACCGGAAGGTCCAGCTCGGCCGCCAGCTCGGCGACGGACTGCGGGGTGTCGCGGCTGAGTTCGACGATGTCGATGTGCTCCGGTGACAACGTCTCATCCGCGACGGTCCCCGGGCCCACTCTGTCGGCGACGACGACGGCGATCAGATCGAGTTTGTCCTCGGCGCCGCTGCGGGTGCGGCCCCGCGTCATCGCATAGGGCCGGACCACCGGTCCGGCGGCGTCGTCGAACCAGCGGTCGTCGGTCGCACCGTCTCCGGTCATCTCCCCCCGCCTCCGTCACCCACCGGATCGCGAAGGGGAGCTCAGATGCGCGCCCACCCGCTTGACCAGCAGCGTCATCTCATAGGCTACCTGCCCGACGTCCGAGTCGGCATCGGCGAGCACGGCGAGGCAGCTGCCGTCACCGGCGGAGGTGACGAACAGGAAGGCGTCGTCGAGTTCGACGACGGTCTGCCGGACACGGCCGACGTCGAAGTGGCGGCCGACCCCCTTGGCCAGGCTGTGGAATCCCGAGGCCACGGCGGCCAGGTGCTCGCCGTCCTCCCGGGACAGATCCCGTGAACCACCGGTGGGCAGTCCGTCGCCGGAGAGCACCATCGCCTTGCGGATGCTGCCGACCCGGCCGACCAGATCGTCGAGCAGCCAGTTCAACTCCCCCGACGGTGCCGATCCGTTGCGTGCCGCTGCGTTCGAGGCGGTCATCGCCCGTCCCCCTCATCTCTCGTTCCTGGTGCCGTGTCCGAGCCGCCGGGGCCGGTGGCCGTCTGCCGCCGACCGCGCTGCCATCCCCGTTGCAGCGAGGCCATGGTGGCCCTCGCCTGCTCGGCGTCGCGTTCGGGATCGGTGTCGGGAGCGTACGGTTCCGTCTCCACCGGTGGCTCGGGATCGTTCTTCAACTGCGGGGCGAGGCTCGCCTGCCGTACCCGCTTGGGGAGCCCGGAGGCGGCCCCGCGCGGCGGCGTCGGACGCTCCGGGGCCGGCGCCTGGTCCTGGCGCCGGTCCTCGCCGTCGTGTTCCCCGTTTTCTTCGTGTTGCTCGTGTTGCTCGTGTTCCTCGTCGCGTTCGTGGTTCCGGGTCCGGTCCGCGTCCGCGTCGGGGCTCTGCTCCCGCCGCTCGGCCCAGGAGGGCGGGGTGTGCCGTCCGGCCGCGCCGCCGTCGACCGGGTGGCCGTGGTCGGATACCAGCACCGGCGGCACGCGGCGGGGCAGCGGCGCGGGGCCGCCGTCGCGGGCACCGGACCGGCTGTCGGACGCCTGCTGGTGCTGTTCGGCGGAGGGCGCGCTCACCACGGACGGGGACGGGCCGCGGGGCCTGCGCTGCTTCGGCAGGGCCGCGCCGGGCTGCCGCGTCCGCTGACGGCCGGTGTCGGCGTCCCCGCCCGCGCCGGGACCGGATTCGGTGAGCAGATCGCCCGGGATCAGCACGACGGCGGTGGTGCCGCCGTACGCCGACGGCTGGAGCGAGACCCGTACGCCCTGCCGCTGCGCGAGTCGGCTGACCACGAACAGGCCGAGCCGGTCGGTGTCGGACAGCTCGAACTCCGGGGTCTCGGCGAGCCGGAGGTTGGCCTCCGTCAGGGCGTCGGCCATCATACCGAGGCCCCGGTCGTGGATCTCCAGGGTGAAGCCCTTGGCGACCCGTTCCCCGTGCACCTGGACGGCGGTGTGCGGCGGGGAGAAGACGGTGGCGTTCTCCAGGAGTTCGGCGATGAGATGGGTGAGGTCGGCGACGGCGGGGCCGTTCACGGCGACCCTGGGCAGCCTGCGGATCTCGATCCGCTCGTAGTCCTCGACCTCGGCGACGGCGGCGCGCACGACGTCCATCAGCTGGATGGGTTTGCGCCACTGCCGGGCGGGGGCCGCGCCCGAGAGGATGACCAGGCCCTCGGCGTGCCGCCGCATACGGGTGGTCATGTGGTCCAGCCGGAACAGGTCGGCGAGTTCGTCGGTGTCCTCGGTGCGCCGCTCCATCGCGTCGAGCAGGGTCAGCTGGCGGTGCAGCAGCACCTGGTTGCGGCGGGCGAGGTTGACGAAGACATCGGAGACGCCCCGGCGCAGTTCGGCCTGTTTGACGGCGGCCTCGACGGCGGCCCGCTGGAGGGTGTTGAGGGCCTGGCCCACCTGGCCCATCTCGTCGGGGCCGTGCCGGAGGCGGGGCGCCTCCTGATCGATGTCGACCTGCTCGCCCGCGCCGAGGCGGCGCATCAGGCCCGGCAGCCGGACGCTGGACGCCTCCTGGGCGTCGTCGCGCAGCCGGGACAGGTCGCGGACCAGGCCGCGGCCGATCCGGACGGAGACGACGACCGAGGCGACGAAGGCGAGGAGACCGAGGATGGCGGCGGCGCCCGCCTTGAGCAGAACGTCGTCGGCCACCGGCTCGATGCGCTTCTGGAGGCGGTCGGTGGCCTCGTCGCCCAGCCGGTCGTAGTCATTGAGGACAGGCCCGGCCGCGTTCTCCCAGTGTTCCCGGTCCAGGGCGCCGATCGCCTGGCGCGGCTCCATGGTGGCCAGGATCTTGCCCTCGGCGATGCGCAGCGCCGCGGGGGCGGCGTTGGTGCGCCGATAGTCGGCGAAGACCTTCTGCTCGGAGGCGGGCAGGATCGGCAGGTTGGTGTTGTAGAGCAGGGTGCGCTCGGCGATGAGGTCGGACATCGACTTGAGGTCGTTCAGCGTCAGCTTCCGTGCCGTCAGCGCGGAGACGTACAGGGCGTCCTCCCGGGAAAGGGCTTCCCGGGCGCGGATCATGGCGACCAGCGCGCGGCCCTGCTTGTCCAGGTCGGTGTCGGGTACGGCGTGCAGCGAACTGCGGAAGGCGTAACAGAGGTCGACGAGTTTGTTGTAATACTCATAGGCGGCGGTCCGCGACGTACCGTTGTCCTCGACCTTCCGGCGCAGACTGTCGAGACCTTCGGACGCCTTGAGGACGTCGTCGAGCAGGTCCTCGGATTCGCTGTTCATCCGGCTGTGCACGGTGCTGTCCGACTCGGCGTCGCGCAGCCGTCCGATGGCCTCGTCGGTCTTGCGCTGCTGAGTGTGGAGCAGGGGCAGCGCGTCGGACTGGCGTGGATCCGCGAGCAGGATCAGGGTCTGCCGGCGCTCCCGCTGCACGGCGTGCACGGCGTCCTCGGCGGGCTGACCGGCCTTGTCGATGATGGCGGAGGCGTCGAGCAGTTGCAGTGCCTCCCGGCCGGTGACCACTGTCGCGAAGGCCCATATCGCCGTCAGCGAGACAAGTGGCACCAGCAACAGCGCCACGATCTTCCTGCGGATGGACTTCCCGCGAAAGCGCATGGCCTCCCCAACGTCGTCCCCGGGGGCCGGGGCGGTGACTGATGTTCTGTCGACAACGAGCGGCGCGAGCCTACTACTGCGGATTGACCATCCTTAAGGCTCGTCATACAGCTTCCGGGAACTCTCCACATTCGATGATCACCAGTTGTCGGGTGATTATCGGACTTAACCCCCGTGGCATGGCACACCGACCGCCGGTAACAGTGCGCGCAGGACCGGACACCGTTGGCCGGATTTCCTCTCCCCACGGGAACCACCGATCGCTGCCATTCGTGATCCAACAAGGCACACTAGGGGTGCATACGACCCAAGTCCCGCCATGTGTGACCGACCGGACCGGGGCAGCGCCGAAAGGGGTGGGAACGTCATGGACGCCATGGACAAGGATCGCGACATCTCGGCACAACAAGCCCGCCAGCTATGGACCGAGGAGTCCGCCCGCAGGCGGCGGCTGCCCGATCCGGTGCGCGCCTCGGCGGTGCGGGCGGTCATCATCGTGGCGGTGACGCTGGTGCTGGCGATGGTGGCGGTGCTGTGCGCTTTCGCCGGTTCCTGGTTCGCCTTCCCCGCCGTGCTCATCGCGGTGGCGAGCACGGTGGCGGCGACCTGGGGGGTGCTGGACGTATGGGTGACCCGGCAGGTGTGGAACCAGCGTTACGGGGTGGTCTCCCGGCCCAGCAGCACGGCGCGGGAGATGCGCCGGCAGCGCAGGCGGGCCCGTAAGGAGGCGGTCAGCGCACGGCGAGCCGGGGAGCGCGGGCGAGCTCGCGGCGCAGCCGCGTGAACGGCTTGGGGCGGTTGACGGCGAGGACGGCGGTGGGGATCGCGCCGCGTTCGTAGACGGCGAGGAAGCTGCTCCCAGGACCCTCGGCGCCGTCATCGGCGTTGCCCTCGGCGATCCGGACGGTGTCGCCCGGCTCGCGCCGCCCGGCGAACTGGATGCGCGCGCCGTACTGGTCGGACCAGAAGTAGGGCAGCGCCTCGAAGGGCTGGACCGTGGCCCCGGCGAGCAGGTTGCGGGCGGCGACCGCGCCCTGTTCGGCGGCGCTGGTCCAGTGCTCGGCCCGTACGGTGCCCCCCGTACCCGGCCGGGCCAGACGGGCCACATCGCCGACGGCGACGACACCCGGCAGCGCGGTGACACAGCCCTCGTCGCACAGCACCCCGTCGTCCAGGGCCAGCCCGGAGCCTTCCAGCCATCCGGTGACCGGGCGCACCCCGACTCCGACGACCACCACGTCGGCGGGCAGCACCCGGCCGTCGGCCAGTTCGACGCCGGTGACGCGATCGGTGCCGCGCAGGCCGGCGACGCCCGTGCCGCACAGCAGGGTCACGCCGTGCGCAGCGTGCAGAGCGGCGCACGCCTGGGCCATGCGCTCCCCCAGTTGCGGGACGAGCGGCAGCGGCGCGGCCTCCACCACGGTGACGTCGAGCCCGAGGGCGGCGCAGGACGAGGCGACCTCGGCGCCGATGAATCCGGCGCCGATGACGACGACCCGGGCCGCCCCCGTCCGCAGTTCGGCACGGAGCCGCCGGGCGTCGTCGAGGGTGCGCAGGGTGTGCACCCCGGGCAGGGCGGCGGCGCGCAGCGTCCGGGGCGCGGCCCCGGTGGCGATGACGACGCCGTCGGTGCGCAGGGTGCGGCCGTCGGCGAGCCCGACCGCGCCCGCCGCGGGGTCCAGCCGGTCGGCCCGGACGCCGAGCAGCCACTCGGCGTCCAGTTCGGCCTCGTCCTCGGCGTCGGTGAGGGCGAGCGGGCCGAGGCCGCCGTCCGGCTCGTCCTCCCCGGTCAGCCCCTCACCGGTCAGAAAGCCCTTCGACAGCGGGGGCCGGTCGTACGGGCGGTGGCGCTCCTCGCCGACGATCACCAGCCGCCCGTCGTAGCCCTGGTCGCGCAGGCCCCGCGCCGCGTGCAGTCCCGCGAGCGAGGCCCCGACGACGGTCACCGTCCGCATCATGCGACGGCTTCTTCCTGCACAGCGGGCACCAAGGGGTGGACATAGAGCATTCCGTCCACCACCGTGACCGCATGCGTCCGTACCGGTTTGCGGGCGGGCAGACAGGTGGGCATGCCGGAGCGCAGGTCGAACAGGGCGGCGTGCAGCGGGCATTCGACGTAGCAGCCTTCGAGCCAGCCTTCGGAGAGGGAGGCGTCCTGGTGGCTGCAGGTGTCGTCGACGGCGTAGAACGCGCCCTCGGAGTGGAACACCGCGATGGCCGCGTGGCCGTCGCCGGCCTCGATGCGCAGCGACTCGCCTTCGGGCAGATCTTCGATACGGCCGACGGGAATCATTGGCCCCCCTCACGTTGATCGGTATCATGCGTTGTTAATGGTGCATCGAAATGCGTGATGCGCAACAGAATCCAGATGATGAGGGCAGCCGTCAAGAGTTGCCCGTCGAGAGGCCCCACTCGGAGCCGCCGGATGGTGAGATCTAACCCATGACGAACACGACCGAGGACCGGGCCGAGGACAAGCGGGGGGCCGCCGGGGCAGTGCAATCGGTGGACAGGGCGGTCAGCGTCCTGGAGATCCTTGCCAGACTCGGCGAGGCCGGAGTGACCGAGATCGCCGACGAACTGGGAGTGCACAAGTCGACCGCCTTCCGACTGCTGGGCGTGCTGGAGAACCGCGGCCTCGTCGACCAGGAGCGCGAGCGCGGGAAGTACTACCTGGGCGCCGGGGTGCTGAGACTGGCGGGCGCGGCCGCCATCCGGCTCGACATCTCGCAGGAGGGCGCCCCGGTGTGCCGGGCGCTGGCCGACGAGACCGGCGAGACGGCCAACATCGCGGTGCTGGACGGCGACGCCGCGGTCAACATCATGCAGGCGCGCGGGGCCGCCGCGGTGACGGCCTACAACTGGCTGGGACGGCGCACCGCGCTGCACGCGACCGCCAGCGGCAAGATGCTGCTGGCCCATCTGAGCGGCGAGCGGCGGGAGCGGCTGGTGACGCGGAAGCTGCCGCGGTTCACCGAGCACACCATCACCACCTCGGCGGAGCTGCGGCAGCAGCTGGAGACCGCCGCCGAGCGCGGCTTCGCCTACTCGTGCGAGGAACTGGAGATCGGGCTGAACGCGGTCGCCGCACCGGTGCACGGCCACGACGGCGCGGTCATCGGGGCGATCGGCGTCTCGGGCCCGGTGTACCGGATGGCCCAGAGCCAGCTGCTGGATCTCGCCGAGCACGCCATGAAGACCGCCGCGGAGCTGTCCCGTCGCATGGGCTTCCCCGGCTGACCGAAAACCCTCCCCCACCCACCCGAAGGGGCCGGATCCGTTCCGGCCCCTTCGTCGTGTCCTGGGTGGGAAACCCGGGGTCAGCGCTGCTTTACGGACGGTTTGCGCGGTACCTCTTGACGCGTCGTGGACGCGGCTTTCAGGATGTCCCTCATCGCGCAACACGCCGCGCATTACGCAACTGGGGGGTAACCAGCGGCCGTTTCAACCGGCTTGGCTTCCCCGCTTCTTCCGAACACCTCATGCCAGCTCGTGCCAGCTCCCACGCACCGGTCCCTGCCGGCGCAGGAGAACAGAGGAGTGAGCCATGCCGCAAGAAGTCCGCGCCGTTGTCGCGCTGAAAAAGGGCGCACCCGTGGAGGTGCTGCCGGTCATCGTGCCCGATCCCGGACCCGGCGAGGTGCTGGTGGGCGTCCAGGCGTGTGGGGTGTGCCACACCGATCTGCACTACCGGGACGGCGCGGTCGGCGACGAGTTCCCGTATCTGCTCGGGCACGAGGCGGCCGGAATCGTCGAGGCCGTGGGCCCGGGGGTCACCGGGGCGGCCCCCGGCGACTACGTGGTGCTGGCCTGGCGCGCGCCCTGCGGCGGCTGCCGCTCCTGTCGCCGCGGCCGCCCCTGGTACTGCTTCGAGAGCCGCAATGCCGCCCAGCCCATGACTCTCACCGACGGCACCCCGCTGACCCCGGCGCTCGGCATCGGTGCCTTCGCCGAGAAGACGCTGGTCGCGGCGGGGCAGGCGGTGAAGATCGACCCGTCGGCCCGTCCCGAGGCGGCGGGGCTGATCGGCTGCGGCGTGATGGCCGGTTACGGCGCGGCCGTGCACACCGGCGGGGTGTCCAACGGCGACACCGTCGCGGTGATCGGCTGCGGCGGGGTCGGCAACGCGGCGATCGCCGCGTCCTCGCTGGCCGGGGCGCGCCGGGTGATCGCCGTGGACATCGACGACGCCAAGCTGGACGCGGCCACCCGCTTCGGCGCGACCGACACCGTCAACTCCCGGGGTACGGACCCGGTCGAGGCGGTCCGCGAGCTGACCGGGGGGCTGGGCGCCGACATCGTCATCGACGCGGTGGGCCGCCCCGAGACCTACCGCCAGGGCTTCTACATGCGCGATCTGGCCGGGACGCTGGTGCAGGTCGGTGTGCCGGACCCGGAGATGCGGATCGACCTGCCGCTGATCGACGTGTTCGGGCGGGGCGGTGCGCTCAAGGCGTCCTGGTACGGGGACTGTCTGCCCAGCCGGGACTTCCCGGTCCTGATCGATCTCCACCTCAGCCGCAAGCTCGACCTGGACGCGTTCGTCAGCGAGACGATCGCGCTGGACGAGGTGGAGCCCGCGTTCACCAAGATGCAGCGCGGCGAGGTCCTGCGTTCCGTGGTGGTGCTGTGATGGCCGGGGAGCGGAGCCGACGCGTCGTCATCGTCGGTGCCGGGATCGTCGGCTGCTCGCTCGCCGACGAGCTGACCGCCCGCGGCTGGACCGGGGTCACGGTCCTGGAGCAGGGACCGCTGCCCGCCCCCGGCGGCTCGACGTCGCACGCGCCCGGGCTGGTGTTCCGGACCAGCCCGTCCAAGACGCTCACCGAGTTCGCCGTCTACACCGTGGAGAAGTTCTCCGCGCTGGAGGCCGACGGGCTGTCCTGCTTCAACCCGGTCGGCGGTCTGGAGATCGCCACCAGCGAGGAGCGCTGGGCCGATCTGCACCGCAAGGCGGGGCTCGCCGCGTCCTGGGGCATCAGGGGCGAACTGCTCTCCCCGGCGCGGTGCGCCGAGTTGTGGCCGCTGCTCGACCCGGGGAAGATCCTCGGCGGCTTCCACACCCCGGAGGACGGGCTGGCCCGCGCGCTGCTCGCCTGCCGTGCCCAGATGGAGCGGGCCACCGCGCGCGGCGCCCGGTTCCTGGAGCGGCACACCGTCACCGGTATCGAGCAGGAGGGCGGCCGGGTCACCGCGGTCGTCACCGACCGGGGCACCTTCCCGGCCGACATCGTGGTCTCGGCGGCCGGGTTCTGGGGTCCGCTGATCGGTGCGATGGCGGGCGTCCGCGTCCCCCTGCTGCCGCTCGCCCACCAGTACGCGAAGACGGCGCCGCTGCCCGAGCTGGCCGGGGTGAACGACCCGCGCACCGAGGCGAGCCGGCCGCTGCTGCGCTTCCAGGACCGCGACCTGTACTACCGCGAGCACACCGACCGCATCGGCATCGGCAGTTACGCACACCGCCCGATGCCGGTCGACCCGGCCGCCCTGCCGGGGTACGACGACGCGCCGGTGATGCCGTCCTCGCTGCCGTTCACGGAGGAGGACTTCGCGCCCGCTTGGGAGGACAGCATCGGCCTGATCCCGGCACTCGGCGGGAGCCGCGTCGAGGAGGGGTTCAACGGGGTCTTCTCCTTCACGCCGGACGGGATGCCGGTCATCGGCGAGTCCCGTGAGGTGCGCGGCTTCTGGCTGGCCGAGGCGGTGTGGGTGACCCACTCCGCGGGCGTCGCCAAGGCCGTCGCCGAGTGGATGACCGACGGACGGCCGTCTTGGGACGTCCACGAGTGCGATCCGTACCGCTTCGAGGACGCCCAGACCTCCTCCGCGTACATCGCCGAGCGCGGCGCGCAGAGCTTCACCGAGGTGTACGACGTCATCCATCCGCTCCAGCCCGTGGAGCAGCCGCGCCCGCTGCGGGTCAGCCCCTTCTACGGGCGCCAGCGGGAGCTGGGCGCGTACTTCCTGGAGGGCGGGGGCTGGGAGCGGCCGCACTGGTACGAGGCCAACGCCGCGCTCGCCGAAGGGCTCGAACTGCCCGAGCGCGACGCCTGGTCGGCCCGCTACTGGTCGCCGATCGCCGCCGCCGAGGCCCGGGCCACCCGGGAACGGGTCGCGCTGTACGACATGACCCCGCTCAAGCGGCTGGAGGTCACCGGCCCCGGCGCCCTGGACTTCCTCCAGCGCATGACCACCAACCAGCTCGCGAAGAAGCCGGGTGCGGTCACCTACACCCTGCTGCTCGACGAGGCCGGGGGCGTACGCAGCGACCTGACCGTCGCCCGTCTCGCGGAGAATTGCTTCCAAGTCGGCGCGAACAGCGGCCTCGACCTGGACTGGCTGCTGCGCCACGCGCCCGGAGGGGGCACCTCCCGGTCGAAGACCGGGGGAGTCCACATCGCCGACATCACGCCCGGCACCTGCTGCGTCGGGGTGTGGGGCCCACTCGCCCGGGAGCTGGTCCAGCCGCTCACCCCGGACGACTTCTCGCACAAGGCGTTCGGCTACTTCAAGGCCCGGCACACCTACATCGGCCATGTCCCGGTGACCGCGATGAGGCTGAGCTACGTCGGTGAGCTGGGCTGGGAGCTGTACACCACCGCCGACCTGGGCCTGCGGCTGTGGGACACGCTGTGGGAGGCCGGGCAGCGGCACGGGGTGATCGCCGCCGGCCGCTCCGCCTTCAACAGCCTGCGGCTGGAGAAGGGTTACCGGGCCTGGGGCCACGACATGACCACCGAGCACGATCCGTACGAGGCGGGTGTCGGCTTCGCCGTCCGGATGGACAAGGGCGACTTCCTGGGGCGCCCGGCCCTGGAGGGCCGCGGCGAGGAGACGGCGCGGCGCAGGCTGGCCTGTCTCACCCTGGACGACCCGGCCGCGATCGTCCTGGGCAAGGAACCGGTGTACGCGGTCGGCGAGGCCGGGCTCCCCGCGGGCTATGTCACCAGCGCCTCGTACGGCTACACCATCGGCCGCACCGTCGCCTACGCCTGGCTGCCCGCCGAGGTGGCCGTCCCCGGAACCGCCGTCCATATCGAGTACTTCGGCGAGAAGGTCCCCGCGACCGTCGCCACCGAACCCCTCTTCGACCCGGGCATGGAACGCATCCGCCGCTGACGTGCCGCTGATGCTCCGCGCCCTTTTCGCCTCTTCGACCCCCGCCCGGCCGACCGCCGCCGCGCCCGATTTACGGAGAACCCCATGACCGTGGCTCCCGAGTCCCCCGCCGCCACGTCCCCCAGCCTGATCACCACCCTCCCCGGCCACTGGTACACCTCCCCCTCGGTCTTCCGGCGGGAGCAGGAACACCTGTTCGAGGCGATGTGGTTCTGCGCGGTCCGCAGCGCCGATCTGGACCGGCCGGGCGCCTTCCGCACCGTGCAGGTGGGCCGTGAGAGCGTGCTGATCACCCGCAACCGCGGCGGTGAGCTACGCGCGTTCCTCAACGTCTGCCGCCACCGCGGCGCCCGGCTGTGCACCGAGGAGTCGGGCACGGTACGGCGCTCGCTCCAGTGCCCGTACCACGCCTGGACGTACGACCTGGACGGCCGGCTCACCGCCGCCCCGAACCTCCAGCGGATGCCCGATGTGGACCGGACCGAGCGCGGGCTGGTGCCGGTGCGGCTGCGCGAGTGGTTGGGCTACGCCTGGGTGTGCCTGGCCGATGAGCCGCCGTCGTTCGAGGAGACCGTCGTCGGGGCGGTCGCCGAGCGGCTCGGCGACACCGAGGCCGTGGAGCGGTACGGCGTGGCGGGGCTGTCGCTCGGCCGCCGGATCGAGTACGACATCCAGGCCAACTGGAAGCTGATCATCGAGAACTTCATGGAGTGCTACCACTGCGCCACGATCCATCCCGAACTCACCGAGGTGCTGCCGGAGTTCGCCGACGGCCTGGCGGCGCAGTACTTCGTGGGGCACGGTGCCGAGTTCGCCGAGGAGGCCCAGGGGTTCACGGTGGACGGCAGCGCGGGCTTCGACCGGTTCAGCGGCATCGCCGACGAACAGGACCGCCGCTACTACGCGATCACCGTGCGGCCGCAGGTCTTCGTCAACCTGGTCCCCGACCATGTGATCGTCCACCGGATGTTCCCGCTCGCCGCCGACCGCACGCTGATCACCTGCGACTGGTTGTACGCGCCGGACGTGGTGGCGTCGGAGCGGGACCTGTCCAAGTCGGTCGAGCTGTTCCACCGGGTCAACGTCCAGGACTTCGACGCCTGTGAGCGCACCCAGCCCGCCATGGACTCGCGCGCGTACCGCCACGGCGGGGTGCTCGTGCCCAGCGAGCACCACATCGGCGCCTTCCACCGATGGGTGACCGACCATGTCCCCGCCCCGGAAGTGGAGGAATGCCCGTGAGTGATCTCTTCATAGGAGGCGAGTGGACCGAGGCGATCGACGGACGCACCCGGGAGATCAGGTGCCCGGCCGACGGCACGCTGGTGGCCGTCGTCGACGAGGGCGGCGCCAAGGACGTGGCCGAGGCGGTGGCCGCCGCCCGGCAGGCGTTCGACGACGGCCCGTGGCCGGGCACCCCGGCCGCCGCCCGCGGGGATCTGCTGCTGCGGGTCGCCGATCTGCTGGCCCGCGACAAGGCGGCCCTGGCCCGCGCGGAGTCCCTGGACACCGGGAAGCGGCTGGCGGAGAGCCACCGGGACGTCGACGATGTGATCGCGTGCTTCCGCTACTACGGGCAGCTGGTGCGCACCGAGGCGGACCGGATCGTGGAGACCGGTACCGAGGACGCCGTCAGCCGGGTCGTCCACGAACCGGTCGGGGTCTGCGCGCTGATCACCCCGTGGAACTACCCCCTGCTGCAGACCGCGTGGAAGGTGGTGCCGGCGCTCGCCGCGGGCAACACCTTCGTGCTGAAACCCAGCGAGCTGACCCCGTCCACGGCCATCGCGCTGATGCGGCTGCTGGCGGAGGCGGGGCTGCCGGACGGGGTGGCCAATCTGGTGCTGGGGCCGGGCGCCGAGGCGGGCGCCCCGCTCACCGACAACCCCGATGTGGACCTGGTGTCCTTCACCGGCGGCCTGCGGACCGGGCGCCGCGTCATGGCCGCGGCCTCCGGCACGGTCAAGCGGACCTTTCTGGAGCTGGGCGGCAAGAACCCCAACATCGTGTTCGCGGACGCGGACTTCGAGACCGCCGTCGACTACGCGCTCACCGCCGTCTTCCACCACTCCGGGCAGGTCTGCTCGGCGGGCGCCCGGCTGCTGGTGCAGGACCCGGTGCACGACGCCTTCGTGGACGAGGTGGTGCGCCGGGCCCGCGCGATCCGGCTCGGCGGGCCGTTCGACGAGCGGGCCCAGACCGGTCCGCTGATCTCGGCCGCGCACCGGGCCAAGGTCGAGGCGTACGTGGCAACCGGGCTCGCGGAGGGCGCCCGGCTGCGCTGCGGCGGCGCCCGCCCGGACGATCCGGAGCTACGGGACGGCTTCTACTACCGGCCGACGGTGCTGGACTCCTGCCGCAGCGGGATGTCGGTACTGGCCGACGAGTCCTTCGGGCCGGTGCTCACGGTGGAACGTTTCGCCTCCGAGGAGGAGGCGATACGGCTCGCCAACGACACGGTGTACGGGCTCGCGGGGGCGGTGTGGTCCGGCGACGAGGAGCGGGCGCGGAGGGTCGCGTCCCGGCTGCGGCTGGGCACCGTATGGATCAACGACTACCTCCACCCGACGCTGCCGCAGGCGGAGTGGGGCGGGTTCAAGCAGTCGGGGACGGGGCGGGAACTGGGGCCGAGCGGGCTCGCCGAGTACCGGCAGGCGAAGCACATCTGGTGCAACACCCGCCCCAGGCCGCAGGGTTGGTTCACCTGACCCGCGCAGGGCCGCCCCGCCCGACATGGGAGTGTCCACCGTGTCCGCTTCGCAGGATGACGCCGAACTCACCGAGTTCGGCTACCGCCCCGAACTGAAGAGAACCCTTGGCAGCTTCCACACCTCTTCGTGGGGACGGTCGCGCTCGGCGGCTTCGCCTACTACGGGTTCGTCCAGCGCCACCGTACGGGCGTGCTGGCCGAGCACGCGGCGGTGGACACCATGACCTCGACGCCGACGAAGGTCTGACCGGGGGCGGGCGGAGCGCGGAGGGGGCGGCGGACCGGCCGTGGCGCCGCTCCCTCCGCGCTCCGCCGTTCGGGTGATGCACGGTGGGCGGCGTTGTCTTCGCCTCACCGGAATGGGTTACTGGATCCCTCGGATTCCGGCGGGCCGCCCATCCTTCCCGGAGGAGTGGAAGGCGCCGTCATGCTGATTCCGTATGACCCGGGCGGGCTCATCGTCCTCACCGACCGCTACGGGAAGCGCGTCGCGGTCATCGACCCGGTGACCCGCCGCGTCGTCCGCATGGCCGGGCTCGGGGCGCCGGGTCTCTCAGTCCGTCTGGCGATCCCCACCGGTGTGGTCGCGGCCGCGCCCTTCGGCGAACTGGACCTCCTCAACCGCTTCTCCGGCGTCTTCCCCGACCAGGGCCCGTACACCGGCGGCACCGTGGTGACCCTCATCGGCCACCACTTCACCGGCGCCACGGACGTGCGCTTCGGTCTCCGTCCGGCGGTCGGCTTCGCCGTGCTGGACGACGCGACCATCATGGCCGTGACCCCCGCAGGGAACGGGGCGGTGCCGGTCACCGTCACCACCCCCGGCGGCACCGCCCGCATCGGCTACTTCTTCTACATCCGCTGGCCCACTCTGCGCACCATCCTTCCCGCCGCCGGCCCGATCGGCGGCGGCAACATCGTCGAGCTCGGCGGCGCCAACCTCTCCACGGCGCTGCTGGTGAACTTCGGCGCCGCCGCCGCACACCCCACCGCCGTCTCCGACCAGCAACTCATCGTGGCCGCTCCGCCGGCCGTGGGGCCGGGCACCGTCCCGGTCTGGGTCACCACGACCGGCGGACTCAGCAACCGGCTGCTCTACACCTACGTGGCCGTGCCCACCGTCACCGGTGTCTCCCCGGCAACGGGCCCGATCGCGGGCGGTACCACGGTCCTCGTGACCGGCACCGCACTCTCCCGCGTCACCGCCGTCACGGTCGGCGGCGCCCCCGCGGCGTCCTTCCGCGCGTTCTCCGACACCCTG
Source organism: Streptomyces sp. NPDC021212 (assembly GCF_044332925.1). Classification (NCBI taxonomy): domain Bacteria; kingdom Bacillati; phylum Actinomycetota; class Actinomycetes; order Kitasatosporales; family Streptomycetaceae; genus Streptomyces; species Streptomyces sp. NPDC021212. The sequence goes on from NZ_JBIRPZ010000017.1 coordinate 35,529, forward strand.
CTCGTCGTGGTGACGCCGCCGGGCACCGCAGGGCCCGCCGACCTCACCCTCACCACCCCCGGGGGCACCGTCACGGTCCCCGGCGTCTTCGGCTACCAGGCGTCCACGGGAACGACGGTCACCTCGGCACCCGACCCCTCCGTGGTCGGCCAGCCGGTGACCTTCACCGCCACCGTGACACCGGTGCCGCCGGGCTCGGGCACCCCGACCGGCACCGTCACCTTCGACTTCGGCGACGGCACGCCCGCCGTGACGGCTCGGCTCACCGGCGGCACGGCCACGGCCGACCACGCCTACGCCGACCCGTCCGGCACCCCGTACACCGTCACCGCCACCTACGGCGGCGACACCCTCTTCACTGCCTCCAGCGGGACGGACACCCAGACCGTCCGGCAGGCCGACACCACCACCACGGTGACCGCCTCGCCCGACCCGTCCCTGGCCGGGCAGCCGGTCACCGTCGTCGCCCTCGTCCTGCCGGTGGCACCGGGGGCCGGTGCGCCGACCGGCACCGTGACGTTCGACTTCGGCGACGGAACTCCCCCGGCCACGCTGCCGCTGTCGGGCGCCGGTGCGACCGTGACCCACACCTATCCGGACACCGGCGGAAGCCCGTACACCATCACCGCCACTTACAGCGGCGACACCGACTTCACCGCTTCCACGGGGACTGACAACCAGACCGTCCAACAGGCCGCCACCGCCACCGCGGTGAGCCTCACGCCGAATCCCTCGGTGGTGGGACAGCCGGTGGCCGTCTCGGCGACGGTCACGGCCGTGCCGCCCGGCGCGGGCACCCCCACCGGGACCGTCACCCTCGACTTCGGCGACGGCACCCCCACCGTCACCACGCCCCTCACCGGCGGCGCCACGAACACCACCCACACCTACACGGACACCACCGGCAGCCCGTACACGGTCACCGCCACCTACAACGGCGACACCAACTTCACCACCTCCGCGGGGACGGGCAGCCAGGTGGTGGGGCCGTCCCTGACGACGACCACCGTGACCTCCGCGCCCGACCCGTCCGCGGTGGGCGAACCGGCCACCTTCACCGCCACCGTCACGGCCGTACCACCCGGCGCGGGCACCCCCACCGGCACCGTCACCCTCGACTTCGACGACGGCACGACCCCCGTCACCGTGCCACTGACGGCCGGTGTGGCGACGGCCACGCACACCTTCACGGACACCGTCGGCAGTCCCTACGCGGTCATCGCCACCTACAGCGGCGACGCCGACTTCACCACCTCCAGCGGCACCGACACCCACACCGTCCAGGCAGCCGACACCACCACCGCCGTCACCTCCGCGCCCGATCCGTCCGTGGTCGGCGAACCCGCCACCTTCACCGCCACCGTCACGGCCGTACCACCCGGCGCGGGCACCCCCACCGGCACCGTCACCCTCGACTTCGGCGACGGCACCCCCACCGTCACCGCACACCTCACCGGCGGCGCCACGAACACCACCCACACCTACACCGGCACCACCGGCAGCCCGTACACGGTCACCGCCACCTACAACGGCGACACCAACTTCACCACCTCCAGCGGCACCGACACCCACACCGTCCAGGCAGCCGACACCACCACCGCCGTCACCTCCACCCCCGACCCGTCCAGGGTGGGGCAGTCGACGACGTTCGTGGCGCAGGTCATCCCCGACGCCCCTGCGTCCGGCGCGCCGACGGGGACCGTGACCTTCGCGTTCAGCGACACCCCCACACCCGTCACGGTGCCCGTCGTGGGCGGTACGGCGACGGTCGGCCACACCAATCCGGAGGTGGCGGACAGCCCGTACACCGTCGCGGCCACCTACAGCGGCGACGCCAACTTCAACGCCTCGGTCGGCGCGGACACCCACGACGTCGTGCAGGGGGTGTCGACGACGGTGGTGACCTGCACGCCGTCCCCCTCGGTGACAGGCCAGACGGTCACCTTCACCGCGACCGTCGCGGCCGTGCCGCCCGCCTCCGGCACCCCCACCGGCACGGTCATCTTCGACTTCGGCGACGGCACCACGCCCGTCACCGCATCGCTCACGGGCGGCACCGTCGACGTCCCCCACGCCTACGCCCACGCGGCGCTCCTCCCGTACCAGGTCACCGTCACCTACAGCGGAGACGCCAACTTCCTGACGTCCGTGGGCACCGACGTCCACAGCGTCGAGCCGGCCGCGACCACCACCACGGTCTCCGCCGCGCCCGACCCGTCGGTGACGGGCGAGACGGTGACGGTCACCGTGACGCCCGACGCACCCGCGTCCGGCATCCCCACCGGGTCCGCCACGTTCGACTTCGGCGACGGCTCCCCGATCGTCACCGCGCAACTCGTGGCGGGCTCGGCGACCGTGACCCACGCGTACGCCAGCGCGGCGGGCAGCCCGTACACCATCACCGCCGAGTACAGCGGCGACTCCGACTTCGACCCGTCCGAGGACACCATCGTCCACACCGTCGCACCGGCCGCGACCACCACCACGGTGACCTCGACGGCGGAGCCCTCGGCGGTGGGCCAGACGGTGACCCTGATCGCGCGCGTAACCCCGGTGCCGCCGGGCGCGGGCAACCCGACCGGCACCGTCACCTTCGACTTCGGCGACGGCACGCCGACCGCCACCGCGCCGGTCTCGGGCAACCTGGCCATGGTGACGCACGCGTACACCGGCACCGCGGGCAGCCCGTACACCGTCACCGCCGCCTACAGCGGCGACCCCGACTTCGCCGCCTCCACCGGAACCACCGCGCAGCGCGTGGAGATGAGCGTCTCGGCCACCTCGACCACGGTCGGCTCCGCGCCGGACCCGTCCGTCGTCGGCGAAGAGGTGACGGTCACCGCGACCGTCGCGGCCGTGCCGCCCGCCTCGGGCACCCCGACCGGGACCGTCACCTTCGAGTTCGGCGACGGCACCGCGCCCGTCGCCGCGACCCTGTCGGGCGGTACGGCGACGGCGGCCCACACGTACACCGGCGTGGCCGGCAGCCCCTACTCGATCACCGCCGTCTACAGCGGTGACGTCGACTTCTCCGGCTCGGCGGGACTCGACAGCCAGACGGTCACCCTGGCCACGTCCACGACGACGGTGACCACCACGCCGGATCCCTCCATGACCGGCGAACCGGTCACCGTCACCGCGACCGTCGCACCGGTGGACGCGGGCGCCGGCACCCCGACCGGCACCGTCACCCTCGACTTCGGCGACGGCACCGCACCGGTCGTCGCGCCCCTCGCCGCAGGGGTCGCGACCGCCGTCCACGCGTACGCGCACACGGCGGGCAGCCCGTACACCGTGACCGCCACGTACAACGGGGACGCGAGCTTCAGCGGTTCCACGGACACCGACAGCCAGAGCGTGAACCCGGCGGACACTTCCACCACTCTCTTCTCGCGGCCGGACCCGTCCACGGTCGGCGGACCCGTGACCTTCATCGCCGGTGTCGCGACCGTTTCCCCGGCGACGGGCACTCCGCTCGGCACGGTCGTCTTCGACTTCGGCGACGGCACCCCGACCGTCACCGCCGACGCCGTGGGCGGACTGGCGACGGTCACGCACGCCTACACCGGCACGGCCGGCAGCCCCTACACCGTCACGGCCGCCTACAGCGGCGGCCCCGACTTCACCGCGTCGGCGGGCACCGATCCCCACACCGTGCACCAGGCCGCGACCACCACCACGGTGACCGCCGCGCCGGACCCGTCGGTGGTGGGCGAGCCGGTGACGGTCACCGCGACGGTGGCGCCGGTGCCGCCGGGCGCCGGGGTGCCCACCGGTACCGTCACCGTCGACTTCGGCGACGGTACGGCACCCACCACGGCGCCCCTGACCGGTGGGGCGGTCATCCTCACGCATCTGTACGCCACCTCCCTCGGCGACCCCTTCACGGTCACCGCCACCTACAGCGGCAGCGCCGACTTCACCGCGTCGGTGGGCACCGAGGCCCAGACGGTCGTGCAGGCCGCGACCACCACGACGGTGGCTTCCGCGCCGGATCCGTCCGTCACCGGCCGGCCGGTCACCTTCACGGCGGCCGTGGCCCCGGTGGCGCCGGGCGGAGGCTCGCCGACGGGCACGGTGACGTTCGACTTCGGCGACGGCACGACCCCGGCCGCGGTGCCGGTCGTCGCCGGGGTGGCGACGGTCGGCCACACCTACGCCGGTACGTCCGGCAGCCCGTACCCGGTCACCGTCGCCTACGGCGGTGACGTGGACTTCACCGGTTCCAGCGCCACCACCACGCAGACCGTGGTCCAGGCCCCGACCACGACCGCGGTGTCCTCCTCGCCCGATCCCTCGGTGGCGGGCCAGCCGGTCACGGTCACCGCCACCGTCTCGGCCGCCGCCCCGGGAGCCGGGACCCCGACCGGGACCGTCACCTTCGGCTTCGACGACGGCACGGCCCCCGTCACGGTGCCGCTGGCGGCCGGGGTGGCGACGGCCACGCACATCTGGAACGACACCTCGGGGAGCCCGTACGCCATCACGGCCGACTACGGCGGCGACGCCGACTTCACCGCCTCCACCGGCACCGACACCCACACCGTCGCCGCGGCCGCGGACACCACCACCGTGGTCTCCTCACCCGATCCCTCGGTGGTGGGCCAGCCGGTCACCGTCACCGCCACGGTCCTCCCGATCGCGCCGGGGTCAGGAACCCCGGACGGCACGGTCACCTTCGACTTCGGCGACGGGACGCCCACCGTCACCGAATCCCTGAGCGGCGGCACGACCACCGCCACCCACACCTACGCCACGGCGACCGGCAGCCCGTACGCCATCACGGCCACCTACAACGGCGAGGCGGACTTCACCGCCTCCGTGGGTACGGACACCCACACCGTCGGCCGGGCCGCGACCACCACCACCGTCGGCGGACTGCCGGAGCCTTCGGTGACGGGCCGGCCGGTGACGTTCATCGCCCAGGTGGTGCCGGACGCCCCGGGGGACGGTGCGCCGACCGGCACGGTGACGTACGACTTCGGCGACGGCAGCGCACCGGTCGTCGTATCGGTGACGGACGGCACGGCCACGGCCACCCACGCCTACGCCACCGCGGCGGGCAGCCCGTTCACGGTGACCAGCACCTACAGCGGCGACGGCGACTTCATCGGATCCGTGGGGACCGACAACCACACGGTGGAGCCCGCGTCGTCGACGACGGTGGTCAGCTCGTCGCCCGATCCCTCGGTCGCGGGCGGACCGGTGACCGTCACCGCCACCGTCACGGCGGCGGCCCCGGGAGCCGGCACCCCGACGGGCACCGTCGTCCTCACCTTCGGGGACGGCACTCCCCCGGTCACGGCGCCCCTGGTGGGCGGCGGCGCCACCCACACCCACGTCTGGGCCGACACCTCGGGCAGCCCGTACGCGATCACCGCCACCTACAGCGGGGACGCGGGGTTCACCGCCTCCACGGGCACCGACACCCAGACCGTCGGCCCCGCCGCGACCACCACCACCGTGGTCACCTCACCCGACCCGTCGGTGACGGGGCAGCCCGTGACCGTCACCGCCACCGTCTCGGCCGTCGCACCGGGAGCCGGTACCCCGACGGGGACGGTGACCTTCGACTTCGGCGACGGCACCCCCGCGGTCACCGCCACGGTCACCGCGGGCGCGGCGGCCGTCATCCACACCTGGGCGAGCACCTCCGGCGGCCCGTACACCATCACGGCCGGCTACCACGGGGACCCGGACTTCACCACATCCACCGGCACCGGCACCCACACCGTCGCCCCCGCCTCCACCAGGCTGACCCTGGTCTCCTCCCCGGATCCGTCCGTGGACGGGCAGTCGGTCACCTTCACCGCCCGGGTGTCGGCCGCCGCTCCCGGCGCGGGCGCCCCCACCGGGACCGTCACCTTCGACTTCGGCGACGGCACGCCCACCGTCACGGCACCGGTCTCCGGAGGGGTCGCGGTCATCACCCACGTGTACGCGAGCGCGGCGGGCAGCCCCTACACGGCCACCGCCACCTACAGCGGAGACGCCGACTTCGGCACCTCCACCGCGACCGATCTCCACACGGTGTCGCCCAGCGCCACCACCACGTCGACCACGGTCGCCTCCTCCCCGGATCCCTCGGTCACCGGCCAGCCGGTGACCTTCACCGCGACCGTGGCACCGAACCCGCCCGGACCCGGGGTGCCGACCGGCACCGTCACCTTCCACTTCGGCGACGGCACGGCGCCCCTCACCGCGCGGCTCTCCGGCGGCGTGGCGACAGCCACCCACGCGTACGCGAGCGCGACGGGCAGCCCGTACACGGTCACCGCCACCTACAGCGGCGACGCCAACTTCAGTTCCTCGTCCGGCGCGGACACCCATACGGTCGGCCCGGCGCAGACCACCACGACGACGGTCTCCTCCCCGGATCCGTCGGTGGCCGGCCAGCCGGTGACGTTCACCGCGACCGTGGCAGCGGTCGCCCCTGGCGCCGGAGTGCCGACCGGCACCGTCACCTTCGACTTCGGGGACGGCACCCCGGCCACGTCGGCGGCGGTCTCCGGCGGCATCGCCAGGATCACCCATACGTACCCGAGCGCGGCCGGTCCGTACACGGTGACCGCGACGTACAACGGGGACGCAAGCTTCGGGTCGTCCAGCGGTACCGACACCCAGACCGTGAACAAAGCCGCAACCACCACCGCCGTCGTCTCCTCCCCCGACCCCTCGGTGGTCGGCCAGCCGGTGACCCTCACCGCCACGGTCTCCTCCGTCGCCCCCGGATCCGGCACCCCGACCGGCACCCTCACCTTCGACTTCGGCGACGGCACCGCCACGGTCACCGCCCCCGTCAGCAACGGGCTGGCGACGGTCACGCACACCTACACCGGGACAGCGGGCAGCCCGTACACCATCACGGGCAGCTACAACGGGGGCACCGACTACGCCGCGTCCAGCGGCACCGACGCCCAGACCGTGAACAGGGCGGCCACCACCACCGCCGTGGTCTCCTCCCCCGACCCCACTGTGGTGGGCCAGTCCACCACCATCACGGCCACCGTGGCCTCCGTCGCACCGGGCTCGGGGACCCCGGCCGGGACCGTCACCTTCACGTTCGGCGACGGCACGTCGCCGGTCACGGCGCCCCTGTCCGGCGGGGTGGCGACCGTCTCCCACGCGTACGCCGCCACGTCCGGCACGTCGTACCCCATCACCGCCACCTACAACGGGAACACCGGCTACGCCTCGTCGAGCGGCACCGACACCCAGACCGTGAACAAAGCCGCCACCACCACCGCCGTGGTCACCTCACCCGATCCGTCGGTCGCGGGACAGCCGGTGGCGCTCACCGCCACGGTCTCCTCCGTCGCCCCCGGATCCGGCACCCCGACCGGCACCGTCACCTTCAGCTTCGGGGACGGGACGGGATCGGCGTCCGGCACCCTCTCCGGCGGCGTCGCGACCGTGACCCATGTCTTCGGCGGGACGTCCGGCAGCCCCTTGTCCGTCACGGCCACCTACAACGGGGACTCCAACTTCACCACCTCCAGCGGCACCGACACCCAGACCGTGAACAAGGCCGCCACCAGTACCTCCGTGGCGTCCTCCCCCGACCCCTCGGTGGTCGGCCAGCCGGTGACCCTCACCGCCACGGTCTCCTCGGTCGCCCCCGGGTCGGGTGTCCCGACCGGGACCGTCACCTTCGCCTTCGGCGACGGCACCACCGCCGCCACCGCCACGCTGTCCGGCGGCATCGCCACCGTCACCCACCCCTACACCACCAGAACCGGCAGCCCCTTCGCCATCACCGCCACCTACAACGGCGACACCAACTTCACCACCTCCAGCGGCACCGACACCCAGACCGTGAACAAGGCCACCACCACCACCGCCGTGGTCTCCTCCCCCGACCCCTCGTCGGTCGGGCAGTCGGTGACGTTCACGGCGACCGTGGCACCGGTCTCGCCGGGTGCCGGAGTGCCGACCGGCACCGTCACCTTCGCCTTCGGCGACGGCACCACCGCCGCCACCGCCACCCTGACCGGCGGCATCGCCACCGTCACCCACCCCTACACCACCAGAACCGGCAGCCCCTTCGCCATCACCGCCACCTACAACGGCGACACCAACTTCACCACCTCCAGCGGCACCGACACCCAGACCCTCAACAAGAACACGACCACCACCACGGTCACATCGACCCCCGATCCGTCGGTGGTCGGCCAATCGGTGACCATCAGCGCGACCGTCTCCTCCGGCTCCGGCACGCCGACCGGGACGGTCACCTTCGCCTTCGGCGACGGGACCAACTCCGCCGTGGCCACGCTGTCCGGCGGTGTCGCCATCGTCACCCACACCTACACCACGACCACGGGGAGCCCGTTCACCATCACCGCCACCTACGGCGGAGACAACAGCTACGCCGGCTCCAGCGGCACCGACACCCAGACGCTGAGCAGGGCGGCCACCACCACAGCCGTGGTATCCACACCGAACCCGTCGACGACGGGCGACCCGGTGACCGTCACCGCGACCGTGGCCCCCGTCGCCCCCGGTACGGGGACGCCCACCGGGACCGTCACCCTGGCCATCCCGGGGCGCACCCCGCAGACGGTGACCCTCGTGAACGGCACGGCCTCCGCGACGTTCAACCCGTTGCCGAAGGGTACGTACACCGTCACCGCCAACTACAACGGGTCCGTCAACTACGCGCCCTCCGCCGGAACCACGACCCAGGTCGTGACGACGCCGGGCGGGACCCTCTAGTCTGCCGGGCCGGTGGCCTGGGCCGGCGCGTCCCCCTCGGGCCGCTTGTACATCCGTGTCGCCGTGATCTGGCCGTGCACCTGCTCCCCTTCCGGGTCCTGCGCCGGCAGGCCGGGCCGCAGATGCTCCTCGACGCTGATGTACTTGAGCCCGGCCCGCAGGTCCGCGTCGTTCCGCAGCCGGATCACCAGCGGGAACTCGGCCAGCGCCGTCGTGTCGAACAGCCCCGTCGTGTAGAGCAGCTGGACGCCCAGCGCGTCCGCGACCGCCCGCTGGAGCTCCAGCAGATACGTCGCGTTGGCACGGCCGATCGGGTTGTCGAGGAACAGCGTGCCCGCGTGGCGGTGCTTGTCGCGGCCCCGGTCGTTGCTGCGCAGCGCGGCCATCGTGCAGTACAGGGCGATGGCGGCGGTCAGCAGCTGGCCGCCGGAGAAGACGTCGCCCATCTGCCCCACCGGCACCCGCTCCGCGCGCAGCACCGCGTCCGGCTTCAGGATCTCCACGGCCACCCCGCGTGGCTGGAGCGCCGCCGAGACGCCGCGCAGCAGCAGGGACATGCCGTCCCGGCGCAGGTCGGAATTCTTCTTCACCGCCGAGCGGGTCGCCTCGTCGATGACCTCGCCCAGCCGCTCCGTGAGCGTCGCCTGGTCCGGGTCGTCGAACCGGATCCGCAGGAACTCCTGCCCCGACCACTCGCCAAGACCCTCCGGCAGCCGGGAGAGCCGCTGCGCCGAACGGAGCGTGGCCAGGCAGGACTCGACCAGGCCGCGCAGCCGGTCGACGATGGAGTCGCGGTTGCGCTCGAGCTGCTCCAGCTCGTCGGTCAGCACCCGCAGCCGGGGCGCGAACGCGTCGGCCCAGGCGGCGGCGTGCTCGGGCAGCGCGGCCGCCGGCAGTTCGCGGATCTGCTGGCGGGCGGGGGTGCGGACCTGCTCGTAGCGGGTGGAGTTGGCGTGCCGTACGAGGACGTCGCTCGCCTCCCGGACCGCCGACTCGGCGCCCGACAGATCGGCCGCGCAGCCGCGCAGCGAGCGGCGGGCCTCGGTGGCCGCCTGCCGGGCCTCGGCCAGGCCGCCCGCGTACGCGTCGGGGCGCTCGCCGTCGTCCTCGGCGCCCGGGCCCTCGCGCAGCAGGTCCCGCAGCAGGGCGGCCGTCTCGTCGAAGCCGCCCGCCGCGTCCTCCGCGGAGCGGTGGGAGCGCAGCAGGTCGGCGTGGGCGGTGCGGGCGGTGTCCAGCGCGTCCGTCCGGGCGGCCAGTTCGGCGTTGGCCGTGCGCAGCAGCTCCTTCGCCTGCTCCGCATCGGCCGGAACCGTCTCCTCCGGCAGTGCGGTGTGCGCGTCGCCGTCTGCCGGGGCCAGCCGCTCGGCCTCGCCGCGCAGCCGTCCGAGCTGCTCGCTGGCCGCCGACGCGCGGGTCTCCAGCATCTGGACGAGCGACTCGGCGCGGGCCGCCGCGGCCTGCCGGGACGGGCCGTCCGCGCCGTCGGTGCCCTCCAGGAGCTGGGCGGCGCGGGTGCGGACCTTGTTGGTGAGCCGGTCGAGGCTGGCGAGCGCCGCGCTCTCGTCGCTCTCCGCGCGGGCCTGTTCGGCGCGCAGGTCGGCGCCGACGCCGACCTTCTCGTAGACCTGGGAGGCCGCGCGGTACGCCTCGCGGAGCGCGGGCAGCGACGCGGTGGGCGGCTCGGTGTCGTCGCCCAGGTCGTCGGGCGCCCCGGCGATCTCCGCCCGCTCGGCGCGCAGGGCGCGCGCGGTGCGGTGCGCGTCGTCGGCCGCGCGCTGGGCCGCGCGCCGGTCCTCGTCTGCGGCGCGCGCCCGGTCCACGCAGGCGGCGGCCCGCTCCTCGGCCTCGGCCGCCTCGTCGGCGAGTTCGCGCAGCCGGGTCTGCCAGTTGGCCCGTTCGCGCAGCCGGTACGCCAGCCCCGCCAGCGCGTCCGCCACCCGGCGGGCCCGCTGCGCGGCCTCCTGCCGCTCGTCCCGCACCCGGGCCGCCTCGGTGGCGGCCTCGTCCGCCTCGGCCCGGGCCGTACGCGCCTCCGTCAGCTCCCGCTGCGCCGTCTCGGCCGCCTCCGCGGCGCCTTCGGCGGCGGTCGCCAGCTCGGCGAGCCGCCCGGCCGGGCAGCCGCCGCGCCACGACGACAGCCGGGCCGCCAGCGCCCGGTCCCCGGACAGCCGGGCGGCCAGCGCCCGGATCTCCTCGTCCCGGGCCGCGGCCCGGCCGCGCAGCCCGCGCCGCTCGTCGTCCGCGGCGCGCTCGTCGTGCATCGCCGGGTTCGGCGGGACGAGGAACACCCCGCTCTCCTCGGCCGCGTCGGGCGCGGGCGTCGGCGCCAGCAGCGCGGCAGCCGTCCCGACCGCGACGGCCGAACGCGGCAGCAGCGACGCCTGCCCCAGCACCGCGCGGGCGCGGGCGTGGGTGTCGGGGTCCGTGATGACGACGCCGTCCACCAGCTCGGGGCGGGCCGCGAGCACGGCCGCGTGGTCGACGGGGTCGACGGCCTGGGCCAGATAACGCCAGCCGGGCAGGGCGGGGATGCCGTGCTCGCCCAGGTACTCGACGGCGGCCAGCACGTCGGGGCTGGGCGGCAGCAGCCCGCCGTCGCCGAGCGCGGCGAGAATGCGCGAGTCCTCGGCGGCGGCGGTCCGCAGGTCGAACAGCTGCCGCTCGGCGGAGGCCACGCTCTCCTCCAGCAGCTCCCGCAGCGCGTCGACGTTCCGATCCAGCTCCTCGGCGCTCAACGGCCCGTCCCCGACGGGCCGCTGCCGCGGCGCGGGGGCGGCAGCAGGTGCGGCGGTGTCGTTGCCGGACGCGCCGGCCGAGTCGCCCGCCGCGGGCGTGTCACCGTCGCCGACCTCGGGGGCCCAGCAGTCCTGCTCGTCGTCGGCAGCATGCGCCTGCCCGGGCTCCGGCACGGCGCTGCCGTCCGCGATCCCGCTCCCGTCAGGCTGCTCGGACACAGGCGCGGCGTCGGCGGACGCACTGGCCGAATCGGCCGCGGCGGGCGCGGCGGACGCGGCATCGTTGCCGCCCTCGGCGGCATCCCCGGACGCGTCGGCCGCCGGATGCGGCTGCCCGGAGTCCAGCGCCTGCTCGGGCACGGGCCCGGCGCCGCCGTCCGCGTCGGCGGAAGCCCGGTCGTCACCGTCCCCGTCGTCCCCGACCCGGGCCGTCACCCGCCCGGGCGGCGGCGAATCGGCCGCGTACACGCGCACGGCGGCCACGTTGCCGCGGGCGCCGTGCGCAGCGCCCGATACGGCGGTCTCGTCCGCTTCGCCGGTCTGCGGCCGCTCCTCCCCGGCTCGGGCCGCGCCCCGGCCCGTCGGCTGTGGCTCGGCGGCGGACGCACCGCCCTCGCCCGACTGCTCCGCCGCCGCGGGCTTGCCCGAGCGCCGGTCCTCTGCCACGCCAACGGCGGCCACCGCGCCCCCGCCATCTGGGGCGGCGCCGTGGCCCGCAGCGGGTGAGGCCGGGCACTGCGCACCGGCCGACGACGCCACGCCGCTCTCGTCCGCAGCGCCGCCGGCCCGCGTACGGCCGGTGCCGGTGCTCACGGCGCTGCACTGCGGGCGCTGCTCCTCCGCGCAGGGTGTGTTCCGGCCCGCCGGGCGGGACCCGGCGGCGGGCGGCGCGCCGGTGTCGCGGGCGCCGCGCTCGGCCGACGGCGGCATGGCACCGTCCCCGGCGCCGGTCTGCGGCCGCTCCTTCGCGGCGGCGGGGGCGCCGCCTCCGTCCTCCGGGGCCTCGACGCGGACCGTCACCCGGCCCTGGGGGCGTGAGTCGGCCGCGTGGGTGCGGCCGGGGCGGGCTTCGGCGTCGCCGGGCCCGGACGCGGCGCGCGGGGTGCCGTCTTCGGGCGTGTCCGGACGCTCCTCGTCGTCGTCCGCGCGTGGGCCCCGCGCTGCGGTGCCGTGGGCCTCGTCGGGGGCGTACGTGTGGTCGGGGTCCGCGGCGTGCCCGTCGTGCGTGCCGGTGGTGGGGTCCGCGCGGAAGGCGGCGGGGAGTTGGGACAGGCCCAGCATGTCGTCCGCGTCCGGGTCGTCGTCCACCCGGACGGTGATCCAGCCCGTACGGGACGACTCGGCCGCGGAGGAGCGGGCGGCGGGGATCGTGGGGGCGGGCTGGGGGAGGCCCAGCAGCTCGATGAGGCGCGGCTCGGCGCCGAGCGCCTCGGCGGCGCGCCGCTCCGCGTCGTACGCCGACTCCGCCGCCCGCGCCGCGTCGACCGCGCGGGCGGCGGCCAGTTCGGCGCGGGCCTGCTCGGCGGCGGACGCCCTCGCGTGGTCGGCGGTGCGGTCGGCCGTCTCGCGGGCGGCCTCCCAGGCCGCGGCGGTCGTCTTCTCGGCATCGCTGGCGGCGAGCGCGGCCCGGGCCGGGTCGGCGTCGGGGGCGGAGTCGTCGAGCCATCCGGCGCGCACGGCCTCGGCGGTCTCCTGCTCGACCTCGGCGAGCCGCTGCCGCAGGTGCTCGGCGTCGCTGCGGGCGCGCTGCGCGGCGGTGGCGGCTGAGGTGGCGTCGCGGTGGGCGGCCTCGCCGGTCTCCTGGAGGGCGGCGGAGCGCTCCTCCTCCTCGTTGGCGTGCCGTTCGCCGTCCTCCGCCGCCGCGTGGAGGGCGCGTACGAGGTCGGCGGCGGCCTTGGCGCGGGCGGCGAGCGCGGGGGCCGCGTCCCGCTCGGCCTCGCGGATGGCGGCGGCCACGCGCGCGGAGCGGTCGGCGGCGGCGCGGTGGCGGAGCACCGTCTCGGCGGCCTGCCAGGCGGAGTGCAGGGTGCGGGCGTCGTTGAGCTCGCGGCGCTGGGCGGCGGCGCCCTTCTCGGCGGCGGCGAGGGCCAGTGAGGCGTGGCGGTAGGCGAGTTCGGCGGCCACCAGGTCGCTGCGTCCACGCGCGGTCTCCGCCTCGGTGACGGCGTGCGCGGCGGCGGCGACCTGCTGGGCGAGTTCGCCGGCGCGGCCCCGCTCCTCGGCGCCGCGCGCGGAGAGCCGCCGGGCGAGCGTACGGGTGCGGCGCTCGGCGCCCGCGTGCACTCCGCGCGCCTGCTCGCGGCGCTCGGCGGCGTCGGCGATGCGCTGGAGCAGGTCCAGCGAACCGGCCGTGAAGTCGCGCTCGGCGGTCAGCTCGGCGCGGCGGCCGAGCTTGTGCGCGAAGCCGTGGACGAGGTCGGCGAGCCCGTCGGTGTCGCGGGTGTCGGTGACGGCCCGCAGCAGCAGATCGGTGAAGTCGGAGTCGTTCTTGACGGCGAAGAGCCCGGCCGCCTCGCCCTCGTCGGCGTTCATCTCGCGCTGGTAGCGGAAGAGTTCGGGATCGAGGCCCAGCTCGCCGAGGTGTTCGTTCCAGCGCTCGTGGATTTCCACCCAGGCGACGTCCAGGTGCGGGTACGCCTTGCCCGCCTCGGTGAGGGCGTCCCGGAACCCCTTCATGGTGCGGCGCCGGCCGCGGGCGGTGGAGGCGCCTTCCCCGGCGGGGCGGACCGCCGCGGCCTCGGCGACCGGCAGCGAGTCGAGGCTGAGCCCGGGGCCGGGGCGGAAGGAGTACCACGCCTCGGCGAACTTCCGCGGGTCGTTGGAGACCTGGCGGCCGCGCCACTCGCTGACCTTGCCGACCACGACCGACTCGCCGGTGACCGTGTGCTGCCACTCCAGGGCCACATGCCCGCAGTCGTCGGCGAGCAGGAACTTGCGCAGCACCCCGGAGCTGGCGCCGCCGAGGGTGTTGCGGTGGCCGGGCAGCATGACCGAGAAGATCAGCTTGAGGAGGACGGACTTGCCGCCGCCGTTCTCCAGGAAGAGCACCCCGGCGGGGGCCGGGCGGCGCGGCGGGCCGACCGGCTCGTCCTCGAAGAACTCCGCTTGGGTCGGCGCGGGGCTGGGCACCGGATCGCCGACTCCGCGCAGGTCCAGCACGGTGTCGGCATAGCGCGCACCGGCCGGCCCGATGGAGTAGAGGCGGATCCGGGACAGCTCGTACATGGCGGCGGACTCTCGTTGTCGGAAGGGGTCGGAAGGAGGTGTGACGGTCAGGAGTGGAAGGGCAGACCGGCGTCGGCGACGAGGTCGAGGTCATCGCCCTCCTGCGGCGGCAGCAGCGTCGCGCTGCCGTCGGCGACCGGCACGACGCCGAGCGCCAGCAGCTCGGACATGGCGGCACCGGCCGCCATGTCGCGCACCTGGAGCTGGTAGCGGGCGGTGGTGCGGTACGTGCCGCCGGACTCGTCCCCGGTGCGCTGGAGGAAACCGGAATCGACGAGGAAGGCGACGGCCTTGCCGATGATGCCGGTCGTCGAACCGGCCAGCCGGCGCGCGTCCTTGGTCGCCCCGGTGGCGCTGCGCCGCGCGTACACCCGCCAGGCGGCCTCCAGTCCGGGCGCGTCGGTGGCCGGGTCGGTGTTCTCGCCCTGCTCCTCGGCCCGTTCCTCCAGGCGGGTGCAGGCCTGCCGTACGAAGGCGTCGACGCCGTTGACGGTGACCCGGCCGATGTACCCGTCGTCGGCCAGGTCCTCGGGGCGCGGAAAGGCCATGGCAGCGACCGCGAGATGGGCGAGCCCGTGCAGGAAGCGGTCGGCGGAGTCGCTGGCGGCGCGGCGGGCGTAGTCGCCCATGCGGACGGCGAAGACGGAATCCTCGGCGGCGGTCACGGCCATCCCGGCGCGGGCGGACACCTCCAGCACGATCAGCCCGAGCCCGGCGGCGACGGCGTCGGCGAGGCGGGCGAAGGCCGGTTCGTCGCGGTAGCGGCGCAGCAGCTCGGCGTACTCCACGTCCCGGGCGGGCAGCAGCTTGGGCTGCAGCCCGAAGGACACCAGCCGCGCCGCGTCGGCCGCGTCGGCGGGCGTGACCCCGCCCGCCGGTCCACCCGGCGCGGCGGTCGGCTCTGGCTGTGCCGCGTCGTCGGCGGCGTCGTACTCGGTCACGGGTGAAGCTCCTTGCGCGGGGCGTGTCCACGGTCTGCGGCGCGTCGGGGTCGCATCTACGCCACCTCCGTCCGGTCCGCCGCCATGCCCGCGGCGTCCAGGAGGGCGGTGCCCACTATGAGGTCGGCGCCGCCGAACTCGTGGTCCTCCAGCTCGGTGCCGTCGTCCACGGCGAACAGCAGCCGCTGTTCACCCTGGCGGTAGGCGGTGCCGACCGGGGGACTGGCCGCGTGGACGGCCAGGAGGGCGATCAGGTAGGGCAGGTCGGGGTCGCGGCGGCGGGCTTCGGCGAGGAGGCCGGAGAGGCGGCGCGGGGCGTCGGCGGGGAGGTCGAGCAGCTCCATGGCGACCGCGAGCTGCTCCTCGCTGAAGCGGCTGTCGTCGGGGGTCGCGATGAGGTCCGGCTCGGGCATCTCCGCGCCGAGGTGTTCGCGCTCGACGGGCGGGGTGAGGAGCATGTCGACCAGGTCGCCGACGCGGACGGAGGTGGGCGTCCGCATCCCCGTGCCGCGGGCGAAGAACCCGTCGGTGACCCGGCCCGCCTGCTCGACGGGGAGCGGCAGGACCGGGGCCAGGAGCTGTCCGTACAGGTCGAGTCCGGCGCGCGCGGCGGGCGGGGCGAACGCCTGGCGGTCCTGCTCGGCGCGGAACAGCGGCCCGGCCTCCAGCAGCCGGGACTGGAGCTGGGTGTGGCGCCGGATGCAGTCCTTGACGATGTCGACCAGCTCGGCGGCGCGCCGCTTGTGCTCGGCGCCCTCGGCCTCGTCACGCGCCTTGCGGATGTTGGTGAGGATCGCGTTCTCGTGGCGGTAGCGGTCGGCGACGTGGTCCAGCGCTTCGTTGATCATCTCGGGGACGGTGCGCAGCCAGTCGACCGCGCGGACGTTGCGCCGGGTCGCGTCCAGCGTGCGGCGCAGCGTCTCCGAGTACTGGACGGTGCGGTAGCGGGCCTGCTCGGCGGCGAGTTGGGCGTCGGCGAGGCGACCGCGGCTGATGAGGACCTCCAGCTTGACCTCGGCGGCGATCTGGGCGCTGGTGACGTCCGTGTCGAGGGCGCCGACCAGGACGTTGACCGCCTCGTCGGTGGTGCGCAGATAGACGCTGCCGCCGGGCCCCGGCACTTCCTCGATCAGCTTGAAGTCGTAGTCGCGCCGGACATACGCGCCGTCGGCGCCGAACGTGCCGTACACGGCGCGGAAGCCGCGGTCCACGCTGCCGACATTGATCAGGTTCTCCAGCACCCAGCGGGCGACGCGCTCGTGCTCGGCGGCGGGCCGCCCGGGGGCCTGGGCGCCGACGCGGGGCAGCAGCCTGGCCACTATCTGTTCGTGGTCGGCGCCGGTGTCGAAGTCCATGTTGAGCGTGACCAGGTCGATGGCGGCGAGGGCGACCTCGGCCATCGCGTACACCCCGTACTCCCCCGCGAGGTTGGCCTTGCGGGTGTCCAGGTCATGGAGCGGCGCGGTGCACGCGAGCGCGCGCAGCCGCCGGGCCAGGCCCTCGTCGGCGGCCGGTCCCGGCGCCGGGCGGGCTGCCCCGTCATGGCCGTTGAGCTGGGGCGCGGTGGTGGCCCCGGGGGGTGGAGATGTCACGTCGCACAGATTAGGCGGTCGCACCGACAACGCACGAAACGGCACGAGATCCCGCTATGTCAGGGTGCGTCGTGCCCGTACGCACCGCGCCGTACACCGGCGCGTCTCCCGTCGCTCACCGACCCGTCAGTCTACGGCTTCGCGGGAGTTCCCCGGGCTGCCCGGCGAACCGTCGGTCAGTGGATCGCGCCTTCGGCGGCGCGCACATCCGTCCCGGTGCTCGCCGCCGTGGTGACGATGGCGCGGAGCGCCTCGGCGACCGTGGCGGCGGGCAGGGACGGTTCGGGCCGGTCCACGACCTGTTCGGGCGCGTAAGGGACGTGGACGAATCCGCCGCGTACGCCGGGCCGCTCGGTGGCGATCAGATGGGCCAGGCCGTAGAAGACGTGGTTGCACACGAAGGTCCCGGCGGTCTGCGAGACGGAGGCGGGTATCCCGGCGGCGCGTACGGCGGCGACGCAACGCTTGATGGGCAGGGTCGCGAAGTACGCGGCGGGGCCGCCCTCGACGACGGGGCCGTCGAGGGGCTGCTGTCCCGCGTTGTCCGGTATGCGGGCGTCGTTGACGTTGATGGCGACCCGCTCGACGGTGACGCCGGGGCGGCCGCCGGCCTCGCCCACGCACACCACCACCTCGGGGTCGCTCCGGTCCACCGCGGCCCGCAGCTCGTCCACGGCCGTGCCGAAGACACAGCTCAGGCGGGCGGTGGTCACGGTCAGACCGGGCGGCGGGTCGGCGGCGACCAGGGAGACGGCCTGCCATGAGGGGTTGACGACCGACCCACCGAAGGGGTGGAAGCCGGTGAGCAGCACTCGGGTCACGGGGTGGCCTCCTCAGAAGGCGAAGAGCGGGATGATGGCGCGGGTGGCCCGCCGGCCCGGAGGTCAGCCGATCCGCTGGGCGTACGCCTCGGAGAGCTGGGCCAGCGAGTCGTCCAGATAGGCGGCGAGCAGGTGCTCGGCGCGCGGCGCGTCGCCGTCCTCCAGCGCCCGCAGCATCTGCCGGTTGCGGTCGAGGTAGGGCTCGTGGAAGCGCCGGGGGTCGTCCATCGTATGAAAGACGAGGCGGAGTTCGGCCAGCACGCCCCGCATCAGCTCGTCGGTGCGCGGGCTGCCCGCCAGCGCGACGATCCCCTGGTGGAAACGGATGTTGGCGGTGCCGAGATCCCGCCAGGCGGCGTCACGGTCGGCCTGCTCGCCCGCCGCCACGGCCTGGCGCAGCGCGTCGAGCGGATAGGGCGGCTCGCCGAGCCCGCGCAGGGCCGCGCATTCGACGAGGTGCCGCACCCGGTAGATGTCCACGACGTCTTCGACCGCGAGCACCCGGACGAAGACCCCGCGGTTGAGTTCGTGGACGAGCAGGCGTTCGTGCGTGAGCAGCCGGAACGCCTCGCGCAGGGTGTTGCGGGAAATGCCGAGCGCGCCGCCGATGCTGTCCTCCGACAGCCGTGAGCCGGGCAGGATGAACCCGTCCGTGATGCGGGTGCGCAGGATGTCGGCCACCCGCTCGGCGGTGCTGGTGCGCCCCAGCAGGGCACGGTCGTCCGCCAGCCCGGCGAACGCCGCCTCCCCGGCTCCGTTCTTCCCCACGTGCCCTCTTCTCTTCTCGCCCCGCGCCCTCTGCCTGCGCCAGTCAACCGCAGAAACAGGAACGAAACAACATGGGTATTGCCGGATCGTTCAACGATCCCCTACGTTGACCGGCAAGCCCGACGCCCCGACCGCCTTCACTCTCGGGGCGACGTCCCCCTCCTCTGCCACACATCCCTCTCTGCGAGGTGGCCATGAGCACGTCCCCGACAACACCCTCGAACCGGCCGAACGAGGCGACTCCGGCATCCCGCCCCACCGCCCAGGGCACCGAGGACAACGGCGCCTTCGCCTGGCGCCGCGATCTCGGACCCCGTGGCCGCCGCGCCTTCAACGGGGCCTTCGGCGGCTACGCCCTGGACTCGTACGACTTCTTCGCCCTGCCACTGAGCATGGTCGCCATCGCGGCGTACTACGGGCTCAGCAGCGACCAGACCGGGCTGCTCGCCACGGTCACCCTCGTGGTCTCCGCCGTGGGCGGCGCGCTCGCCGGGATCCTGGCCGACCGGATCGGCCGGGTGAAGGCGCTGATGATCACGGTGATCACCTACGCGGTCTTCACCGTGGCCTGCGGCTTCGCGCCCAATTACGAATCGCTGCTGGTCCTGCGCGCCTTCCAGGGGCTCGGGTTCGGCGGTGAGTGGGCGGTCGGCGCGATCCTCGTGGCCGAGTACGCCTCCGCCAGGCACCGCGGCCGCACGCTCGCCTTCATCCAGAGCTCCTGGGCGGTCGGCTGGGCCCTCGCCGTGGTCGTCTACACCCTCGTCTTCCAATTCGTCGACGAGGACATCGCCTGGCGCGTGATGTTCTGGACCGGCGCCCTCCCCGCCCTGCTCGTGTTCTACATCCGCAGGAACGTCACCGACGCGCCCCGGGCCGCCGAGCAGCGTGCCAACAGCACCAGGCGCGGCTCGTTCGCCGAGATCTTCCGCCCGGAACTGCTCAAGACCACGGTCTTCGCCTCGCTGCTCGCCACCGGCGTCCAGGGCGGCTACTACACGCTCGCCACCTGGGTCCCGACGTTCCTCAAGGAGGAGCGGGGCCTCACGGTCGTCGGCACCGGCGGCTATCTGACGTCGCTGATCTCGGGCGCCTTCACCGGCTACCTCACCGGCGGCTACCTCACCGACCGGCTGGGACGGAAGAAGACCATCGCGCTGTTCGCCTTCCTCTCCGCCGGCTGCATCCTCGTCTACACCCACATCCCGAGCGGCGCGAACACCCTGCTGCTGGTTCTCGGCTTCCCGCTGGGTTTCTGCATGTCGGCCATCTTCAGCGGCTTCGGCTCGTTCCTCAGTGAGCTGTACCCCACGGCCGTCCGCGGCACCGGGCAGGGCTTCACCTACAACACCGGCCGCGCCGTGGGCGCGTTCTTCCCGACCCTCGTCGGATTCCTCGCCGGCAGCTGGGGCGTCGGCGGAGCGCTGGTGTTCGGCGCCGTGGGCTACGGCCTCGCCGTCGTCGCTCTCCTCGGCCTGCCCGAGACCCGCGGCCGTGAACTGCTGTGACGGCGGACGGTTCGACGAAGGAAGCGAAAGAGAGCGAAAGGGAAAATGACATGAGCGTCACCACACCTCCCGTGGACCCCGCCCGCGCGCGCGAGATGTTCCGGTCCGGCCTCTCCTCGCCGACGGCCGGATGGGCCCCGGGCTACGCCCAGGCCAACCTCATCGCCGTCCCGGCCGACTGGGCGGAGGACGTACGGCTCTTCTGCCGCCGCAACCCGGCGCCCTGTCCGGTCCTCGACGAGACCGGGCCCGGTTCCGTGGCCACCCGGCTGGCCGACGGCGCCGACCTGCGCACCGACTTTCCCGGCTACCGCGTCTGGGAACACGGCGAACTCGTCGCCGAACCTGCCGAGGTGACCGCCCACTGGCGGGACGACCTGGTCGCCTTCCTCATCGGGTGCAGCTTCACCTTCGAGACGGCGCTCGCCGCCGCGGGCGTGCCGCTGCGCCACATCGAGCAGGGCCGGAACGTGCCCATGTACGTGACGAACCGCCAGTGCCGTCCGGCGGGGCGGCTCTCGGGCCCGATGGTGGTCACCATGCGGCCGATACCCTCACGTCTGGTCCCCACCGCGCGCGAGGTGAGCGGGACGATGCCCGCCGTGCACGGCGCCCCCGTGCACGAGGGTGACCCGGCCCAACTCGGCATCCGCGACCTCTCCCGGCCCGACTTCGGCGACTCGGTAGAGTTCCGGACGGGCGACATTCCGGTGTTCTGGGCTTGCGGAGTGACCCCGCAGGCGGCCGTCATGGCCTCCCGCCCGCCCTTCGCGATCACCCACTCACCGGGCCGGATGCTCGTGACGGACGTACGGGACGAGGAGTACCGCACGTCATGACTCCCCACCCGCACCACCGACCTCCGGAGGAGCGATGACCGACGCACCGTTCGGCGCGCCGATCGACCTCAACGCCGACCTCGGCGAGGGCTTCGGCCACTGGCGGCTCACCGACGACGAGGCGCTGCTGTCCGTCGTCACCAGTGCCAATGTCGCGTGCGGCTTCCACGCCGGCGATCCGTCCACCATGCGGCGGGTGTGCGACCTGGCCGCCGAGCGCGGGGTCCGCGTCGGCGCCCAGGTCTCGTACCGGGACCTGGCCGGCTTCGGGCGGCGCGCCATGGACGTGGAGCCGCGCGAGCTGGCCGACGAGATCGCCTACCAGATCGGCGCGTTGGAGGTGTTCGCCCGCTCGGCGGGCATCCGCGTCACCTACGTCAAACCGCACGGGGCGCTCTACAACCGCTGCGTGCACGACGCCGAGCAGGCCGCGGCCGTCGTCGAGGGCGTGCGCCTGGCGGTCGGGGAAACGGCGCTGCCGGTCCTGGGCCTGCCAGGATCACGGCTGCACGAGGCGGCCGGCGCGGCCGGGCTGCCGGTCGTCGCCGAGGCCTTCGCCGACCGCGCGTACACGGCCGAAGGGACGCTCGTGCCGCGTCGCGAGCCCGGTGCCGTCGTCACCGACGCCGGCACCGTCGTGAAGCGCTCCCTGATGATCGCCCGCGACAGGGCGGTGACCTCGATCGACGGGCAGCGGGTCGAGGTCGCCGCGCGGTCGCTGTGCCTGCACGGCGACACCCCGGGCGCCGTCGACCTCGCCCGGCGCGTACGGAGCGAACTCGAGGCCGCGGGCGCACGGGTGGAGGCGTTCACATGACCGGCGGTGCCACGACAGTACGGGCGGCGGGAGCAGGCGGCGGGGCCGGGGCCCCGCCGCCCGGCCCGCGCGTCCTGCCCGTCGGCGAGCACGGGCTGCTCATCGAACTCGACAGCGGCGAGGCGGCCGAGGCGCTGCACGCCGAGATCCTGCGCCGCGCGGCGGCCCGCGAACTGCCCGCCGTGACCGAGGTCGTGCCCGCCGCGCGGACCGTGTTCCTCGACGGTCTCGACGACCCCGCCCTGCTCGCCGCCGAGCTGCCCGGCTGGCGGATCCCGCCGCTCGCCCGGGACCGGGCCGGGACCGTCGAGATACCGGTCCGCTACGACGGCCCCGACCTCGCCGAGGTCGCGGCGGTCTGGGGCGTCACGCCCGCGGAGGCGGCGGCGCTCCACTCCGGCACCGAATTCCGGGTCGCCTTCTGCGGGTTCGCCCCCGGCTTCGGCTATCTGACCGGCCTGCCCGACCGCTACCAGGTGCCGCGCCGTGCCACCCCCCGGACCCGGGTCCCGGTCGGCTCGGTCGCCCTCGCGGGCCCGTACACCGGCGTGTATCCACGCTCCTCCCCCGGTGGCTGGCAACTCATCGGCACCACGGACGCGGTGCTGTGGGACACCGCACGCGATCCGGCGGCACTGCTCACGCCCGGCACCCGCGTCCGCTTCGTCGTGGCGGAGCCGGCAGAGCCGGAAAAGCCGGAAGGAAAGGAACAGTGACCGACAGCGCCTTCGCGGTCGTCCGGGCGGGCGCGCTGACCACCGTCCAGGACCTGGGGCGCGCGGGCCACGCCCACCTGGGCGTGCCCCGCTCCGGCGCCCTCGACGAGCCCGCGCACCGGCTGGCCAACCGCCTCGTCGGCAACCCGGAGGACGCCGCGACCCTGGAGACCACGCTGACCGGATGCGCCGTACGGCTCCGCCGGGCGGCGACGGTGGCGGTCACCGGCGCGCCCTGCGCGGTCACCGTCGACGGCCGCCCCGCCGCCTGGGGCGCGCCGGTGCGGCTCCCGGCGGGCACCGTGCTGGATGTCGGTGCCGCCATACACGGGGTGCGCACGTATGTGGCGTTCGGCGGCGGTGTCGATGCCGAGCCGGTGCTCGGCAGCCGCTCCACCGACGTGCTCTCGGGGCTGGGCCCTGCGCCGCTCGCCGACGGTGCGGTGCTGCGGCTCGGCGTGCCGTACGGGCCGACCCCGGCGGTGGACTGGGTCCCGTACGTGGGCATCGTGCCCGAGCTGGTGCTTCCGGTGGTGCTCGGTCCGCGCGACGACTGGTTCACCGCCGCCGGGCTGCGCACCCTCACCGCCGGCCGCTTCCGGGTCGCGGCCGCGGGCAACCGGATCGGGCTGCGCACCGAGGGCCCCGCGCTGGAGCGCGCCAGGGAGGACGAGCTGCCCAGCGAGGGCATGGTGCTCGGCGCCCTCCAGGTGCCGCCCGACGGCCGCCCGGTGCTCTTCCTCGCCGACCATCCGACGACCGGCGGCTATCCCGTGGTGGGCGTCGTCCCGGAGCCGTACCTGGCCGCCGCGGCACAGGCCGTCCCCGGCACCCCGGTGCGGTTCGCCCCGCTGCGCCGCCCGGGTCAGCCGTCCGCGTCCCGGGTGCGCGCCGGGGTGCGGTGACTGGTGTCGCACCAGGGGTAACGGCCGCTGCGCCCGCAGGCGCACACCGCCACCATCACCCGGTCGGACCGGACCGTGCTGCCGTCCTCCAGGACCACCTCCACCGGGCCCTCGACCAGCAGCGGGCCCTCGGGGTCGACGAGGACGCGGCGCGCCGGGCCGGACTCGTCAGGCGCCGGGCTCATCGGGTGCAGCTGCTGCACTCGGTCGTACGGATGGCACGGATCACCACCAGCTCCTCCTTGTCGTCGCCCGGGCCGATCAGCCCCCGGGCGGCTAGCCAGGGGCTGTGCCGCAGCAGCACGGGCCCGAACGGGACGACGCGGCGTGCGGTCACATCCGCGTGCAGCCCCTGCGCGGCCAGCCGCTCCAGCGTCGTCTCCACGCCGCTCAGCGCGGACTGCACGAGCAGCAGCACTCCGCGGGGGCGCAGCAGTCCCGGCATCCGGGCGCACAGCCGGTCCAGCACCGCCCGGCCGTCCGGCCCCGCGTTCCAGGCGCGGCCGCCCGTGGCGCGCTCGAAGGCGCGGGGGCGGCGCGAGGGCACATAGGGCGGGTTGGCCAGGACGACGTCGAAGCGCCGCCCGGGGGCCACGGCCGCCAGACCGCCGAAGCGGACCCGGACCGGCTCGCCGCTGAGCCGGGCGTTCAGCCAGGCCGCCAGCACCGCGCGCGCCGAGATGTCCACGGCCTCGACCCCCGCGGCTCCGCAGCGCGCGGCGAGCACCGCCAGCGCGCCGGTGCCCGTTCCGATGTCCAGCACCTGGGCACCCGGCAGGGCGGGCTCGCAGTGCACCATCTCGGCCAGCAGGGCGGTGTCGTCCTGCGGTGCGTACACGCCGGGAGGGGCAATCAGTCGCATCCGTCCCAGGTACCTCATCCGCAACAGACGAAACCGCCCCGGTGCGGACCGGCGGATCCGGCCGGATGCGTCGGGCGGGCGATCCGGGGCACTCGGCGGGCCCCGAGCAACGGCGGAAGAGGAGCGGTCGATGACGAGTCTTCCCACCGGGTTCGCGCCCGCGTCGTACTGGATGGAGTCTGCCCCCGGCCTCGCGTATCCGGCCCTGGAGCCCGGCCCCGAGCGCACCGTCCCCGAGGTCGAGGTCGCCGTCGTGGGCGGCGGCATCGCGGGGATCTGCGCGGCCTGGGAGCTGGCCCGGGCCGGGCGCCAGGTGGCGCTGATCGAGGCGGACCGGCTGGCGGCGGGCGCGACCGGCCACACGACGGCCAAGCTCTCCGCCCTTCAGGGCCTCGCCTACCAGGACATCCGCTCCTCGCGCGGCCAGGAGGCGGCGCGGCTGTACGCGGCGTCCCAGGCCGACGCGGTGGACCGGGTCGGCCGGATCACCGCCGAGCTGGGCGTCGACTGCGATCTGGAGCGGGCCCCGGCGTACACCTACGCCGAGAGCGAGGAGTCGCTGGGCGCGGTGCGGGCCGAGGCGGAGGCGGCCGCGGCGGCCGGCCTGGACGCCTCGTTCACGACGGAGACGGATCTGCCGTTCCCGGTCGCGGGCGCGGTCCGGGTCCCGGACCAGGCCCAGTTCCACCCGCGGAAGTTCCTGCTGGCCCTTGCCGAAGACCTGGTCGCGCGCGGCGGCCGGATCTACGAGAACACGCGGGTCATGGGCCTGGGCGAGGGCCATCCCTGCCGTCTCACCACCGACCGCGGGGCGCGGATCCGGGCGCGCGAGGTCGTGGTCACCACCGCCTACCCGATCTTCGACCGGGCGCTGCTGTTCCCCCGGCTGAAGGCGCTGCGCGAGCTGGTCGTCGCCGCGGTGCTGCCGGAGGACCGGGCCCCGCGCGGCATGTACCTCACGCCCGAGGACGACACCCGGTCGGTCCGTAGCGCGCCCTACGGGGACGGCCGGCGGCTGCTCATCGTCACCGGGGAGAAGTTCACGCCCGGGGTGGGCAGCGTCGAAGGGCGCTACGAGCGGCTGATCTCCTGGACGCGGCGGCGCTTCCCGGGCGCCGAGCCCGCGTTCCGCTGGGCCGCGCAGGACAACTGGACCACCGACCATGTGCCGTACGTCGGCCCGCTGCACCCCGCCGCCCGGCACGCGTACGTGGCGACCGGCTTCGCCGGGTGGGGCATGACCGGCGGCGTGCTCACCGGACGGCTGCTGGCCGCGCGGCTGACGGGCGAGCCGCTGCCGTGGACGGACCTCTACGATCCGAGGCGGCTGAACCCGCTGCGCGAGACCCCGGCGCTGCTCCGGTTTCAGGGCGAGGTGGCGCGCCACTTCTTCGGCGACCGGATTTCCGGGGACGGCGCGGACGCGGTGCGCGACATCCCGCCGGGCGGCGGCGCGGTCGTGCGCGTCGGGGCGGGGCAGCGCGCCGTGCACCGCGACGAGGAGGGCACGCTGCACGCCCTGTCCGCGCGCTGCACCCATCTCGGGTGTCTGGTGCGGTTCAACGACGCCGAGCGGACCTGGGAGTGCCCGTGCCACGGGTCCCGCTTCGCCGTCGACGGCAGCGTGCTCCAGGGCCCGGCGGTCCACCCGCTGGAGCGGTACGACGGCATCGGCGACGGCGGCGACGGACGCCATGGCCCCGGCCCGGACGGGCACGACGGGCCGGACGGGGAGGGCCGGCGGTGACTCTCGGCGCCCTCGGAACAACCCCGCCCGCCACGACGCCCGGCCCGCCCGCACTGCCGGAGGCTCGTGGTCCGCTGTCCGCGGCGGTCCGTACCGCCCTGCTGCACGCCCCGCCGCCGGCACGGCTGCCGGAGGCGGGGGCCGCCGACCCGTTCGGCGAGGACCTGTCGCTCGCGCTGTACATCGCCTACGAACTCCACTACCGCGGCTTCGCGGGCGTCGACGAGACCTGGGAGTGGCAGCCGGATCTGCTGCGGCTGCGGGCCGCGCTGGAGGACCGGTTCCTCGGCGCGCTGCGCGAGGCCGTGCCCGGGGGCGCGGATGTGGCCGGTGAGCTGGACGCGCTGCTGGCCGAACCGCCGGCCGCGCCCGGCGTCGGCGACCACCTCCAACGCCGGGGCACCTGGGGGCAGCTGCGCGAATATCTGGCCCACCGCTCGCTGTACCAGCTGAAGGAGGCCGATCCGCAGGCGTGGCTGATCCCCCGGTTGACAGGGCAGGCCAAGGCGTCGCTGGTGGCGGTGGAGTACGACGAGTTCGGGGCGGGCCACGGCGACCGGGTGCACGCCCGGCTGTTCGCCGAGGCGATGGCGGGGGCGGGGCTCGACCCCGGCTACGGCCGCTACCTGGACCAGGCGCCCGCCGAGACGCTCGCCACCGTCAACCTGATGTCGCTGCTCGGGCTGCACCGCTCACTGCGCGGGGCGATGGCCGGGCACTTCGCCACCCTGGAGATCACCTCGTCGCCCGGGGCCCGGCGGCTGGCGCGGGCGCTGGAGCGGCTGGGCGCCGAGCCCCGGTGCGTACGGTTCTTCACCGAGCACATCGAGGCCGACGCGGTGCACGAGCAGCTGATGCGCCGGGACGTCGTCGGCGGCTTCCTCGCCACGGAGCCGGAGCAGGCCCCGGCCGTCGTCTTCGGGATTCAGGCCACCAACTACCTTGACGCGCGCTGGTCGGACCGCCTGCTCGGGGCGTGGGCGGCCGACCGCCCGTCCCTGCGCCTGCCGCTGTGCGACGGCTGACCGCCGCGCGGCGGGGCGCCCGGTGAGGATGCGCCGCGCGCCTGCCGCCGCGCGCGCTGCCGCAGCGCCCGGCGCTCCTCCTCGTCGGTGCCGCCCCACACGCCGTGGGTCACCCCGGTGTCCAGCGCGTAGGCGAGGCACTGGTGCATCACCGGGCAGCGGTGGCAGACCTCCTTGGCCAGGGCCTGCTGCGCCTGGGCCGCGGGCCCGGCCACCCCCACCGGGAAGAACAGCTCGGGGTCCTCGTCCACGCATGCCGCGCTCTGCCACCAATCCATGACTGCCCCTTCTGCGATGTGTCGTGGTGATGTCCCGCCCTCGCCCACGCGGGTGACGCGTCCGGTGAGTGGTCATGGGGACACGAAGCCGACCCCGCGCACGAGGCTTGGCGGGCTTGACAGAGGTCGGGTTTCCAACCCCCGCGACCGCAAACGGGGTTGATCGCGCCAATGCGGCGGGCGTCTACGGGGCGGAGCTCGAGGAGGGCGCCGGCCCGTACCCGCCGCCGCCCGGGGTGTGGACGACCAGGACGTCGTCCACGCCGACGTCGGCCGCGTCGCAGCCGGTCAGCCGGTCCACCGAGCCGTCGGCGCGCTCGATCAGGTTGGCGCCGAGCGCGCCCGGCGCGCCGCCCGCCATGCCGTACGGGGCGACCCGGCGGTGGCCGGTGAGCAGGGCGACCGTCATCGGCTCCAGGAAGCGGATGCGGCGGGTGACGCCGTGGCCGCCGCGCCAACGGCCGCGGCCGCCGCTGTCCCGCCGTACCTCGAAGCCCTCGACCCGGACGGGGTAGCGCCACTCCAGCACTTCGGGGTCGGTGAGCCGGGAGTTGGTCATGTGAGTCTGCACGGCGTCGGCGCCGTCGAAGCCGTCGCCCGCGCCCGAGCCGCTGGCCACGGTCTCGTAGTACTGGACGCGGTCATTGCCGAAGGTGACGTTGTTCATCGTGCCGGAGCCCTCGGCCTGGACGCCGAGCGCCGCGTAGAGGGCACCGGTGACGGCCTGGGAGGTCTCGACGTTCCCGGCGACCGTGGCGGCCGGATACACCGGCGCCAGCATCGAGCCCTCGGGGATGCGGACCTCCAGGGGCTTCAGGCAGCCGCTGTTGAGCGGGATGTCCTCGGCGACCAGGGTGCGGAAGACGTAGAGCACGGCCGCCATCACCACCGAGCTGGGCGCGTTGGCGTTGCCCGGCTGCTGGAGCGACGTACCCGCGAAGTCCAGGACGGCGCCGCGGCGCGCGCGGTCGACGGTGAGGGCGACACGGATGACGGCCCCGCTGTCGGTCTCGTAAGCGTACGAGCCGTCCCGGAGGGCGCCGACGATACGGCGTACGGATTCCTCGGCGTTGTCCTGGACGTGGCCCATATAGGCGTGCACGACGTCCAGGCCGAACTGGCCGATCATCCGGCGCAGTTCCTGGATGCCCTTCTCGTTGGCGGCGATCTGGGCGCGCAGGTCGGCGAGGTTGGCGTCCGGGGCGCGGGAGGGGTACGGGCCGGAGGTCAGCAGCTCGCGGGTCTCGCGCTCGCGCAGCGCGCCGTCCCGTACCAGCAGCCAGTTGTCGAAGAGCACGCCCTCCTCCTCGATGGTGCGGCTGAAGGCGGGCATGGAGCCGGGGGTGATGCCGCCGATCTCGGCGTGGTGGCCGCGGGAGGCGACCAGGAACAGCAGCTCCGTGCCGTCGTCGTCGAAGACCGGGGTGACGACCGTGACGTCCGGGAGGTGGGTGCCGCCGTGGTACGGGTCGTTGATGGCGTAGACGTCCCCGGGCCGCAAGGCATCGCCATTGCGCCGCAGCACCTCCTTGATGGACTCGCCCATCGACCCCAGGTGCACCGGGATGTGGGGGGCGTTGGCGATCAGGTTGCCGTCGGCGTCGAACAGGGCGCACGAGAAGTCCAGCCGCTCCTTGATGTTGACGGAGTGGGCGGTGTTCTCCAGGCGCAGGCCCATCTGTTCGGCGATGGCCATGAAGAGGCTGTTGAAGACCTCCAGCATCACCGGGTCCACCTCGGTGCCGACGGCCGTACTGCGCGGCCGGGGCCGGACCCGGGTGAGCAGCAGATGGCCGCGGTCGCCCGGGGCCGCCTGCCAGCCGGGATCCACGACGGTGGTGGCGTCGTCCTCGGCGATGACCGCGGGGCCGGTGACGGTGTCCCCGGGGCGCATCCCGTCGCGTTCGTACAGCCCGGTGCGCCGCCACCGCCCCTCCGCGAACATCTCCACGGTCGCCACCGGCGCCAAGTCGCCCTCCCTGGGCGGCTGTTCCACGGCGTGGCCGCCCGCCGGGCCCGCCGCGCCGACCGCCTCCACCGACACCGCCTCCATGACGAGCGGCTTGTCCATGGTGAACGCGTAGCGCGTGCGGTGCGCCCGTACGAAGCCGTCGGTCATCGCGGGGACGGAGTCCAGCGGGACGGGGAGAGCGGCGTCGGTGCCCGCGTACCGCAGATGGACCCGCGCCGTGGTGCGCACGCTCTCCCCGGGAACGCCGTCGGCCAGCAGCTCGTCGCGCGTCCGGCCGGACAGCCGCGCGCACAGCTCGCGCACCTCCGGCAGGGACTCCTCGCTCAGCTCCGTCTCCACGGCCTGCTCGCGCATCGCGGTGGCGTCGGCCACCCCGATGCCGTACGCCGAGAGCACCCCGGCCAGCGGCGGCACGATCACCGTGCCGATGCCGAGGGCGTCCGCGACCGCGCACGCGTGCTGACCGCCCGCGCCGCCGAAGCTGGTGAGCGCGTAGCGGGTGACGTCGTGGCCGCGCTGCACGGAGATCTTCTTGACCGCGTTGGCCATGTTCAGCACCGCGATGTCCAGGAAGCCCGCCGCGACATCCTCCGGGCCGCGCCGGTCGCCGGTCGCCTCCGCGATCTCCTCGGCGAGGCGGGCGAAGCGCTCCCGTACGGTGTCCGCGTCCAGCCGCCGGTCGGCGTGCGGGCCGAAGACCGCCGGGAAGTGGGCGGGCTGGATCCGGCCCAGCATCACATTGGCATCGGTCACGGTCAGCGGGCCGCCGCGCCGGTAGCAGGCGGGGCCGGGGACGGCACCGGCGGAGTCCGGGCCCACCCGGTAGCGGCGGCCGTCGAAGTGGAGCACCGAGCCGCCGCCCGCCGCGACGGTGTGGATGTTCATCATGGGCGCGCGCATCCGCACGCCCGCGACCTCGGTCCCGAAGACCCGCTCGAACTCGCCCGCGTAGTGCGACACATCGGTCGAGGTGCCGCCCATGTCGAAGCCGATGACGTTTGTGTGACCGGCCTCGGCGGAGGAGCGCGCCATGCCCACCACACCGCCCGCGGGCCCCGACAGCACCGCGTCCTTGCCCCGGAAGTGCGCGGCCTCCCGCAGCCCGCCGTTGGACTGCATGAACATCAGCCGGATGCCCCGCAGTTCGGCGGCCACGTCCTCGACGTAGCGGCGCAGGATCGGCGAGAGGTACGCGTCGACGACGGTGGTGTCGCCGCGCGACACCAGCTTCATCAGCGGGCTCACCTCATGCGAACAGCTCACCTGCGTGAAGCCGAGATCGCGGGCCGCCTCGCCCACCGCGCGCTCGTGCGCGGCATACCGGTAGCCGTGCGTCAGGACGACCGCGGCGCTGCGGAAGCCGTCGCGGTGGGCGGCGCGCAGCGCCTCCGCGACGGCGTCGAGGTCGAGGGGGCGTACGACGGCACCGTGCGCGTCCACCCGCTCGGGCACCTCGATCACCCGGTCGTACAGCGCCTCCGGCAGCACGATCCGGCGGTCGAACAGCCGCGGCCGGTTCTGGTACGCGATGCGCAGCGCGTCCCGGAAACCGGCCGTGACGACGAGCACCGTGGGCTCGCCCTTGCGCTCCAGCAGGGCGTTGGTCGCGACGGTGGTGCCCATCTTGACGACGGCGATCCGGTCGGCCGGGACCGGATCGTCGGACCCGAGCCCCAGCGTCTGCCGGATCCCGGCGACGGCCGCGTCCCCGGTGCGCTCGGGATGGTGGGACAGGAGCTTGCGGGTGACCAGGCGGCCGTCCGGGCGCTTCCCGACGACATCGGTGAAGGTACCGCCACGGTCGATCCAGAATTCCCAGCGACCCGTCATCCCGCCATTGTCGCAGCGTGCGGGTCGGATTTCGGCTGCGGCAGCGGGGCGAGCGAGGCCAGCGCCTCCAGCGCCGCCCGCGCTTCGCGGCCGTCGAGCAGATGTCCGCTCCCCCGCACCCGGTGGCGGACCTCCTGCGCCGCCAGCGCGAGGAGTCCGGGCAGCAGATCGGTGCAGCGGTCCACGACCCAGCGCGTGCCCCGGGTCGCCATCCACCAGGCGCTCGCGGCACGCGAGGGCGTCGGCCCGTCGAGCGCCGTGGACGGCGGGTCGCCCATGGCGATGCCGCGGGCCGTGAGCGCGGTGTGGAACTCCCGCGCCAGCATCCGGTGCCCCAGCTCACTCGGATGCAGCCGGTCCACGCTCCACGCGGCGCGGTCCGTGACCCAGCCGTGCTCCGTCAGCTCCACGTGCACCGCGCCGTACCGCCCGGACAGCGCGTGCACCACGGTGTTGACGGCCCGCATACGGCGCCCCAGCGGCCGGGCGAGCGCGTCCGGCAGCCCCAGCATCCGGCCCGGGTCGGGCAGGCACGCGGTGAGCACCACCGTCCCGTCGGCGCGCAGCGCGCCGATCGTCGCGTCGAGGGCCTCGGCGACCCGGCGGATGTCGAAGGTGTCGCGCAGGGTGTCGTTCATGCCGACCACGACGGACGCGAGGTGCGGACGAGCGCCGCGGGCGGCGGTCAGCTGCTCACCGGCCACGTCGGCGGCGAGCGCGCCGCTGCGGGAGACGTTGACGAAGTCGACGGGCTTCCCGTGCGGCCCCGCCGCCCCCGCCAGCAACGCCGCCCACCCCCGCCACCCACCACCGGCCACGGGGTCCCCGAGCCCCTCGGTCAGCGAGTCACCGAGCGCGGCGAACCGCGTGGTGGGCACGGCAACGGCCCCTTCGCGGGGCCCGGCCGCGTCGGCGGGTGCCGCCCGGGAATCCGCGCACGAGCCACCCGCCCGGCGGACCCCCGCAACCACCGGCACGGCCGCAACGGCCCGGTGGGCGTCCGGGGCAGCCGGGGCCGTCCCCGGGGCCAGGGTGCAGGGCGTGAGAACCGTGGGCGAACCACCGGCGGGCACGGGGCCCCCGAGCCCCTCGGCCAGCGAGTCGCCGGGCGCGGAGAACCGCGTGGTGGACACGGCCTCGTCGGCGGGTGCCGCCCGGGAATCCGCGCACGAGCCACCCGCCCGGCGGACCCCCGCAACCACCGGCACAGCAGCAACGGCCCGGTGGGCGTCCGGGGCAGCCGGGGCCGTCCCCGGGGCCGGGACATCTCCGAGCGCGGCGTACCGCGTGGTGGGCGTGGCGGCCGGCCCCACCCCGTCGGCCCCGGACACGGCCGGGGCGCCCCCGGCGGCCCCCGCACGACGGGCGTCCGGTGCAGCGGGCACCACACAACGCACCGGGCCCCCCGAAGCGGCGGACGACGAGCCGGTCGCCGCAGCGTCGGCCGGCGTAGCCGGACCCACAGCCGCGCATGGGCCGTCCCCGACCGGCCCGACCGCCGGGCCACCGGGCGCGCCGGGACCGGTTCGGCGGGCGTCCGGTGCAGCCGGTGCGGGCGACACCGCGCCCGGGGCCGAGGTGCGGGGCGGGACAGTCACGGCATCACGGTCGGCCACCTGCACGGCAGGCACCACGCGACGGGCCGGACCACCCGGCGTGGCGGCCGACCGGTCGGTCGTCACCTCGTCGGTCGGGGCCACCGCACCAGCAGCAGTGGCGGGTACGGCCGCGTCCGGGACAGTTCGCGCCCCGAGCCGGGTGGCCTCCGGGCCGGCGGGCACCACGTGCCGGGGGTGCTGGGCGACCGCATCTGCCCCGGAGGACGGACCGGCGACGGCAGCGCCGTGAGCCCGTGCGGCGCCACCCGGAACCGCCCGACCGGCCGGGGCCGGTATTACCACGGCCGGGGCCTCGGCCTCGGCGGCCGCTGCCGGGATGGGCCGCGCGGCGGTGCGGACCGGGGCCGTCCGGCCGGTCAGGGCATCGTCGGTCACCACTGGCGTGGCAGCCGCCGTCGGCTGACCGGTCAGGGTGCCCGGGGACGTCGGATGGGGGCGACGGTCCGGGCAAGCGCTCGGTGCGCTCACCGGGCACCGCCGACTGCGGTCCGCGCCGGGGTCCGGCCGTCGGGCTGGAGGCGGGACGCGTCGTGGGCGGCCAGAAAGGCGTCGACCGCCGCGGGCCAGCTGTAGCGCTCGGCGCGGGCCCGGGCCATGGCGCGGCGTACGGACTCGGGGCGGGCCAGTACCTCGGCGGCGGCGTCCGCGAACGCCGCCCCGTTGTCGGCCGCCGTCGCGCCCGCCGGGCCGACGATGTCGGGGAGCGCGGACAGGGCGCTGACGACCACGGGCGACCCGCACGCCAGCGCCTCCAGCGCGGCAAGACCGAAGGTCTCCGCCGGGCCCGGGGCCAGGACGACGTCCGCGCTCGCCTGGAGCGCGGCCAGCCGGGACCGGTCGCCGACATGGCCGAGGAAGGTCGCCGGAAGCCCCTCCGCGTGGGCGCGGGCCTCCAGCCGGGCGCGCATCGGGCCGTCGCCCGCGACGACGAGCGCCGCCGGGACGCCGCGCCGCCGCAGCTCGGCGAGGGCGTCGAGCGCGCGGCCCGGCCGCTTCTCGGGCGACAGGCGGGAGCACATGGCGAGCAGGACCGAGGCGCCGCCCCGGTGGTGCTCGCGCAGGGCGCCGTCGAAGTGGGACGGGTGGAAGTGGCCGAGGTCGACGCCCAGGGGGGCGCGTACGACGTTGCGCGCGCCGATGCGTACGAACTCGCGCTCTGCCCACTCCGTGGTGCAGACGACCCGTGCGTACGCCCGCGCGGTACGGCGGTTCAGCCGGTCGGCCGCGCCCCGGGCGGCCGCCTCGGGCACGCCCCAGGTGCGCAGCACGGCGTCGGCACTCTCGTGGGAGACCATCACGGCGGGCACGCGGGCGCGCCGCGCCCACTCCCCCGTCCAGCGCAGGGTGGTGCGGTCGGAGACCTCCAGCCGGTCGGGGGCGAGCCCGTCGAGCAGCCGGGCCAGCCGCCGCCGGTCGGTCAGCACCCGGTAGCCGCCGGTGCCGGGCACGGCGTGGCCGGGGAGGGTGATCACCCGGCCCTGGCGGGTGTGCTCGTCCGCGTCGCGCTCTCCCGGCACGATCAGGACGGGCTCGTGCCCGGCCGCCTGATAGCCCGCGCCCAGCTCGCGCAGCGCGGTGCGCAGGCCGCCGGAGGACGGGGTGACGAAGTTGGCGAGCCGGACGATGCGCAGGGGCCGGTCGGTGTTCCCGCTCATGCCGCCACCGCCGTACGGGCCATGAGCACCTCGGCGTAGTGGTCGATCAGCTGGTCGACGATCGCCTCCCAGGTGCGGCCCTCGACCGCCTCCCGGCCCGCCTGCCCCAGCGCGGCGCGCGTCCGGGGGTGGACGGCGAGGAGGGATACGGCATCGCGCACCTCGTCCGCGTCGCCGGGCGGCACCAGCAGCCCGGTACGGCCGTGGTCGACGAGGTCGAGCGGGCCGCCCGCGGCGGGCGCGATCACCGGCACGCCGCTGGCCTGCGCCTCCTGCACGGTCTGGCAGAAGGTCTCCTGCGGGCCGGTATGCGCGAAGACGTCCAGCGAGGCGAAGATGCGGGCCAGGTCGGTGCCGGTGCGGCGGCCGAGGAAGCGGGCGCCGGGCAGGGCGGCCCGCAGCGCGGTCTCGCTCGGCCCGTCCCCGACCACGACCACCCGGACGCCGGGCAGCGAACACAGCGGGGCCAGCAGCTCGACGTTCTTCTCGGGCGCCAGGCGGCCGACGTAGCCGACGATCAGCTCGCCGCCGGGGGCCAGGGAGCGGCGCAGCTCCGGGTCGCGGCGCGAGGGGTGGAAGCGCTCGGTGTCGACGCCGCGCGGCCACAGCGCGACCCGCGGCACCCCGTGCTCGTCGAGGTCGCGCGCGGCGGCGGTGGACGGGGCGAGGGTGCGGTCGGCGGCGGTGTGCACGGCCCGTATCCGGCGCCAGGCCGCGTTCTCGCCCGCGCCGAGGTACGTACGGGCGTAGCCGCCCAGGTCGGTCTGGTAGACGGCGACGGCGGGAATCCGCAGCCGCAGCGCGGCGGTCATCCCGCGCGCGCCGAGCACGAAGGGGCTGGCCAGGTGGACGAGATCGCTGCGGTGCGAGGTGATCGCGGCGGCGAGCCGGCGGCTGGGCAGCGCGACGCGCACCTGCGGGTAGCCGGGCAGGGGAAGGGAGGGAATCCGGACAACGGGGAAAGGATGCGTTCCGTCGGCGTCCCCGTCCCCGTCGGGTGGCCCGTCGTGCGGACCCGCGGGGGCGATGACGAGCGGTTGGTGACCGCGCCGGTGGAGATGCTGGGCGGTCTGCAGCGTGCAGTGAGCGACGCCGTTGATGTCGGGCGGGAAGGATTCGGTCACGATGGCGACTCGCATAACCGTGTTGTCGGCGTACGAAGGGTGGCTCCGGCATCGTCCACCTTGCGAGCCGTGAAACGTCCCGTGAGCGTTGGCCCCCGCGCCCGCCGAAGCCGGGCGAGGGCCGGACGAACCACCCGAAACCCGGCGTGAACCCCGGGGTTCACGGACGACCACGTGGCGTGAACACGCCGGTCGCCGGGCCCGGGGCCGGAACCTCCGGGGTCAGACTTCGGCGGCGTCGGGGTCGATGCGGCTGCGGACCGCCGTCTGGACCTCCGCCTCCTCGGCCGGGTCGGCGGCCAGCCTGCGGAGCTGTTCCACGACGCGGGCGTCGGCGGTGGCGGCGTGGTGGGCGGCGAGTTCGCGGGTGGTCTCCTCGCAGTCCCAGAGGCATTCGACCGCGAAGCCCGCGGCGAACGTGGGGTCGGTGGCGGCCAGGGCGCGGGCGGCGCGGCCGCGGAGGTGGGAGGAGGCGGTTTCGCGGTAGACGTGGCGCAGGACGGGGGCGGCGCAGGTGATCGCGAGGCGGCCGGCGCCGTCCACGAGCGTCCACAGGGCCTGGCTGTGCGGGCCCTCGGCCCGCACCGTGCGGCGGAGGGCGGCGAGGACGAGGCCCGTGTCGTACTGTCCGCCGCGGCTCGCGAGCATCGCGGCGGCCGCGGCGCCGAGCGCGTCGGGGCGGTGGGCCCAGATCCGGGCGCGGTCCAGGGCGGCCACGCCGCGCATGCGTTCGAAGGCGGAGAGGGCGGCCCCGGAGACCGTCTCCGAGGCGTCCGGCTCGGTCACCGCGGCCTCGATCAGGTCCAGCACCTCGGGGTCGCCGATGTCCGCGAGGTGCCGCAGGGCGGTCGCGCGGGCCGCGTCCGGGGCCGACGCGGCGGCGGCCAGCAGCTCGGGCCGGTCCTCGGGACCGGCGACGGCGGCGAGACAGCGGGCGGCCGCGTCGGGGCGCCGGGTGCCGGGCCGCAGGTCGTGTTCCCGCTGGGCCCAGGCCAGGACGTCGTGGACGCTCCAGCCGGGGCGCGGCCCGGAGGGGCGCAGCTGGCGCTGCCAGCGGTCGAAGGCGCTCTGCTCCTGCGCGGCGCGCACGCGCGGGCCGTACACCGGGTCGTCGGCCCACAGCCGCCAGGGGCGGGGCTCGTAGGCGCCGCGCGCGGCGGCGGCCAGCTCGGCGGCGCCGTCGGGGGTCTCGGGGAAGCGGTCGAGGACGGCGGGGGCGAGGGCGCGCAGCCCCGCGTCGTCGTCACGCAGGGCCAGCTCGTCCAGGGCCCATTCCCAGTTGCTGCCGGCGGCGGCGTACCGGCGCAGCAGCAACAGCGCGTCGAGCCGGTCGTAGGCGGCGAGGTGGCCGAGGACGGCGAGGGCGAGCCCGGTGCGCTCCTCGTCGGTGTTCACCAGGTCGTCGGGGTGGAAGAGGTGCTGTTCGATTTCGTCGAGGTCCGCGTCGAGGTCCAGGCAGAGCCTGGCGTAATAGAGGGAGCGGTTCTCGACCTGCCAGTCACGGCGGGGGTCGTGCAGCACACAGTGGTGCAGTGCCGCGAGCGCCTCGGCCCGCGGCGCGGCGAGGGCGTGCAGGGTACCGTCGCCGCGGCCTCGCTGGAGGAGGCCGAGCAGCGTACCGCTGGGCGCTATGTCTGGATCGAACATGAGGTCAGCATCCGGTGCGGGGGGTTCGCTGGCAACGGGATTTCCGTCGACCGGCATTCTTGCCGGTGTCCTGGCGCCATATGCCGGATGAACACCTGGACTGAGGGAATCCCGAGCGCCGCAGCCTACCCGGAATCGCATGCTCCACCGAGCCGTGTCCGACTTGCCCCAGGAAGGCCATTGACATATGCCAGAAGCACCACCGGATCGGGTATTGCCAAACGACTTACGCGACGTCGCAGCCTGTGCAAGAGTCGTTACCGGTCCTTACCCCATCAGACCCGGCAGCGCCGCGCCGTACCGGCCGATATCGGAGAACACATGCCGTCCCCCCGCTCCGCGGACCATCCCGCCGCCCCGTCGCCCCAGCGCGGCACGGTCGACGCGCTCATCACGCAGACCCGGCGGCTCCGCGGCGGCATCGCCGCCGTGCGGCGCGACACCACGGCGGACCTGAGCGGCACGGCGGACGAGACCCGGCTGCGCTGGCAGCGCGCCCTGTGCGACCTCGCCGTCCACCACCTGGACGACCTCGGCCAGCATCTGGACCAGCTGCGCGAGGGGCTGCCGTCCGAGGAGCCCGGTAAAGAGGAGCCCACCAAGGCGGAAGAGGCGGCCGCGGGGCAGAAGCCCGACGCGCCGAAGCAGGACCCCGGGCCCGGCTCGCTGCTCAACCGCGTCGGCAGCGCCGAGTGGAATCTCCTCACCGACGAGGTCACCTGGTCCGACGAGCTGTGCCAGATCTTCGGCCGCGGCCGCGACGAGGGCGGGCTGTCCCTGGACGAGCTGCCCTCCTGGGTCGTCGCCGACGATCAGCCGGTGCTGACCGCGATGGTCACGGACTGCCTGGTGGACGGCAAGCCGATCGACGGCGAGTTCCGCGTCGTCCGTCCGGACGACGCCGTTCGTACGGTGCACATGGCGGGCGAGCCCGTCCTCGACACCGACGGCAGCACCGCCTCCATGTGGGCCGTGCTCCGCGACGTGAGCGAGCTGCGCCGCAGTGAGCGGGCGATGCGCGAGTCCCGCGACTCGCTCCAGCGCCAGCGGCAGCTCGCCCGCACCGAGCGCCGGATGGCCATCGAGCTGCACGAGGCCGTCCTGCCGCCGTGGCGCGGCTCCGGGCGGCCCGCGGGCACCGGCCTCGATGTCGCCTCCCACTACTTCCCCTCCGCGAACAGCGCGCTGATCGGCGGCGACTGGTACGACGCGCTCGAACTCCCGGACGGCGGGACCCTGCTCAGCGTCGGCGACCTCACCGGCCACGGCGTCGCCGCGACCTCCGGCATGGCGATGGTGCTGGGCGCGGTGCGCGGGATGGCGGTGGCCGGAATAGAGCCCGGCCCGCTGATGGGGCGGCTCAACCAGTTGCTCGACGTCTCCTCCCAGCCCGCCCTGGGCAGCGCCGTCTGCGGGCGGTACGACCCGGCCGGTCGCACCCTGGTGTGGTCGCAGGCCGGGCACCCCGCCCCGCTGCTGTTCCGCGACGGGACGGGGCGCGCCCTGCGGCCCCCGGCCGGGGTGCTGCTCGGCGGCACGACGGGCGCCACCTACGCCCAGGCCGAAGAGCGGCTGGAGCCGGGCGATCTGCTCCTGCTGCATGCCGGCGGGCTCGCCGAGGACCCCGCGGTGACGGCCGAGCGGCTGCTCGCGCTCGCGCCACGGTTCGCCGCCGCCCGCGGCACGCAGGAGTGCGTACGGGTGGTGGCCGAGGAGTTCGACGACGAGCGGCGTGAGGGCGACGCCTGCGTACTGCTCGCGATGATCGGCTGAGTGATGAGTTGAGTGAGATGAGTTGAGTGAGGAAGGGAACGACCGGTTGACCGGCGTGCTCGCGGTTGCGCCGCCTGACCGGTTGAGCCGCCTTGACCGGTCGAACAGGGCGGGCCGCCGCTAGACGGCCGCGCTCTTCACGGCCCCGCCCGCCCCCTTCGCCCCGCCTCCGGCTCCCTTCTGGTGGCCCAGCCCCTTCGGCATGGCCTGCTGGATCTCCGCCCGCAGCTCCCGGACCACGGCGGACGAGGCATACGGCGCGGTGAGCCGGTACATGTCCCGCAGCCGGTCCCAGGTGCGGTGCGAGGAGTTCTGCTCGATGGTGGCCAGCGCCTGGCGGGCGGCGGCGGCCCCCTGCTCCGGGTCGCCGCCGATGAAGCAGGCCGAGGCGATGGAGATGTGGTCGAAGATCTGCGACCGCTGCCGACCTCCCTCCCGCATCCGCAGCGCCTCCTTGGCGTGCCGCTCCGAGAGGGCCGCGACGTCCGGTTCGTGCTCGGCCAGGGTGCGGTAGACCAGCCCCTGCATCCCGTGCATGTCGGCCTCGTTGAACAGCTGCATCCAGCTCGGCGCGGGCCCCCGGTCCTGGTCGGAGACGAACAGCTCCTCCGCCTCCCCCAGGGTGCGGCGCACCGCCTGGCCGTGGCCCTTCGCGGCGTGCGCCCAGGCCTCGATGGTGCGGAACATGGCGCGGGTGTGGGGCAGCGCCTCGTCGCCCGCGCCGGACGACGCGAGCTTCATCAAGTCGAGGGCGTCGTCCGGGCGGCCGATGTGCACCATCTGCCGGGCGGCCCGGGACAGCGCCTCGCTCGCCCGCGGCCGGTCGCCGCCCTCCCGGGCCGCGTGCGCGGCGATGACGAAGTACTTCTGGGCGGTGGGTTCCAGGCCCACGTCGTGGGACATCCAGCCGGCCAGCACGGCCAGGTTGGCCGCGACGCCCCACAGTCTGCGCTGGAGCGCCTCGGGGTGGCGGTAGGCGAGCATCCCGCCCACCTCGTTGAGCTGGCCCACCACGGCCTTGCGCTGGAGCCCGCCGCCGCGGGCCGCGTCCCAGGCGCGGAAGACCTCGACCGACGTCTCCAGCGCGTCGATCTCCTGGGAGCCCACGGGGGCGGCCTCATAGCGGTCGAAGCCCGCGGGCTCGGCGGAGAGGGGGTTGTCGGAACGGGGTGCGTCGGTGGCGAGGGTGGGGTCGGAGAGCAGCCATTCGCTCATGGCACCGGTGATGGCGGATC
This sequence comes from Streptomyces sp. NPDC021212, assembly GCF_044332925.1. Lineage (NCBI taxonomy): Bacteria > Bacillati > Actinomycetota > Actinomycetes > Kitasatosporales > Streptomycetaceae > Streptomyces > Streptomyces sp. NPDC021212. The sequence goes on from NZ_JBIRPZ010000017.1 coordinate 75,878, forward strand.
CTGCGGCGAGCGCGGCGCCCGCACCCACCAAGCCGCGTCGGTTGAACATAAGGTCCATTCCCGTGAATTCGGTGAGGACCGCGGCCGTGGACTCGGGCGGCCAGAGCAGCCCGTCGGCGGACTGCCCCTTTCCCGCACGCCCGCCTCGTCCGAACCCGAGGTCCTCGATGGTCACGACTCGACCGAGGCGCTCGGTGAAGAGGACGGCCAGCACCTTGGGCACCGGATCGCGCGGCGTCTCGCCGGTGTCGATCCAACGCCGCACCCGCGAGGTGTCGGTCGCCAGCTGCGGGTGGCCCATGGCCGCCGCGCGCCGGTTCACGAGCCTCGCGAGCTCTCCCTTGGACCAGCCGGCGAGGCCGAAAAGGTCCGCAAGACGGGTGTTGGGTTCCCTCGTCACGTCAAGCCCCCAGGATCCTCGGCTGGCTTGACAGTAACGGGCCCGTCACGAGCGGTGCGACTATTCGCCAGGGTTCGCCAGGGTCCGCCAGATGGTGTGCCACCCGCGCGCGGGTGTAATGTAGAAGCGCGCTACCCGGCCCGGTGGCGGTTGGAAAATGCCACCTGGAAAATGCCAGATCGACATGTCCGATCGAACATGCCAGTTGGAAAATGCCGGCCGCATTCCCCAGGGTGCGGCCCCGCCCCCGGGGCCGGGAGCGTACGTACATCGTCGGCACACGAAGGGATCTGTCTCGCCCATGTACGCAGCGTCGTCCTCCGTGTCCGCCCCGCCTCGGCCGTACCGGCGGCAGCTGCCCGGCAATGGGCCGTACCTCGATCCCGCTCCCGGCGGCCGCGCGCGGCGCACCGCCACCCCCGGCTCCGTGCCGCCCGGCGGAAGACTCGACGTGTCCGGTCCCCAGGGTGCCCAGTTGCGCACCGCCATCGCCTCGGTCCATCGCATCTGCCCGGAGTTCAACCCCGTCCAGGTGCTCCGGCGCAGCGGGCGGTCCGTCCTCCTGCTCGGTTCGACGGGCCGCACCACGGCGGTCGCCAAGTGCCTGCTGGACCACTCCCCGGCGTGGGCCGAGCGGTTCCGCCGGGAGATAGCGATGTACCGGACGTTCGTACGACAGCGTCCCCCGGTGCGGGTGCCGCGGCTGATCGCCGCCGACCCCGACAACTGCGCGCTGGTCATCGAGCGGATGCCCGGGCGGGTCGCGGCCGCGCAGCGCCATCCCACCGAGGCACCGCCGCGCGCCGATGTGCGCGCCGCGCTCGGCGCCATCTGCCGCATCAACCAGTGGCGGCCGCGGGGGGACCTCTTCGACGCCCCGGTCGACTATGCCGCCCGGCTGTCCCGCTACCACGATCTGGGGCTGCTGACCGACCGGGACATGGGAGATGTGCGCAAGCTGCTGCGCGGCGTCTCGCAGGCGGCGGGGCGGCAGCTGCCGGCCCAGTTCTGCCACGGCGACGCCCTGTTGAACAACGTGCTGCTGTCCCCGTCGGGCGCGGCGCTCATCGACTGGGACCACGCGGGCTGGTATCTGCCGGGCTACGACCTGGCGACGCTCTGGGCGGTGCTGGGCGACGCCCCGGTGGCCCGGCGCCAGATCAGCCAGCTGGCGCAGGCGGCGGGCCCGGCGGCGCGGGACGCCTTCCTGGTCAACCTGATGCTCGTCCTCACCCGGGAGATCCGCCGGTACGAGACCGCGGTGCAGCGCACCATGCACGATCCGGCGCCGGTGGTGCCGGGCGTGATGGCCGCCGGTGAGGAGCAGCGGCTGCTGCTGCGGCGGCTGCACGACGACTGCGGCCTGGCCCGGCGCGCCGTGCGGGCGGCGGTGGGCACGCGCTGACGTGCGAACCCCTCTTCGCGCGGCGGTGATTGACGGATCGCCTGGTAGCGGATAGCTGTAAGCCGTGCCCTCTGGGGGCACGGCTTCGGTTCGGCTCAGCCCACCTCGAGGAGGCTGCAATGCCAGGATCCGCACAGGACAGCACCCGCGACGCAGACAGGGACACTGGCGGAGACGGGGACAGACCGGTCCCCGGCCCCAGCCGGAGGACGGCGCTGCGGACCGCGGGCGCCGCCGCGTCCGCCGCCTTACTGCTCCCGATCGTCTCCGCGGCCCCGGCCGCCCGGGCCGATCAGCCGCCATCGGGCGGCACGCCGTCGCCGGATGCCTCCGCGACGACGCTGCAACGGGCCTTCGCGGCGGCCGCGAAGGAGCACCGGGTGCCGCTGAGCGTGCTGCTGGGCGTGTCGTATCTGCAGTCGCGCTGGGACGGCCACCGCGGCGCGCCCAGCGTCACCGGCGGCTACGGCCCCATGCACCTCACCGACGCCTTCACCGCCCTCTCCTCGGCCCCGCACCACAGCCAGGGCACCGAGGACGCCCGCGGCGACCAGGCGCGGCCCCTGCGGGTGCCGGAGGCCTCGGTGTCCGAGCCCCGGCAACTGCCCGCGCGGCTGCGGACGCTGGACCGGGCCGCGGAGCTGACGGGGCTGTCCGCCGCCGCGCTGCGCGGCGACGCGGCGGCCAATGTGCGCGGTGGCGCCGCGCTGCTGGCCGCCGAGCAGAAGCGGCTGGGGCTGTCGACGAGCGAGGACCCGGCGGACTGGTACGCGGCGGTGGCGGCCTACTGCGGTGCCGACAGCGCCGCGGCGGCCGCCGTATTCGCCGACGACGTCTACGACGTGATCCGCGGCGGCGCGGCGCGCACCACGGGCGACGGTGAGCGGGTCACGCTCGACGCCGCCCCCGATGTCGCCCCGGACCGGCGTCAGCTGCGCTCGCTCGGTCTGCCGGACCGCAAGCGTGATCCGCATGTCGAGGCCCCTGACAATGTGTCGTGCGAATGGATCCCGGCCCCTTACGAGCAGTTCGGGGACAACGACTACGGCAACCACGACCTGGGCAACCGCCCCCTGTCGCAGTCGATCGACTACATCGTCATCCATGACACCGAGGGCTCCTGGGACACCACCATCAAGCTGGTGCAGGATCCGACATATGTCTCCTGGCAGTACACGCTGCGCTCCTCCGACGGCCACATCGCCCAGCACGTACCGCTCAAGGACGTCGCCTGGCACGCGGGCAACTGGTACGTCAACGCCAAGTCGATCGGCCTGGAACACGAGGGCTTTCTGACCGCGCCCGACGCCTGGTACACGGAGGCGATGTACCGCTCGTCGGCCCGGCTGGTGAAGTGGATTGCCCGGCGGTACGGCATCCCGCTGGACCGTCAGCACATCCTGGGCCACGACAACGTGCCCGGCACGACCGCCGGAACCATCAAGGGCATGCACACCGACCCGGGCCCGTACTGGGACTGGGCGCACTACTTCAGCCTCCTCGGCGCGCCCTTCCACAGCACGGCGGGCGCCTCCGGGGGGCTGGTCACCATCCGCCCCGACTACGAGAGACACGAGCCCGTCTACACCGGCTGCGACCAGGCCGGCCAGGAGTGCGCCCCGCACGGCTCGTCCGCGGTGCGGCTGCACACGGCGCCGAGCGACGACGCCCCGCTGGTCAAGGACATCGGGCTGCGTCCGGACGGCGCCGACTCGACCACCGGCGTCAACGACACCGGCGCCCGCGCCACCACCGGCCAGCAGTTCGCGGTCGCGGGGCGGCAGGGCGACTGGACGGCGATCTGGTACCTCGGCCAGCAGGCGTGGTTCCGGAACCCGCGGAAGCGGCCCACGGCCGTGGGCGCCAAGGGCCTCGTGATCACGCCGAAGCCGGGCCTGGCGGAGGTCCCGGTGTACGGGAGGGCCTACCCGGAGAAGGAGGCGTACCCGGAGGGCGTGCCGGTGCAGGCGGTCTCGCCACTGCCGTACAAGCTGCTCGCCGGGCAGCGGTACGCGCTGGGGCTGAAGACCCAGGGCGAGTATCTGTGGGCGACCACGTTCGATGAGTCCGGGCACATTGTGGTGCGCGGTCAGGAGGTCTACTACCAGATCCAGTTCGGGCACCGGGTGGCGTTCGTCCGGGCCGCGGATGTGCGGGTGCGGCGCTCGGGGCGGTGAGGCGGTAGGCCCCGGCCGCAACGGGCCGCGAACATGTCTCGCGGCCCGTTGCGCCTTCCCTCAGCCCTGCTGGAACATCTCCGCGGGCAGCGGCTTGAGCAGCCGGTAGAGGTCGTCGGTGATCGGCCGGTCCCAGCTGGCGATGGTGACGAGGACGCCGTCGCTGCGGTCGAACTGGGCGCAGGAGATCCGGCCTTCGGACAGCTTGATCCGGCGCACGATGAGGAGGTTGTCGTCGTGCATGACCGGGGTGTCCTCGCTGTCCACGACCTGGACCGGCTCCTCATTGCCAAGGGCGGCCAGCAGCTGCGTCACCTCGAACGGTGCCTGTCCCTCGGCCACCTCGCGGGCCGGGGAGCCCTCGGGCAGATTCCCGATGATCATCGCCGGGCCGCGTCCGCCGAACAGGTCGTAGCGCAGGAAGACGCCCTGGCAGGTGCCGTCCGGTGCGGGCAGCAGACCCGCGCCGAGATCGCCGGGCCAGTCTCCCGGATCCATGGCCAGGACATCGAAGTCCGGCCCGGTGGGCGTGGCGGCGCTGCGGCGGCGGAGGAAGGACATGCGGACATGGTACGTGGCCCGCCGCCGATTCCCCTGCCCGGGAGCACCGTCTTCCGGCCCGTACACGCCTGGTGACGCCGGGGTGCGCCCCAGGGCCCGGCGCGCCACGGACGCGGTCTCCGGGGGCCGGCCGCCGGGCAGCGACCGGCTCGCTCCAGGGCCAGGCGCCTGCTCAACCGCCGGGCAAGCATGTGCGCCGCCGGGCAGGCGCGCGTTCAGCCGCCAGGCGCCTACGACGGTCGCCGGGCAGCCGCAGGCTCAGCGCCGGCGGCAGGCACGCGGCCACGGCGCCGGGCGCCGCCGAGCAGCCGCCAGGCGGCCGCGGGGCAGGCGCGGGCCCAACCGCCGGGCGGCCACGACGCCACCGGACAGGCGCGAGCTCGCGCCAGGGGCACCCACAGGCTCGTCCCAGAGGCAGCCGCCGGGCAGGCGTACGCTCATCAGCCACCAGGCAGCCGCAGGCGCCCCAGGCGGGAGCGCGTTCAGTCGCCAGGCGAGCACGACACGGTCGCCGAACAGCCACGGACCCAGTCGCCGGGCAGCCGCCCGCTCGGGCACCGGGCAGGCACGCGCTCAACCGCCACGACGCCACGACGCCGTCACCAGGCAACCACCGGCTCGGCACCAGGGCCAGGCGCGGGCTCAGCCCTCAGGCGGTCGGGGGCTCATCCCAGGTAGGCGCGGGCTCAGCCGCCAGGCGGCCGCGGCGCTCAGCCGCCGGGCTGCGGGCGCGGCGGGGGGCCGGGGCGGGGGGTGCCGAGGAGGCGGGCGAGGCCGCCCCGGTCGGTGCCCACCTTGCGGTAGACGTGGGACAGCAGCCGGGCCACCTCGCGCTCCGCGAGGCCCATCTCCTCGGCGATCCGGTCGTCCGGCCAGCCCTCGGCGGCCCGCTCGGCGACGGCCTGCTCCTGCGAGGTGAGCGGGCTGGCGTGATCGACCCGCAGTTGCATGGGGCGCAGCCCGGCGGCGGACAGCTCGTCGCGGGCCCGGGCGGCGAGGGTGTCCGCCCCGCACTGGACCGCGCCCTCCAGCCCCCGGTAGAGCCGATCCCCGGCCTCCTGGGGCAGGCCGACGCGGCGCAGTGCGGCGCCGTGGTCGACCAGCGCCACGGCCAGGTCGTACGCGGACGGCGAGCGCTCGAGATGGCTGACGGCCTCGGCCAGCAGTCTGATCCGCTCCGATCCCTGGGCGACGGCGGCGGCGCTGTGCAGCGCCCGGCCGATCGCGGAGTGGGTGCCGAACTGGCGGGCGCGGCGCACCGCGTCGTCGGCGACCTCGGCGGCCTGGCGGGGGTCGGTCAGCGCGAGGGCCTGGGCCATGTGGAGCTGCCAGGGACACCAGACGGGGTTGCGCATGCCGCGGCCGTCCATCCGGCGGCCGACCTCGGCGAGCTGCTGCCGGGCCTCGCCGTGCAGGTTGGAGGCGAGCAGCAGTTCGCCACGGACGGTGGGCACGTCGGGGCAGAGCACGGCCTGCGGCAGGATCTCGCCGCCGTGGCCGGCCGCGAACTCCTGCGCCTCCCGGATCCGGCCGCGGCTGATCAGGGTCTCGATGCGGGTGCCGACGGCGGTCCAGTGCGCGGGCGTCGAGGAGCCCACGAGGTCGGCGATGCGCATGCCCTCGCGGGCCAGTTCCTCGGCCTCGACGAGCGCTCCGCGGCGCAGCCGGGCGTATCCGAGGAGGGTGATCCCGAACGCCAGGTGGGAGCCGCGCCAGCCCTTGCGCTCGCATTCCGCTATGCCGGTGTTGAACAGCGCCTCCGCGCGTCCGGGCTGATCGCAGTGGAGGAAGATCAGGGCGACCAGGATCGGCACCTCGAAGCCCCAGTCGTCATCGGTCCAGCTCAGGCCGTCGCCCAGGGCCTCTTCCGCGTAGTGCAGGGCGGTGGCCGCCGGTTCTCCGCGCGTCATCGCGTCCCAGGCGCGCAGGCCCAGCAGATAGCGCTCGGCCATGCCGCGGCCGGTGAGGTGGTCGGCGAGCCGGGCGAGGCGCCGGGAGCGGGCGGGCGACTCCTTCTCGTCGGCGCGGAACATGCTCCACATGAACTGTTCGGCCTGCATCCGCAGCCGGGTGCGGGCACTGGTGGCCCGGCCCACCTCGGCCGCGACGACCTGCGCGGCCTCCTCCATGCGGCCGCTGTGGCCGTACGCCTGGGCGAGCCGGTAGGTGATCGCCTCGCGCAGGTCGGAGCCGAGGCCCGGCTCCTCCAGGGCGGCCCGCAGATGGTTGACGGTGACGGAGGGCTCGGTGAGCTGGGCGGAGCAGCCCAGCTCGTACAGGACCGGGGCGCGCTCCTCCGGGGCGGGCGGTTCGCGCAGGGCGCGGGCGAGGCAGCGGCGCCCGGCGTCGGGGGCGCCGGCCCGCAGATACTCCCGGGCCGCCTCTCTGAGGTGGCGCACCACCCAGGAGTCGCCCTCGGGGTGCATCTCCAGCAGATGGCGTCCGGCGGCCGCGGAGCCCAGGCCCGCGGCGAGCACCACGGTGGCGGCCTGGCCGTGCATGGCCACGCGCAGTGCGCCGGGGATCGCCTGGTAGACGGCGGTGGCGATGAGCGGGTGGAGGAATTCCAGCGGCTGGGGGCCGCGGGCGCCCTGCCGCGGCGGGGCGAGGATGCGGGCGTCCGCGAGCCGCGCCACCTGCTCGGAGGTCTCGGTCTCGCTGAGCCCGGCGACGTTGGCCGTCAGCGACGGAGTGGCCTCGATGCCGAGGACGGCGACGGCCCAGGCGAGGCGGACGGCGGCGGTGCCGAGCCGGGTCAGCCGGTCACCGAGACCGCTGTCCTTCGCGGCGGCGACCAGCTCGCGCAGGGCGCTGAGGTTCACCGTCTGCGGTTTCAGGTCACGGTCGCGGACCTTGGCGGTCAGCTCGACGACCTCGAAGGGGTTGCCGCCGGTCACCGCCCAGCACTCGCGGCAGAACGCCTCGTCGGCCTCCTCGCCGAGGACGTCCCGTACGATCCTGCCGACCCCGGCCGGGGTGAGCGGGGCGACCACGTGCGGGCGCGAGCCCTGACGCTCGGTGAGGCCGCGGACCGCGGCGGAGTCGGCGGTCAGGTCCTCCGGGCGGTAGCCGACGGCGAGCAGCAGGGGCAGGTCCACGGCGCGGGCGGCGAACCGTATGAGCCAGTCCAGGGATTCGGGGTCGGCCCAGTGGACGTCGTCCAGGATCACCACGACCGGGGCGTGCTCCACCGCGAACCGGGTGACCAGCCAGTCCAGGCCGTCGCGCACGCCCTGCGGATCGGGTGAGCCGCCGCTTCCGGAGACCACCAGGCCCACCGCGGGCGCGACGATGTCGTACCAGCTGCCCAGGATTCTGCGGTGCTCCTCCTCGCCGGTCGTCGCGAGCACGGGCTGGAAGAGCTGCCGTACGACGTGGAACGCGGCGCCCTGCTCGTGCTCGCCGCCGCGCGCGGACAGCACGGTGCAGCCGCGGTGGGCAGCCCGCCGGCGCATCTCGCCGAGCAGCGCGGTCTTGCCGACACCGCCCGGGCCGGCGAAGGCGATCACTCCGCCGGTGCGCGTGCCGGACGGATCACCGGGGTCGGATCCGCACAGCTCGGTCAACGCCAGGTCGACCGCCGCGAGTTCCGCCTCCCGTTCCAGCAGTGCCCGACGTGTCCGGTCCTGCCGGTCCCTCATGTCCGCCACGTTCGCTTCCCCTTCGGCACGTAACGCCGAGCGTAGCCTGTCTGGCACGCTCCGTAGCCCGGTATGCGGGTATTCCCTTCTGGCATTGCCAATGGCACACGCCAATTCAACTCGCGCTCTATCGATGGCACGTTCACCACGCGAGGATGACCGGATTCATCGGGTCGGCCCGTCGCCGCGGGGGCTTGTGGTAGGGGCGGCGTGGCCTTCCCCGGAACCCGAAAGGGGGCGATACCGCCATGAACGCGACGTCCACGACCACTTCGCGGCCGCGTGCCCGGCATGCGGCGCTGCTGAGCCGGGCGGCCCTGCTCGACATTCCGGCCTCGGCCGACCCCAGCCCCGGAACCGGGGCCGCCAGAGTGCACACCGTCCAGTGGCTGTCGCGGTACGGCGTGTTCCGGGCCGGTGGCGCGGTCGCCGAGTACGACGCGCTCCGGTTCGACCTGCTGACCGGTCTGTTCTACCCCCGGACGACCGGTGCCGAGCTGGACGTGGGCAACGATCTCATCGGCTGGTACTTCGTCTTCGACGATCAGTTCGACGGTGAACTCGGCTGCCGCCCGGAGGCGGTGGCGCGGATGGTGCGGGACGTCATACGGGTCACCGAGGAGCCGGACGACGCACCGGGGCAGGGCGGCGGGCCGCTGCTGGAGAGCTTCCGCGATCTGTGGCGGCGCATCCACGCGGGCCGGCCGCCGGTGTGGCGGGAACGTTTCCGCCACCACTGGCTGGAGTATCTGCACTCCTACCACCGCGAGGCGCTCGACCGCACCGGCACGCAGGGGCCCCCGCTCTCGGTGGACGCCGTGCTGGCGCTGCGCCGTCACTCGATCGGCGTGCAGCCGTGCCTGGACCTGGGCGAGCGCCACGGCGGCTACGCCCTGCCCGCCGCGCTGCACGGCGGCCATCCGCTGGCCCGGATGCGGGAGGCCACGGACGACGTGGTGGTCTTCACCAACGACATCGCGTCCCTGGACAAGGAGCTGGCCGCCGGGGACGTCCACAACACCGTCATCGTCCGCCACCAGCAGCACGGCGGCACCCTGGAGGACGCGGTCGAGCACATCGCGGGCCTCGCCAACGAGCGCTACCGCTGGTTCGAGCAGACCGCGGACCGGCTGCCGCGGCTGCTCGCCGAGGCGGGTGCGGGGGTGGATCTGCGCCGGGACGTGGAGACTTACGTGGACGGGATGCGCCATGTCATGTGCGGCAACCTGGGCTGGTCCCTGCGGACGGCGCGCTACGACGAGCGGGGCATAGCGGCGGTCAGCGACGGCCGCCAACGACCGTGGGCCGGCCTCAGCGCCCCCGGTTCCGGCTGACCGGATGCACTACGTACGAACGGCCCGCCGTGGCGGGCCGTTCGGGTATGAAGTCGGCGTGAACGACACACTCAGCTCGGCAGTCTGCCGGAGGCGGCAACGGGATCACCGCCCTGCCCGCAGGGGTGTCCGCGCTGAGCCGGCTGAGCCGGCTGGAGCTGCGGGAGAACGGGCTGAGCGACGTACCCGAGCCGTTGCGCGCACTCCCGCGCCTGCGCCACCTCGATCTGCGCTGGAACCCGCTCGACGAGGGTGTCGATGACGGCCCGGCCGTCCGGGCGCTCGTCGAGCGGGGCTGCGTCGTGCTCGGATGAGGCTTCGGATGAGGCCGGGGCTCAGGTCAGGTCGAACTCGCCCTCGCGCGCGCCCAGGACGAAGGCGCGCCACTCGGCCGGGGTGAAGATCAGGGCCGGGCCTTCGGGACGGCGGCCGTGGCGCATCGCGATGAAGCCCTCGACGAAGGCGATCTCGACATCGCCCACCCCCTGGCTGCTCGACTGCCACTGGGCGCCCGTGAGGTCGAGGTCGGGCTTCTCGCCGTTGCCCCTGAGCGGCTGTGCGGTCGTGGTGGTGTCTGCCACGTGCGGCTCCTCCCGGATCGTCGTCCCGGCCCCACCCTAGCGATCGCGGCCGGTGCCGGACAGGCCACGAAAGGAGGACGTGATCTGTCCGGCGGACCGCGACGGGGTGGACGACTCATGTAGCGGGAGGGGCGGCGGCGACCACCCACATGGCGAAGAACTGCGAGCCGCCGCCGTAGGCGTGGCCGAGTGCCGTGCGCGCCTCCTCCACCTGGTGCTCGCCCGCCTGCCCGCGGACCTGGAGGGCGGCTTCGGCGAAGCGGAGCATGCCGGACGCGCCGATGGGGTTGGTGGACAGCACCCCGCCCGAGGGGTTGACGGGGAGGTCGCCGCCGATCTCGGTCGCCCCGGACTCGGTGAGCTTCCAGCCCTCGCCCTCGCCCGCGAAGCCCAGGTTCTCCAGCCACATCGGCTCGTACCAGCTGAACGGCACGTACATCTCGACCGCGTCGATCTGCCGGCGCGGATCGGTGATCCCGGCCTGCCGGTAGACGTCGGCGGCGCAGTCGCGCCCGGCGCGCGGCGAGACGCAGTCCTTGCCCGCGAAGAGGGTCGGCTCGCTGCGCATGGCGCCGCCGTGCATCCAGGCGGGCGGCCGGGGGGCGCGGGCTGCGCCGGTGCGGTCGGTGAGCACCATGGCGCACGCGCCGTCGGAGGAGGGGCAGGTCTCGGAGTAGCGGATGGGGTCCCACAGCATCGGCGAGGACTGCACCTTCTCCAGCGTCAGATCCTCTTCGTGGAGGTGTGCGTAGGGGTTGCGCAGGGCGTTGCGGCGGTCCTTGTAGGCGACGAGGGCGCCGATGGCCGGGGGCGCGCCGGTGCGCCGCATGTACGCGCGGACGTGCGGCGCGAAGAACCCGCCTGCCCCGGCCAGCAGCGGCTGCTGGAAGGGGACGGGCAGCGAGAGCCCCCACATGGCGTTGGACTCGGACTGCTTCTCGAAGGCCAGGGTGAGCACGGTGCGGTGGACGCGGGCGGCGACGAGGTTCGCGGCGACGAGCGCGGTGGAGCCGCCGACCGACCCGGCGGTGTGCACGCGCAGCATGGGCTTGCCGACCGCGCCGAGCGCGTCGGCGAGGTACAGCTCGGGCATCATGACGCCCTCGAAGAAGTCGGGCGCCTTGCCGATGACCACGGCGTCGATGTCCGCCCAGGTCAGCTCGGCGTCGTCGAGGGCGCGTACGGCGGCCTCCCGGACCAGCCCGGCGAGCGAGACATCACGCCGGGCGGCGGTGTGCTTGGTCTGGCCGATTCCGACGACGGCCACCGGTTCCTTGCTCACTGAACGGCTCACTGAACGGCTCACCGGACGTCCCCTTCCAGGACGGCGACCAGGTTCTGCTGGAGGCAGGGACCGGATGTGGCGTGAGCCAGCGCCCGGTCGGAGGCGCCGCGGTGGATGGCGGCGGCGGCCTCGCCGAGCCGGATGAGCCCGGCGGCCATCATGGGGTGGGCGGCCGGTGCCCCGCCGGAGGGGTTGATCCGTACGCCGTCGTCCAGTTCCAGTTCGCGGCGCAGGATGATCTCCTGCGAGGTGAACGGGGCGTGGAGCTCGGCGAGGTCGACGGGCGCCTCGAAGGCCCCGGCGCGGGTCGCCGCGAGCCGGGTCGACGGGGAGCGGGTGAGATCCCGTACGCCGAGGCCGTGCGGTTCGATGCGGTGGTCCATGCCGCGGATCCAGGCGGGGCGGGCGCACAGCCGCCGGGCGGTGTCCCCGGCGGCGAGGACGACGGCGGCCGCGCCGTCGCCGATGGGCGGGCAGTCGTGTCGGCGCAGCGGCCGCACCAGGTACGGGGCGTCGAGGAGGGCTGTGGGCGGGGCGGATGCGGTCACCTGGGCGTGCGGGTTGTCCGCGGCGGCGTTCCGGCCGCGCGCGGCGACCTCGGCGAGCGCGCGTTCGTCGGTGTCGCCCGCGTCGAGGAGCGCCTGGGCCTGGAGGGCGGCGAGGGAGACCGAGTCGGGCCACAGGGGGGCGACGTAGTACGGGTCGAGCTGGCGGGTGAGGACCTCGGGCAGATCGCCGGGCGAGGACTTGCCGTAGGAGTAGACCAGCGCGGTGTCCGCCTCGCCGGTCAGCAGCTTGACCCATGCCTCGTAGAGCGCCCAGGCGCCGTCCATCTCGACGTGGGACTCGGCGATGGGCGGCCAGGCGCCGACGCCGTCCAGCGCCATGGTGAAGGAGAAGGCGCGGCCCGCGAGGTAGTCGGAGGAGCCGGAGCAGGTGAAGTCGATCTCGCCGGCCCTCAAGTCCACCGCGTCGAGCACCTGGTGGAGGACGGGCATCAGCATCTCGACCTCGGAGACCTCCGCGCTGGTGCGCCGGGTTCCGCTCTGCCCGAAGGCGACGATGGCGACGTCTCGCATCTACAACAGCTCCTTGTAGGTGTCGTAGTCGGCGTCGGGTTCGCCGGTGGGCCGGTAGTGGTCGGGGTAGCGGCCGCCCTCGGTCCACACGGGCGTCACCCGCAGCCCCATCCGCACCTGGTCGTACGGGATGCCGCCGATGCGGCCGTGGAGGGCGAGGTCGGCACCGTCGAGGGCGATGTGCGCGTAGACGTACGGCACGTCGATGTCGAGGTTGCGGGCTTTGATGTTGACGATGCAGAAAGTGGTGACGGTGGCGCCCGGGCCGACCTCGACCTGTTCGTCGGTGGCGACGCCGCAGGTGGGGCAGGCGCCGCGGGGCGGTACGTACACCTTGCGGCAGGACGGGCAGCGCTCGCCGACGGTCTTGTGGCCCGCGAGGGCGGCGAGATAGCGGGACTGGGCGCGGCCGGGCGCGTAGGTGTAGTCGAGGCGGGCCGGGGCGACGATGCCGGTGACGGGGTCGGCGAACGCCCCGTCGTGGGGGCCGGGTTCATGGGTGTCCTGGCCGTCGTACGGTTCGAAGCAGGCGATGTCGGTGATGGCGCCCTCGCGCTCCTCGGCCCAGCGGATCCGTACCCGCATTCCGGTGCGCACGGCTTCCGGTCCGCTCGCGTCGAGGGCGTGCAGGAGGGCGGTGTCGGCGCCGTCGAGCCGTACCAGGGCCCAGGCGAAGGGGGTGGACAGGGGCTGCCCGCGGCGCGGGGACGGGTTCCAGGCCCAGGTGGTGACGGTGCCGGTGGGGGCGACCTGGACGAGGTCGCGCAGCTCGTCGGCGGTGGCCGGGTCGTACTCGACGGGGGGCACGAGCACCCGGCCGTCGGAGGTCCGTACGCCGAGCACGGTGCGCTCGCGCAGGCCCGTGAGGAAGGCGCTCTGGACGGGGCCGAGGGAGCGGGTGAAGGGGAACTCGACCACCAGAGGGGCCTGGAGCACCTCGGGGGCGGGAGCCGGTGTCATGGGGCGTCTCCTTCTGCGGCCGGTGACATGGGGGTGGCGGTCACGCGCGGCGGTAGACCGGTGGGCGTTTCTCCGCGAAGGCCTTCGACCCCTCTTTGGCGTCGGCGGTGTCGAAGATGGGCCAGCCGCGTTCGAGTTCGGACGCGAGGCCGTCGGTTTCGGTCATCTCGGCGGTCTCGTAGACGGATGCCTTGACCGCCTCGACGGCGAGCGGGCCGTTGGCGTTGATGAGTTCGGCGATCTCCAGGGCCTTCTTCAGCGCGGTGCCGTCAGGCACGACATGGCCGATCAGCCCGATCCGCTCGGCCTCCTCGGCGGCGTACGGGCGGCCGGTGAGCAGCATCTCCAGGGCGTGGGTGCGCGGCACCTGGCGGGCCAGCCGCACCGTGGAGCCGCCGATGGGGAAGAGCCCGCGCCGGACCTCGTACAGCCCGAAGGTGGCGCCGCGGCCCGCCACCCGGATGTCGGTTCCCTGGAGGATCTCGGTGCCGCCCGCGACGCAGTGGCCCTCGACGGCGGCGATCACCGGTTTGCGGGGCCGGTGGTGGCGGAGCATGGCCTTCCAGTGGAGGTCGGGGTCGGCCTTCAGCCGGTCGCGGTAGTGCTGCCCCTCCATCCGGCCGCCGCCCGCGAGCGCCTTGAGGTCCATCCCGGCGCAGAAGACACCGCCGGCGCCGGTGAGCACGACGGACCGTACGGTGTCGTCCTCGTCGGCCGCGATCCAGCCGTCGTACAGCCCGACCAGCATGGGCAACGAGAGCGCGTTCTTGGCCTCTGGCCGGTTGAGCGTGAGCACCAGCGTGGCGCCCGTGCGCTCGACGACGAGGTGTTCTGTCCCCTCGGACACGGCAGTCCTCCCGTCTCAGACCTAGAACAGGTTGCAGGAGGACTGGAGCGACTTCAAGAGAAATCTGATGGTCAGTCAGATTTCTTGGCCACGCCCCTTCCCACCTCTCCCCCGCGGTGCTGTCATGAGCGCCGAGCCCGCCCGATGTCAGGTCAGGAGGAGCCGTGGAGTACAACCTTGCCGACCTGTTCGAGTCGATCGTGGACACCGTGCCCGGCAGAGAGGCGCTGGTGTACGCCGACCACCCGGGCACCGGCGCCGAGCGGCGGCTGAGCTACGCCCAACTCGACGCCGCTGCCAACCGGTTCGCCCACCACCTCCAAGACAGCGGGATCGCCCCGGGCGAGCATGTGGGGCTCCACCTCTGCAACGGCGTCGAGTACTTACAGACCGTCCTCGCCTGCCTGAAGATCCGGGCCGTCCCGGTGAACGTCAACTACCGTTACGTGGAAGACGAGCTGGTCTATCTCTACCGCGATGCCGATCTTGCCGCCCTGGTCTACGACGCCGAGTTCGGCGACCGGGTGGCCGCGGCGCTGCCGCGTACGGACGCCCTGCGCCATCTCGTCCAAGTCGGCGCCGGGGAGGGCGCGCCCGGCGCCGTCCCGTTCGCCGAGGCCGAGGCGTCGGGCTCGGCCACGCGCGGCTTCGCGCCCCGCTCCCCGGACGACCGCTTCATCATCTACACCGGCGGGACCACCGGCATGCCCAAGGGCGTGGTGTGGCGGCAGGAGGACCTGTTCTTCTCCGGGCTCGGTGGCGGCGCGCCGACCGGCATCCCGGTCGGCCGCCCCGAGGAGCTGGCCGAGCGGGTGGCGGCCTCCGGCGACGGTCTGGTCTTCTTCCCCACCGCGCCGCTGATGCACGGCACCTCGACCCTCACGGCCTTCATCGCCCTCAACTTCGGTCAGAAGGTGGTCCTCCACCGGAAGTTCGTGCCCGAAGAGGTGCTGAGGACGATCGAGAAGGAGAAGGTCAGTACGGTGTCCCTGGTCGGGGACGCGATGCTGCGGCCCCTGGTGGACGCCCTCACCGGGCCGCTCAAGGACATCGACCTCTCCCCGCTGCTCAGCGTCAGCAGCTCGGGGGCGATCCTCTCGGACACCGTGCGCGCCCAGTTCGCCGCGCTCGCGCCGCACACCCTGATGCTCAACAACTTCGGCTCCTCGGAGTCCGGCTTCAACGGCACCGCCACCGACGACTCCGGCCCCGAGCGGGGCTTCCGGGTGCGCGTCCACGACCGTACGGCCGTCGTCGACCCGGCGACCCACCGGCCCGTCGCGCCCGGCGAACCGGGCCGGATCGCCCAGCGCGGCCATGTGCCGCTCGGCTACTACAACGACCCGAAGAAATCCGCGGAGACCTTCTTCGAGGCGGACGGCGAACGCTGGGTGCTCCTCGGCGACATGGGCACGGTCGACGAGGACGGCGTGATCACGGTCCTCGGCCGGGGCTCCCAGTGCATCAACACCGGCGGCGAGAAGGTGTACCCGGAGGAGGTGGAACAGGCCCTCAAGGCCCATCCGGACGTGTACGACGCGCTGGTGGCGGGCGTCCCGGACGAGCGCTGGGGCAACCGGGTCGCGGCCGTCGTCCAGCCCCGGGAGGGGGCCGGGGCGCTCACCCCCGACGCGGTACGGGACCACTGCCGTGCCCGGCTCGCCGGGTACAAGATCCCCCGTACCGTCGTCTTCACCGACCACATCCAGCGCTCCCCCAGCGGCAAGGCGGACTACCGCTGGGCCCGCGCGGTCGCGGCCCAGGAGGCCACCGAGGCGTGAGGGGCCGAGCCGGCCGGGACCGCGCCGGCGGCCGTCCGGGGCGCAGGCGGAGCGGCGCGGGTGCCCTCCGAGCGTCGTGACCGCCAACGGTGATTGTTGAAGTTGCAAGACTCGCGCAATATATCTTTAACATTTCGGTACGCATCGTGCTCGGCACGATCGGAGAGACCCGGCGAACGCAAGGCTTTATCGGCACTTCGCTCTTCGAAACAGGCCAGTTCGTCGCCTCGGTCGCCGCCGAAACGTTCGCCGAATTAACGGTCAATGGCATTTTCTACGACAACTGGTCCACTCGTGTGGAGACTTTTGCCGGGGCCGGTTCTGAGCGAGCGCGCCCTGGCCAACGCGGACCCCAAGGAAGACACCGCCTCCGGGGGACGGCGACGTCCGGCATGGCGGCGACCGAGAACACGGACCCCGGCCCGGATGCCACGCGGAGCCGTCAGCTTCCCGATTCCTCCGGGCTCCCTGAGCCATCCGGGCCGTCCGGGCCGTCCGGGCCGTCCGGGCCGTCCGGGCCGTCCGGGCCGTCCGGGCCGTCCACGGCACGCAAGGCGTGCGCCGCGCGGCGCACCTCCCGCAGCACTGTGGCAACGGCCGTGACCTCCGCCATGTCCGGCCACAGCAGTGCGTAGGTGCGGCGCAGCGGCCAGTCCCGCAGCGGCCGGTGCGACAGTTCCGGGTCCGCGTTGTCTCGCAGGGTCAGTTCGCTCATCAGGCTGATGCCGAGGCCCGCGGCGACCAGCACCTGGATGGTGCGGGTGTCGTCAACGGTCGCGCTGATCCGGGGCTCGAAGCCGAGGCTCGTGCAGGCCGCCATGAAGCGGTCCCGGAAGCTCTCCATCACCCAGTCGTGGTCGGCGAGTTCAGCGAGGTGGATGGTCTCGCGGTCGGCCAGCGGGTGGTCGCGCCGCATGACCACGCACCGGCGGTCGGACATCAGCGGCACCCGCAGCATCGCGGACTCGCCCTCCGGCAGGCTCTCGTTGGCCCAGTTGCACAGCAGGCCGAGGTCCGCCTCGCCGGCCCTGATCATCCGGCGAGCCTCGACCGGCTCGGCCTGCACCACCGTCACGCGCACGTCGGGGTGGTGGGCCCGCAGCCTCCCGAGGACCTGGGGCAGGAGCGCCGCGCAGCCGCTCTGGAATGCCACCACGCGCACCAAGCCGCCGCCCCGGGCGACCCGGGCCGCGATGTCCTGATCGGCGGCGCGCAGCGCGGAGAAGATCGTGTCCGCATGCCGTACGAGAGCCTGCCCGGCCTGGGTGAGCCGCAGTCCGCGGCCGGCGCGGGCCACCAAAGGCGCGCCCACCGCCTGTTGCAGCCGCCGCATCTGATAGCTGACCGCAGGCTGCGTGTATCCGAGCGACGCCGCGGCGGCTGTGTACGAACCGGTACGCGCGATCTCCGCCAGGACTTCCAACTGGCGTATTTCCAACACTCCGTGAGCATAAGGGATCTTGATGGGATCACCAAAGAGTCCTCGTTGGACGTGACGCACTCGGATTGGGTGGAATGGAGCCACGGCGGAAACAGCGCGACGCGCTTTCTCCGGGCTCCGGACATTCCGCCTGCTCTTCCGTCATGCCCGATGCCGCCTCCCCTCTTTTCCTTTGGTATGTCCTCTCCTCAGTCCTTTTTCCGTTTCCATTCCCACCGTTCGCAGGAGTTCTCGTGAGC
The DNA here is from genome assembly GCF_044332925.1 of Streptomyces sp. NPDC021212. Lineage (NCBI taxonomy): Bacteria > Bacillati > Actinomycetota > Actinomycetes > Kitasatosporales > Streptomycetaceae > Streptomyces > Streptomyces sp. NPDC021212. Next base: position 93,609 of record NZ_JBIRPZ010000017.1, read on the forward strand.
ACAGTCGCCGAGTCCGGCACGAGCACCCGGCCACCGCTGGTGCGGATCGCCGGAGTCGACAAGCATTTCGGCGACATCCAGGTGCTGCACGGTGTCGATCTGGACGTCGCCGCCGGTGAGGTCGTCGTCATCATCGGCCCGTCCGGCTCCGGCAAGTCCACACTGTGCCGCTGCGTCAACCGGCTGGAAACCATCACCTCCGGCACGATCACCATCGACGGCGTGCCCCTGCCGGCCGAGGGCCGCGAGCTCGCGGAACTGCGTGCCGATGCGGGGATGGTGTTCCAGTCGTTCAACCTCTTCGCCCATCTGACCGCGCTGCAGAACGTGACGCTGGCGCCGGTGAAGGTGCGGGGCCTGTCCCGGCAGGACGCCCGGACCCGTGGGCGTGCGCTGCTGGCGCGGGTGGGACTCGCCGACAAGGCGGACGTCTACCCGGCGCAGCTCTCCGGCGGCCAGCAGCAGCGCGTGGCAATCGCCCGGGCCCTGGCAATGGAGCCGAAGGTTCTGCTGTTCGACGAGCCGACCTCGGCGCTGGACCCGGAGATGATCCAAGAGGTGCTGGACGTGCTGGTCGAGCTGGCCACCGAGGGTATGACGATGATCGTTGTCACCCACGAGATGGGCTTCGCCCGCCAGGCCGCGGACCGCGTCGTCTTCATGGAGTCGGGCCGGATCCTGGAGACGGCAACCCGCGCCGACTTCTTCACCGGCGCCCACACCGAACGGGCCGCCGAGTTCCTCTCCAAAGTGCTACGCCACTGAACCGCACCCCCTGTATCCCCCCCGTATCCCGCGGAACGCGTCCCAGCCAGGAGACACCATGTTCACCCGCACCTGTGGCAGAACGCCGCTGCTCCGTACCGCCACCACCTCGCGTCGCGCCCGCGCCGCCGCCGCACTCGTGGCCGTCGCCGCGCTCACCGCGACCGCCTGCTCGGGAAACTCCTCCACCAACGCGAAGATCCCCGGCAGCAGGGGGTCCGCCACCTCGGCCGGCTCGGGAGCGAAGGTCGTCGACCAGTTGGTGAAGACCGCGAAGCCCGCCGAAGACTCGCTGCTGCCGAGCGGTTCCACCGCCGCCGCGATCAGGAAGAAGGGCACGCTGGTCGTCGGCGGCACCCAGACCGCGGCCCTGTTCTCGCTGCTCAATCCGGCCACCGGTGAAGTGGAGGGCTTCGACGCGGCGCTGTCCCGGCTGCTGGCGAAGTACATCATCGGCAAGGACTCCACCAAGCGGGTCAACGTCACCACCGCCACCCGTGAGGCCCTGCTGAAGAATCACTCGGTGGACACGGTGTTCGCCACGTACACCATCACGCCCGAGCGGGAGAAGCAGGTCGCCTTCGCCGGCCCGTACTACGAGGACGGCCTGGCGATCCAGGTGAAGAAGTCCACCCCCGGCATCGACACGCTGTCCGATCTGGCGGGCAAGACGGTGGTGACGCAGTCCGCCTCCACCGCCGCCACGGCCGTCAAGAAGGCGGCGCCCACCGCCAAGGTGCAGCTCTTCGAGACCAACACCGAGTGCCTCCAGGCGCTGCGCCAGGGCCGCGCCGACGCCTACGTTCTCGACCAGGCCATCCTGGCCGGCAACGCCTCGACCAACCCCGACGTGAAGATACTCGCCAAGACCTTCAGCCAGGAGCCGTACGGCATCGGACTGCCCCTGGACAAACCGGACTTCAAGAAGTTCGTCAACGGCTGGCTGAAGAAGATCACGGCGGACGGCACCTGGGCCAAGGTGTGGAAGGCCACCGTGGGCACCGAGGTTCCGGGCCAGGCCCCGACGCCTCCGACGATCGGCTGAGCGCGATGGGCCTGATTTTCTCCCACCTCGATGTGTACGGAAACGGCCTGCTGGTCTCCCTGGAGCTGAGCGGCCTCACGTTCGTCCTCGCGAGCCTGCTCGGCGTGGTGCTCGCCGTCTGCCGGATCAGCCCGGTGATCCCGCTACGGGTGTTCGGCCGGGTCTACGTCGGGACGCTGCGCAGTGTTCCGCTGCTGGTGCTGCTGACTCTGTTCGTCTTCGGGCTGCCGGAGGCCGGACTCGTCTACTCGCTGTTCTGGACCGCGGTGACGGCGATGAGCCTGTACTGGGCCGCGTTCTTCTGCGAGGTCGTCCGGTCGGGTGTGCGGGCGGTACCGAAGGGCCAGATCGAGGCGGCCCGGGCAGTCGGCCTGACCTTCGGCCAGGTCCTGCGGTTCGTCGTCTTCCCGCAGTCCCTGCGGTCCATGGTGCAGCCTCTGGCCTCGCTGCTCATCGCCGTCACGCTCAACTCCTCGCTCGCCGCGGCCGTCGGTGTGACGCAGGAACTGACCGGGCAGACGCAGTTGCTGGACCAGCAGTACGCACAGCCCCTCGTCACCTTCGGCGCGGCCGCCGTCTGTTACGTCGCGCTCACAGCGCTGATCGGGCAGGCCGCGGCGCGCCTCGAACGCAAACTGGTGGTGCAGCGATGAAGCAGACCGCCTCCGGATCGTCCACGGTGACCGCGGAACCGGTCCGCGCAGCCGTCTCCTCCGCCGGCACGGCAACGGTCCCGCGGCGTCCGACCTGGTGGACCCGTCTGTCCTCGATGGCAGGGGGCGACGACGATCTGTTCGACCCCCCGGGTCCGCGCGGCCGCAGGCGGATCGCCGTCGCCACCACCGTGTCACTGGCCGTGCTGACCCTGCTGTTCGCCGGGGTGGTGTATCAGTTCGCGGTGCGCGGTCAGCTCGACGCGGACAAGTGGAGCCTGTTCTTGCAGCCCCCGGTGATCCGCTATCTGCTCGGCGGCTTGTGGGCGACCGTCCAGGTCACCCTGGCCAGCGCGGCCCTGGCGCTGCCGTTCGGCGCGCTGCTGGCACTCGGCCGGCTGTCCCGCACCCGCCTGTTGCGCTGGCCCTCGGCGGCTTACGTCGAGGTGCTGCGCGCCGTACCACTGTTGCTGCTCGTCTACGCGTTCCTGCTCGGGCTGCCCAGCAGCGTTGTGCGGATGCCGCTGTTCTGGCAGTTGGTGTGGCCCATCGTGCTCACCAACGCGGCGGTGTTCGCGGAGATCTTCCGCGCCGGAGTGCGGGCGCTGCCCCCCGGGCAGACGGAGGCGGCGTACGCGCTGGGTCTGGGGTATTGGCCGGCCATGCGCCTGGTGGTCCTCCCGCAGGCGATCCGCCAGACCGCTCCCTCACTCGTCAGTCAGCTCGTCCGGCTGCTGAAGGACAGCACGCTCGGGTACATCGTCAGCTTCCTGGAACTGCTCAACTCCGCCAAGGTGCTCGGCGAGTACAACCACACCATCGTGCAGAGCTTCCTGGTGGTGGCGCTGGTGTACGTGCTGGTCAACTCCGCGCTGGCGGCCGCGGCGGGACGACTCGAACGGCGGACCGGCCGGCCCCGTGGAACGGCGTCCGCGCATCGCGCGTCCCGTGCCACCGACGCCGACACTCCGTGAGCCGGGCCCGGGCGGGCACGATCGGGGCGTCCCCGGCCACCGCCCGGCCCACCCGCTCCTGAGCCCTTGTTCTCCCCGGCGCCCTCCCCGCGCCCGGCCGTTGGCGCGTGGCCTCCCCGTGCCCGAACCCCACGCGCCAACGGCCGTTCCAGTCTGTCCGCGGTCCGTCCACGCCGTGACGCACCGCGCCATGGCATGCCAAAGGTCACACGATATGTCACACCGTGTGGCACATGACGCTCGCCACGCCTCATGGACAGTCTGTTCCCTTCTCCTCCTCTCCTCCCCCCCCCGACGGGAACTCCCAAGAAACGAGGCGCATCACCATGTGTCGACTGCTCGGCGTCGTCTCCCGGAAGACCGCCCCTCTGAGCGAACTGCTGGCCGGGGACCTCACCCCTTTCCTCGCCCTGGCCTGCGAGCATGGCGACGGATGGGGCGTCGCGTCACTCACCCCGGACGGGACCGTCGCATCCGTCAAGGAGCCCGCTCCCGCGGACACGAGCGACCGCCTCCAGGACACCCTGGGCACGGCGACCACCGACGCGGCCCTGCTCCACCTGCGCATGGCGAGCCCGGGACTGGCGCTGCGCCCCGAAAACACCCACCCCTTCGGAGACACGCGGGTGGCCTTCGCGCACAACGGCGACTTCTCCCCGGTCTCCTGCCTGGACGACGTGCTCGGCGATGACCTGCTGGCCGGCGCCGGGGGCGATACCGACAGCGAGCGCTTCTACCTCGCCGTCCGACGCCGCATCGACGAGGGCATGGAGCCTCCAAAGGCCATCCTGGCCACCGCGGCCGACATACGGGCTCTGGCCACCCGCTTCGCCAGTCTCAACTGCCTGCTCCTCACCCCGGCCGCGCTCTATGCCTACACCGCGCACGATCCGCACTCCGACGTGATCCGGCGGCGCGGTGAGGGCTTCTTCGCACTCAACTACCGCCGCGGCGCGGACTCCGTGGTCATCGCGTCCACCGGCTGGCCGCAGGATGCGCCGCTGTGGTCCACGCTGCCCGAGGGACATGTCCTGGAGGTCCGCCGCCACGACCTGTCGACCGTGGTACACCCCTGAGGGGTTCCGCAAGCGATACGAGCCACTCCGAGCCCTTCGCGCCGGATCCGACGCGGCCTCAAGGTGCGGCCATCGTGCTGGGCCAGGGCCGATACCGACCGGCTGTCGGCAGGAGGCCGACCAGTTGGCGGACAGTTCGCCGTGCTCGACGGCGGCCGGACCGTCTTCCGGTCACCCGTCTCCGGTCGGGGCGTCCGGTCCGGACGCCCCCTCCAGAAAGCCGCCGATCGCCGCCAGGAACTCCGCGGGCCGGGTCTGGTGGACCAGATGACCCGCGTCGATGGTGACCAGGCGGCAGTCGGGTATCCGGTCCGCCAGCTCGGCCAGCAGCTCCTGCGGAATGTGGCTGCTCGGCCCGCCGCCTATCACCAGGGTCGGCGCGGTGATGGCCGCGAGCTCCTCGGTCCAGCGCGGATCGGGGGCGTTGCGCTGCTCGGTGAACTGCGTCTTCACGGCCCAGTCGAAGACCAGCCGGCCCGCCGGGCGCGGGGGCACCTCCAGTGGCGGGTCCTGGGGCAACAGCGGCGGGGCGTCCTCGATCACCAGCCGCTCCACCCGCCCCGGGAACCGCTGGGCGAAGAGATACGCGACGACGCCGCCGTAGGAATGCCCGATGAGCGTGACGCGGTCCAGCCCGAGCGCCCCGAGGAACCCGGCGACCTCGTCCCGCTGCCGCTCCAGGGCGTAGTCCCCCGGCCAGTCGCTGGAACCGTGTCCGCGCAGGTCGAGCGCGTACACCCGGCGGCCGGCGGCGAGGTGGGGCGCTATGGCGAGCCAGTCGACACCGCCCTCGCCGAGACCGTGGAGCAGCAGGACCGGCGGATCGCCCGCAGTGCCCCACACCCGGTACGTCAGCTCGACCCCGTCCACCTCGACACTGTCAAGTGTGTGCATAGGGCCGAGGATACGGCCGGAACTGCTCGTGTCACCCCCCGTCACACGGGTCGCTCATGTCCGTCCCAGTAGGGCTCCCGGAGCCGCCGTTTGTAGAGCTTGCCGTTGGGGTCGCGGGGCATCTCCGCGATGAAGTCGACGGACTTGGGGCGCTTGTAGCCCGCGAGCCGCAGCGCACAGTGGTCGAGGATGGCGGCCGCCAGCTCCGGTCCTGGGGTGTGGCCCGCCGCGGGCTCCACGACCGCCTTGACCTCCTCGCCCCAGTCGTCGTGCGGGATGCCGAAGGCGGCGGCGTCGGCGACGGCGGGGTGGGTGAGCAGCGCGGACTCGATTTCGGCCGGGTAGACGTTGACCCCGCCCGAGATGATCATGTCGATCTTGCGGTCGCGGAGGTAGAGATAACCGTCGTCGTCGACGAGACCGAGGTCGCCGACGGTGAAGTACTCCCCGATGCGGTTCTTGCGGGTCTTGCCCTCGTCCTTGTGGTAGCTGAAGCCGCCGGTGCTCATCTTCATGTAGACGGTGCCGAGTTCGCCGGGCGGCAGCTTCCGTCCGTCGTCGTCGAAGATGGCGATTTCGCTGATGGGCCACGGCTTGCCGACCGTTCCCGGCTTCTTCAGCCAGTCCTGGGCGGTGGCGAAGGTGCCGCCGCCCTCGCTCGCCGCGTAGTACTCCTCGACGCAGCCGCCCCACCAGTCGATCATGGCGCGTTTGACGTGGTCCGGGCAGGGCGCGGCGCCGTGGATGGCGTGGCGCATGGAGGAGACGTCGTAGGACGTACGTAACTCCTCGGGGAGGGCGAGCAGCCGGTGGAACTGCGTGGGCACCATGTGGGTGTGGGTGCAGTGGTAGGTCTCGATGAGCCGCAGCATCTCCTGGGGCGTCCACTTGTCCATGAGCACCAGGGGGTGGCCGATGTGCAGGGACGAGGACGCGAACTGCAGGACGGCCGTGTGGTAGAGCGGTGAGCACACCAGGTGGATGTGGTCGGGCTCCTCGGCGCGGGGCCGGATGCCGAAGAAGCGCAGGAAGCCGCCGAGAGGGCTTTCCTCGGGGAGCTTTCCGGTCAGCGGGCGCCGGATGCCGCGTGGGCGTCCCGTCGTACCGGAGGTGTAGTTCATGACCCAGCCCAGTTCGCGGTCGGTGGGCGGGTCCGGGGACTGTCCCTGGAGGAGTTCGGCGTACGGGCGGAAGCCCTCCACGTCACCGACCGCGTAGCGATGGGTGACGGGCAGCCCGGCCTCGTCGGCGGCCAGGGCGGCCTGGGCGCCGAAGCGTTCGTGGGCGATCAGCACCTTGGCGCCCGAGTCGGAGACGATCCAGGCGATCTCGGGGCCGACCAGGTGGTGGTTGACGGGCACCAGGTAGAGCCCGGCCTGGGTGGCGGCGAGCGCGGCGGTGAAGAACGCGACCCCGTTGGGGAGGACGACGGCGAAGGCGTCGCCGCGCCGGAGCCCGGCGGCGCGCAGCCCGCCGACGAGCTGGTTGCACGCGGCGTGCAGCCGGGCGGCGGTCCATTCCTCGCCGTCGGGGGCGACGAGGACGACGCGGTCGGGTTCGTGTCCGGCCTGGGCCCAGAAGCCGACGGGGATGGTGCGGTTCGGGTCGCTGGTCATGGAAGTCATCGGTCGTCGGCCTCCTCAGCCCCGTCCGGCAATGCGGTTGACGCGGTCGATGGCGCGTTCGAAGCCCCGGGTCAGGTCGTCGAAGACGGCCTGCACGCTACGGGTGGAGTTCATCCGGCCGACGATCTGCCCGACCGGGCTGCCGAGCAGCGGCTCCACCTCGTACTTCTGGATGCGCGAGACGGCCTCGGCGACCAGCAGCCCCTGGAGAGGCATCGGCAGGGTCCCCGGCCCCTGGGGGTCGTCCCAGGCGTCCGTCCACGCCGTGCGCAGCTGGCGGGCGGGCTTGCCGGTGAGGGCGCGGGAGCGCACGGTGTCGCCGGATCCGGCGGCGAGGAGCTTGGCGGTGAGCGCGGCCGAATGCAGCTCGGCCTCCTCGGTGGTGAGCCAGATCGAGCCGAGCCACACCCCCTGGGCGCCGAGCGCGAGCCCGGCGGCGATCTGTTCGCCGCTGCCGATGCCGCCCGCGGCGAGCACGGGCAGCGGATCGACGGCCTCGACGACCTCGGGGGTGAGCACCATGGAGGCGATCTCGCCGGTGTGGCCACCCGCCTCGTAGCCCTGGGCGACGACGACGTCCAGGCCCGCGTCCTGGTGGTGACGGGCGTGGCGGGCACTTCCGGCCAGCGCGGCGACGAGGATGCCGTGGTCGTGGGCGCGGGCGACGACATCGGCGGGCGGCGAACCGAGCGCGTTGGCCAGCAGCTTGACGGGATAGTCGAACGCGACGTCGAGCTGGCTGCGGGCGACCTGCTCCAGCCAGCCGGTGATCCGCCAGCCGGACGCCTCGCCCTCGGCCAGCTCGGGCACCCCGTGCTTGGCCAGGGTCTCCTGGACGAACGCGCGGTGCTCCTGCGGGATCATCGCCTCGATGTCGGCCTCGCTCACCCCCTCGACCTTCTTCGCGGGCATCACGACGTCGAGGCCGTACGGTTTGCCGTCGGTGTGCTCCTGCATCCAGTCCAGGTCGCGGGCGAGGTCCTCGCCCGCGGCGTAGCGGACCGCGCCGAGCACGCCGAACCCGCCGGCCCTGGTGATCGCCGCGGCCACGGCGGGGAACGGCGTGAAGCCGAAGATGGCGTGCTCGACACCCAGCCTTGTGCTCAGCTCCGTCTTCATGCGGGGCAGGATGCCGCAGGGCGCCGGGGAGCGGAAGAGTTTTTCTGACGTCCCGTCAGATTTTTCGGCCGCACCGCGGTCCTACTCCCCCAGCACCGCCATCGCCGCGTTGTGGCCGGGGATCCCGCTGACCCCGCCGCCGCGCACCGCACCCGCGCCGCACAGCAGCACATTGGCGTGGCGCGTCTCCACGCCCCAGCGGCCGGTACCCTCCTGGGCGTACGGGAAGGCCAGCTCCCGGTGGAAGATGTTCCCGCCCGGCAGCCGCAGTTCGCGGTCCAGGTCCAGCGGGCTCTTCGCCTCGACGCACGGCCTGCCGTCGGCGTCGTACGCGAGGCAGTCGGCGATCGGCTCGGCGAGCTGGGCGTCGAGCTGGGCGAGGGTGTCACTCAACAGGGCCTCCCGGGCCCCCTCGGGGTCGCCCACGAACAGCCGGGCGGGGGTGTGCAGCCCGAACAGGGTCAGGGTCTGGTAGCCCCGCGCGGCCAGGTCCGGGCCGAGGATCGACGGGTCGGTCAGCGAGTGGCAGTAGATCTCCGACGGCGGCCGCCGCGGCAGCTCCCCCGCGGCGGCCTGCCGGTACGCCGCCTCCAACTCGCCGTAGCCCTCGGCGATGTGGAACGTCCCGGCGAACGCCTCGCGCGGGTCCGTCTCGGGGTCCCGCAGCGCGGGCAGCCGCCGCAGCAGCATGTTCACCTTCAGCTGCGCGCCCTCGGCGGGCGGGGCGGGCGGCTCCTCGCCGAGCAGCCGCGAAAGCTCGCGCGGGGCGGCCCCGACCAGCACATGACGGGCGCCCACGACGTGCTCGCCGTCCCGGTCCTCGTAACGCACCTCGGCCGACGTCCCGTCGGTGGCGATCCCCGTCACCTCACAGCCGGTCGCGATCCGCGCGCCCGCCAGTCGGGCGGCTTGGGCGAGCGCGTCGGTGAGCGCGCCCATGCCGCCCACGGGGACGTCCCAGTCGCCGGTGCCGCCGCCGATCACGTGGTAGAGGAAGCAGCGGTTCTGCCGCAGCGAGGGGTCATGGGCGGCGGCGAACGTACCGATCAGCGCGTCGGTGAGCACCACGCCCCGCACCAGGTCGTCCTCGAACGCCGCCTCGACCGCCTCCCCCAGGGGCCGCTCGAACAGCGCCTCCCACGCCGCCTCGTCCCCGATCCGGGCCCGCAGCGCGTCCCGGTCGGGCAGCGGCTCGGTCAGCGTCGGGAACACCCGCTCGGCGACCCGCCCCGTCATCCCGTAGAACCGCTCCCAGGCCGCGTACTCCCGCTCCCCGCCGGTCAGCCGCGCGAACGCCTCCCGGGTCCGGGCCCCGGCGCCGGTCTCCACCAGCAGCCCGGTCGCCCGCCCGCCGCGGACGGCGGGGGTGTACGAGGAGACGGACCGCTTGCGCACCGCGAACCGCAGGCCCAGGTCGTCGACGATGCGCCGGGGCAGCAGGCTGACCAGGTACGAATAGCGCGAGAGCCGGGCGTCCACCCCGGGGAAGGGCCGCGTGGACACGGCCGCGCCGCCGGTGTGGCCGAGCCGCTCCAGCACCCGCACGCTACGTCCCGCCCGGCCCAGATAGGCGGCGGCGACCAGGGCGTTGTGGCCGCCGCCGACGATGACGACGTCGTAGGCATCGCGTACAGACATGCCCTCTGGGTAGCACGGGCTGATCGCTCCGGCCACCACCCGGCCCGGTCCGCCACGGCCGCGTCATGATCCGGCGCAGCGTCCGGCCGCGTACGACCAGCTCGTCGACGGGTCCCGCCGCGGAGCCACCTCCCTGGCTGGGCCGAGCTGCTGCCCGGCGTCTGGACCGTCTCGACCGACCCGGTGGTCATGCTGTACAACCGCAAGACCCGACCCACTCACGGCCACCCACGCTCCCCTACGTCCCGGCACCCGCGCCCCCCACCCCGCCCCACGCGTCGCTCCGCGACCAGCCGCTGTACGCGGGGGCCGACCGCGCCGATGCGGTCAAGCTCGATACCTGGTTCAGCCGCTGCCGGAATCAGGGCGATTGCCACCCGTCACCCGGACTGGTCCGGGGGAGACAGACGGGTGGCGGCCCTCGGGTTCCTATCGCTTGCTGCCGTTCCCGTGTCCGTTGGGATGCAGGACCACCTTGGTCCAGCCCTCGTCGCGGTCGTCGAAGTGCTCATAGGCGGTGGGGGCCTCGTCCAGGCTGAGCTCGTGCGAGACGACGAAGCTCGGCTTCGCCTTCCCGCCGGCGATCAGATCCCGCAGCGCCCGGTTGTACTTCTTCACCGGCGCCTGCCCCGTGCCCATGCGCTGGCCCTTGAACCACATCATGCCGAAGTCGATCGGGATCTTTCCCTGCGCCTCCAGCTCCCCCTGGGCCTCCGCGCCGCCGGGATCCTCGGGCAGGAACACGCCCACCACGCCGATGTCGCCCGTGAACCTGACCGAGTCGATCAAGCTGTTGAGCGTGAGGCTGGCGTCCTCTTCTCCCTCGGAGTCGTGTGCCTGATAGCCGACGCACTCACAGCCATTGTCGGCGCCCAGACCGAGAGTGGCCTCCTTGACGACCTCCGCCGGGTCCTGCTCGGCGATGTTGATCGGGACGGCCCCGAGCTCCTCCGCCTTGCGCAGCCGGTCGGGCTGGTGGTCGGCCACCCAGACGGTGCCGGCGCCCTTGAGCAGGGCGGAGTAGGTCGCCATCAGCCCGACGGGACCGGCCCCGAAGACGATCGTCCGGTCACCCGGTTTGACGTTGGCCATCTCCGTGGCGTGATAGCCGGTGGGGAAGATGTCGGCGAGCATCACGTAGTCGGTCTGCCGCTCGGCGGCGTCCTCCCCCAGGCGCAGCGCGTTGAAGTCGCCGTAGGGCACGCGCAGCAGTTCCGCCTGGCCGCCCTGGTAGGGGCCCATGTCGGCGAATCCGTAGGCGGCTCCCCCGAGGGCCGGTTCCGGCTGCATGGTGAGGCAGTAGTTGGTCAGCCCCCGCTCGCACTGCTTGCAGAAGCCGCAGGCGATGTTGAAGGGCAGAACCACATACTCGCCGACCTGGACCTTGCGCACGGCCGAGCCGACCTCCACGACCTGGCCCAGGTTCTCGTGTCCCAGCGTGCGGCCGGGCTCGAACGAGGTGCGGCCCTCGTACATGTGCAGGTCAGAACCACAGATATTGGTGGTGGTGATCTTGACGATGATGTCGCAGGGGTGCTCGATCTTCGCGTCCGGTACGTCCTTCACCGCGACCGTTCGCGGGCCCTGGTATACCGCTGCTTTCATGATGGCCATCCCTTGATGTCGCGGCATGACCGCACCACGGCGGTGACGGAGACGGCGCGAAGCGCCTCACTCCCGAGAGTTGAACGCGTGGGGCTCGGCGGAACGCGGTCCGTGGCTCCGGCATGCCTCTGCGGGTCGTTCACCCGGATCAGGTGCAACGGCGCCGCCGGTGGCTTGCGACGCGGAGCACCGGGCGCTCCGGCGGCGTGCCGTCCGGGTCCCCGCCGACCCTCGACGCGAAACGGGCACGAGCGCATCAATCGTCAAAATTTGCCCATCCGGGCGACCACCGGTCATCGACGTATCTCCGACTCGGCCCCCGGTCAGTCACCGTGGTCGTCCTGGAGCCTGTGGCGACGTTCCTGTTCGCGCTTGGAGTAGGCGGCTGCCCGGATCGCCTCGTCGCTCTCCAAGCCTGATCCCAGCGCGCCGCCCACGGTGGCGACCGAAGCGACGAACCAGGCCAGCGTCACGTACTCCTCGGCGTCCGCCACCGCGAAGCCTGCTCAGGCATCGCCCCGGCGCGCACCCCACGCCGCGCCACCGACCACCCCGCTTCGTGCGAGGCGGAGCGCTACGTCCTGCCCGGCGTCGGGGCGGCTGGTGGGCGGGATGGGCCACGTCAACCTCCGGCAACGCCCGCTGGGTGTCATGCGAGCCAAGCGGACTCCTTCGGACGGGTGTGCGGAGAGCTGTCACTGCCGCCGGGCGCTGCCGTGTGGTCCAGGTAGCGGTGCACGAAGTGGATGCTCATCGCGCCTTCACCGGCCGCGGAGGCCACGCGTTTCACCGAGCCGCTGCGGACGTCGCCGGCGGCGAAGACGCCAGGCAGGCTGGTCTCCAACGTCAGGCAGTCGCGGCCCTGGCTCTGCCACAGTCCGGGGACGGAGCAGGCCTGCGCCTCCGCGCCGGTGAGCACGAAGCCGCGCGCGTCGAGGGCGAGCGCGCCGGACAGCCACTCGGTGTGGGGGACGGCGCCGGTGAAGACGAACAGGGCCCGCACCGTGAGCTGGTGGTGCTCGCCCGTACGGTGGTCGACCACGTCGACGGCCTCCAGCGTTTTGTCGCCGAGTGCCTCGGTCACCTCGGTGTGCAGCAGGACGCGCACCCGCGGGTGGCGCTCGACCTGATCGATCAGGTAGCGGGACATGTGCGCCTCGAGGTTCGGCCCACGGACGAGCAGATGTACCTGCGGTGCGTACCCGGCCAGGAAGAGTACGGCCTGGCCCGCGGAGTTGCCGCCCCCGACGACGGCCACCGGGTCGGTGCGGCACTGCTGGGCTTCGTATACGGTCGCCGAGTAGTGGACGCTCGTTCCCTCCAGGCGTTCGATGCCGGGCACTTGGAGGCGGCGGTAGCGGGCGCCGGTGGCCAGGACGACGGCGCGGGCGGTGATCTCGCTGCCGTCGGCGAACGCGACGGCGTAGTGGCCGTCCCGCGGTTCGAGACGGGCCGCCTCCGCCGGGACGCTGATCCGGGCGCCGAACCTGTCGGCCTGGAGCACGGCGCGGTCGGTGAGTTCGGCGCCGGAGATGCCGGAGGGGAAGCCGAGCAGATTCTCGATGCGGGACGACGTCCCGGCCTGGCCACCGGTGGCCAACGCCTCGACCAGGGTCGTGCCGAGGCCCTCCGAGGCGGCGTTCACCGCGGCGGCGAGACCGGCCGGACCGGAGCCGACGATGAGGAGATCGCCGCGGCCGTTGCCCGATGGCAGGTGCGGCAAGCCGATCAACCGGGCCAGTTCGGCGTTGCTCGGATTGCGCAGCAGGGTCGTGTCACGCCATATCACCAGCGGTGTCTGCTCCGGACCGACCGCGAAGCGGCGCAGCAGCTCCTCGGCCTCCTCGTCCGTCTCCAGATCGATCCAGCGGTACGGCAGCCGGTTGCGGGCGGCGAACTCACGCAGCCGCCGGGTGTCGGGCGAATAGCGCGAGCCGACGATGCGGAAACCGGCGCCCTGCCCGACGAGCAGGGCACGGCGGCCGAGGCAGGCGCGCAGCACCAGATCGCCAAGGACGGAGTCCCGGGTCACCAGGTCACGCAGCTGATCCATGGACAGGGCGAGGATCTCACCGGGGTCCCTGACCGTAGCGGTGTAGAAGGCCACCTGCCCGTTGAGGAGGCCGAGTTCGCCGATGAAGCGGCCGGGGCCGTGCACACGCAGCAGACGTTCGGCGGGCGTGCCGTAGCCCTCGACGATGGCGACCGAGCCACTGAGGACGACGTAGAACGTCTCGCACCGCTCCCCCTCCCGGATCAGCACATCACCGGCGTCGACTGCGCGCCGCCGGCCACGCTGCGCCAGGCGGGCCAACTGGTCCTCCGGCAGGCGGGGATAGGCGCCGTAGATGTCGGCGGTCTCGAAGGGGACGCTCTCCTCCGCCTCGTCCGGCACCGGCGTTGCGCTTGGCCGCGTCTCGTCGCCGGACATCACGCGAACGCCTCGTGGACGAAGCACCACCGCCAGTCCTCGCCGGGCTCCAGCGACGCCGCGATCGGATGGCCGTCGGCGGCGGCGTGACGGCGCGCGTGCCGGTTCGGCGAGGAATCGCAGCAGCCGACGTGGCCGCAGGTCAGGCAGAGCCTCAAGTGGACCCACGGGGAGCCGAGCAGCAGACACTCCTGACACCCTTCGGGGGTCAGTGGCTGGACCGGCCGGACCAGCGCGAGGTGGGGGTCGGTTCGTGCGGTCATGGCTGATCACCCTTCCCGGCCGGTTCGCGGCCCGCGATCGACTGCTCCACCCACCGCCGCAGGGCAGGGGCAGGTGCGGCACCCGCCTGCCGGGCGATGGTCTGTCCTTTGTCGAGGACCAACAGTGTCGGTACCGCCTGGACCTCGAACCGCCGCGCCAGGCGCGGGTTCTTGTCGATGTCGACCTTGACCAGCTTGATCTTTCCCGCGAGATCGGCGGCGACCTTCTGCAGCGCGGGGCTCACCATGCGGCAGGGACCGCACCAGGTGGCCCACAGGTCGACGACGACGGGCACGGTGGCCTGCTCGACGACCTCGGTGAAGTCGTCGTCGCCCGCGTCGGCCATCCACGGCAGAGGCTGTTTGCAGTTGCCGCACGTGGGGCGGCCCTCGGCGGCCACGGGCACCCGGTTGGTGCGCCCGCAGTGCGGGCAGGTGACGTTGGTGGCCTGCACGGTACTCATGCCGCCTTCACTTCCCTCACGTCCTCAGGCTGGTCGTAGGTGACCACCAGCTCTCCGTGCTCGGCGTCGACGCGGACCTTCGCGCCGTCCTGGACGTCGCCGCGCAGCAGGGCGCGCCCGACCAGCGTCTCGACCTCGTGGGAGATGTAACGCCGCAGCGGCCGGGCCCCGTACACCGGGTCGTAGCCCTGGTGGGCGATCAACTCTCGCGCAGCCGCGGTGAGTTCAACGGTGATGCGACGCTCGGCGAGGCGGCGTCGCAGTTCGTCGAACTGCAGCTCCACGATCCGCTCGATCTGCCGCTCGCCGAGGGGCTTGAACAGCACGATGTCGTCGACGCGGTTGAGGAACTCCGGGCGGAAGTGCCCGCGAAGCTCGCCCATCATCAGGGCGCGGGCGTCCGGCTTGATCTCTCCCTCGGCGGTGGCGCCGTCGAGGAGGTGCTCGGAGCCGATGTTGGAGGTCATGATGATCACGGTGTTGCGGAAGTCGACGGTGCGGCCCTGGGCGTCGGTGATGCGGCCGTCGTCGAGGATCTGCAGCAGGGTGTTGAAGACGTCGGTGTGCGCCTTCTCGATCTCGTCGAACAGCACGACCGAGTACGGCTTGCGGCGTACGGCCTCGGTGAGCTGACCGCCCTCCTCATAGCCGACGTATCCGGGCGGTGCCCCCATCAGCCGGCTGACGGTGTGCCGCTCCTGGTACTCGCTCATGTCGAGGCGGACCATGTTCTCCTCGGAGTCGAACAGGGCCGCCGCGAGGGTCTTGGCCAGCTCCGTCTTCCCGACGCCGGTGGGGCCGAGGAAGATGAACGAGCCGATGGGACGGCGAGGGTCGCGGATGCCGGAGCGGGCGCGGATGATGGCGTCGGCGACGAGCTTGACGGCCTCGTCCTGGCCGATGACGCGCTCGCGCAGGATCTCGTCGAGGCGCAGCAGCTTCTCGCGTTCACCCTCCTTCAGGCGGGTCACGGGGATACCGGTCCAGGCGGCGACGATGTCGGCGATCTCCTCCTCGGTGACAACCTCGTGCAGCAGCCGGTTCTGCCCCTGCTTGGCGGCCAGTTGCTCTTCCTCGGCCGCCAGTCGGCGTTCCAGGTCCTGGAGGCGGCCGTAGCGAAGTTCGGCGGCGCGGTTGAGGTCGTAGGCGCGTTCGGCCTCCTCCGCCTCGTGGCGGACCTGCTCCAGTTCCTGGCGCAGCTCCTGCACGCGGCGAATCGCCTGCCGTTCGGCCTCCCACTGGGCGTGTTGGGCGTCGGCCTCGCCGCGCAAGTCGGCGAGTTCCCTGCGCAGCTCCTCCAAGCGGGTTTTGCTCGCGGGGTCGGTCTCCTTGGAGAGGGCCGCCTCCTCGATCTCCAGTCGCGTGACGCGGCGGGTGATCTCGTCGAGTTCGGCGGGCATCGAGTCGATCTCGGTACGCAGCCGGGCGCAGGCTTCGTCGACGAGGTCGATGGCCTTGTCGGGCAGGAACCGGTCGGTGATGTAGCGGTGGCTGAGGGTGGCCGCGGATACCAGCGCGGTGTCCTGGATCTTCACGCCGTGGAAGATTTCCAGGCGTTCACGCAGTCCGCGCAGGATGGAGATGGTGTCCTCCACGCTCGGCTCGTCGACCAGGACCTGCTGGAAGCGGCGTTCGAGGGCGGCGTCCTTCTCGATGTGCTTGCGGTACTCGTCGAGGGTGGTGGCACCGATCATGTGGAGTTCGCCGCGGGCGAGCATCGGCTTGAGCATGTTGCCCGCGTCCATGGCTCCTTCGGCGGCGCCCGCGCCTACGACGGTGTGGAGTTCGTCGACGAAGAGCAGGATGCGCCCCTGGGCGGCCTTCACCTCGGACAGCACGGCCTTGAGGCGTTCCTCGAACTCGCCCCGGTACTTGGCCCCGGCCACCAGGGAGCCCATGTCGAGTGCGAACACGGTCTTGTCGCGCAGCCCTTCGGGCACGTCGCCACGGACGATGCGCTGGGCGAGGCCCTCGACGATGGCGGTCTTGCCGACGCCGGGGTCGCCGATGAGGACCGGGTTGTTCTTGGACTTGCGGCTGAGGATCTGGGTGACGCGGCGGATCTCGGCGTCACGGCCGATGACCGGGTCGAGCTTGCCGTCCCTGGCCTCGGCGACCAGGTCGCGGCCGTACTTCTCCAGGGCCTCGTACGCCACTTCGGGGTTGCCCGAGGTCACACGCTGGTTGCCGCGGACCTGGGTGAGCGCGCTCAGGAACGAGTCCCGGGTGATGCCGTGGTCCTTGAGCAGCCGTCCGGCGGCGGTGGCCGAGCCCTCCTCGGCCAGGGCGACCAGGAGGTGCTCCACGGACACGTACTCGTCCTTGAGGCGTTTGGCCTCCCGCTCGGCCGCGTCCAGCAGCCGCGCGAGCCGCTGGGTGACGAACACCTGACCTGGGGTTGCGCCGGGTCCGGTGACCCTGGGGCGGCGGGACAACTCGTCGTGCACGGCCGCACGGAGTTCCCCGGGCTCCCTGCCCGCCTGTCGCAGCAGCCGGGGGATCAGGCCGTCCTCCTGGTCGAGGAGCGCGAGCAGCAGGTGCTCGCCGTCGACCTCGGTCTGGCCCATGCGGACGGCGGCGGTCTGCGCCTCCTGGAGGGCTTCCTGTGACTTCTGGGTGAGACGGTTCATGTCCATGGGGGTGAGTCACTCCTCCTGCCGCGGTCGCGCAGTGCGGCTTCGAGCAGGCTGATGCGGTCGAGCAGGTCGAGCACCAGACCGATGGATGCGTAGTTGAGGCAGAGTCCGGAGCGCAGCCGCTGGACGCGGGCGAGGACCGCTGGGGCCGCGGGGTCGAACACCAGGTGCCCCGCGGCGTCGCGTTCGGCGTCGACCAGGCCGAGGGCGACGAACCGGCGGACCAGGTCGGGATGGAGACCCGAGCGGCGGGCCACGGTGTCCAGGGAAAGCCTGGGCACGGGGACGAGCGCGTAGCGCACGGCCGTGGAACCGGCGCTCGTCCGTACGGGACGCCCGCCCGCGTCGGCCCGGGCGGCCCGGCCGCCGGTCGCCGCCCATGAGGGTCGGTCGCTCATCGCGTCCTCCTGGGGTCGTACGAAGAGGTGGCGGCGAGCTCCTCGAACAGCTCGCGCTCCCGGTCGCCGAGGGCGGGCGGCACCATGACGCGGAGTTCGGCGTACAGGTCGCCGTTCGCACCGCGCGGGTTCGGCATGCCCTCACCGCGCAGTCGCAGTCGCCGGCCGCTGGAGGAGCTTGCGGGCACCGTGACCTTGGCCGTGCCGCCGCCGGGGGTGGGCACCGGCACGGTCGCGCCCAGGGCCGCCTCCCAGGGGGTGACGAGGACCTGTACGTGGACGTCGCGACCGTCCAGCCGGAAACGGGGGTGGGGCTGGATGCGCACCCGCAGGTACAGATCGCCCGCGGGGGCGTCGCCACTGCCCCGGCCGCCCTCGCCCGCGAGCCGGATGCGCTGCCCGTCGGTGACGCCGGGCGGCACGTCGACCTCGTACCGCCGCGGCTGCCCGGTGGGACCGGCGAGCGTGACGGTGCGGCGGCCGCCCCTGTACGCCTCCTCGACGGTGAGCGGCAGCTCGGCCTCCTGGTCGGCTCCCGGTACACCGCCGGGGGCGGCGCCTGCTCCGAAGAGCGAGCCGAGCAGGTCCTCGATGCCGACACCCTCCGCTGCGAAGTCGTCGCCGAAGCCGGTGTACCGGACACGGGGGCCGCCGGCGCCCGCGGTCCTCCGAGTGCGGAAGCCGCTGCCCGCTCCGGCCGCGACCCTTTCGTCGAAATCCTCGGGGATCTTGCGGAAGTCCTCGCCGAAGCGGTCGTAACGGGCCCGGGTCTTGGGATCCGACAGGACGCTGTATGCCTCGTTGAGGTCCTTGAAGCGTTCCTCCGCCCCCGGGCCCTTGTTGACGTCGGGGTGGTACTTGCGGGCGAGTTTGCGATATGCCTGCTGGATCTCGTCCTGGCTCGCGGTCCGTGACACGCCCAGCACCTCGTAGAAGTCCTGTGCCATGACCGGTCACTCCCGCTTCGCGACCGTCACGGCGGCGGGCCTGAGCTGCCGTTCACCGTCCCCGTAGCCCGGACGCAGCACCTCGACGACCGTGCCGGGTGGGGCGTCGGGGTCGTGGACGACGCCGACCACCTCATGCCGGGCCGGGTCGAAGGCGACGCCGGTCTCCGCGTGACGCGGGTAGCCGAGCAGTTCGAGGACGTTCACCGCCTGGTCGCGGACCGCCCGGACACCCTCCACGATCGGGCCGGGGTCGGATCCCGTATGGGTCAGGGCGAGTTCGAGGTTGTCCAGGACGGGCAGGAATGCGGCGGCCGTGCGGGACCGCTCGGCCGTCCGCTCCCGCTCCCGTTCCCTGGCGTGGCGCTTGCGGAGGTTGTGGAGGTCGGCGAGCGCGCGCCGCCAGCGGTCCTCGAGTTCCTGGAACTCGGCCCTGTGCTCGTCCTCGGACGGTGCGGGGCCGCCAGCCGCGTCGGGGCCGGGCTCCTCGCCCGTGTCGGACCCCGGCCCGGCCGGCGGGCCCGAGCGGGGAAGATCCCCTCGGGGAGGGCCTACGGCGCCCTCCGGAGCCGGGTCGGCCGGGTCCGGCACGGCCGGGCCGGATTCCCTGGGGTGGATCGGCATGGCGGTTTCCTCAGTCCTTGTCGAACTCGGCGTCGATGACGTCGTCGTCACCGCCACCGCCGATCGGGCCGCCGCCGGTCGCACCGCCCCCGGTGGTGTCCTGGCCGGGACCGCCCGTGGTGGCGCCGCCCCGATGTGCCGACAGCCCTGACAGCACCTGCTGGAGTTCGGAGGTCAGGGGCCGCATCCGCTCCACGCCTGCCTCGTCCTTGACCGCCGCCCGGGCATCCGACACCAGCATCTCGGCGCGTGCCTTCTCGTGCGCGGGTGCGGCGTCGCCCAGCTCGGCGAGGCGCTTGTCGACCTGGTACGCGACGGCGTCGAGCTCGTTGCGGGCGTCGACGGCCTCGCGCAGGGCCTGGTCCTGGCCCTGGTTGCGCTCGGCCTCCTGGACCATGCGTTCGACCTCGCCGCGGTCGAGGTTGGAGCTCTCGGTGATGGTGATGCCCTGTTCCTTGCCGGTGTCCCGGTCTCGGGCCTTGACGTTGAGAATGCCGTTGGCGTCGATGTCGAAGGTGACCTCGATCTGTGGCTCATCGCGCGGCGCCGGGCGTATGTCGGTGAGCTGGAAGCGGCCGAGCACCCGGTTGTCGGCGGCCCGTTCGCGCTCGCCCTGGAGGACGACGATGTCGACGGCGGGCTGGTTGTCCTCGGCGGTGGAGAAGGTCTCGGTGCGGCGCACAGGGATGGTGGTGTTCCGCTCGATGATCTTCGTCATCACGCCGCCGCGTGTCTCGACACCCAGCGACAGGGGCGTGACATCGAGCAGCAGGACGTCCTTGACTTCGCCCTTGAGCACGCCGGCCTGGATCGCGGCGCCCAGGGCCACGACCTCGTCGGGGTTGACGCTCATGTTGGGTTCCTTGCCGCCGGTCCGCCGGCGCACGAGGGCCTGGACGGCGGGGATGCGGGTGGAACCGCCGACGAGGATGACCTCGTCGATGTCGCTCTCGCCGACCTTGGCGTCGGCCATGGCCTGCTGGACCGGCCCCAGGCACCGCTCCACCAGGTCGCTGGTGATCTGATCGAACGTGGACCGCATGACCGAGTCGGTGAGGTGCTTGGGGCCCGAGGCATCGGCGGTGATGAACGGCAGGCTGACCTGCGTCTGCGTCACCGAACTCAGCTCGGTCTTGGCCTTCTCCGCCGCTTCGAACAGGCGTTGCAGCGCCTGCGGATCCTTGCGCAGATCGATGCCGTTCTCCTTCTGGAAGTCGTCCGCGAGGTAATCCACCAGACGCCGGTCGAAGTCGTCACCACCCAGGTGGCTGTCGCCCGCCGTGGAACGGACCTCCACCACGCCGTCGCCCACGTCGAGGATGCTCACATCGAACGTGCCGCCGCCGAGGTCGAAGACCAGCACCGTCTCGTGCTGCTTCTTGTCCATGCCGTACGCGAGGGCGGCCGCGGTCGGCTCGTTGATGATCCGCAGCACCTCCAGTCCCGCGATCCGCCCGGCGTCCTTGGTGGCGGTGCGCTGGGCGTCGTTGAAGTAGGCGGGCACGGTGATGACCGCCTCCGTGACCCGTTCCCCGAGTTGCTTGGAGGCGTCGTCGGCGAGTTTGCGCAGCACCTGGGCACTGATCTCCTCAGGCGCGTAGAGCTTGTCGCGCACCTTGAAGCGGGCGACGCCGCCCGGGCCCTCGACGACGTCGTACGCCACCGCTCTGGCCTCGTCCGGAATCTCGTCGAAGTGCCGGCCGATGAACCGCTTGGCCGAGTAGATGGTGCCCTTGGGGTTGAGGATCGCCTGGCGCCGGGCCAGCTGGCCCACCAGCCGTTCCCCGGTGTCGGTGAAGGCCACCACGGACGGTGTCGTACGGTTTCCCTCGTTGTTGGGCACGACGGAAGGTTCGCCGCCCTCCCACACGGCGATCACCGAGTTCGTGGTGCCCAGGTCGATGCCCACTGCCTTGGCCATGAGGAACTCCTCCCGGTGCGGCGGATACGCCGCGACTGCGGATGCGATCGTTCATGTGTGGGCGGGACGTCCGCCGGCGCCGGTGGTCTGCAGCCGGCCGAGCAGTCGTACGGCCTCGTCCGCGACCGCGTCGTCCACGACGACGTCGTACCGGCTGGGCTCCGAGCAGGGCGGAGACGAGCGGGCCCGCTCGACGAGGCGGACGTAGGTGGTCGACAGCGCGTTCGGCTTCCTGGTACGTCTCGTACGTGGCAACGGCCTACGGGGCTGCTCGCTCATCGCCCAGTCCTTCCAGCCGCTGTACACGACGGCCCCCGGCACGCCTCCAGACTCGCGAACCGAGCAGCTCTACGCCTGCACCCGGCAGGTCAAAGAACGACGGAGCCCGTCCCCCCACGAGCACGAGACGAAGATTTCGGCCATATCGGGTACGTTGGTCGGGGGCGCGAGATCCTGCGCCTGGCCATGGACCACGTGTCGGCCGTCGGCCCGTACCGAGCCGAGGCCGGATACGTCAGGGGGCACGGCCCGCTGGTCCCCAGCCCGTGGGTCGGGCCGGGGCATGCGTCAGCCGTCGACCGGGCGGTGCGAGAGCTGACGGGGCGGGACGGCCCCGTCACCGTTCCCGCTCGTACGCCTCACCGCCGCGGCCCTGTCGGGCGCCGTCGCGCACCGCCGCCAGCGGGGAGACGAGACCCTCGCCGAGGTCGCGGCCCCGGGCGGCGGCGAGGAGGTCATCCCCGGCGCGATCCCCGGAACGACGCCGACGAGTACACCGCGTTCGCACTGGAGCACGCCGCCACGTCACTCGCCCCGGAACTGTCGCACCTGCGCCATCTCGCGGAGGTGGGGTTGCGACTGCGTCGCGAACCGGTCGACGACCAGTACGTGGTCGTCGTGCGGTGGAGGAGCCGGGCCGCGGACGACGCCTTCGCGCGGACCGCGGGCCGGGCGGCTTCGGCCGCGGGCATGCCGTCGCCGGTGACTCGGCATTCCGACCACGTGGTCCTGGTCGCCGAGGGCAGGCCCCACGACCACGCCTTGTACGAGACGCTCGCCCGGGAGACCGGCACACCTGACGGGACGACTGTGGCAACTAGAAAGGCCCGTCACAGCGGGTCAGCGGCGCACCCGCGGCATGCCCAGGCCGATCCAGGAGATGATCTCCCGCTGGATCTCGTTGTTGCCGCCGCCGAAGGTGAAGACGACGCTGCTGCGGTAGCCGCGCTCCAGTTCGCCGTGGAGGACCGCGCCCGCCGAGCCCTCCTTGAGCGGGCCCGCGGCGCCGACGACCTCCATGAGCCAGGCATAGGCGTCGCGGCGCGCCTCGGAGCCGTAGACCTTGACGGCGGAGGCGTCCTGCGGGGTCAGGGTGTCGCGCTGGAGGGCGTCCACCATCTGCCAGTTGAGCAGCTTCATGGCGTCCAGCCGGGCGTGGGTACGGGCCAGCCGGGCGCGCACCCAGGCCAGGTCGATGACCCGGCGGCCGTCCGGGAGCTTGGTGTCGGCGGCCCACTGCCGGACGCCGCGCAGGGCCCGGATGGCCATGGTGCCGTGGGCGGCGAGGGTGACGCGTTCGTAGTTGAGCTGGGTGGTGATCATCCGCCAGCCCTCGTTCTCGGCGCCGACGCGGCGGGCGGCCGGGACGCGGATGTTCTCGTAGTAGCTGGCGGTGGTGTCGTGGGAGGCGAGGGTGGTGATGACGGTGCAGGAGTAGCCGGGGTCGGTGGTCGGTACGAGCAGGATGCTGATGCCGTGGTGGGGCTTGGCGCCGGGGTCGGTGCGGACGGCGAGCCAGACCCAGTCGGCGGTGTCGCCGTTGGTGGTCCAGGTCTTCTGGCCGTTCACCACGTAGTCGTCGCCGTCGCGCACGGCGCGGGTCCTGAGGGCGGCGAGGTCGGTTCCGGCGTCGGGTTCGCTGTAGCCGATCGCGAAGTCGATCTCGCCGGAGAGGATGCGCGGCAGGAAGTACCGCTTCTGCTCGTCGGTGCCGTAGCGCATGAGCGTGGGCCCGACCGTGTTGAGGGCCATGAGCGGCAGCGGTACGCCCGCCTGGGCGGCCTCGTCGAAGAAGATGAACTGTTCGACCGGGCCCAGCCCCCGCCCGCCGTACTCCCGGGGCCAGCCCACGCCCAGCCAGCCGTCGGCGCCGAGGCGGCGGATGGTCTCGCGGTAGAACCGCTTCTGCCCGGCGGGGTCGGCGTAGCGGGCGTACGCGTCGTCGGGGACCAGCTCGGCGAAGTAGGTGCGCAGCTCGGCTCGTAACTGCCGCTGCTCAGGGGTGTATTCGAGGTCCACGGCCCCTCCTGGAGTCTCGCGCGCGCCACGACGGCGCCTGGGAGCGTCCTGGGATCGAGGGGCACGGTAGAACGCGTTCCAAAAATTCGGAAGGGCCGTGGACCACCCGGCGGCTCAGCCCACCTCGTCCACCCGGGGCGCGCTGTCGTCGCTGCCGCGCCGTACGACCTGAACCGGCCGACCCGGGTGCCAGGTCCGCAGCACCAGATCGGGCCCCTCCACCGAGGTCCGCACGACCTCGGTCACCTCGGCGCGGAAGAGGTGGAAGGGCTCGGGCGGATGGACCTCTGCGGCGAAGCGGGCGAGCGAGTCCGGGTCGGTGACCTCGACGGCCCGGCCGCTGACCCGGACGTCGCCACCGGGGGTGCCGGTGTCGGGGCCCGGGTTGGCCTGGATCGAGAAGCGCTGGTCGCGGCGCAGGTCGACGGCCTTGCGCGAGTCGGGCATCATGCCGAGCCACAGTTCCCCGAAGCGGAAGTTGACCTCCAGGGGTGTCAGCCGCGGGGAGCCGTCCTGGCGCACGGTGGCGAGGACATGGGTGCGGTAGCGCGCGAAGCGCTCCTGCGTGGCCGTGGCGAAGGCGGGCTCCGCCGTCTGGAATCCGGCCCAGCTGGTGATCGGATGCGTCGTCATGGCGCCCATGCTCGCGGGATTACCCGACGCCTTCTGTCCGGATTTCCGTCCGGGCTCCCGGGATTGCAGGGACTCCCCCGCGCCGCGCGGGACGACTTGGCGCGCCTGGTGCGGCGGCAGGTAGGCGCTCCACTCCGTCCCCGGCAGCGGAAACCCGATCCAGGTGCGGGCGTACGACGGCGGCCGGGCGCCGCCGTCGCGCCGGACGAGCAGCGCGGTGGGCTCGTGCGCGGCCCGCCGCAGCAGCCCGGACACGGTGGTGGAGCGGTTGTTCCCGCTGGTCTGGGCGGAGCCGCAGCCCGCGTGGTAGGCGACGGGCAGGGCCCGGTCGCCGGCCACCAGACACGGCGGCCGCAGCCCCAGCCGCTTCAGCCCGTCGGCGGCGGTGCGGTAGCGCCCTGTGGTCTTCTCGGACACCGTCGCGGTGTGCGTGAGGACGGCGAGCTGGCTGCCCAGGTGGAGCAGGACGACGATCCCGAGCGCGGTGGCCATGTGGCGGGGCGAGCGCGCGACGCGTACGGCACGGAAGGCCAGCGCGGCGACGGGCAGGGCGAGCAGCCCGTAGGAGGGCATCAGGAAGCGCGGCGCGGAGTAGTCGATGAGCAGCAGGTAGGGGACGGCGAGGGAGGCCGCGCAGACGATGGGCAGCACGGTGACCGGCACACCGGGGTCCCGCTGTACGTACGGCGACCCGAGCCCGACGCGCACCCGGGTCCGCCGCTCGTGACGGTCCCGCAGGACGACGGTGACGGCGGCGAGGGTCAGCAGCGGCAGCGACAGCCACCACAGGGTCAGTTCCGGATGGCGCAGCGGCACCTCGCACGGGCGGCACAGCTGCGGCCCGTTGAGGCTGCGCAGCGCGGCGCCCACGGCGAAGTGGAGGCCCATGCCGCCCTCGACCTCGCTGGAGACGTCCAGCCGCCCGCCGATGCCGCCGAAGCGGTCGTACGCCTCGCCGATCCACTGCGCGGCGCCGAGCAGGAGCCCGCCCACCAGCGGGAGCAGGGCGGGCCGCCAGGCCCGCAGCCGGAGGGCGACGGCCAGCAGCGGAACGGCCAGCCAGCCGCCGTCGGGGGTGCGGACGAGTGTGACACCGGCGACGAGGGCGGCGAGCCACCAGCGGGCGCCCGGCTCGGCGGGCAGCCGCAGGAACCAGCCGACGGCGGCCACCGCGCCGAGCGCGACCCAGAGGTTGGGCATCACGGCGGGGCCGCTGATCGTGGTGATCCACAGCCCGGCGAAGAGCAGCGCGGCGAGCGCCACGGCGCCGCGTGGCAGCAACCTGTTCCACACGCGGAAGGCGGCGAAGAGCGCGCCCGCGGAAAGCACCGTGAGGAGGACCCGGAGCACCGTGATGGAGGACGTGGCGGCCACCACCGGGGAGACCAGCATGCTGATGCCACGGGAGCGCGGCGCGCTGAAGTACGCGGCCGGGGTGCGCGGGTCCACCTGGGAGACGTACACGGACTCGTCCCAGCCCAGCGCGTGTCCGACGTGCGGGACGACCACCGCGAGCTGGACCACCGCGTAGCCGACGGCGACCACCGCGAGCCACGGCGCGCGGCGCCGGTGGCGCGGCGGCCGGGGTGGTTGCGGGCGCGGGTGCGCGGTGGCGGCCGCCGGTGGGGCAGTGTTCTCCATGCGCGCACCATATGATGCCTATGTACCTTTTTCGTCTTATTAGGCCGTTCGGCTCAGCGCCCCAGGGGTGCCATGACCGCGCCGGATCCGTACGCTGTTGCAGCGGTGCACAGCTCCCACCCGGTGGAGGACGAACGCTCCCATGAAGATGCTCATCAATGTGGCCGAAACCGTGGTCGCCGACGCACTGCGCGGACTGGCCGCCTCCCATCCCGAACTGACGGTGGATGTCGAGAACCGGGTGATCGTCCGGCGGGACGCGCCGGTACCCGACAAGGTGGCCCTGGTCTCCGGCGGCGGCTCCGGCCACGAGCCGCTGCACGGCGGGTTCGTCGGTGCCGGCATGCTCGACGCGGCCTGCCCCGGCGAGGTCTTCACCTCCCCCGTGCCCGATCAGATGGTGCGCGCGGCGGCCGCCGTGGACAGCGGCAAGGGCGTGCTGTTCGTCGTCAAGAACTACACCGGCGACGTGCTCAACTTCGACATGGCGGCCGAACTGGCCGAGGACGAGGGCATCCAGGTCGCCAAGGTGCTCGTCGACGACGACGTGGCGGTGACCGACAGCACCCACACGGCGGGCCGGCGCGGCACCGGCGCGACGCTGTTCGTGGAGAAGATCGCCGGTGCCGCGGCCGAGGAGGGCGCGCCGCTGGAGCGGGTGGAGGCGATCGCCCGCCGGGTCAACGCGTCCTCGCGCAGCTTCGGCGTGGCGCTGGACCCCTGCACGACGCCCGCCAAGGGCGGCCCCACCTTCGATCTGCCCGCCGGGGAGCTGGAGTTGGGCGTGGGCATCCACGGCGAGCCGGGGCGGGAGCGGCGGGCCATGATGACCTCGCGCGAGATCGCCGACTACGCGGTGGACGCGGTGCTGGACGACCTGCGCCCGGACAGTCCGGTGCTCGTCCTGGTCAACGGAATGGGGGCGACCCCACAGCTGGAGCTGTACGGTTTCGCCGCCGAGGTGCACCGGGTGCTCGGCGAGCGCCGCGTGGCGGTGGCACGTACGCTCGTCGGCAACTACGTCACATCACTCGACATGGCGGGCGCCTCGGTCACGCTGTGCCAGGTCGACGAGGACCTGCTGCGGCTGTGGGACGCGCCCGTACGGACCGCCGGGCTGCGCTGGGGCTGCTGACCCGGACCGTTCCGCCCACTGGCCCGATACGTACGCTGTCGCCGTCGGTTACCGTCATGAGGAGGCGTCTGTGTCCAGCAGTGAATCCGCAGTCGAACACGCGCTCGACACCTCTTTCTTCCAACGCTGGCTCACCGCCGCGGCCGAGTCCGTGCACCGCGAGGCGACCCGGCTCACCGAGCTGGACTCCGCGATCGGCGATGCCGACCACGGCACCAACATGCAGCGCGGTTTCGCGGCCGTGACGGAGGCGCTGGAGAAGGAGCCGCCGGGGTCGCCCGGTGCCGCGCTCATCCTGGCCGGGCGCCAGCTGATCTCGAAGGTCGGCGGCGCCTCCGGGCCGCTGTACGGGACGCTGCTGCGGCGCGCGGGCAAGGCGCTGGGGGACGCGGCGGAGGTCACGCCCCAGCAGCTGGCGGACGCCCTGCGGGCCGGGGTGGACGCGGTGGCGCAGCTCGGCGGCGCCGCGCCGGGCGACAAGACCATGCTGGACGCGCTGCTCCCCGCGGTGGAGGCGCTGGGCGGCGACACCGTGTCGTTCACCGCGGCGGGCGAGGCCGCCGACAAGGGCGCGCTGGCCACCGTACCGATGCTCGCGCGCAAGGGCCGGGCGAGCTATCTGGGCGAGCGCAGCGTCGGCCACCAGGACCCCGGCGCCACCTCGTCCTCGCTGATCGTCGCGGCGCTGGCGGAGGCCGTCCGATGAGCGAGGAGAGTGGGGAGAAGCTGGTCGGGGTCGTGGTCGTGTCGCACAGCGGGGAGGTCGCCGAGTCGGTCGCCCGGATGGCCACCGCGCTGGCCGGCGGCGGCACCGCGCCCGTGCGCGCCGCGGGCGGCACCCCGGACGGCGGATTCGGCACCAGCGAGGAGCTGATACGCGACGCGGCGTACGCGGTCGACCAGGGCGCCGGGGTGGCCATACTGGTCGACCTCGGCAGCGCCGTACTGACCGTCAAAGCGCTGCTGGCCGAGGAGGACGAGCTGCCGGAGGGCTCCCGGCTGGTGGACGCGCCGCTCGTGGAGGGCGCGGTGGCGGCCGTGGTCACCGCGTCCACGGGCGCGGACGTGGACACGGTCGCCGGAGCCGCCGCGGAGGCGTACGACTACCGCAAGGTCTGAGCCGACGGCGCGAGCGGGCCCGGGCCCCCGGGCCCGTCCGCATGGGTGCGGCGCCCGCAGCGGGCGGCAGAAGTGTGTAGTCCCCGTACATATCCGAGCTGACATGCGCATTTCTACGGTGTGGCACACGAATCCGTCCCCGCACCCGCTCGGAAGTGGTAACCATGGCTCCTCCGACCAGCCCCGGATCGCTGCGCCGCGTCGTCGCGGCGAGCCTCATCGGCACCACCATCGAGTGGTACGACTTCTTCCTCTACGGGTCGGCCGCCGCGCTCGTCTTCAACAAGCTCTTCTTCCCCGACTCCGACCCGCTCGTCGGCACCCTGCTGTCGTTCCTGACGTACGCCGTCGGCTTCGCCGCCCGGCCGATCGGCGCCCTGGTGTTCGGGCACTACGGCGACCGGCTCGGCCGCAAGAAGCTGCTGATCCTGAGCCTGCTGCTGATGGGCGGGGCGACCTGTGCGATCGGCCTGCTGCCGACGCACGCCACCGTCGGCTCGGCCGCGCCCGTCCTGCTCACCGCGCTGCGGCTGGTGCAGGGCTTCGCGCTCGGCGGCGAATGGGGCGGCGCGGTGCTGCTGGTGTCCGAGCACGGGGACGCGCGACGGCGCGGATTCTGGGCGTCCTGGCCGCAGACCGGCGCCCCCGCCGGGCAGTTGCTGGCCACCGGGGTGCTGTCCGCGCTGACCGGGCTGCTCTCCGAGGCCGACTTCGAGTCCTGGGGGTGGCGGGTGCCGTTCCTGCTCTCCGGTGTGCTGGTGCTGGTCGGCTTGTGGATACGTCTCTCTGTCGATGAATCACCCGTCTTCAAGGCCGCGCTGGCCCAGGCCGAGGAGCGGAAGAACGCGGATGTGGCGGAGAAGATGCCGCTGGTGGCCGTCCTGCGCCACCACTGGCGGGACGTCCTGGTGGCGATGGGCGCCCGGATGGCCGAGAACATCAGCTACTACGTGATCACGGCCTTCGTCCTCGTCTACGCCACCTCCGACCATGTGGGCCTCGGCAAGCAGACCGCGCTGAACGCCGTGCTCATCGCCTCCGCCGTGCACTTCGCGACGATCCCGGCCTGGGGCGCGCTCTCGGACCGCATCGGCCGCCGTCCGGTCTATCTGCTGGGTGCCGTGGGCGTCGGCGCGTGGGCGTTCCCCTTCTTCGCCCTCATCGACACCGAGAGCTTCGGGGCGCTGCTCCTCGCGGTCACGGTCGGGCTGGTCTTCCACGGTGCGATGTACGCGCCCCAGGCGGCCTTCTTCTCGGAGATGTTCGCGACGCGGATGCGGTACTCGGGCGCCTCGATCGGCGCCCAGTTCTCCTCCGTCGCGGCCGGGGCGCCCGCCCCGCTGATCGCCACCGCGCTGCTCGCCGACTACGACAGCGCCACCCCGATCGCCCTGTACGTCATCGCGGCGGCGCTGCTCACGGTGGTGGCGGTGGGCGCGGCGAAGGAGACCCGCGAACGCGACCTGGCCGCCATCCGGCCGGGCGCCGACGACGTGCCGCGGGCGGCGGAGGCTTCCCGCTCGGCCTCGGCGTAAGTGTCTTGTCGATGAGGCCGGCTCAGCGCTCCACGGCCCCCGTCAGCCGGTGCAGCCGCAGCGCCAGCTGTATCTCCAGCGCCCGGGCCGGCGACTGCCAGTCGTCGCCGAGCAGCCGCCCCACCCGCTCCAGCCGCTGCGCCACCGTGTTCACATGCACATGCAGTTCGTCCTTGGTGCGCGCCGGGCTCATGCCGCCGGCGAAGTACGCGTCGAGCGTGCGGACCAGCCCGGTGCCGCGCCGCGCGTCGTACTCCACGACCGCCCCGATGGTGCGTGTGACGAAGTCCCGCACCCGGGTGCCGTCCGGGGCGCCGTCCCGGGTACCGGCCAGCAGCAGGCCGAGGAAGCCGAAGTCCTCGGCGGCGGCCCCCTCGCCGGCCCGGCCCAGCACCCGCAGGGCGGCCAGGCAGCGCCGGGCCTCGGCGTACGAGTCGGCGACCTCGGCGGGGCGGGCGGCGGGCGCGGCCACGGGTGCGGAGGCGCCGACGGTGACGGGCGCGTGCACGGCGGTGCCCAGCTGCCGTGCGGTGCGGCGGGCGACGGCGTCGGCGCTGTCGCCCTCGGCGAGCGGCAGCAGCAGCACCGTGCCGCCGTCGCGCGCCGCGGCCAGACCGTGCCGGGTGGCGGCCAGATGGGACGCGGCGGACCACAGGCGCTGCCGGTCGGCGGCGTCCTCGGCGGCGCCGGAACCGGGCGCCGAGCCCGGCGCGACGGCGGGTTCGGCCGCGGGCTCGGGGCCCGCCGCGACGCGGGGCGCGTCGATGCCCGCGGCGAGGACGACATGGGGCGCGTCCAGGTCCGCCCGGAGCCGCGCGGCACGCTCCCGCAGCAGCCGCGGCTCCCGGTCGGGCGCGTCGAGCAGATCGTCCAGCAGCTCGCCGCGCACCCGCTGTTCGGCCTCGCCCGCCGAGCGGCGGGCGAGCTGGAGCAGTGAGGTGACCATGGCGGCGCGCTCCAGGGTGCGCTGGTCCACGGGGTCGAGCCGAGGGTGGCCGTGCAGGACGAGCGCACCGAGGAGTTCGCCGCCCGCGGAGACGGCCGCGATCCAGTCCTCGCCGTGGCGTACGGCGCGGCCGTCGGCCCGCGACCGGTCGAGGGCGCCGGCGGGCACCTCGGCCGCCTCCAGGAACTCCACCGACCCGCTCAGCACCTCGGCCACGGCGGCGGCGACGTCCTGCACCCCGCCACCGCGCAGCACCAGCTCGTTGAGCCGGTCGTGGATCTCGGAGGCGCGCTCGATGACGCCGCTGCGATCCCGGATGATCTCGTTGGCGGCCTCCAGCTCGGCGAGCGCCGTCCGCGTCTCGGCGAGCAGATTGGCCGTGTCGATCGCGACGGCCGCGTGCGCGGCGAAGGAGGCGAGCAGGGCGATCTGTTCGCGTTCGAAGACGCGGACCCGGCGGTCGGCCGCGAACAGCACCCCGATGACACCGCTGCCGAGCAGCAGCGGCACACCGAGGATGGCGACCAGTCCCTCGTCGCTGACGCCCGCGTCGATGGTCCGGGTGTGCTGGAACCGGGGGTCGTCGAAGTAGCTTTCGGTCACATAGGGGCGCGCGGTCTGGGCGACGAGCCCGCCGAGCCCCTCCCCCATGCCGAGCCGCAGTTGCTGGAAGCGCGCCGAGACCGAACCGTCGGTGACCCTCATATAGGTGTCCCCGGCGGTCGGGTCGTTGAGCGTCAGATACGCGACCTCGGTCCCCAGGAGCGAACGGGCGCGCTGCACGATGGCCTGGAGGACCGCGTCCAGATCGCGCAGCCCCGCGAGGTCGTGGGCGGTCTCGAAGAGCGCGGACAGCTCGGCCTCGCGACGCCTGCGGCCCTCCAGTTCGCCGCGTACCCGCAGGGCGAGCAGCTTGGCGCGCTCCAAGGCGGCCAGCCGCTCGGCCGGGGCCCCCTCGGCACGCGCCCGCAGGCCGGGGCGCTCGTACGCCTCGGCGGGCGCGCCGCGCGCGAGCAGTTCCAGGTACGGGGTCTCCGGCTGATCGTCGGGCATGGGGGTACTCCCGCCGGGCGCGGCGGCACCGCCCGCTGCCCGGCCCCCGGCGCGGCCGGGCAGCGGGCCGTCCGGCCGGTCGTCGAGTGGGCCGTTCCGAGGGCCGTTCAGTGGGCCGTCCATCCGCCGTCCATGGTGAGCGAGGCACCGGTGATGAACGAGGCGTGCGGACCGCACAGATACGCCACGGCCTCCGCCACCTCCTCCGGCTCGACGAGCCGTTTGACCGCCGCGTCCGCGAGCAGCACCTCGGAGACGACGCGCTCCTGGGAGATTCCGTGCGCCGTGGCCTGGTCGGCGATCTGACGCTCGACCAGTGGGGTGCGCACATAACCGGGGTTGACACAGTTGGACGTCACGCCGTGGGGCGCGCCCTCCAGGGCGGCGACCTTGGAGAGCCCCTCCAGCCCGTGTTTGGCGGCCACATACGCGGACTTGTACGCGGAGGCGCGCAGCCCGTGCACGGAGGAGATGTTCACGATCCGCCCCCAGCCCCGCTCGTACATCCCCGGCAGCGCGCCGCGCACCAGCCGGAACGGGGCCTCCAGCATCACCGTGAGCACCCGGGAGAAGACCTCCGGCGGAAAGTCCTCGATCGGGCGGACGAGCTGGAGCCCGGCGTTGTTGACCAGGATGTCGGCGCCCTCGGCGGCCCGCTCGGCCGCGTCGAGGTCGGTCAGGTCCAGGGCGTACGGCTCGACGGTGCCGGGCGCGTGGCGGTGAGTGGCGGAGGCGGCCAGCTCGGCCAGGCCCTCGGCGTCCAGATCGACTGCCCGTACCCGCGCCCCGGCGGCCGCCAGCCGCAGGCTGCACGCCCGCCCGATGCCCCCGGCGGCGCCGGTGACGACTGCGGTACGGCCGGCGAGACCGGCGTCGGCGGGCCGGGGGGCGGAGCCCGGAGTGTGGCCGGGCAGGGGGGACGCGCTCATGAGCGGCAGACTAGGCGGCGGCCCGGGCCGCACCGATGGGGGCGCGGCACACTCTTCACTCCCCCGGGATGGGTTCGAACCACGTCGGCCCCTCGGCGAGCGCCTGCTTGATCCGGATGAGCGAGAAATCCTCCAGCTCCGGCAGCGCGTCGAGCGGGAACCAGCCCACGTCCAGCGACTCGTCGTCGTTCACCCGCGCCTCGCCGCCCACCGCGCGGCAGCGGAAGCAGACGTCCATGAACTGGCACTGGTCGTCGTTGGGGTACGTCACCGGCGCCAGGGTCCGTACGAGCACGATGCGCTCCGGAACGCACCGCACCGCGGTCTCCTCGAACACCTCGCGCACCACCGCCGTGGCGGGCTGCTCGCCCGGTTCGGGGATGCCGCAGATGATCACCCAGCGGCCGTTGTCGGCGCGACGGCCCAGCAGCACTCTGTCCTGTTCGTCGAAGACGACGGCGCTCACGCCCGGCAGATAGAGGAGTTGATGGCCGATGGAGGCCCGCAGGCCGCGGATGAAGTCGGGGGTCGCCATGCGCTGAGCGTATCCGCCGGTCCCGCGCCCGCGCCGGTGGCCCGCACCGGACGCCCGTTCTGCGCGCTCGGTGTGCGTTTCACCACGGACACATCGTTTCTGCGCAACATATACACATACCTCATGCCAAGCGCTACCGTTCCGGGTGCATGGCTCGCGACGCGACTTCCGGTCGCCGCGCGATGCCCGTCACGACGGGGGGTCGACGGGATGACGTCATCAGCGCTGGGATCTGTCGTGCAGGATCACGACCAGAACCACGACAGCGAACACCGGAGCCAGGCCCTGGGCAGTGTGCCCGACATCGCGGGCGTGGCGATTCTCGCTTCCTGCGCCCTCTGGGCGCTCATCTGCGCCATGGGGCGCACCGCGCGCCCCGAGGGGGTGCTGCTCGCCGTATTGGCCGTGGCCGCCGGGTACGCCTGCGGCCGCATCGCCGGGTCGCTCCTGCCGGTCGCGTGCGCGGCCGCCGCCGCGGTCGCGGGGCTCGGTCTGGCCGTGGCCACCCGCCCCGGCCCGACCGGCCACCAGGGGCTGGACGCGGCCCAGTTCACCCTGGCCACCGGCGCGGCCTGCTGCGCCGCGTGGGCCGCCGGGCGGACCGCGCTCCGGCCGGCCCTGTGGCTGCTGGCCGTGACGATCACGCTGACCGCCGTGGTGAGCGGCCCACCGGCGGGCTGGGCCGCGAGCGGAGCGGTCCTGCTGTGCTCCCTGGCCGCCGCCCGGCCGCGGCGGCGGCTCGCGGGACTGGCCGCGCTCGGGCTCGTCGCCGCGGTCGCCGTCGGCGGATGCTGGGCGGTCGCGGCGGGCGCGGTGCCGGGTGGGCTGCCGATATCGCTACGGTCCCACCTCACCGAGCACCGGATCCGCATGTGGCAGGACGCGGCCCACCTCGCCCGGGCGAACCCGGTGCTCGGCGCCGGGCCCGACCTCTTCGCCGAGCTGAGCCCGGCGGCCGCGCAGGCCCCCGCCCCGGAGACCACGCCGCACTCCGCCCCGCTGCAGCAGGCCGCCGGACAGGGACTGCCGGGGGTGGCGCTCCTGGGCACCGCCTTCGTCTGGATGCTGTACGCGCTGTGGCGCTCACCCCGGTCCACACCGGTCGTCCTGACAGCGGCGGCCGCGCTGACGGCCCTGGCCGTCGAGGCGTCGCTGGGCAACGCGCTCAGCTTTCCGCAGGTGACGGCCGGAGCGGGACTCCTGGCGGGCCTGGCCACGGCCCGCCCCCTGGAAGACCCCACGGCCCCGGCCCAAACCGTGCCCTGACACCCCGGGGCGAGCCGCCCCCGGCCCACCCGACCCGAGGCCGGACCACCGCATCCCGCCGTGCCGGACCGGCGCCCACCCGCGGGCGCGAGCCCCGGGGCCGCCCGCCCCGGGGCGCCACGGTCCCCCGCGACCGGGCAACGCCGCAGGGCACGCCACCCCGCCGCCCGGCCCGGGCCACCGGGCCCAGCGGGTGCCGGCCGGCGCAGGCCGCGGCTCGCCGTACCGGACCCGGAACCCACCGGCCTCCGCACGACGCGGCCACCTCAGGCCGCCGGGCGAAGCCCGGCGCGAGCCCAGGAGGGGCGCCCGGCCCACCGCTCCGGTGGTGCGGCCGCACCACCGCGCGGAGCCGCAGCCGGGAGGCGGGGTGCCCCCGGTACGGCAACGAGCGGGCCGGGGAAACCGGGCAGCCGCAGGCCGCCGGGCGAAGCCACGGCGAGAGCCCCCAGGGGGCGGCGTGCCGCCGCATCCGCACGACCGACCGGAGCCACGGCGGTCGGGCGAGCCGCAGCGCGAGCCCAGCGGGGCACCCCGCCCACCGACGCGGCACGTGACGGCACCAACCAGCCCACACCACACCGGGGCCCGGGGTGCCCCCGCTTCGGCAAGGAGCGGGGCCGGGGAGAAAACCACCCCCGACGCGGCACGTGGCCCCACCAACCAGCCCGCCCCACCGGAGCCCGGGGTGCCCCCGGTTCGGCAAGGAGCGGGACCGGGGAGAAAACCACCCCCGACACGGCACACGGCCCCACCAACCAGCCCACCCCCCCCCGGGGCCCGGGGTGCCCCCGGTTCGGGAAGGGGCGGGGCGGGGAGAGAACCCCGCTACACCTGGGACGTCCGCGTCGCGATGAGCCGGAGCCGGTCGCGGATGACCCGGACCGCCGCCTCCGCGTCGTCCACCGTCACCGTGAAGATACGGCCGTCTCCCAGCCGCAGCACCAGCCCCTCACCGCGCCGCACCACCACCGCTGTGCCCTTGTCGGGGCGCCACCGGTAGCCCCAGCCACCCCACTGGCAGGGGGTGACGCGGGGGGCGACGTCGGCGTGGACCACGTCGCTGAGGGGGATGCGGCGGCGAGGCAGACCCATGTGGCCGCAGCGGACCTCCAGGCAGTCCTCGTCGACCCGCACCGCCACATGGACGAAGGCGAGGGTGCCGAAAAGCATCAGCAGTCCGGCGGCGAGGCAGCCGATGACCGACATCAGGAGCGGGGCGATTCCGGTGGTCCAGGGGGAGGCGACGGCGAGGTCGATGCCGAGCGCCACGCACGCGGCGCCCACGGCCGCCAGCAACCACTGCACACGGTTGTGGGCATGACCGGTCCAGACCGCGGGCGCGCCCTGCCCCGGGGTCTGCTTGCCGTGGTGGTCGGGGTCCTCGGCATGGGGCCTCATGACTGGCAGGGTACTCACGTTCCGCTACCACGGCAGCCGACGGCGGCGTTTTGCCCGGTGGGAGCGGTTCGGCGTCAGCCGCGCGCCGGGGTGGCGGGGGCCAGCAGACCGCCCTCGGCGTAGGCGAGCGCCCCTTCCGGAAGCGTGGCCTCGCGGCCGCTGAGGATGACCGTGAGCGTGCCGCGGGCGGACGCGACCGCGGCGGGCGGC
This sequence comes from Streptomyces sp. NPDC021212, assembly GCF_044332925.1. Lineage (NCBI taxonomy): Bacteria > Bacillati > Actinomycetota > Actinomycetes > Kitasatosporales > Streptomycetaceae > Streptomyces > Streptomyces sp. NPDC021212. The sequence continues at coordinate 129,388 of NZ_JBIRPZ010000017.1, forward strand.
AGGAAGGGGTCGGCGCCGATCCGCCGCAGCGCCTGCGCGGCGACGGCACCGGCCGATCCGTGGAGGGCGATGGGCGGCGCACCGGCGGGCTGGACGGCGGCCCGGATGCGTTCGGCGACCAGCTCGTAGTGGGTGCAGCCGAGGACGACGGCCCGGACGTCGTCCGGGGTACGGGCCGCCGCGGCGGCCACCGCGGCGTCGATCGCCGCATCGTCGACGTGCTGGACGGCGTCGGCGAGACCGGGGCACGCCACGGCCGTCACGCCCACGCCGTCCGCGAAGTCGCTGATCAGCGCGCGCTGGTACGGACTGCCGGTGGTGGCGGGCGTGGCCCAGATCGCGATGGGCCCGCCGCCGGCCGCCGCGGGCTTGATCGCGGGCACGGTCCCGATGACCGGCAGACCGGGCTCCAGCTCGGCCCGCAGCGCGGGCAGGGCGTGCACGGAGGCGGTGTTGCAGGCGACGATCAGCGCATCGGGCCGGTGTGCGGCGGCGGCGCGGGCGCAAGCCAGGGCGCGCTCGGTGACGTCCTCGGAAGTGCGCGGCCCCCACGGCATGCCGTCGGGGTCGGAGGAGAGGATGAGATCGGCGTCGGGCCGAAGGCGGTGCATCGCGGCCGCGGTGGGCAGCAGGCCGAATCCGGAGTCCATTAGCGCGATCTTCACCCCGTCACTTTAATGGATCGGCCCCGAGTCCCCGGCACTAGGGCGCCGGTTCGGGCAGACTGCGGCGGGTGAGCGCGCTGACGTGGATCGCCGCCGGGTCCCTGGCCGCATGGCTGTGGCTGCTGCTGGGCCAGGGGTTCTTCTGGCGTACGGACGTCCGACTCCCCTCGACCCCGGCCGGTGAGCCCCCGCCTCCGGCCGGTGAGGAGCCCGGCGACTGGCCCTCGGTGGCCATCGTGGTGCCCGCCCGGGACGAGGCCGCCGTCCTTCCGGCGAGCCTGCCGTCGCTGCTCGCCCAGGACTATCCGGGACCGGCCGAGGTCTTCCTGATCGACGACGGCAGCTCCGACGGCACCGGAAAGCTGGCCCGCGAACTCGCCGACACCCACGGCGGGCTGCCGCTGACCGTCGGGGCGCCGGGCGAACCGGACCCCGGCTGGACGGGGAAGCTGTGGGCGGTGCGGCACGGCATCGCGCTCGCAAGGAGCGCCTACGAGGCCGACTTCCTGCTGCTCACGGACGCCGACATCGCCCATGAACCGGACTCGCTGCGGGAGTTGGTACGGGCCGCCCGGGCCCACGGCCTCGACCTGGTGTCGCAGATGGCGCGGCTGCGGGTGGCGACCGGCTGGGAGCGGCTGATCGTCCCGGCGTTCGTGTACTTCTTCGCCCAGCTGTACCCGTTCCGCTGGGTCAACCGGCGCCGGGGCCGCTGGGCGGCCGCCGCGGGCGGCTGCGTCCTGCTGCGCCGGGAGGCGGCCGAGCGGGCCGGGGTCCCGGAGGCCGTCCGGCAGGCGGTCATCGACGATGTGGCGCTCGCCCGGGCGGTCAAGCGCTCCGGCGGGGCGATCTGGCTCGGCCTCGCCGACCGGGTCGACAGCGTACGGCCGTATCCCGGGCTCGGGGAGCTGTGGCGGATGGTCTCGCGCAGCGCGTACGCCCAGCTGCGGCACAATCCGCTGCTGCTGATGGCGACGGTCGCGGGGCTCGCGGTGGTGTATCTCGCGCCGCCCGTCGCGCTGTGCGCCGGCGTGCTCGCCGGGCGCCCGGCGCCGCTCGCGGCGGGCGCCGCCGCGTGGGCGCTGATGGCCGCCACGTACGTCCCGATGCTGCGCTACTACCGCCAGACCCTCTGGCTGGCTCCGCTGCTGCCGCTGACGGCCCTCCTCTATCTGCTGATGACCGTCGACTCGGCGGTGCGGCACTGGAGGGGGCAGGGCGCGGCCTGGAAGGGGCGCACTTACGCCCGCCCCAGCGCCGCGCCCTGACGCGAGCGTGGCCGACATGGCCGAATTCTCACTTGCGGCCGGGAGTCCAGTTCATGCCCCAGCCGTAGGCGTAGTCGAGGGTGCGCTGCGGGCTGACGCCGCGGTCCGGCACCAGATAGCGGGCCTCGCGCTGGACGACCAGATCACCGCCGTTGTTGGTGATGAGCGCGAGCGCGCAGACCGTGGACGGGACGGTGCACTCGTCGAGGGAGAAGTCGACGGGCGCGCCGAACTGTGGCTGAAGTGTGACGGTGGCGTGCAGGTTCGCGAAGCTGCGTGCACCTTCATAGATGGTGACGAAGACGAGGATGCGGCGGAACGCGTCCTTGTGGTCGAGATTGACGGTCAGGTTTTCGCCAGACGACCGGGCACCGGTCCGGTCGTCGGCGTCGAGGTGGATGAACGGCGGCTGGTGCAGCGAGCCGAACGAGTTGCCGAGCGCCTGCACCACGCCCTTGCTGCCGTCGGCGAGTTCGAAGAGGGCGCCCAGGTCGAGGTCGAGGTCGCCGTGCATGGCCAGGGCCCTGCCGAGCTTCTGGCCCCAGCCCTGGAACTGCTTGTGCACCTGCCAGTTGAGGTTGACCCGCAGGGCGCCGGACGTGCCGCCCTGCTTGGTGAGCGAGACGGCGGGCGCGTCCTTGGTCAGCGTGACCTTGCTGAGGCTCACCGGAGCACCCGCACCCGCGGGCGGGGCGGCCGGTGCCGGGGGCGGCGGGAAAGGCGCGGGGGCCGCCGCGGACGGCGGCGGGAAGGCGGCGGCCGGAGGCCCCGACGGCGGGGCCGGGGGCGCGACGGGCGGCGCGGGAGGCGCGGCCGGGGGCGCGGGGACGGAGGCAGGAGCGGGCGCCTGCTGCGGTTCGTCGACGCTGATGCCGAAGTCCGTGGCGAGGCCCGCGAGCCCGCTGTCGTACCCCTGACCGACGGCGCGGAACTTCCACCCGCCCTGCCTGCGGTACAGCTCGCCGAGGACGAACGCGGTCTCCACGGAGGCGTCTTCGCTGTCGAAGCGGGCGATCTCGGCGCCGCCGGAAGCGTCGAGGACCCGGATGTGCAGACCGGGCACCCGGCCAAACGTTCCGCCATCCGCGGAGGCGGCGAGCACCACGGTCTCGACCTCGGGTTCCACCCGGCCCAGATCGACCGTGAGCGTGTCGGTCACGGTGTCACCGGCGGTCCTCTTGCCCTCGTGCCGTACGGCGCCCGAGGCGTGCACGGCCTGGTTGTAGAACACGAAGTCCGCGTCGGAGCGAACCTTTCCGGACATCAGCAGCAGCGCCGAGGCGTCCACGTCCGGCGCTCCGGGACCGGCGCGCCAGCCGAGTTCGACCCGCACCGCCCCTGCCGTGACCTGGATGTTGCTGCCTTTGCGCATCGCCATGCGTCCCCCTGTCTTTCTGTTCGCTTCATCTTTGGACGGGCATGTGACCCTCTGAAAACGCGCCCTTTACAGGATCTCAACGTACCCTGACGACCGTTTTTCCCGGGTTCGATCCGATTGGGGGTCCACCACCGCTCCGAACACTGAAAACAACCGACCTACCGGGCTCCCCAATCAGCACATGGTGGGCTTAACTTATGGTCTATGACCTCCCCCCGCAGCACCTACGGCGGCGGCTACTACTCCTCGCCGTCCTTCCCGGACACCCCCATCTACGACAACCTCGTCGCCGAGCGGGGAACGCCTCAGATCGCACCCATCCGGGTGCCTTCCGCGTACGACAGCGGAAGTCACCTCCCGGCACTGCCCTCGGCGCTTCCCGCGCTCCCGGCCGCCTCGTCCCACCAGACCCCGCCGCCCGGCTATCAGCAGCAGGCGCCGCAGCAGGGCGGAATGCAGCCCGGTGGGATGCAGCAGGGCGGAATGCAGCCGGCGCCCTCCCCGTACATCCCGCCGCAGGCGGGCCCGCGCGGCTACCCGGGGGCGCAGCAGCCGCGTCCGGCGGCGCCGAGCGGGTACGAGGCGATGCGCCCGGCGATGCCGCGTCCCGCGGCGCCCCGCCCGGCGGCTCCGTCGCCGTCCCCGTACGACGACCCGTACGGCCGGCAGCAGCAGTACCCGGGGCGTCCCCAGCAGCCGGGGGGCGGCTACTGACCCCACCGCACACTCCGTGCACCCTTTCGCAGCACGGCCGGGGCCTGGTGTTCCGAGGCTCGGACCTCCGGGCCTCGGCTCGTGTTCACCCTGTGGCCCTCCGGCCTGTCGGACCCTGCTGGCAGGATGTTCGGCATGGTCAACCCAGAGCTGAGCGCCCTCCACGTCTATCCCGTCAAGTCCGTCGCGGGGTTGGCGCCCGGAGCCGCGGCCGTGGAGCCGTGGGGGCTGGTCGGTGACCGCAGATGGATGGTCGTCGAGCCGGACGGGCGCTATGTGACCCAGCGTCAGCAGCCGAGACTGGCGCTCGCCTCGGCCGAGCTGCTGCCGGACGGTGGTGTCCGGCTCAGCGCCGAGGGGCACAGACCGCTGCGTGTGGCGGCACCCGGGCCGGGGGACCCGTCGGTGCCGTCACCCGCCGTCTTCTCCGTGAAGCTGGCGCGGACGGAGGTCGAGGTGGTGTCGGCGGGAGCCGAGGCCGACGCCTGGTTCAGCGACTTCCTGGGCACCGAGGCGCGGCTGGTCCATCTCGACGATCCCGCGCGGCGGCGGCCCCTGACCCCGGAGTACGCGCACGGCGGGGAGACCGTCAGCCTCGCGGACGAGTTTCCGCTGCTGCTCACCACCACCGCGTCGCTGCACGCGCTCAACTCGCTCATCGCACAGGGTGACCACCCCGATGAGGGCCCCTTGCCGATGAATCGCTTCCGGCCGAACGTCGTCGTCGACGGCACCGCGCCGTGGGCCGAGGACGACTGGCGGCGGATAAGGATCGGCGAGGTCGTCTTCCGGGTGCCCAAGCCGTGCTCCCGCTGTGTCGTCACCACGACCGACCAGGGCACCGGCGAGCGCGGCAAGGAGCCGCTGCGAACCCTCGCGCGGCACCGGCGGGTGGGGGACACCCTGCTCTTCGGGCAGAACCTGGTGCCGGAGGGCACGGGCACGCTGCGGCTGGGCGACCCGGTCGAGATCCTGGAGTAGCCCCACGGCGCCACGACGCGGGCTCCACAGGGCGGTGGCGGGGCGCGCGGCGGCCCATACGGCCCCGGGCCAGGGGCCGTTCGGCCCGCCCCCTCACTGTCCGGTCCCGCGCTCCCTGATCCGTTCGGCGATCACCGCGGCCTGGATCCGCCGTCCGACGCCCAGCTTGGACAGGATCGCGGAGATCCGGTTCTTGACGGTCTTCTCGGCGAGGAACAGCCGCTCGGCGATCTGCCGGTTGGTCAGCCCGTCCCCGATCAGCTCCAGGATCTCCCGTTCGCGCGGGGACAGCCGCTCCAGCTCGTCGGGCGCGCTGGGCTGGGGTCCGCGGAGCCGGGCCATGACGCGGGCGGTCGCGCCCGGGTCGAGCATGGACCGGCCGCCCGCCACGGTGCGTACGGCGGACACCAGGTCGGAGCCGTTGATCTGCTTGAGCACATAGCCCGCGGCCCCCGCCATGATGGCGTCGAAGAGCGCCTCGTCGTCGTCGAAGGACGTGAGCATCAGGCAGGCCAGCCCCGGCAGCCGGGTGCGCAACTCCCGGCAGACCGCGATCCCTTCGTGGTCGGCGCTCTCCCCCGTCCCGCCCAGCCGTACGTCGAGCACCGCCACGCGGGGCCGTACGGCGGGGGCGCGGGCGATGGCCTCGCGGGCGCTCGCCGCCTCGCCGACGACCGTGAGATCGGGCTCCGCGTCGAGCAGGTCGCGCAGGCCCCGTCGCACCACCTCGTGGTCGTCGAGCAGGAAGACCCCGATGGGCTCGACGGGCGGGTCGACTCCCCCGGCATCGGCGGTGTCGGCTGTCTCGGGCACTGCCCTCTCCTCCGTAGCGCGCGGGGCGCCGGTCGTGATCCGGCTGCCCACTCTTACGTCCTGCCGCGGGAAGGGGTAAGGGGCCATTCGGCCCTCCGGCGCGCCTCTCCGCGATCAGCGGTGTGGACGACGACCCTACGCAGTCCGGCCCCGCCCGGCGGCGTCAGCGCGCGGTTCCCGGCCCGGTCGGGGGCCCGGTCAGGGGGACATGCCACCCGCGTACGGCCCGTACAGGTCCAGCAGCCGGGTGCGGGCGGCCTGGAGCCGGCGCCCGATCACCTGTGCGCAGGCCAGCGCGAGCGCGTAGCCCAGCGCCGGGTCCTCGTCGCACAGCCGGCGCACCGCCTCCGCGTCGAACTCGTACGCGCGCACCGGGCTGAGCGCCTCCGCCCCCAGGTGCCAGGTGTCCGGCGGGAACAGCCACGACCAGCCGATCAGCTCGCCGGGGCCCAGGGTCTCGATCACCGCGGCCCGGCGGCCCGGGACCCGCAGGTCGAGGGTGATCGCGCCGGTACGGATGATCCAGAAGCGGTCGGCCTTCCAGCCCTCCTCGAAGATGCGGCCGCCCGAGGGGAAGGACACATCGTGGGCGAGCGCCATCAGCCGCTCGCGGTGCTCGGTGTTCAGTGCGCCCAGGAGTCCCTTCATGGCCTCACTCTGCCGTCTCCTCCCCCGCCTCGCCCCTCGGCGGTGACCGTGCGTGCGATCGACCGCCGATCCGAAGCGATACGCCGATGAGCGCGTATCGACACTCCTTTAGTCATTTCCTATCGAGTTACCCAAATGACACGTCATTTATGGTCACGCCTCCCGATGGCACCCCACACCCCATACCCTCGGCTCCTTCATCGACCCTGATGTCGCCCGCCCTCGTCACCCGGGAGGCCCTGGTGCCAGCCGACTCTCTCCGTCGGTCCGCCAACCGAGCCGGAGCACACCTGGAACATCTTCTGCACCGCCGCTTCACCGCCGGGGAGCTGCCCCGGCTGCGCGTGCTCGTCGAGGAGTACGCCGCCTGGGCCGGGCTCAGCGAGACCCGCCGCGGTGACTTCGTCCTCGCCGTCGACGAGATCGCCAGCAACGCGATCGAACACGCGGGCGGGAAGGGCTCCCTGCTGCTGCGGCGGGTGGGCGACGAGCTGGAGTGCCGGATCAGCGACTCCGGACCCGGCTTCTCCGAGGACGTCATCCCGCAGATCCTGCCGGGGCTGGACGGCGCGACCAGCGGCCGCGGGCTGTGGCTGACCCGCCTGGTGACCGACCGGCTGGCGGTCAGCGCCGGGGCCATGGGCGCCGTCGTGACGCTCGCCATGCGGCTGCGCTAGGCCGTATGCGGCGGGCACGCCCCGATACCGCGTCATGACCACCGCTTCGGCGGGACAATGAGCGGGAACACAGCCAGGTGCCGACAGGAGAGGCGGTGGGCACGGTGGAGCTTCCCGTGGTCGTCGGGGTCGACGGTTCGGACGCCGCCTCCGACGCACTGGACTGGGCCGCGGCCATGGCGGCCCGGCGGCGGCTTCCCCTGCGCATCGTGCATGCCTCCCTGTGGGAGCGGTACGAGGGCTACGTCCCCGCCACGGCCGCCGACCGCCCCACCGAGCGCCTGCACAGCGAGACCGTGCTGGCCACCGCGGCCGAGCGGGCCGGGCGGCGCGCACCGGCGCTGAAGGTGATGACCGATCTGGCGGCCGACGACGCGGTGACCGCCCTGCTGCGCGCCGGGCAGAGCGCGGAGGCGGTGGTCGTCGGGTCGCGGGGGCGCGGCGAATTCGCGTCCCTGCTGCTGGGCTCGGTCGGGCTGGGCATCGCGGCCCGCGCGTCCTGCCCGGTGATCGTCGTCCGCGGCCGCCCGGAGGGCCTGCACGGCCGGATGGGGCGCGTCGCGGTGGGCATCGCCGAGCGTGAGCGCCCGGGCGAGCACGACCGCACCCCGCCCTCCCCCGCCGTCGCCTTCGCGCTCCGGGAGGCCCGGCTGCGCGGCTGCGAGCTGGCGGCGGTGCACGCCTGGCGCTGCGCGGGAGCGGACGACCACGGGCCGCACGAAGAGCGGGGCTGCGCGAAGCGCATCGGGCAGGGGTGGTGGTCGGGCTGGCGGGCGGGACACGCCCGGCACGCCGCCGAGCTGCTGGACGAGGCGCTGGGCGGGGTGACGGAGATGGCGCGGCCGCCCGTGCCGGTGGCCTACCACGCGGTCGAGGGCCCGGCCCGCAAGGCGCTGCTGGACGCCTCGGACCGGGCCGACCTGCTGGTGGTGGGCGCCCGGCGGCGGCAGGGGCACTTCGGGATGCAGCTGGGGCTGGTCAACCACGCCGTACTGCACCACGCCCGCTGCCCGGTGGCGGTGATCCCGCAGCCCTGACTGTCCGTCCCCCTCGATACGCTGTGTATCGCGGCGGCAACAAGGGGGGAACCACGTGTCGGGCACTGCGGATCAAGGGAGTCATCCCGCGCTGCCTCAACTCCGGCTGGATCAGCTTCTCGACGAGCTGCAGGCGCGGCTGGATGCCGCCCGGGCCACCCAGGGGCGGATGCACAGCCTGCTGGAGGCCGTGCTCAGCGTGGGCCGCGAGCTGGATCTGGAGCAGGTGCTGCGGCGGATCGTGGAGGCGGCGGTGGTGCTGGCCGACGCGCAGTACGGGGCGCTGGGCGTGGTCGACCGGAACCGGCTGTCGCAGTTCCTTCCGGTGGGCATATCGGAGGATCTCGCCCACCGGATCGGCCCGCTGCCGAGCGGCCACGGCCTGCTGGGCGAGCTGATCCGCCATCCGCAGCCGCTGCGGCTGACCGATCTGTCCGAGCATCCGGCGAGCCACGGTTTCCCGGAGCACCATCCGCCGATGCGCTCCTTCCTGGGGGTGCCGATCCGGGTGCGGGATCAGGTGTTCGGCAATCTGTACCTCACGGAGAAGCGCGGCGGCGCGCAGTTCGACCCCGAAGACGAGGCGGTGCTGACCACCCTGTCGGTCGCCGCGGGGGTGGCCATCGACAACGCCCGGCTGTACCACGAGAGCCGCCGCCGCGAGCAGTGGCTGGAGGCCCTGGGGGTGATCACCCGCACGCTGCTGGCGGGCACTCCGGCGGCCGAGGTGCTGAGCCTGATCGCCCGGCTGGCACTCCAGGTCTCGCTGGCCGATTCGGCGGCCATCCTGCTGCCCGCTCACGGCACGGACAGTCTGATGGTGGAGGTCGCGGAGGGGCACGACGCGGAGCGCATCGGCGGTCTGGTGGTGCCCGCCGACGGCTCGCTGGCCGGTCTCGCGGTGCGCACCGGGCGGCCCGCGGTGGCGAGCGACGTACGGACGGACGCCCGGGCGCGGTCCTGGCCGCTGCCGGATCAGGAGAGCGAGTTCGGCCCGCTGGTGGCCGTACCGCTGGTCGCGCATGAGCGGTCCTCCGGGGCGCTGCGGCTGTGCCGGCTGGCGGGGCGGCCGCCGTTCGACGACCACGAGGTGGAGCTGCTGTCGGGCTTCGCCGCGCAGGCGGCGCTCGCGCTCGAACTGGCCCGGCACCGTGCCGAGTCCGAGCATCTGGCGTTACTCCACGACCGCGATCGGATCGCTCGTGACCTGCACGATCTGGCGATCCAGCGGCTGTTCGCGACGGGGCTGACGCTGCAGAGCGCGAGCCGGCTGATCGAGCATCCGGAGGCGGGTGAGCGGGTCGGCCGGGCGGTGGACGACCTGGACGAGACGATAAAGATCATCCGCTCGACGATTTTCGCGCTGCGGACGGTCGGGAACGAGGACGGCGAGCCGGCCGGCTTGCGCCGGCGCCTGGTGAAGGTCGTACGGTCGGCATCGGACACCCTGGGGTTCACGCCGTCGCTGCTGATGGACGGGCCGGTCGACACCGACGTGCCGGACGAGACGGGTGATCAGGCGCTGGCGGTGCTCGCCGAGGCGCTCAGCAACACCGTCCGGCACGCACGGGCCCAGCGGGTGGACGTGCGGTTCACGGTCGGGGCCGATGTCGTTCTCACGGTGACCGACAACGGGGTGGGCATCGGTGCCGCCGCTCCCGTCGGCGGGCTGGTCAACATGCGGTCGCGGGCCGAGCTGCTGGGCGGCACGCTGAGCATCGAGGCCCCCGAGGCGGGCGGCACACGGGTGGTGTGGCGCGTCCCACGGACTCTGGGCGGCCCCGCGCGCGACGCGAAAGGGCTCAGCCCGTGATATGGCTCTCTCTTCACCGAATTCGCGCATATCCGGCCTGCCATGCGGTATCCACGAACGGGGAAGGGGGTTGTCGGAAGACGTGCGGATGATGCGAATGATCAGGGGCTTGTGGCGTTGGCGGCGGAACCCGCTGCGCCGTAGGACCGACGTGGCCGAGGCGTATGCGGCGCTTGTCGCCGCCGTGTTGATCGTGCTCGCGACCCCGGCCGTGGGCTGGGCAGCGGGTTCTCTGGCGCATGGGGCGCTGGTGAGAACCGGGCAGGAGCAGCGCGCGGAGCGCCATGTCGTGGCGGCCACCGTGGTCGAGGTGCTGCCACAGCCGCCCATGGATTCCGACCCGGAGACCGCCACGGCGCGCGATGCCCACCGCCGGGTCCACGCCCGCTGGACGGGCCCGGACGGCAGCAGGCACGACGGCACGATCGCCGCCCACCCGGGTGCCGACCCGGGCGAGACGTTCGGCATCTGGACGGACGACCGGGGCCGGCTGCGGACTCCTCCCCTGGACTCGGCCACCGCGACCACCCACGCGGCGCTGGCGGGGATCGGCGCGGGCGTGGCGACGGCGGGTCTGATCGACGGCGCCCGGCGGCTGGTCGTATGGCGGCTGGTGCGCCGGCGTTACGCCCAGTGGGACATCGCGTGGCAGCGGGCCGGTCAGGACTGGGGCCGAGCCGACGCGGACAGCTGACGCGAACAGTAACGTAGAGCCGGGCACCGCCCCGGCTCGCGCCTCGTCACCGGGACACCCTGTGCGCCGTGCCTTCCGGGCAGGTCAACTCGGCGTGCCGCGCGCACGCTACGGTGGGTCCCTCACGTGAACAGCGGCACAGTCGCGCACATCCGGCATTCGCACGAGGTGGGGGCACAGCAGCACCATGGCACAGGGCTCGGTCGTCCAGGTGACGCACAGCGGAACGTCGCGGTGGCGGCGCCGCACCGGAGAGTACGCCTCCCTCGCCGCGGCCCTGGAGGCCGCCGGGGACGGCGATGTGCTCTCCATCTCGCCCGGCACCTACCGCGAGAATCTGGTGGTGGGGCGGGCCGTCACGCTGCGCGGCCCCGAGGGCTCCTCGCGCGGCTCGGTGCGGATCGCTCCCGCCGACGGCGTCGCGCTGACGATACGGGCGTCCGCGGTGGTCCAGGATCTGCATGTCGAGGGCATGGACTCGGCGTCGCCCGCGCTGCTCGTCGAGGAGGGCACCCCGGAGCTGACGGACGTACGGGTCGCGACGCGGTCCGCCGTCGGCATCGAGGTACGCGGCGGTGCCCGGCCGACCGTGCGGCGCTGCACCGTGGACAACCCGGCGGGCGTGGGCCTGAGCGTGCTGGACGGCGCGGGCGGGGTGTTCGAGGACTGCGAGGTCGTGGCGGCCGGGCAGTCCGGGGTCGCGGTGCGCGGCGGCGCCCGCCCGCGCCTGGAGCGGTGCCGCATCCACCACTCGTCGGGGGCCGGGGTGGCGCTGACCGGTGAGGGCAGCTCGCTGGAGGCCGTCGGCTGCGAGGTGTACGAGATCCGGGGCGCGGGGGTGACGGTCTCCCAGCGGGCGACCGGGCATCTGACCGACTGCCGGGTGCACCGCACGTCGGGCGACGGCGTCAACCTGGACACCGACGCCGTGCTGACGCTCGCGGACTGCGAGATCCATGACGTCCCGGAGAACGCGGTCGACCTGCGGTCCCGTTCGGTGCTGACGCTGACCCGCTCGACGGTGCGCCGGTTCGGGCGCAACGGCCTGTCGGTGTGGGATCCGGGCACCCGGGTGGACGCCAACCAGTGCGAGCTGCACGAGAGTACGGGCGACTATCCGGCGGTGTGGGTGAGCGACGGTGCCACGGCCGTGCTCGACTCGTGCCGGGTGCGCGACGTGCCCGACGCGCTGTTCGTCCTGGACCGCGGCTCACGCGTGGACGTCGTCGACAGCGATCTGTCGCAGGTGCGCAACACGGCGGTGTCGGTGAGCGACGGGGCGACCGCGCAGCTGGACGACTGCCGCATCCGGGAGGCGGCCACCGGCGCCTGGTTCCGCGATCACGGCAGCGGCGGCACCCTCGCCAACTGCACCATCGACGGCGCCGCGACCGGAGTGATCGTCACCAAGGGCGCCGATCCGACGGTCGAGCGCACCACGGTCTCCTCGCCGACGGAGGCCGGGTTCTATGTGTCCGCCGAGGGCCGCGGGACCTTCACCGGCTGCCGGGTGACGGGCAGCAGCGGCTACGGCTTCCACATCATCGACGGCTGCCGTACCACCCTGACCCGGTGCCGCACCGAGCGGTGTGCGCGCGGGGGTTACGAGTTCTCCGAGGCGGGTCCGGCCGTCGAGGACTGCACGAGCGACGAGAGCGCCACCAGCGCCGTCACCACCCCGGCGACCACCCCCGCCCTCCCCCCGACAGCCGCCGTGGAGACCGCCGCCTCGACGGGCGGGCTGCTGGGCGGCATCCCGGCGCAGCGCGCCACCCAGCCCCCTGCCCTGGCGGCCGCGCCCGGCGCTCCCGCCGCCGAACCGGTGTCCGTCCGGCCGTCCACCACGGTGCTGGGCGAACTGGACGCGCTGGTCGGGCTGGACAGCGTCAAGCGCGAGGTGCGCGCCCTCACCGACATGATCGAGGTCGGCCGGCGGCGTCAGGAGGCCGGGCTGAAGGCCGCCTCCGTCCGCCGCCATCTGGTCTTCACCGGCTCCCCCGGCACCGGCAAGACGACGGTCGCCCGGCTCTACGGCGAGATCCTGGCCTCCCTGGGGGTGCTGGAGCGCGGTCATCTGGTGGAGGTCTCCCGGGTGGATCTGGTCGGCGAGCACATCGGCTCGACGGCGATCCGCACCCAGGAGGCGTTCGACCGGGCGCGCGGCGGGGTGCTGTTCATCGACGAGGCGTACGCGCTCTCGCCCGAGGACTCCGGCCGGGACTTCGGGCGCGAGGCGATCGACACCCTGGTGAAGCTGATGGAGGACCACCGGGACTCGGTGGTGGTCATCGTCGCCGGGTACACCGCGGAGATGGAGCGCTTCCTGTCCGTCAACCCCGGTGTGGCGTCCCGCTTCTCACGCACCATCACCTTCGGCGACTACGCGCCCGAGGAGCTGCTGCGGATCGTGGAGCAGCAGGCCGACGACCAGGAGTACCGGATCGGCGAGGGCGCGTCGGAAGCGCTGCTGAAGTACTTCACGGCGCTCCCGAAGGGCCCGGCGTTCGGCAACGGCCGCACCGCCCGGCAGACCTTCGAGGCGATGGTGGAGCGGCACGCGGGCCGGGTCGCCCAGCACAGCGACCCGACCACCGACGACCTCACCCTGCTCTACCCGGAGGACCTGCCCGAACTGCCCTGAGCGGCTTCCGCGTTGCTCTGCGCCGGTTCGGGATCGCTCGGCGCCGGTTTCGGTACGGTCGCGCAGCCGGATGTTCGCTCGGGGAGCCGGGCCAGCAGTGCGGCCCGCTCCCGGTCGAAGGCCGGGTCCGCCTGGTACTCGGAGTGCCCCAGGATCGGTGCGGGCAGCGGGTGTTCGGCGGTGCGGCCGTACGCGAGCGGGTCCTTGAAGGCGTCGCAGTCCACCTCGGGCCCGGTTCCGTCGGGCAGCCGGATCGGGCCGCCGATGGGGTCGGTGTAGCGCCACAGGTTGCGCCAGCACCGCACCTCGCTGTGGAGCGAGCCCAGTTGCGCGGGGCCGAAGTAGGCGGGGAACCAGCGCCCGTACAGCCGCTCCAGCGGCGAGCCGTAGGTGAGCAGCGCGACCTGGGCGCGGGTGCGCAGGTCGACCTGCCAGACCGCGGCGGCGGCGAGCACGCTGCCCTGGGAGTGCCCGGAGATGACGAGGCGGCCGCCGTAGGTGCGGGTCCAGGTCTCCATCCGCCAGGTCAGGTCGGGGACGGCGCGCTCGGCGTAGCAGGGCGGGGCGAAGGGGTGCGCGGCGCGCGGCCAGAAGGTGCCGACGTCCCACAGGATGCCGATGGTGCGCCGGGCCGACGGGCTGCGGTAGGCGCGGCGGGCCCAGGTGACCAGCATCAGGACCGCGAAGCCCATCATCCACGAGCCCAGCGCCTGTGCCGTCTGCGTGGCGGCGTCCACGATGCCCGGGGTGTCGTCGGCGGCTCGCCCCGGCACCTCGTGGGTGGCCAGGGCCCCGGCGACCGCGAGCCCCCCGAGCAGCAGGATGAACAGGGCGACGGGGCCGACGAGCCAGGGGGTGGAGTCGGTGAGCCCGGCGCGGGCGATCGTGGAGGCGATCCGGCGGCTGCGCACCGCGTCGGCCGGCTCGCCCGGATAGCCGTCCAGGACGTCGGGGATGAGCCGTTCCCGTACCCGCCAGGCGCGCAGGGCGAAGACGGCGGCCAGCAGCAGGATCATCAGCAGCAGGACCGGTATGGCCGTGGCCCACCAGGACAGCAGGATGGGGGGCGTGATGGCGCCGCCCTCGCCCGGGGTGGCGCCGCCGTCCAGCCAGTCGGCGATGCGCTGGGCGAGGCCGCCTGCGAGCACCGAGCCGAGTCCGCAGGCGAGCATGGCGACGGCGGGGCCGGACAGCCCGCGCAGCGGGGTGCGCGCGGTGGGCGCCTCCCGGTACAGGGCCAGGGCGCACGCCGCGATGGCCACGATGAGCGCGCCCTGCACGATCGCGATCACGGAGAAGGTCTGGTCTCCGGACAGCCTCCCCCGGGAGGCCCAGCCGGGGCGGGACCAGCCCGCGTACAGCACGGCGAGCACGAGCACGCCGAGCGCGGCGCCGGGCAGCGCGGTGATGGTGAGGCGGTCCAGTTCGCTGTCGGCCCTGGTCTCGCTGCGCCCGCGGCGGCACACCACGACCACCACGGCGCACCCGCCGGCCACCACCAGGGTCAGCAGCGTCCAGCCCACGGCGTCCAGCAGGGCGCTGCCGCCCGTTTCGCGGTCGTACCCGACGGTGGCCGCGGTGACGGCCGCGGCGATCAGCAGAAAGCCGGCGGCGGTATGGGCGGCGCGCAGCCGGGCGACGATCCGGCGGCCGTACCAGAAGCCCGGCAGGCACAGGGCGGGCTGGTTGCCCGCCTCGGCGCAGGTCTCGTCCACCGGCAGCCCCGGCGGGGCCTGCGACTCGTACGCGCTCCAGGTGCGGTTGGACAGGTACCACAGCAGGCCGACCAGGAGCGCCGGTACGACGGCGGTCAGCGCGAGCCGGCGGCCGGGCTGGCTCCACCAGCCGTCGTCCCCGGCGGACAAGAAACCGAGCCAGGTGCCGTCGGCGCATTCGGCGGTGCCCGCGCACTGCCAGGCGACCAGGTCGAGGGCCACCTCGCAGGCCCCGGCGACCAGCAGCACGGTCAGGCTGAGCGCGACCAGGCGCACCAGCACGCCGTAGGTGCGCACGGTGCGCTCCCGCCGGTCGGCGGCGGGGCGCATCCAGTGGGCCAGGTTGACGATCATGAAGGGCAGCAGGAGCAGCCACAGGGCGCGGGCGCCGTTGCCGGAGGTGAGGTTGCACCAGACGTACGCCTCGCGGACCGGGCCGTCCCGGTAGTCCTCCGGCCGCGACTCGGCGTCCATGTCGTCGAGGCGCCGGTAGACCGCCGCGGTCTCGTCGCCGGTGACCGGGGCGGTGCGCGAATCGGTCAGCATCTCCTGGGGGGTGGTGCCGCCGACGCCGTGGACCAGGAGTTCCAGATCGGGGGGCGGTGCCCCGTTCGGGGGCGGCGGTGATGCCCCCAGCGCCCGGTCCGCCCCCGTTGCCGATGCGCCCGTACCCGTGGTCGATGCCACCGTGTCCCCCGATCCCGGTGTCGTGCGGTCGTTCCGTCCCGGTGCTCGCTCCAGGATTGTGCCCAACGGGGTGGGACACGGACCATGACGGGCCGGACGTGGCGAAATCGTGACCCCCGAGCGCTCCGGGGACCGGTTGTCCGCCCCACGTGCGAAGATGTCCGCGCGGGCGACGTGCGCCGACCGGAAGGGAACGGGCAGGGTGAGCGACAACCAGAATCTCCTCGCCGAGCAGCGGCGCGCCCTGATTCTCGACGAGGTCAGGCGGCGCGGTGGAGTGCGGGTCAACGAGCTGACGCGCAAGCTCAATGTGTCCGACATGACGGTCCGTCGCGATCTGGACGCGCTGGCCCGGCTGGGCGTGCTGGAGAAGGTCCACGGCGGCGCGGTGCCGGTCGCCGAGGCGAGCACGTACGAGCCGGGGTTCGAGGCCAAGTCCGGTCTGGAGCTGACCGCGAAGGAGGACATCGCGAAGGCCGCCGCCGCGATGGTCACCCCGGGCACGGCGATCGGGCTGGCCGGGGGCACGACGGCGTTCGCGCTGGCCCAGCAGCTGCTGGAGGTGCCGGATCTTACCGTGGTGACCAACTCGGTCCGGGTGGCGGACGTGTTCTACAACGCGCAGCGGTCGGCGGCGCTCGGCGGGGCGGCGCCGCGCCCCGGGGCGGCCACCGTGGTGCTCACGGGCGGGGTGCGCACCCCGTCGGACACGCTGGTGGGGCCGGTCGCGGACGCCGCGGTGCGCTCGCTCCACTTCGACGTGCTCTTCCTCGGGGTGCACGGCATATCGGCCGAGGCCGGGCTGTCCACGCCGAACCTGGCGGAGGCGGAGACCAATCGCCACTTCGTGCGGTCCGCGCGGCGGGTGGTGGTGGTCGCCGACCACACCAAGTGGGGCACGGTGGGCCTGAGTTCCTTCGCCTCGCTGGAGCAGGTGGACGCGCTGGTGACGGACCCCGGGCTGCCGGTCGGGGCGCGCGCCGAGATCGCCGAGTATCTGCCGGAGCTGGTGGTGGCGGGCGAGCCGGTCGGGACCGTGTCGCACACCTGACGGGGCGACAGTTGTGCGGCTATCGTTGGGGAATGACGTACCGGCTGCGTTCCGTAGGACTGGATTACATCGATACCGCCCCGGTGCGGCTCGCGTTCGTCGCCGAGGCGTCGGCGGGCCCCGAGGCCGTGTTCGGGGCGCTGGCCGACGTCGAGGGCTGGTCCCACTGGTTCCGCCAGGTGTCGGAGGCCCGTGCGACGGACGACGGGACGGGGCGCCTGATCCGCCTCGTGGGCGGCGGCCGTTTCCGCGAGACGGTGATGGCTTCCGATCCGGGCGAGCGCTACGCGTACCGGGTCGACGAGGCGAACGTACCGGGGCTGCGGGCCCTGTTGGAGGAATGGCGACTGGTGCCGTGGCACTCCGGTACGGTGGTGCGCTACACGTTCGCGCTGGACGGCACGGTGGTGACCCGGGCCTCGGCGCGGCTCTTCCGCCCGGTGCTGCGGCGGGCTTTCCACGACGCCGTCAGGTGCCTGGACCGGCGCCTGACGACGGTCTGAGGCCGACGGACGGCAGCTGCGGCCGGGGGTGTCCTGCCCCTTAGTCCGGCCAGTGTCCGGTCGTCAGGAAGGTCTCGATCGCCTTCGCGTGCGGCTCGATGTCCAGCCCCTGCTCCTCCAGCCAGGCGTCCGAGTAGTACTTGTCCAGATACCGGTCACCCGGGTCGCACAGCAACGTGACCACGCTCCCCGTGCGCCCCTGCGCCACCATCTCGGCGACGATCTTCAGCGCGCTCCACAGCCCGGTGCCCGTGGACCCGCCCGCCTTGCGCCCGATCACCCGTTCCAGCGCCCTTACGGCCGCGACGCTCGCCGCGTCCGGGACCTTCATCATCCGGTCGATCGCGCCGGGCACGAAGCTGGGTTCCATCCGGGGGCGGCCGATGCCCTCGATACGCGAACCGGACTCGCTGCACGCGTGGGCGTCGTGGTGTACCCAGCCGTCGAAGAAGCACGAGTTCTGCGGGTCGGCGACGCACACCCGGGTGTCGTACTGCATGTAGTGCACATAGCGCGCGATG
This sequence comes from Streptomyces sp. NPDC021212, assembly GCF_044332925.1. Taxonomy (NCBI): domain Bacteria; kingdom Bacillati; phylum Actinomycetota; class Actinomycetes; order Kitasatosporales; family Streptomycetaceae; genus Streptomyces; species Streptomyces sp. NPDC021212. The sequence goes on from NZ_JBIRPZ010000017.1 coordinate 147,194, forward strand.
GTCGCGGAGGTGCCGCCGGTGCCCGCGGTGGCGATCACCCAGGCCGGTTCGGGGTAGCGCTCCAGCCGGAGCTGCTGGTAGATCGACTCGGCGATGTTGTTGTTGCCTCGCCAGTCGGTCGCCCTCTCGGCGTAGGTGAACTGGTCCATGTAATGGCCCCCGGATTGCGTCGCGAGCGCGATGGCCTCCTCGTACATCTTCCGCGGGTCGTCCACGAAATGGCACTGGCCGCCATGGAATTCGATCAGGCGGCACTTTTCCCGCTCGTCGTGCGCGGCATCACCGCGATGAAGGGGACGCCGATCAGCTTCGCGAAGTACGCCTCGGATACGGCGGTGGAGCCGCTGGACGCCTCGATGACGGGTTTGCCGGGGCGGATCCAGCCGTTGCACAACCCGTAGAGGAACAGCGAGCGAGCGAGCCGGTGCTTGAGGCTCCCTGTGGGATGGGTGGACTCGTCCTTGAGGTAGAGGTCGATCCCCCACCGCTCCGGGAGCGGGAAGCTCAGCAGGTGCGTATCGGCGGAACGCTGGGCATCGGCCTGCACTTTCCGGACGGCCTCCTTGAGCCAGTTCCGGTAGTCGTGATCGCTGCGGTCCACGTCAACCGTGTCGACGACCGCCCGCGTCGTACTGTCCACGCCGCTCCTCGTGCTTGTGCCCCGTGCCCGGTCCGAGTGGCATACTCGGTCCGTTTCGATCCTAAATGGCCCCCGGTGCGCCCTGGTGCCCCGGGCCGGTCACGGGCACACTGCGCAGCAGGGAGAATAAGTCAGTAGCGCGCTTGCCAGTCGGAAGCCACCGGGGAGGCGGTCGTGATGGCCGATACCGAGTTCAACGCCAGGGGTGTACGGATCGAGCGATTCCTGCGCTCGGTCACCCGCGCCGGACAGGTCTCGATCAAGGACGGCAGGCTGCAGTTGCTGACCAGCTACGGGCGCGAGATCGACAGCGCACCCGTGCAGTCGGTCCGGGCGAGCAAGCCGTGGTTCGTGGACGGCGACCAGGCCATGGCCACCGTCAACGGCACCCGCTATCGCCTCACCCTCGGCCAGCCCGACGCGGCCAAGCCCGCCGGGTCCGGTACCGTCAGCCGCTTCCTCGACGCCGTCCGATCCGCCCGGGGGCACGCCCACAAGGGGTGAAGGCGGCCGAGTTGCGCATGCGCGCGGGGGGACCGACCCTTGGACGAGCATCAGTATCACTGAGAGTCAACAAGCGGTGACGCTGAGAACCGGCCCACCGGTCGCGCACGGCAGCCACCACTGCCGCACGCGTTCGTCGCCCGCATCTGCATCAGGCTAGCCCCAACTTCTTCAGGGAGTCGCAGCCGTGATCAGTCGTCCTAGCAGGCATTGCACGGTGGAGCTGCAAGCCCTGCCGTCGCGGATCGGTCAGGTCCGCAGAATCGTGTCGGCGCAGTTGCGCTACTGGCATCTGGATCCGCTCATCGACCCGGCGGCGCTCGGTGTCACCGAGCTGCTCACCAATGTGCACCGGCATGCCGAGCCGGACAAGCAGTGCACGGTGGAGATCGCCCTCATGCTCGACCGGCTGACGGTATCGGTCCGCGACCAGGATCCGCGATTGCCCCGGGTCCGCGAGTGCGACCCCGTATCCACGCACGGCCGGGGGCTCGCGCTGGTCGCGGCGGTCAGCCAGACCTGGGGAATGCACGTACGGGACGACGGCAGCGGCAAGGTCGTCTGGTTCACCCTGGCCGTGCCACAGCCCGCAGCCGCGACCGGCTCGCCCTGGGCGGCGTACGGAGCGGGCCGCACCGCGCCGCCGCCGCACCGCGCGACCGTCTCCCGCCCGGCGACGGCCCCCGCCCCGGCCTCCGCACCGGCCCCGGTGTCCCCGGTGACTCCGGCGTCCCCCGTGTCCCCCGTGTCCCCGGTGTCCCCGGTGACTCCGGTGTCCGCGCCGGCGCCCGTGGCGGCACCCGCCCCCGCAGCGGCGGCGGCATCCGCACCGCCCGTACGGGAGCGGGCACCGGCCGCCCGATCGGCCGTATCCCATTGAACGGATCAGCACCGGCCGTGGGGGCCGTCCCGGACCCATGACGGACGGGACGGCCCGAACGGCTCTACGGCGCGCCCTTGGCATGACGGCCGAACTGCTCGTCCAGGACGGACAGTCGGCGCCAGTACTCGTCCTCGTCGATCTCACCGGCCGCGAAGCGCCGCCCGAGGACCACGATCGGCGACTGCTCGCCGAGCGCCGGGCGGCCCTGCTGCCAGGGGGCGCGCCCGCGCCCCACCACCCGCCGCAGCAGGAAGATCCCTCCGCCGACGACCAGCGCCCACATCAGGGGGAAGAAGAGAATCCACGGACCGGGTCCGGGTCCGTCGGCCAAGCCGTGCGCCAGGTTGGTCATGGTGATCGCGCTCCTCGGTGGTTTCCGCAGGGTCGCTTCCGAGCGTCCCGCCCGGCGGCGCCCGGGTCGTCGTACGGCCGAGGGCAGTTCGTATAGTCCCCGGGGAGTACGCGGGGACCCACGCGGTGCCCGACCTCACGCCCGCACTGCGACCTCCCCGGTAAGGGAGTTCCGGAGAAGGAAAGAGCCCGCTCATGCATGCGATGCAGTACCGGATCACGCTGCCCGCCGACTACGACATGAAGATCATCCGGCACCGGGTGGAGTCGAAGGGGCCGCTCCTGGACGACTTCCCGGGGCTCGGCCTCAAGGCGTACGCCATCCGCGAGCGCGGGGTCGACGGCTCACCGGTCAACGCTTACGCGCCGTTCTACCTCTGGTCCGCCCCGGAGGCCATGAACCGCTTCCTGTGGGGCCCCGGATTCCGGGGCATCGTCCGGGACTTCGGCCGCCCCGTCGTCGAGCACTGGCAGGGGCTGGCCTTCCACCGCGGCCCGGCCGCCGACACCGTACCGCGCACCGCCGTCCGCCACACCGAACCGGTCCCGGCCGCCGCCGACCCCGCGACCGCCGTCGACGGCGCGCTGGAGGAGCTGCGGCGACTGGCGGCCGCGGACGGCGTGCACGCGGCGGCCCTCGGCATCGACCCGCGCGGCTGGGAGCTGGTGCGCTTCACGCTCTGGGCCGACTCCGCACCGTCCGACGAGCCCGGCGACCGTTACCAGGTGCTCCACGTGTCGGCCCCCGGCCTGGCCGCCCTGCCCGAGGGGCGGCAGTGGTGAGGTAGCGGGTATGCCTACGCCGCGCCCAGCGCCTCCAGCGGGTCGTCCAGCACCGGCTGCCACGCCAGCTCCGCCGCGCCCACCAGGCTGCCGTGGTCCAGCGTGCACGCCAGGATCGGCACGCCCCCGCTCCGCCCCCACAGGCTGCGCTCGGCGACGACCGCCCGCAGCCGCTCCGGGTCGGCCTCCAGCAGATCGCGGTGGAGTCCGCCGAGGAGGATGCGGTCGGGGTTGAGGATGTTGACGAGCCCGGCGAGCCCGAGGCCCAGGCGGTCGATGAGCTGCTCGGCGGCGGTGCTCACGGACGGATCGGCGCAGTCGTCGCGCATCAGGTCGTGGGCCTGCTGGAGCAGGGACACCTCGGGACCGGGGTCGCGCCCGGCGGCGTTGAGGAAGGCGAGCGGATCGGTCTCGATGTCCAGGCAGCCGCGGCTGCCGCAGTGGCAGGGCGGGCCCTCGGGGTTGACGGTCAGATGGCCGACCTCCAGGGCGAGCCCCGCGCTGCCGGTGTGCAGCCGCCCGTCGAGGACGAGCGCGCCGCCGACGCCGCGGTGTCCGGTGGCGACGCACAGCAGATGCTGGGCGCCGCCGCCGGCGCCGTGCCGGTGCTCGGCGAGGGCGGCGAGGTTGACATCGTTGCCCGCGTGGCCGGTGAGGGGTTCCCCGTCCGCGCCGCGGATTCCCGCCTCCGCCAGGCTCCGGGTGAACAGCTCGCGCACCGGGGCGCCCGCGGGCCAGGCGATGTGCAGCGGGTTCAGGGCGGTGCCCTCCGGTTCGGCGACCGCGGACGGCACCGCCAGCCCGGCGCCCACACAGCGGCGGCCGGTCTCGCGCAGCAGCTGGGCTCCGGCCTCGACGACCGCGTCGAGGACATGCACCGGGTCCGCGGGCACCGTCATGCAGCCGGGGGCAGTGGCGACGATGTTGCCGCCGAGCCCGACGAGCGCCGCCCGGAAGCCGTCGGCGTGGACCTGGGCGGCGAGCGCGACGGGTCCGCGCGGGGCGATCGCCAGCCGGTGCGACGGGCGGCCCTGCGCCCCGGCGGAGCCGAGCGGGCGCGCGTCCACCTCGATCAGGCCGAGCGCCTCCAGCTCGGCGGCGACGGCCCCCGCGGTCGCACGGGTCACTCCGAGTTCGGTCGTGAGCACCGCGCGAGTGGGAGCGCGGCCGGTGTGTACGAGCGCCAGGGCCGGGCCAAGAGCGCCCCGGCCCCGCTCGAGCCTTGTCCGTGTCTGGGTCACGCCTCTATTCTCACTTTGTGCCGACACCAAACAAAACATGGACGGCCATTCCGGGGAAACGCGGGGCCGCCGCCCCAGAGCGCGCCCTCTCCCAACTCCGCGCCGCCCTCACCGTGTTCTTCGCCCTCGACGGCTTCGTCTTCGCCGGGTGGGTCGCCCGTATCCCGGCGATCAAGGACCAGACGGGTGCCTCCGCGGGCGCCCTGGGACTCGCCCTGCTGTGCGTCTCGGTGGGCGCCACCGCCACCATGATGACCACCGGGTGGCTCTGCCGCCGCTTCGGCAGCCACGCCACGACGGTCGCCCTCGCCGTGCTGCTCTCGCTCAGCGTCACGCTGCCGCCGCTGACTCATTCCGCGCTCGCCCTCGGGCTGGTGCTGCTGGTCTTCGGCACCGGCTTCGGCGGGCTCAACGTCGCCATGAACAGCGCGGCCGTCGATCTCATCGCCGCGCTGCGCAGGCCGGTCATGCCCAGCTTCCACGCGGCGTTCAGCCTGGGCGGCATGGCCGGGGCGGGGCTCGGCGGGCTGATCGCGGACCATCTCTCCCCCACCCGTCATCTGGCGCTGCTGGCCGCCGTCGGGCTGGTGCTCGCGGCGGCCGCGGGCCGGACACTGCTCTCCGTTCCGCCGCCGTCGCCGCCCGAAACCGGTACGAGCCCGGCGGCCGAGGCATCCACCGGGGCACGACGGGGCGCCGCGCGCTGGCTGGTGGCCGTGTTCGGCCTGATCGCGCTGTGCACGGCGTACGGCGAGGGCGCGATGGCGGACTGGGCCGCGCTCCATCTGCACCAGGACCTCGACGCGTCCGCCGGGGTCGCCGCCGCCGGTTACTCCGTCTTCGCGCTGACGATGGCCATCGGGCGGCTGTCCGGCACGGCTCTGCTCGAACGGCTCGGCCAGACCACGACGTTGACCGCGGGCGGCGCCACGGCAGCGGCCGGGATGTTGCTGGGCGCGCTCGCGCCGACGGTCTGGCTCACGCTGCTCGGCTTCGCGGTCACCGGCCTCGGCCTGGCCAACCTCTTCCCCGTGGCCATCGCCCGCGCGGGCGCGCTGACCGGCCCCAGCGGGGTCGCCGCGGCCTCCACCCTCGGCTACGGCGGCATGCTGCTGGGCCCGCCAATGATCGGCTTCCTCGCGGACGGGTTCTCGCTGCCCGCCGCGCTCACCACGGTGGCGGCGCTGGCGGCGGTCGCGGCCGTCGTCGCGTACGCCACGCGCAACGCCGCACGCCGCGGGGTTGGTTGAATTCAGCCAGGTCACCCCGCTTGTCGGTGGTGACTGGCAGAATTCCGCCATGGAGATTGCCGAGCTGATCGACGTCCTGGACCGCGAGGGACACCTGCTGGCCGACGCCGCGGCCAAGGCGGGTACGGACGCCCGGGTGCCCACCTGCCCCGGGTGGCAGGTCCGGGACCTGCTGTCGCACATCGGGCGGGTGCACCGGTGGGCGGCCCGCTACGTCACCGAGGGGCTGACGGAGCCGTTCAAGCCGGGCGGTGGCGAACCCGAGCCGGAGAGCGCCGACCTGGTCGCGTGGTACCGGGAGAGGCATCGTGCGCTGGTCAAGGCGCTGGCCGACGCCGATCCGGCCCTGGAGTGCTTCACCTTCCTGCCCGCCCCCTCGCCGCTGGCGTTCTGGGCCCGGCGGCAGGCCCATGAGACGGCGATCCACCGGGTCGACGCCGAGTCGGCGCTGGGCGCGGACCACTCACCGTTCGATCCGGCCTTCGCGGCGGACGGGATCGATGAGCTGCTGAGCGGCTTCCACACACTGGAGCGCAGCCGGGTGCGGATCGACACCCCGCGCACCCTGCGGCTGCGGGCCACGGACACCACCGACGTGTGGACGGTGCGGCTCTCCGAGGACATCCCGCACACCACGCGCGGCACCGAGGGGGACGCGGACTGCGAACTGAACGGTCCGGTCGGCGAGCTGTATCTCGTGATGTGGAACCGGCTGCCGTACAGCGCGCTGAGCGGCAAGGGCGATCTGTCGCTGGCGCAGGTGTGGCGGGAGCTCTCGGGATTCTGAGCCCTGCCCACCACGACCGACCAGACACCGCACACCCGAGGACTGATGCCGGATGACCGGACCCCGTGACCAGGCCGACCGGGACGCGCTCACTGTGGAGATCGTGTTCGCCGTCGTCACGGGCGCGCTGCTGGCGGCCGTCCTGTTCGTCGCCGTCGCGAGCCCCGCGCTCTACGGCGAGCTGGGGCGGGCCCAGGAGACCGCGTGGCGGACGGCGGCCGCCGCCGTGGCCACCGCCGGGTTCGCCTACCGCGTCGTGCGGGTGCTGTGGTGGCTGCCCCGGCAGAGGCGCGAATGACCGGGGACGGGTGGTGGCGGTGTGCGGGGCTGCGCTGGTCTCCCGGCTCCGGTCCGGCGCTCGTCTGGCACCACCCGGCCCGCGGTGAGCGGACGTCCGCGCTGACGCGGGGCCGTCCGCTGGCCTTCACCACGGGGCCCGGGCGCCACTGCGTCGGGGTGCGCCGGGGCGCCCGGCACACGCCGTGCCCGGACGCCGCCGAGGTGACGGCGTCCGCGGTCTCGGCCCAGTGCGCGGACTGCGCCCGGCTCGACCGTTCGTACTCGGTCGCCGCCGACACCCGCACCGACGACCCCCGCCCGTACGACGTCTATCTCGCCTGGTTCGGGCCGGGGTTGGTCAAGGTCGGCATCACGGCGGCCGAGCGGCAGGGCGGACGACTGTTGGAGCAGGCCGCCCTGTCGTACGCGCTGCTCGGCCGCGGCCCGCTGATGGCCGCGCGCCGCGCCGAGGCCGTGCTGGGCGCCGCGCTCGGCGTCCCGGACCGCTTTCCGTACGCCGCCAAGCGCGCCGCGCGGGAGGCGCCGCCGCCCCGGGAGCACCGCGCCGCCGAGCTCGGGGCGCTGCACGCGCGGGCGAGCGGGCTCGGCGGTCTGCCCGAGTCGCTGGCCCTCACCGCGTTCGCGCCGGTCCACCACGACGAGGCGTTCCACCTGGAGCGGCTGGGTCCGGTGCAGGGGGTGGTGCGGCTCGTCGCCGATCGCACGGTGGCGGGACGCGTCGAGGGCGTGGCGGGCCCGGACATCCATCTGACCGCGTCGGACGGCCGTGCCCTGCTGCTGGACGGCCGTCTCCTGGCGGGCCGACCTCTCGGCGCGGCCGCGGCGGGCGCGGAGACGACGGCCCCGGTGGAGGCTCCGGTGCGCGAGCCCGTCCGTCCCGAGGCGCTGTTCTGAGGGGCGTGGGGCCCCTGGCTCGACGCGGCGCCATCAGCCCAGCCATCCCGGGCGCACCAGCCCCGACTCATAGGCGAGGACGACGAGTTGGGCGCGGTCGCGCGCACCCAGCTTGACCATCGTGCGGCTCACATGGGTCTTGGCGGTGAGCGGGCTGACGACCAGGCGCCGCGCGATCTCCTCGTTCGACAGGCCGATCCCGACCAGGGCCATCACTTCCCGCTCCCGCTCGGTCAGTTCGGCGAGGACCGAGGCGGGCGCGGGCTCCTTCGAGCGGGCGGCGAACTCGGCGATGAGACGGCGGGTGACCCCGGGCGACAGCAGCGCGTCGCCGTCGACCACGGCCCGCACGGCGCGCAGCAGTTCTTCCGGCTCGGTGTCCTTGACCAGAAAGCCGGAGGCGCCGCCGCGGAGGGCCTCGAAGACGTATTCGTCCAGCTCGAAGGTGGTCAGCATGACCACCTTCACGTCCGCGAGGGCGGGGTCCTCGGTGATCCGGCGGGTCGCGGCGAGACCGTCGAGGAGGGGCATGCGGATGTCCATGAGCACGACATCGGGGCGGCGCTCCCGCACCTCCTTCAGGGCCTGCTCCCCGTCGGCGGCCTCGGCGACCACGTCGATGTCCGGCTGGGCGGCCAGCAGCGCCCGGAAGCCCGCGCGGACCAGGATCTGGTCGTCGGCGAGCAGGACGCGGATCACTCGGCTCACGGTGTCTCCTCGGTCGCATCGGGCGCGGCAGTGGCATCGGGCGCGGCGGACGTGTCGGCAGGGGCAGTCGTCGCGCCGAGCGGGATGCGGGCGTGCACGCGGAAGCCGCCGTCGGGGCGCGGACCGGCGTCCACCGTGCCGCCGAGGGCGGCGGCACGCTCGCGCATGCCGACCAGGCCGTTGCCGCCGCCCGCCGCGCCGTCCCAGGTCGCCGGGCCGTCGTCGTCCACCCGCAGCTCCAGCTCGGCCGGAGCGTACGACAACCGGACGCGTGCACTCCGGGCGCCGGAGTGGCGGACGATGTTGGTCAGCGCCTCCTGGACGATGCGGAACGCGGCCAGGTCCGTGCCCGGCGGCAGGGCGGCCCGTAGGCCCTCCGTCTCCACCTCCACCGTCAGCCCCGCGCCCGCGGCCTGTTCGGTCAGCTCCGGCAGCCGGTCGAGACCGGGGGCGGGCTGGCGCGGCGCGGCGCCGGAGGCGCGCAGGGTGTCCAGGACCTGGCGCACCTCGCCCAGCGCCTCCTTGCTGGCCGCCTTGATGGTGGTCAGCGCGGTGCGGGCCTGCTCGGGGTCCTGGTCGAGGAGGGCGAGGCCGACCCCCGCCTGCACGTTGATGACCGAGATGCTGTGGGCGAGGACGTCGTGCAGCTCGCGGGCGATCCGCAGCCGCTCCTCGTCCGCCCGGCACCGTACCGCCGCCGCCCGTTCCGCCCGCTCGCGGGCCCACCGCTCGCGCCGTACACGGACGAGTTCGGCCGCGGCGAGCAGCGCCGCCGCCCAGGCCGCGACCGCCACCTCCGGTCCCCATCCGGCGGGCCGGTCGCCCGGGGGCGGCAGCCAGCGGTAGAGCCAGTGCGCGATGAGCAGCCGCCCCGCCCACAGCGCGCCGACCGCGCACCAGGCCGCCACCCGCTGCCCGGCGGCGATGGCGGCGACGCAGGCGACGACGACGCTGAGGAAGACCGGGCCGTTGGGGCCGCCCGCGGCGAGGTAGCCCAGGGTCGCCGCCGAGACGCCGAGGACGGTGAGCCGGGGGTGGCGGTGGCGCAGGAGCAGCAGCGCGGGACCGGCCAGGAGCAGCGCGTAGACACCGGGGCCGAGGGCCGCCCGGTCCGGCTGCCGGTGGGCGGCGAACCCCGTGCCCATCAGCTGGATGACGGCGACGGCGAGCGAGGAGCGCCAGGGCACGGACGTGCCCGGCGGGCCGAACGGCCCTCCCTGCCACGGCTCTGCGCGCCACCACCAGCCGGGCCCGCGCCCCGGAACGCGCCCCGGACCGGGCCCCGACCCCCGCTCCCCCGTGAATGCGTGCATGCCGGTAACGCTAGACCGCCCGCCCGCGAACGGCGTCCCCCGCGCGCGGTGGCCGCCCGTACTCCCGCCGGAGTAGGCCGCGGGGCAGGCGTCGCTACCCCAGGCCCACGTGCCGCCCCAGGGTGGCGGCGGTGTACGCGAAGAACTCGTCCCGCGCCTCCACCCCGCCCTCGAACTGGCCGAACAGCTCGAAGCTGATCAGCCCGAACAGCTGCGCCCACGCCGCGACGAGCGCCGCGAGCGCCGGGGCGGGCAGCTCGACGCCGATGATGCCGGCCAGCGTCGTCATGTCCGCCCGCACCTCCTCCGGCAGCTCCGCCCCCTCCGGTACGCGCAGGGCGCCCGCGGCGTGGGCGTCGCGGACGATGGCGATGAGGACGAGGGCGGCGCGGGCGGCGGGGGCGACGGTGGCCTGGGGCGCGGAGTAGCCCGGCACCGGGGAGCCGTAGATCAGCGCGTACTCATGCGGGTGGGCGAGCGCCCAGGCGCGGGCCGCCCGGCAGACCGCGGTCCAGCGGGCCACGGGCTCGTCGTCGGCGCGCGTCGCGGCGAGCGCGTCCTCGGCGGCGGCACCGATCGCGTCGTACGCGTCCACGATGAGCGCGGTCAGCAGCTCGTCGCGGCTCGGGTAGTAGCGGTAGAGGGCGGAGGAGACCATGCCCAGCTCGCGGGCGACGGACCGGAGCGACAGCTTGGCCGCGCCCTGATCGGCCAGCTGGCGGCGCGCCTCTTCCTTGATGGCGGCGGTCACATCGGCGCGGGCCCGTTCCCTGGCCCCTCGGATCGCGGTCATGCGGTCCAGTCTGCCACGCGTTCGGAGCGGCGACCCAATACGAGAGCACTGCTCTTGCCAGGACGCGAACGGGAGGTGCACACTGCTCTAGAGCGAGAGCACTGCTCTCGTGATGGATCACCACAACAGACGGAGGACGTCATGACGCAGCACTACATCCAGCCCCGCCGCTTCGAGATGCCCATCCACCGCGCAGTGGCCTGGCTGTCGCGCCACGGGCTCGGCCTCTTCGGCTCGGCGGAGCTGTCCGTGCCCGGCCGGTCCAGCGGGGCGTTGCGGCGCGTCCCGGTCAATCCGCTGAGCCTGGACGGCGGGAGCTATCTCGTCTCGGCGCGCGGCAACGCCCAATGGGTGCGCAACCTGCGGGCGGCCGGGGGCGGTCAGCTGCGCAAGGGCCGTAGAACGCGGCCGTTCACCGCCGCCGAACTGCCCGAGGGCGAGGAGAAGGCGGCGGTGCTGCGGGCCTACCTGGGGCGGTGGGGGTGGGAGGTCGGCGCCTTCTTCGACGGCGTGACCGCCACCTCCCCCGACGCCGAACTCGCCCGCATCGCCGCCATGCACCCGGTCTTCCGCATCACCACCACGTAAGGCGTAGGCGCTAGGCGTAAGCGCTGCGCGTGAGGGCCCGCTACCCCTTGTCCATCGCCGCCAGGGCCCGCCGCGCCGCCGGGTGGGTACGGACGAGGTCGGCCAGCGTCGTCGTGCCCCGCGTGATCTTCGTGAACGCGCGCCACGCCGGGCGGAAGCCGGTCATCGCCGCGTGGAACATCCCGGGACGGCGGGCGAACGCGGCGTACATCCGGCGGCCGACACCCATCTCCACACCGAGGCCGGCCTTGATCGCGAAGGCGTAGTTGAGGGCCTGGCGCCGGGCGTCCACCGCGTCGTGCGCCTCGGCGATCCGGACCGCCCACTCCCCCGCGAGACGGCCCGAGCGCAGCGCGAAGGAGATCCCCTCCCGCGTCCACGGCTCCAGCAGCCCGGCCGCGTCCCCGCACACCAGCACCCGGCCGCGGGAGAGCGGCGAGTCGTCGCTGCGGCAGCGGGTCAGATGGCCGGAGGAGATGCTCGGCTCGAATCCGGCGAGGCCCAGCCGGGCGATGAAGTCCTCGAGGTAGCGCTTGGTGCCGGCGCCCTCGCCACGCGCCGAGATGACGCCGACGGTCAGCGTGTCGCCCTTGGGGAAGACCCACCCGTAACTCCCGGGCATCGGGCCCCAGTCGATGAGCACCCGGCCCGCCCAGTCCTCCGCGACCGTCTCCGGAACCGGGATCTCCGCCTCCAGGCCGAGGTCGACCTGGTCGAGCTTGACCCCGACGTGCGCGCCTATCCGGCTCGCGCTGCCGTCCGCGCCGACCACGGCCCGCGCCAGCACCGTCTCGCCGTCCGCGAGCACGACGGCCACGGTGCGGCGGTCCGGCACGGACGGGCCGTGCTGCTCGACGCGGGAGACGGCCACACCGGTACGCACCTCGGCGCCCGCGTCCTTGGCCGCCTCGACCAGACCGGCGTCGAACTCCGGCCGGTTGATGAGCCCGAACAGCACATGCTTGGAGCGGCGGGTACGGGACAGCTTGCCGTTCATCGAGAAGGTCACCGCATGCACGCGCTCACGCAGCGGCAGTTCGAAACCGGGCGGCAGCGCCTCGCGCGACGGGCCGATGATGCCACCGCCGCACGTCTTGTAGCGCGGCAGTTCGGCCTTCTCCAGCAGCAGCACCCGGCGGCCGGCGCACGCCGCGGCGTAGGCCGCGGAGGCACCCGCGGGCCCCCCGCCGACCACGACGACATCCCATACCGTCTCTTTGTCCGGGGTTGCGTTGTCGCTGCTCACGTGTGCTTCCGCTCCCAATCGCCCGTCCTGCATGCGCCTACCGGGCATCCTACGGCTCACCAGTGCGCGAACCTGCTGTGGGATGATCGGGCCACCGCGCAACCCGCACATCACCACCCAACGCCGCGCACCCCAGGAGCGTTCCCCCATGGAGCAGGATCTCGCCGCCACCGTCGCCGCACTGCAGCCCCGCGCCCTGGCCGAGCTGGCCGAGCTGGTGGCCTTCCCGTCGGTGGCGGACCCGGCGCAGTTCCCGCGCAGCGCGTGCGAGGCCGCGGCGGAATGGGTGGCGGCCGCGCTGCGCGCCGAGGATTTCCAGGACGTGGCGCTGCTGGACACCCCCGACGGCACCCAGTCCGTCTACGGCTTCCTGCCCGGCCCGGCCGGCGCCCCGACGGTGCTGCTCTACGCGCACTACGACGTGCAGCCGCCGCTGGACGAGGACGCCTGGCTCAGCCCGCCCTTCGAGCTGACCGAGCGGCAGGGCCGCTGGTACGGGCGCGGCGCGGCGGACTGCAAGGGCGGCCTGATCATGCATCTCACGGCGCTGCGCGCGCTCAAGGAGCACGGCGGCGTCCCGGTCAGCGTCAAGGTGATCGTGGAGGGTTCGGAGGAGCAGGGCACGGGCGGCCTGGCACGGTACGCCGAGGCGCATCCGGAACTGCTGGCCGCCGACGCGATCGTGATCGGCGACGCGGGCAACTTCCGGGTGGGCCTGCCGACCGTCACCGCGACGCTGCGCGGGATGACGCTGCTGCGCGTCTCGGTGGACACCCTCGAAGGGAATCTGCACTCCGGCCAGTTCGGCGGCGCCGCCCCGGACGCGCTCGCCGCGCTCATCCGGATGCTGGACTCGCTGCGCGCGGAGGACGGCTCGACCACGGTCGACGGCCTCGCCCCCGACACCGCCTGGGACGGCCTCCAGTACCCGGAGGAGGATTTCCGGAAGGACGCCAGGGTGCTGGACGGGGTCGAACTGATCGGCTCGGGCACGGTCGCCGACCGCATCTGGGCCCGCCCCTCGGTCACGGTGCTGGGCATCGACTGCCCGCCGGTCATCGGCGCCACCCCCTCCGTCCACGCGAGCGCACGGGCACTGATCAGCCTGCGGGTGCCGCCGGGCGTGGACGCGGCCGAGGCGAACCGGCTGCTGGTCACCCATCTGGAGGCGGCGGCGCCGTGGGGTGCCAAGGTCGCGACGGAGCAGGTCGGCCAGGGCCAGCCGTTCCGCGCGGACACCGGGAGCCCGGCGTACGAGGCGATGCGCGAGGCGATGCGGGTGGCGTACGACGGCCAGATGATGGCGACCGCGGGCCAGGGCGGTTCGATCCCGCTGTGCAACACGCTCGCCTCGCTGTACCCGGAGGCGGAGATTCTGCTGATCGGCCTGAGCGAGCCGGAGGCGCAGATCCACGCGGTCAACGAGAGCGTTTCCCCGGAGGAGTTGGAAAAGCTCGCCCTCACCGAGGCGCTGTTCCTGGGCGCGTACGCAACCAGCAAGAAGAGCTGACCGAGCCGCCCGGGCTCTGACCGGGCCCCTGGACCCGGGCCCGGCCGGGCGCCCTCGGCGGCAGGGCCGCCGTCCGGTCGTGGGCGGTCGGCGGCCCTCGCGCCGTGGTGTTCTCGGGGCCGCCCCTCCCCCCGGCCGGACACCGCATCCGTGCATGCCGGTACGGCCGTGCCGGCGGCGGTGGGCAGGCTCGCGTACCCGCGTCGTCCGCCGGGGCACGCGCTGCCACCGACGATCGGCGCCCGCAACACGTACCGCCCGTCGTACGGGACGGGCCGAGGCCGCGGTCAGGCCACGGGGACACCGGCCTCCAGGTACAGCGGGCGGCCCTGTTCGCGGGCGCGCAGCGCCCAGCGGAGGCGGCTGAGGCGGACCGGGGGCAGCAGGTCGGCGGCCTCGGTCTCGGTGACGAAGCGCCAGCCGCGCAGTTCGGCGCCGGGCAGCAGCACCTCCTGGGCCTCCCCGGTGGTGAGCCGGCCGCCGTCGAACAGCAGCCGCAGACCCCCGTAGCCGGGCGGCTGGGGGCGTTCCCAGTCGGCGACCAGCAGCCGCAGCGGCTCGTGGAGCCGTACGCCCAGCTCCTCGGCCACCTCGCGCCGCCCGGCGCACATCGGCGGCTCGCCGCGCTCGACGACACCGCCGGGGAATTCCCAGCCGGGCTTGTAGGTGGGATCGACGAGCAGCACCCGGTCGGCCTCGTCGAAGAGCAGGACCCCGGCCGCCAGGGTTTCGGCCGTCGGTTCCGGCGTCTGCACGATGTCGCAGCTCCCGGCGCCCTCGCGGACGGCGTCGGCGATGTGCTCGGCGGTCTGGCGCGGCGTGAGCCCGGTGGTGTCGACCACATGGGCGTCGGTGGTCAGCCAGCTCAGGGCCGCGCGGTACGGCGCGAGGTGCTCCAGGCACCAGCGGCGCACGGACTCGCTGGCGTCCGCGTCGCCCGGTATCTCCTCGCGCTCGGCTATGCGCCGGCGAAGGATCGTTTCATCGGTGTGCAGCAGGACATGCCGCACGGGGATCCGCCGGGCGGCGAAGCCGCCGAAGATCTCGTCGCGGTACTCCTGTCTGAGGACCGTCATCGGGACCACGAGCGGGCCGCCGACCTCCGCGATCAGCGCCGCTCCGGTGTCCACGACCAGCCTCCGCCACGACGGCAGGTCCTGGTAGTCGGAGACCTGCTCCAGACGCTTGCGCGGCAGCATCATGCGCAGACCGTTGCCGACCAGTTCCGGGTCGTAGAACGTGCTGCCGGGCATGAAGTCCACCAACTCACGGGCCGCGGTGGTCTTCCCCGCGCCGAACGCACCGTTCAGCCAGACGATCACATTTCCCCCTAATCCATCGCCTCCTGACAGTTGCCCGCATCACCATGCCACGGAAACGCCCGAATACGACTGAGTGACGGATCGCCCCGATCACAATGGCACCTTCCGTCACACCAGCCCCTCCCCCATCACCCCTTGTTGGCGCCGAGCGTGAGCCCCGCGATGAAGTGGCGCTGCAGCAGCAGGAAGACGAGCACCGTGGGCAGCGCCACCAGCACCGAGCCCGCCGCCAGCAGGTTGTAGTCGGTGAAGAACTGCCCGCGCAGATTGTTGAGCGCGGAGGTGACGGGCAGCTTGTCGCCGTCGGAGATGAAGACGAGCGCCCACAGGAAGTCGTTGTACATCCAGGTGAATTGCAGCGTGGCGAGCGCGGCGAGGGCCGGCCGGCACAGCGGCAGCGTGATGCGCCAGTACCGCGTCCAGACTCCCGCGCCGTCCACCACCGCCGCCTCGATGATCTCGATCGGCAGGGTGCGCATGAAATTCGCGAGAACGAAGACGCAGAAGCCGACCTGGAAGGCGACCTGAACGGCGATCACGGCCCAGTAGGAGTCGTACATCGTCATCGAGTCCGACATCCAGTAGGGCAGTTCTATCTTGGTGAACAGGACATAGAGCGGAGTGACGATGACCTGCTGCGGCAGCAGGTTCCCCGCCGTGAACACCATCAGCAGAACGAGCCCGCCGCGCATTTTCAGCCGGGTGACGGAGAACGCCACGAAGGACGCGAGGAACAGCGTCAGCAGCACTCCGGGAACCGCGATGAGGATCGAATTGAGGAAGTACTTGCCCATCCCGGAGTCGTTGAACGCTTGGCTGTAGTAGTCGAACGACAGATGGCGCGGCAGCGAGAAATAGCCGTATTCGGCGGTCTCCTCGTACGGCCGCAGCGAGGCGTAGACGGCGAGCAGCAGCGGGGCGAGAAACGCCAGCGACACGGTCATCAGGAACGCGTGCAGACCGAGCCGTCCGGGGCGGGCCCGGCGCCGCCGCGGTCCGGTCACCGGGGCGGCCGCCGGTACGGGGGCCGGGCGGATATCGGTGATCATCCCTTCTTCTCCCCTCGCAGTTCCTGGACCAGATA
Source organism: Streptomyces sp. NPDC021212 (assembly GCF_044332925.1). Lineage (NCBI taxonomy): Bacteria > Bacillati > Actinomycetota > Actinomycetes > Kitasatosporales > Streptomycetaceae > Streptomyces > Streptomyces sp. NPDC021212. Next base: position 163,391 of record NZ_JBIRPZ010000017.1, read on the forward strand.
CGTCACGATGAATCCCACCGAAACGGTGAGCAGGACGACGGCGATGGCGGAGCCGAATCCGATCCGGCTGGCCTCACCGATGATGTTGTCGGTGACCAGCACGGAGAGCAGTTCCAGCCCGTTACGGCCGTGGTTGATGGCGTAGACGATGTCGAACGCGCGCAGCGCCTCGATGACCGTGATGACGCCGACGATCACATTGACCGGCCGCAGCGTGGGCAGGACGACCCGGAAGAAGGTCTGGGTCTCGCTCGCGCCGTCGATCGCGGCGGCCTCCTTGAGCGAGGGGTCGACCGATTTGAGCCCCGCCAGATAGAGGATCATCACGTACCCGGTATGGCGCCAGGCGGCCGCGAGCAGCACCATCCAGATATTGAGGTCGGGGTCGCCGATCCAGTCCACCGGATGGCTCTTGTCGCCGAGAATCGCGTTCAGCGCGCCCTGGTCGCGGGAGAAGATCAGCTGCGCGATGAAGCCGACGATGGCGAGCGAGAGGACCACCGGCATGTAGAGGGTGGACTGGTAGAAGCGGCTGAACCGGACGCCCTTGTCGAGCAGCACGGCCAGCAGCAGTCCGAAGGGCGTGGCGACGAGGCCGAGAAAGGCCACCCAGAGCAGATTGTTGCGTACGGCGGGCCAGAACGGCGGATAGTCGGTGAACAGGTTCCGGTAGTTGTCGAAGCCGACCCAGTGGAGGTCGCCGATCCCGTCCCAGCTGGTGAAGGACAGTCCGATGGAGGCGAGGGTCGGGCCCCAGACCAGGGCCAGGTCGAGCAGGACGGGTATGCCCAGCAGCACGCCGATGACGGCGAGGTCGCGGGAGGTGAACCTCCGCGGTCCCCGCCGTTTGGCACGCCGCGCGGTAGTGAGCGGCACGGCGCGATTCTCCTAGCTGTCGGCGAATATGGTCTTCTTCTGGGACTCGATGTCCTTGGTCAGGGTGTCGATGTCGTTCGGCTTGTTGATGAACTGCTGGATGGCCCGGATCATCACCTGCGACGCGAAGTCGGGGCGGGTGTCGCGGTCCATGAACTGCGATATCTGCTTGGCGCCGGAGACGAGTGCGACGGCCTTCTTCTGCAGCGCGTTGTACGAGGAGGTAGCCGCTTTGTCGTTGCACGCGATGTTGTTGGGATCCCGCTTCAGATAGATCTCCTCGGCGGCGGGGGTGGCGAGATACTTCAGCAGTTCCTTGCCCTCCTTCTGCCGCTTGGACTTCTTCGCCAGCAGGAATCCGTCGATCGGCGCCTCGACCGCGTCCTGGCCGTAGGCGGAGTCGATTTCGGGGAACGGGAAGAAGTCCAGGTCCTCCCGGTCGGCGGCGGGGAACTGCTGCCCGGGGTGGGGCAGCCCGAAGACCGCCATGCCGGACTTCTTCTGCGCCAGGCTCTGCGCGGCCTCCTGCCAGGTGCGCCCGTTGGCGCCCTGCTGGTGGTACGGCATGAGGCCGCGCCACAGGTCGAAGACGTGCTTGACCCGGGGATCGGTCCAGGACTCCTTGCCGCCCATCAGCGAGACATGGAAGTCGTAGCCGTTGGCCCGCATATTGAGATAGTCGAAGGTCCCCATGGCGGGCCAGCCGTCCTTGTCGCCGAAGGCGATGGCGTCGAGGCCGTCCTTGTCCATCCGCTTGGCGAGCGCCCGGAAATCGTCGAACGTCCTGGGGATCTCGTAGCCGTGCTGCTGGAAGACGCTCTTCCGGTAGAAGACCGCCCACGGGTAGTAGTAGTACGGCACGAAGTACTGTTTGCCGTCCTTGCCGGTGGACTGCTTCTTGAGCGCGTCGGAGAAGCCGCTGAAGCCCTTCCAGAGGTCGCCGATCTCGGCGAGCTGCCCCTGCTCGGCGAAGAACTGCATGCGGTAGCCGGCGAACCACATGAAGACGTCGTCGGGGGTGCCCTTCAGATACCGGTTGATGCCTTCCTGGAAGGCCTCATGGTTGACAGTGTTGACCTTGACCTTCTTGTCCGACTTCTTCTGGTACGCCGCGAACACCTCGGCGAATGCCTTGCGGGGCACGGCATCCGAGGCGTTGGAGCCGATCTTCACCTCGTTGCCCGGGCCGCCACAGGCGGTGAGGAGCGCCGGGAGGGTGACCGCCCCGGCTCCGACCGCGCTGCCCCGGAGCAACGTCCGACGGGAGATCCGATGTCCTGACGATGACTGTGCCATGGGCCCTCCACACGAGGATCAATCAAACACAACCGAACGCGAGTGGCTGGATCACATCGGGCAAGAGGCGGCATAGTCAAGGGTTTGGACGAGATATCGAACAACTGTTATCGCATCTCTTCCAACAGACTCCAACACGGTCTACCGTAAACGCTCGCACGTGACGCACCCGCAACGCTGCGTCACCCCGTTGAGAACGGAGGACCCGCATCATGCGCCACCGCTCTTTACGTACCGCGAGACACCGAGTCATCGGAGGACTGGCCGCCGCACTGCTCGGCACGGCCGGCCTCACCCTCCCCGCCGCCCAGGCATCCGCGGCCGCGCCCACCCGCTCCGGAGAGACCGCCCGGAGCGAGACCGCCGCGCCCGGGGACGGGCTCGCGCTCACACCGCCGATGGGCTTCAACAACTGGAACTCCACCCACTGCCGCGCGGAGTTCAACGAGGCGATGGTCAAGGGCATCGCCGACATCTTCGTGAACAAGGGGCTCAAGGACGCCGGATACCGCTACGTCAACCTCGACGACTGCTGGGCGCTCCAGCAGCGCGACGCGAACGGCAAGCTCGTCCCGGACCCGGCGCGCTTCCCGAACGGCATCAAGGCCGTCGCCGACTACGTCCACTCCAAGGGCCTCAAGATCGGCATCTACACCAGCGCGGGCACCAAGACCTGTAACACCGCCGGCTTCCCCGGGGCGCTGGGCCATGAAAGGTCGGACGCCCAGCAGTTCGCCGACTGGGGAATCGACTACCTCAAGTACGACAACTGCAATAACCAGGGCGTAGACGCCAAGCAGCGCTACCGCGCCATGCGGGACGCGCTGAAGGCCGCCTCCGAGACCACCGGGCGCCCGATCGTCTACAGCATCTGCGAATGGGGGCAGAACAAGCCGTGGGAATGGGCGGCGGATGTCGGCCAACTCTGGCGCACCACCGGTGACATCAGTGACAGCTGGGGCAGCATGCTGTCGATCGCCAAGAAGAACCTGCCGCTCGCCCCGTACGCCGGGCCCGGCCACTGGAACGACCCCGACATGCTGGAGGTCGGCAACGGCGGCATGACGGACACCGAGTACCGCAGCCACTTCTCGCTGTGGTCGGTCATGGCCGCGCCGCTGCTGATCGGCACCGATCTGCGCAAGGCCGACGCCAAGGCGTTCGAAATCCTCGGCAACCGCGATGTCATCGCCGTCGACCAGGACCCGCTGGGCAAGCAGGGCACCGTGCTCTCCTCCGAGGGCGGACGGTGGGTGATCTCCAAGGAAATGGCCGACGGCAGCCGCGCCGTCGCCCTGTTCAACGAGACCGAGCAGCCGCAGCGCATCGCCACCACCGCGGCCCGCCTCGGCCTGCCGCAGGCGGACGGATACCGGCTGCGCGATCTGTGGCGGCACCAGGACAGCAACACCTCGGGCTCCGTGGCGGCCACCGTCCCGGCCCATGGCACGGTGCTCTACCGGGTCTCCGCCGACCGGCGCTGGGCCTCCTACCCGCCCGCCGCCGAACTCGGCGTCGGCGCCGCCCCGTTCACCGAGTCCGGCGCCACAGCGCCGGTCGAAACGGCGCTCCGCAACCTCGGCGGCACCCCGGCCCACCAGGCCACGGTCCGGCTCACCGGCCCCGACGGCTGGCGCGTCAGGACCACCTGGCCGACCCGGGCCGCCACCCTGCCCACCGGCAGCAGCCTCACCACCCGCTGGCAGGTCACCGCTCCGAAGGACGCCGAGCCCGGCGCGTACGACCTGACCGCACGTGCCTCCTATCGCTCGGCCCGCGGCGACGAGGTCAGCACCGAACTGCCGGTACCGGTCCATGTGGTGGTCGCGCCACCCTCCGGCGCCACGTACGCGAGCGATCTGCCGTGGCTGAGCGCGACCAACGGCTGGGGCCCGGTCGAGAAGGACACCAGCGTCGGCGAGAACGCGGCGGGCGACGGTCATCCGATCACCCTCGACGGCACCGTCCACGCCAAGGGCCTGGGCGTGCACGCGCCCAGTGAGATCACGTACTACACCGGTGGCCACTGCACCGCGTTCACGGCGAAGGCCGGCGTGGACGACGAGGAGGGCACCGCCGGAACGGTCGCCTTCGAGGTGTGGGCTGACGGCACCAAGGTGGTGTCGACCGGGACGCTGACCAACGCCGACCCGGCCAAGGACATCACCGCCGCCATCGACGGCGCGACGACGGTCCGGCTCGTCGTGACCGACGGCGGGGACGAGGTCACCAGCGACCACGGGGACTGGGCGGACGCGAAGTTCAGCTGCTGACACCCGGCTACGGCGACCGGCCCGCTCCCCCTGACAGCCGTCTCAGCAGACCGGCAGCCCGGGGAGGGGCCGGTCGTTGTCGCCGCCCCGGACGTACACATCGCTGACGTAGACGTCCTTGTTGCCGTTGTCGTCGTCCGTCTTCGCCCACCAGGTGTTCGTCCACTTGCCGTACCGCTCCGGGCGGTTCAGGTTCTCCTGGCAGTAGAAGTAGTTGACGCCATGCTTGAGGGTGCCGGCCGGTTCGCCGCCGTGGGTGTAGGAGGTGGCGTCGCGCCACAGCACGCAGTTGTACTTGCCGCCCCCGATGTCACTGCAGGCCGGGGCGGCGGCGCCGCTGGACGGGGAGGCCCTGCCGCCGTCCTTCCCTGTCTCGCCCTTGCCGGCGCCCTCGCCGCCCTTGCCGTCCGGGGAGCCGCCCGGCGTGCGCGGGGCCGGTGGGGACGCCTCCCCGCTCACCCGCGCGCTGCTCGTGCCCGCCTTCCCCGTCGCCTCGCGGTCCCCTCCCCCTCCGCCGGACGCCGGCGATCCGGATCGCGCCGGCTCCGGCGAACCGCCCGCCGTCGTCCGGTCGCTCTCGCCGCCGAGCAGCGCGTACGTCACCCCGCCCCCGACGAGCACCACACCGGCGACCGCCGCCGCCACCAGCGCGCGCGTACGGCCACGCCCCTGGCCCGGCGCACCGCCCGCCCCAGGACCGGCGCCCACCTGCGGCTGCGCGGCCGCGACATCCGGCGCGGTCGGGGTACGCGTGACCCGCGGAGCCTGTGGAGCCGGCGGAGGGGACGGCCGAAGCACCGGCGGGCCGGGCTCCGGTACGGCCCCGGCGGCGACGGCCTCCAGCAGCTGCCGCGCCTCGGCCGCCGTGGGACGCCCTTCCGGGTCCTTGTCCATCAGCTCGCGCAGGACGGGCGTCAGCGGACCGGCCAGCCGGGGTTCCGGCAGCGGCTCGGTGACGATCGCGGTCAGCGTCGACCACACGGAGGTGCGGCGGAACGGGGCCGAACCCTCCACCGCCGCGTACAGCGTCATGCCCAGCGCCCACACGTCCGACGCCGGGCCCGGCTCCTGGCCCTGGGCGCGCTCCGGCGCCAGGTAGTCCAGCGAGCCGATCAGCTCACCACTGCGGGTCAGCTTGGTGGTCGCGCCGTCGTCGGGCGCCTCCATGCTCGCGATGCCGAAGTCGGTGAGGACCACCCGGCCCCCGCGGTCGATCAGCACGTTGCCCGGCTTCACATCGCGGTGCAGGACCCCGGCGTCATGACCCGCGGCGAGCGCGTCGGCCACCTTCGCACCGATCCGCGCGGCCTCCAGGGGGTCGACGACGCCGTGCTCGTCGATCAGGTCGTCGAGTGACGGGCCGTCGATCAGCTCCATCACGATGACCGGCAGCCCGCCCTCGTCCGCCACATCGTGCACCGTGATCACACCCGAATGGCGGATCCGGGCCGCGGCGCGCGCCTCCCGCTGCATCCGGGTGCGCAGATCGGCCAGCTCCGCGCCGGACGCGTCGGTGTAGGCGCGCAGCACCTTGACCGCGACCTCCCGGCCCAGCAGCTCGTCCATCGCTCTGCAGACCACGCCCATGCCGCCGCGGCCGAGCTGCCCCGTCACCCGGTAGCGACCGCCCAGCAGTCTGCCGAACAGATCACCGCCCATGTCCCCCGGTGCCACCATCGGCTCCCTCGTATCGCAAGCAGTGAGCGAACAGCTTAGGGGCAGCCGGTGACAGTGCGGCTCAACTCGTGCCGCGAGGCGCGCCCACCGGGCCGAAACCCTCCAGCCGCTGCTCCTGGGCCGCCGCGGCGGCCGCGCCGACCAGCCCCGCGTCGGTGCCCATCTGCGCCGGCAGGACCTCCAGCCCCCGCACATACGACAGGGTCGCGTAGTCGCGCAGGGCGCGCCGAAGGGGCGCGAAGAGCACGTCCCCGGCGCCCGCCACCCCGCCGCCGATCACCGCCACCTCGATCTCGACAAGTGCGGCGGTCGCGGCGATCCCGGCGGCCAGGGCCTGCGCCGCGCGGTCGAAGGAGGCACGCGCCACCGGGTCACCGGTGCGCGCGGCGGCGGCGACGGCCGCGGCGCTGGTGTCGCCGTCCGGGCCCGGCCGCCAGCCGCCGGACAGCGCCCGGCCGGCGATGTTGGGGCCGCTGGCGATGCGCTCGACGCAGCCGCGCCCGCCGCACGGGCACAGATCGCCGTCGAGGTCGACGCTGATGTGGCCGATGTGCCCGGCGTTGCCCGTGGGGCCGGGGTGGAGCCGCCCGTTCAGCACCAGACCGCCGCCGACGCCGGTGGACACCACCATGCACAGCGCGCTCGCGCGCCCGCGCGCCGCGCCCTGCCAGTGCTCGGCGGCCGTCATCGCCGGTCCGTCGCCGACCAGGGTGACCGGCAGTTCGCCGGTGGTCTCCCGGACCCCGGCGACCAGCGGGAAGTCGCGCCAGCCGGGGATGTTGACCGGGTTGACGGTGCCCACGGAGGCGTCCACGGGGCCCGCGCTGCCGATCCCGACGGCGGCCACCCGGGACCAGTGCGCGGTGGCGGCGAGTTCGCCGAGCACCGCGGAGACCTCGCGCATCACCGTCGGCCCGTCGGCCTGCGCGGGGGTCGCGCGCCGGGCCCGTACGACCAGCTTGCCGCCGCCGTCCACCAGGGCGCCCGCGATCTTGGTACCGCCGATGTCCAGCGCGGCGATGAGGTCACGTGCCATTGCTGTCGACTCTCCTGGTGGGCGTCGGTGTCTTCAGTCGGTGTCATCAATGTGGGGCCACAGTCTTCCCTGCCGCTGACAACGTTGTCCAGAGGCTATGCTCGACACCCCTCCGCCACGCCGACCAGCGACGGGACGAGCACACCGTGACCGACACCGCCCGGGACATCGCCGACCGCACCCCGCCCCACCGCTACGGCTCCCGGCCCACGATGAAGGACGTCGCCGCCCGGGCCGGAGTCGGCCTCAAGACGGTCTCGCGCGTGGTCAACGGCGAGCCGGGCGTCACCCCCGACACCGAGCACCGCGTCCAGGAGGCGATCACCGCGCTCGGCTTCCGCCGCAACGACAGCGCCCGCATCCTCCGCAAGGGCCGCACCGCGAGCATCGGCCTCGTCCTGGAAGACCTCGCCGACCCGTTCTACGGCCCGCTCAGCCGCGCCGTCGAAGAGGTGGCACGCGCTCATGGCGCGCTGCTGATCAACGGCTCCAGCGCCGAGGACCCGGTCCGCGAGCAGGAGTTGGTACTGGCCCTGTGCGCGCGCCGGGTGGACGGCCTCGTCGTCATCCCGGCGGGCGACGACCACCGCTATCTGGCCCCGGAGATGGCGGCCGGTGTCGCCACCGTCTTCGTCGACCGCCCGGCGGGCCGCGTCGACGCCGACGCGGTGCTCTCCGACAGCTTCGGCGGCGCACGGGACGCGGTCGCCCATCTGATCGCCCATGGCCACCGCCGGATCGGCTTCCTCGGCGACCAGCCGGGCATCCACACCGCCGCCGAGCGGCTGCGCGGCTACCACGCCGCGATGGCCGCGGCCGGGCTGCCGGTCCACGACGGCTGGCTCTCGCTCGGCCCCACCGACCCCGAGCGGGTGCGCGCCGCGGCCGCCGCCATGCTGGACGCCGCCGAGCCGGTCACCGCGCTCTTCGCGGGCAACAACCGGGTGACGGTCACGGTGGTTCGCGTCCTCGCCGAGCGCCCCGGGCCCGCCGCCCCCGTCGCCCTGGTCAGCTTCGACGACTTCGAACTGGCCGATCTGCTCTCCCCCGGCATCACCGTGGTCGCCCAGGACGCGGGCCGACTCGGCCGCACCGCCGCGGATCTGCTCTTCCGCCGCCTCGACGGCGCGGGCGGCGAGGCGCGGCGGGTCGTGCTGCCGACCCGGCTGATCGCCCGCGGCTCCGGGGAACTGCCCCCGTCCGTGTCCTGAGCGCCGTCCTGAGCGGCGTCCCGGACGGCCCCGCCCCGGTTGCCCCGGCCCCCGGCCCCCGTCACGGTGGGGGTGCGGAGGGCCGGGAGACCTCGGTCGGCGGGACGGAGGAGGTGCGATGACCGGACGCCGTACGCGAACGATCCGCGCGGTCGGCCCCACGGCCGCGCCGGCACCGGTCACCGCGGGCCGCTCACAGGAGCGCGGCACCCCGTCGGCCGCGGCGTCCCGGGCCTCCGCCGCCCTCGCCCCGTCCTGACCATGTCGCGTCCTGACCGTCTCGTCAGGCGGCGAGCACCTTGGCCTTGGCGCGTTCGTACTCCTCGGCCGTGATGTCACCGTGGTTCTTCAGCTCCACGAGCCGTGCCAGCTCCTCGGCATGCCCGGTTGCGGCGGTCCCCCGTACGAACTCCCGGAGTTCCTCCTCCGCCTGCTCGGCCCGCTTCATCTCGCGCCGGCCCATCCCGCTGCCCCGGGCCATCAGGTAGACGAAGACGCCGAGGAAGGGCAGGACGATGACGAAGACGCACCAGCCCGCCTTCGCCCAACCGCCCAGCGAGTCATCGCGGAACATGTCTCCGATGACCCGGAAGAGCAGCATCAGCCACAGGACCCACAGGAAGATCCACATCGTGGTCCAGAACACATTGAGCAGTGGGTAGCCCATCGTCTGCCTCCCGTCGGAACACGCCCGGAGCGGCCAGGACGGCCACCACCGGACCGACATGTCCAGCGTACGGCGGCCGGCGCGGGGCGCTAGGCGAGTGCGCGGGCCCCGGTCGGCGCAGCACCGGGTGCGCCGCGGGCCCGGCCGCGTACCAATGGAGGCAGGACGGACGGAGGCCGGAAGGGCGGACAGGCCATGGACCTCCAGATTCTCCCGCTGGCCGTCACCATGATGGCGGGGCCGCAGATCGTGGCCGCCGTGATCCTGGTGACCACCGCGCGGCCCGTGCGGGTGTCCTTGGCGTTCCTGCTCGGGGTGACGATCGCGACGACCGTGGGCGTCGCCATCACGCGGGGGATCTTCGCGCTGCTGGGCAACGCGGTCGCGCCGGGGAAGCCGTCCGACCGGGGGGCGGCCGGGACCATCGTGCAACTGGTGCTGGTGGGGCTGCTGGTGCTGGTCGCGGTGAAGAACCTCGTGCGCCGGGAATCCGTGGAGCCGCCGAAGTGGCTGGGCTCGCTGATGGAGGCGGGCCCGTTGCGGGCCTTGAAGACAGGGCTGCTGGTCATCCTGCTGATGCCGTCGGACATCATGGTGCTGCTGACGGTGGGCGCGTCCCTGGAGCAGCACCGGGCGGCCCTGGCGGAGGCGCTGCCGTTCATCGGTGCCACCGTGCTCATCGCGGCGCAGCCGCTGCTGGTCTACCTCGTCTTCGGCAGCCGGGCGCGGCGCGCGATGCCCCGGGTACGGGAGTGGCTGAACACCCACAGCTGGGTGGTCAACGTCGCCGCCTGCCTGATCTTCATCGTGCTCATCCTCACCCCCTGAGCCGGTCCCGGCCCTCCGCGCCGGTACGGCCCGTCGCGGCCAGCAGCGCGATCACCGCGAGGGCCGTCAGCAGGACGAGCACCAGGAACAGCACGGTCAGCACGGTGGGGTGGTTCCACAGTGCGAACACCACGGCCGGGGTCGACAGCGCCGCGACCGTCAGCTCCCGGCGGTGGTCCGCGGTCCAGACCCCGGCCCGTCCGGGGTGCATCCCCCGGGCCGCGCCCCAGTGTGCGGCGGAGTCGGCTGCGTGCTCGGCCGCGGCCCGTAGGGCACGCGGGAGCCGTCCGGGCCCGGCCAGATAGGCGCCGGCCGCGACGACGGCGCTGAGCACCAGCACGGTGAGCACGGTGACCCGCAGGAAGCGCACCACGGTGTCGAAGAGGGCCGAGGCGGCGGCCCGGGACAGCACGCCGGGCGGCACATGGTCGAGGCAGTACCGGCGGGCCACGGTGAGCGCGAGGGCCAGTGCCAGCGAGGCGGCGGCGGCGCCGAGGGCGGCACCGACGAGCGCGCGGCGGCGGCCCCGGGCGAGCAGGACACCGGTGGCGCCGAGCGCGATGGTCAGGGTCGGCAGCCAGTTGCCGACCAGGTCGAGCAGGCGTACCGCCCGTTTGACGCGGTCGAGTTGCTCGGAGTGGAAGAGGATCGTCCGCCGGTGGATGTCGGGGATGTCGGCCGCCGAGGGGAATCCGGCGTTCACGAGCTGGAGTTTGGCCTTCTCCACGGCGGCGCCGACGTTCAGGGTGACGGTGTCGCCGCGTACGCCGACCGGGCCGTGCCCCTCGCCGGTGAGGGCGTGCACGACGGCCGCATGGGCGGCGCGGTTGGCGCCGGTCCATACGGCGGCGAACTCGTCGGTGTGCACGATGTGCTTCGCGACCTTGCGCACGGCCTGGTCGAGGGCCGCGTCCAGTTGCGGGGCCAGACCCTCGATGGTGTCGGCGGCCCGGGGCGGCAGGCCCTGGTCGCGCAGCCAGTCGGCGACGTCGGACGTGATCTTCCGGCTGTTGTGCCGGAGGTCGACGGCGTCGCCGACGTGGTCCACGACCGATTCCTGGATCGCCGGATCGCTCGCCAGCGGGGCGACCGTCGCCACGTAGCGGTCGGTGTCCAGGACGATGCCCTGAACCCATACGGTCAGCACGGACACCGGTACGAGCAGGCAGCCGAGCAGGATCAGCAGGGCTGACACGGCACTTCTGACCATGCCACCATCTCCCGCCCTCTCCGGCGGCCCCGCATCCCGGGTGACACGCAGGGGTGAGCGGATGTGGCCGGCGGGTCAGTGCGCGGACCGCACCGCGCCGGTTCAGCTAGGGGCGCGCCCGGCGAGGGCGTCGAGTTCGGCGCGGCTCAGTCCGGTCAGCTGTTCCACCTCGGCGACGTCGACCGCGCCGCAGTCCAGACCGCGCAGCAGATGGCCGCTGAGCGCCTTGGCGGTGGCGGGCTCGTCCATGACGTCCCCGCCCGTACGGTTCACATACGCCGCGAGCCGGGCCGCGGCCGTCTCCAGGCCCTCGCGGTAGAAGGCGTAGACGGCGGCGTAGCGGGTGGGCAGATGGCCGGGGTGCATGTCCCAGCCCTGGTAGTACGCGCGGGCCAGGGACCGCCGGACAAGGCCGTGGTGGAGCCGCCAGGCGTCGTGGACGCGCTCGGTGGGGCCGACCGGCAGCACATTGGTGGAGCCGTCGGAGAGCCGTACGCCGGTGCCCGCGGCGGCGACCTGCATGACGGCCTTGGCGTGGTCGGCGACCGGGTGGTCCATGGACTGGTGGGCGGCGCTGACACCGCAGGACGCGCTGTAGTCGAAGGTGCCGTAGTGCAGTCCGGTGGCGCGGCCCTGGGCCGCGTCGATCATCCGGGCGACGGTGGCGCGGCCGTCGGAGCCGAGGATGGCCTGCGTGGTCTCGATCTGGATCTCGAAGCCGAGCCGGCCCTCGGTGAGCCCGCGGGCCTTCTCGAACTCCTCGCACAACCGGACCATGGCGCTGACCTGTTCGGCGTACGTCACCTTGGGGAGGGTGAGCACGAGCCCGTCCGGCAGACCGCCGGAGTCCATCAGTCCGGTGAGGAAGATGTCGAGGGTGCGGATGCCGCGGTCGCGGACAGCTGCCTCCATGCACTTCATGCGGATGCCCACATAGGGCGGTGCGGTGCCCGCCGCGCGGGCGGCGGCGACCACGGAGGCGGCGTGGACGGCCGCGGCGTCCTCCTCGGCGTCGGGGCGCGGGCCGTAGCCGTCCTCGAAGTCGATGCGCAGGTCCTCGACCGGCTCGCGCTCCAGCTTGGCGCGCACCCGCCGGTACACGGGCTCGGCCAGCTCGTCGGGAAGGCCGATGACGGCGGCGAGGGCTCCGGCGTCGGGCGCGTGGGCGTCGAGGGCGGCGAGCGCCTGGTCGCCCCAGTCCCGCACGGTGCCCTCGGTGACGGCGTCGGCGGGGACGTAGACGGTGTGCACGGGCTGCCGGGTGCCGGAGTCGCCCGGGTAGCGGCGGGCGAGGTCCGCGTCGACGGGGGCGAGGGACGCGGTGATCCCTTCGCGTACGCCGCGCGGCAGGCTGGTCCCCGCCGTCTCGTGCTGAGTCATGCCCGCACCTCCGCCTTTCACAACCGAGAATTTCCGCCTTGCGGAAACAAATATCCGCAGGGCGAAGTTATATGGGCTCCGAGTGGAGGTCAACACCCCATTGACGCACGTGAGACCCCGTACGCGCAGTGCGTACGGGGCCTCGGCGCCACCTGCCGGGAGGTCAGCCCTTGCGGGCCTTGACCTCCTCGGTGAGCTGCGGGACGACCTCGAAGAGATCGCCGACCACGCCGTAGTCGACCAGGTCGAAGATCGGGGCCTCGGCGTCCTTGTTGACCGCCACGATCGTCTTCGAGGTCTGCATACCGGCCCGATGCTGGATCGCACCCGA
>NZ_JBIRPZ010000018.1:0-164964 GCF_044332925.1 Streptomyces sp. NPDC021212
CTGCCCACCGACCTGCCGCAGGTCCCGGCGCACCTGCCCACCGACCTGCCGCAGGTTCCGGCCCAGCTGCCGACCAACATCCCGAACGTTCCGGCTGACCTGCCGCAGGTCCCGGCGCACCTGCCCACCGTCCTGCCGCAGGTTCCGGCGCACCTGCCCACCGACCTGCCGCAGGTTCCGGCCCAGCTGCCCACCGACCTGCCCATCAACCTGCCGGGCGCCGCGGGCACCCTCCCGGCCGTCTGATGACCCGGGCCGTATGACCGCCGCGTACGGCGGCGCCGACGCCGTACGCGGCCGCTTGAACTGATCGCGGGCAGTCCTCTTTGGGGAGGGGACTGCCCGCTTTGGTTGCGAGATAGGTGTGTACGGTCGCGATCTGTGACCGTAATCACCGCTCCAGTGTGATCTGCGATTTAGGGGCACACGTCTCGTGGTTATAGCCTGCGAGACGGACATGCCGCGTACCCGGCGCACGTGTGCCGCCCTCGTTATAGATCGCGTCCTCACGCTGCCGCCCGCGGCACGCCCGCGCAGATAACGACCGCGATATCCATGGAAAAGGGACGGACGCGCGTGGACCTGTTCGAGTACCAGGCGAGGGACCTCTTCGCCAAGCACGGTGTACCGGTGCTGGCCGGTGAAGTCATCGACACGCCTGAGGCGGCGCGCGAGGTGGCCGAGCGACTGGGCGGCCGCGCGGTCGTCAAGGCGCAGGTGAAGGTCGGTGGCCGCGGCAAGGCCGGCGGCGTCAAGCTGGCCTCCGACCCGGCCGATGCCGTGGAGAAGGCGACCCAGATCCTGGGTATGGACATCAAGGGCCACACGGTCCACAAGGTGATGCTCGCCCAGACCGCGGACATCAAGGAGGAGTACTACGTCTCCTTCCTGCTGGACCGCACCAACCGCACCTTCCTCGCCATGGCCTCCGTCGAGGGCGGCGTGGAGATCGAGGTCGTCGCGGAGCAGAACCCCGAAGCGCTCGCCAAGATCCCGGTGGACGCCATTGAGGGCGTGACCGCCGAGAAGGCCGCCGAGATCGTCGCCGCCGCGAAGTTCCCGGCCGAGATCGCCGACCAGGTGGCGGACGTCCTCCAGCAGCTGTGGACCGTCTTCATCAAGGAAGACGCCCTCCTCGTCGAGGTCAACCCGCTGGTCAAGACCGGTGACGGCAAGATCATCGCGCTGGACGGCAAGGTGACGCTGGACGCCAACGCCGAGTTCCGTCAGCCGGAGCACGCGGCGCTCGAGGACAAGGCCGCGGCCAACCCCCTCGAGGCGGCCGCCAAGGCCAAGGGCCTCAACTACGTGAAGCTCGACGGCGAGGTCGGCATCATCGGCAACGGCGCGGGTCTGGTCATGTCGACCCTCGACGTCGTCGCGTACGCCGGTGAGAACCACGGCAACGTGAAGCCCGCCAACTTCCTCGACATCGGTGGCGGCGCCTCCGCCGAGGTGATGGCCAACGGTCTTGAGATCATCCTCGGCGACCCGGACGTCAAGTCCGTCTTCGTCAACGTCTTCGGCGGGATCACCGCGTGCGACGCCGTCGCCAACGGCATCGTGCAGGCCCTGGAGCTGCTGAAGTCCAAGGGCGAGGACGTCAGCAAGCCGCTCGTCGTGCGTCTCGACGGCAACAACGCGGAGCTGGGTCGCAAGATCCTCACCGACGCCAACCACCCGCTGGTTCAGCAGGTGGACACCATGGACGGCGCGGCCGAGCGTGCCGCCGAGCTGGCTGCGAAGTAAGGGACGAGGTCACCAGAAACCATGGCTATCTTCCTCACCAAGGAAAGCAAGGTCATCGTCCAGGGGATGACCGGGTCCGAGGGTCAGAAGCACACCCGTCGGATGCTCGCCTCGGGCACCAACATCGTCGGTGGCGTGAACCCGCGCAAGGCCGGCACCAGCGTTGACTTCGACGGCAACGAGGTTCCGGTCTTCGGCTCCGTCAAGGAGGCCATCGAGGCCACCGGCGCAGACGTCACGGTCATCTTCGTCCCGGAGAAGTTCACCAAGAGCGCGGTCATCGAGGCGATCGACGCCGAGATCCCGCTCGCCGTGGTGATCACCGAGGGCATTGCCGTTCACGACTCCGCCAACTTCTGGGCCTACGCCGGTCAGAAGGGCAACAAGACCCGCATCATCGGCCCGAACTGCCCGGGCCTGATCACGCCGGGTCAGTCGAACGCGGGCATCATCCCGGCCGACATCACCAAGCCCGGCCGCATCGGTCTGGTGTCGAAGTCCGGCACCCTGACGTACCAGATGATGTACGAGCTGCGGGACATCGGCTTCTCGTCCTGCGTCGGCATCGGCGGTGACCCGGTCATCGGCACCACCCACATCGACGCGCTGGCCGCCTTCGAGGCCGACCCCGACACCGACCTGATCGTGATGATCGGCGAGATCGGCGGCGACGCCGAGGAGCGGGCCGCGGACTTCATCAAGGCCAACGTCACCAAGCCGGTCGTCGGCTACGTGGCGGGCTTCACCGCGCCCGAGGGCAAGACCATGGGCCACGCCGGTGCGATCGTGTCCGGTTCCTCCGGCACCGCCCAGGCGAAGAAGGAGGCCCTGGAGGCCGCGGGCGTGAAGGTCGGCAAGACGCCGACCGAGACCGCGGGTCTGGCGCGCGCCGCGCTGGCCGGCTGACGCCTCCGTCACACGCGGGCGCGGGCTCGTACCGCCGAATGGGTGGTGCGGGCCCGCGCCTTTCGCGTTCCTGGGTGCCGTGGGCGTCCTTCCGCAAAAGGTACATAAGCCGATTACGTCCGACACGCGACCATTCTCTTGATGTACGGATGAAACGACTGTTATTGGCAGCATGGGTCCGTGACCCAAACGACCGATCGCAGTCCATCGGTGTCCTCACGCGGCAGCGCCGCGCTCCAGCGCCCCTCCGTCGCCAGGGAGGCGTTCCTCGGCGGCGTGGTGGCCGCGGGGCTCGGGCTGGGCACGCTCGCCGTCGTCGTCCTGCTGCTGTGGATCACCTCCTCGTCCCCCGACAGCAGCCCCGACGGGGCGCTGCACGTCGCCGCCGACCTGTGGCTCCTCGGGCACGGCGCCGACCTCGTACGGACCGAGACGCTGTCCGGGCATCCGGCACCCGTCGGGCTGACCCCGCTGCTCATCAGCGCGGTGCCCTGCTGGATGCTCTACCGCGCCGCGCAGCACGCGGTCTACCAGGGCCAGGCGGAGGAGGCGGAGGGGCAGTGGGTGCCCGAGGAGTCCGTCGTCGACCCCCGCATCGCCTTCGGCTGGGTGACGGGCGGCTATCTGCTCGTCGGCACGGCGGCCGTGCTGTACGCCACGGCCGGGCCGCTGCACGTCGACCCGCTCAGCGCGGCGCTTCATCTGCCGCTCGTCGCCGCGGCCGTCGCCGCACTCGGCGTATGGGTGGCGGACGGCCGGTTCCCGGTGCGGCTGCCCGCGCGGGCGAAGGCCGAGCTGGCCCGGATCCCCGGCGCCGCGCTGCTGGCGGCGGGCGCCGTCCGATGCGCGTCGTGGCTGCGCGGCAGCTGGTGCCGACGGCGCCGGCTGCTCGCCGCGTGCCGCGCCGGGGCCAGCGGGCTCCTGGTGCTGCTCGGCAGCGGCGCCTTGCTCACCGCGCTCTCGATGCTGAGCCACACCGGATCCGTGCAGCTGGCGTTCCTCCAGCTCAGCAACGTATGGCAGGGCCGCTTCGCGGTGCTGCTGGTCAGCCTGGCGCTGCTGCCGAACGCCATCGTGTGGGGCGCGGCGTACGCGATCGGCGCCGGATTCACGGCCGGGGGCGGCAGCGTGGTCGCCCCGCTCGGCGTCACCTCCTACCCCCAGCTGCCGCACTTCCCCCTGGTCGCGGCGCTGCCCGCGGAGGGCCCGCACTGGCCGTTGAACTGGCTGGCCGGGGCCCTGGCGGGGGCGTCGGTGGCCTGGCTGACGGCGGTGGCGGCGGCCCGGCGGCCCGGCCAGGGCGCGCCCCGCCCGGCCTGGGGCTGGGGCGAGACCGCGGTGCTGTCGGCGCTCGCGGCGATCGGCTGCTCGGCCGTGATGGCGCTGCTGGCCGCCGTATCGGGCGGGCCGCTGGGCGTGGGCATCCTCTCCGACCTCGGCCCCGACTGGTGGCGCACCGGCACGGCCACGCTCGCCTGGACCGGGTCGATCGCGGTGCCCGGCGCGCTGGTGGTGCGCTGGGTGCGGCTGTACGTCCCCTCGCGGGCGACCTGGGCGGAGTGGAAGGCGGCCCGCGCGGCGAAGGCCCGGGCCCGGGCGGAGGCGCGCGCGAAGGCGCGGGCGGCCCACGAGGAGGCGCTGGCCCGGGTGGCGCTGGAGCCGGAACCGGAGGCCGAGCCGATCGACCTGCGGAAGGTCATGGCCGAGCCCTGGTGGCAATGGATGAGGCCGAGCCCGCGGGAGGGCGGCAAGCGGAAGCGCGCCATGCGCAAGGGCGGCCTGCGGAAGGTCGGCCAGTGGAGGCGCGGACCGGAGCGCCCCCAGGACCCGGCGACCAGCCCGGGCTTCGGCTCCGGGGTCGGCACCGGCATGGGGGCGGGCACCATGGCCGACTTCATGGGCGGCATGGTGGGCGCGACAGGACCGATGGGCCCGATGGGCGCGGTGGACCCGCCGCCGCACCGGAAGCCCGACGCGCCGGAGGAGGCCCCGTAGACCGGGCCACCGCCGCATGACGCGGGGCGCCGCACCCGGATGGGGGCGGCGCCCCGCGGCGCGTCTGTGTCCCGGCGCTCGCGGCTATTCGCCGCCGGTGCTGAGGAGGGGCCGCAGCTCCTTGGGGAGCTGGGTCTCGCAGGCGTGCCGGGAGGTCTGGGTGAGGGCGTCGTTCACGCAGGCGTAGTAGTCCTTGTAAACGATCTGGAAGCTGAACGTCGCCGCCACGATGGCGAGCGCGAGCCCGCCCGTCACCAGACCGCTGATCGCCGCCGTCGACTGCGGCTTCGAGGAGCCGGAGCCGGGCGCGGGCAGCCGGGCCGGAGTGGCGCCGGGCGGCGGGGGCGGGGCGTTCAGCGGGGCGTTCGCCGAGCCGCCGCTCACCGCGGCGGACGAGGCCGTGGCGGTACGGCGCGGCTTGGCCCGGAGCGAGCTGATGCCCCAGTACAGGGCGAGCGCGCCGAGCAGCAGCGCGATCTGCGCCAGGCTGAACAGGGCGAAGAAGAACGCCCACATGCCCGCCAGCAGTGCGTACCGCGCGCGCCGCTGGGCCGGGTCGGTGGGGTCCCAGCCGCGCGGACCGGCCGGTCCGCCGCCCTGGCCGCCGGGCCCGGACGGGCGGGTGCCGCCGGGGCCGGTGCCGAAGCCGCCGCTCTGGCGGCCGGGCTGGCGGCTGCTCCACTGGCTGCCCCAGGCCGGGGGCTGCTGCGGCTGATCGTCCTGGGCGCCGGAGCCGTCGTCGCCGTTCCTGCCGCCGTCCCTGCTGCCGCCGCCGTCCTCCGGCTGGTGCCGGGGCTGCCAGGGCTGGTCGGGCCTGCCCTCGGGCGGCGGGGCGAACGGATTGTCCTCATGCCGGTCCTCGCCGTGGTGGTCCCCGGGCGAGGCGGAGGACGACGAGGGGGACGAGGAGGAGGACGACGGTGACTGCTGCTCGCGCAGCAGCGGCGTCGTACGCGACGGGCGGGCGCGCCTCATCGCCGCCCCCCGGTGCGGGCGGGGGTCGGAGTGAGGCGATGAGCCGCGCGGCGGCGTCGGTCCGGCATCTGGAATGTGTCTTCCCCTTGTGTCGTCGTCCTGCACATCCGGTCCGGGTACGGCTCCTGCCGTACGGCCCGGCGGGGCGGGCGCGACGGTCGTTCACCACGGCATCAGTTGGATTCGCAGTCCAGACGCTACCTCCCGTGCCCGCCCCCGTCCCCCGGGGGCCGCTTCGTGTGCCGGTATCGTTGCTGACGGTCGGCGGCTTCGTAGAGTTCCCCGGAATTCAACAGGCCATGACCTTGTACGACCACACAAACGGCAGCACCGCCCGCGAGAAAGATCCCCGCCGTGGCCTCCCCGCCCCTCCCCGCCCGTTCCGGGTCCCCTGCCCGCCTCGTCGTTCTCGTCTCCGGCTCCGGTACGAACCTGCAGGCGCTCCTCGACGCCATCGCCGACGAGGGCGCCGCGGCCTATGGCGCCCAGGTGGTGGCCGTCGGCGCCGACCGCCGTGACATCGCCGGCCTGGAGCGCGCCGAGCGCGCCGGTATCCCCACCTTCGTGTGCCGCGTGAAGGACTACGCGAACCGCGCCGAGTGGGACGCGGCACTGGCGGCGGAGACGGCCGCGTACGCGCCGGACCTGGTGGTCTCGGCGGGGTTCATGAAGATCCTGGGCAAGGAGTTCCTGGCCCGCTTCGGCGGCCGGTGTGTCAACACTCACCCGGCCCTGCTGCCCAGCTTTCCCGGCGCCCACGGGGTGCGCGACGCGCTCGCGTACGGCGTGCGGGCGACCGGGTGCACCGTCCACTTCGTCGACGACGGGGTCGACACCGGCCCGATCATCGCCCAGGGCGTGGTCGAGGTCCGGGACGAGGACGACGAGTCCGCTCTGCACGAGCGGATCAAGGAAGTCGAGCGTTCGCTGCTCGTCGAGGTCGTGGGGCGTCTGGCCCGTCACGGCTATCGCATTGAGGGACGAAAGGTAAGGATCCCGTGACCGCCGAAGGTACCAAGCGGCCCATCCGCCGCGCGCTGGTCAGCGTGTACGACAAGACGGGGCTCGAGGAGCTGGCCCAAGGGCTGCACGCGGCGGGTGTCCAGCTCGTCTCGACGGGCTCGACGGCCGCGAAGATCGCGGCGGCGGGCGTTCCGGTGACCAAGGTCGAGGAGCTGACCGGCTTCCCGGAGTGTCTGGACGGCCGCGTCAAGACCCTGCACCCGCGCGTCCACGCGGGCATCCTCGCCGACCAGCGGCTCGACGCGCACCGCGATCAGCTCGCCGAGCTGGGCGTCGAGCCGTTCGAGCTGGTCGTCGTCAACCTCTACCCGTTCCGCGAGACGGTCGCCTCGGGCGCCTCGCCCGACGAGTGCGTCGAGCAGATCGACATCGGCGGCCCTTCGATGGTCCGCGCCGCCGCCAAGAACCACCCGTCCGTTGCGGTCGTCGTCAACCCGGCCGCCTACGGTGACGTCCTCAAGGCCGCCGCCGACGGCGGCTTCGACCTGGAGCGGCGCAAGCGCCTCGCGGCCGAGGCGTTCCAGCACACGGCGGCGTACGACGTGGCCGTGGCCAACTGGTTCGTTGAAGGCTACGCGGCCGACGAGGGCGACTGGCCGGACTTCACCGGCGCGACCTTCACCCGGAAGCAGGTCCTGCGCTACGGCGAGAACCCGCACCAGCCCGCCGCGCTCTACAGCGACGGCAGCGGCACGGGCCTCGCGCACGCGGAGCAGCTGCACGGCAAGGAGATGTCGTACAACAACTACGTCGACACCGAGGCCGCCCGGCGCGCCGCCCACGACCACGCCGACCCGTGCGTCGCGATCATCAAGCACGCCAACCCCTGCGGGATCGCGACCGGCGCGGACGTCGCCGAGGCGCACCGCAAGGCGCACGCGTGCGACTCGCTGTCGGCCTTCGGCGGCGTGATCGCCGTCAACCGTCCCGTGACGGTCGCCATGGCGGAGCAGGTCGCCGAGATCTTCACCGAGGTCATCGTCGCCCCCGCGTACGAGGACGGCGCGGTCGAGGTGCTGGCCCGTAAGAAGAACATCCGCGTGCTGCGCTGCGCCGACGCCCCCGCGGCGGTCACCGAGCAGCGCCCCATCGAGGGCGGCACGCTCGTCCAGGCCAAGGACCGGTTCCAGGCCGAGGGCGACGACCCGGCCCACTGGACCCTGGCGTCCGGCGAGGCGCTGGGCGCCGACGGCCTCGCCGAGCTGGCCTTCGCCTGGCGCGCCTGCCGGGCGGTCAAGTCCAACGCGATCCTGCTCGCCAAGGACAACGCCACGGTCGGCGTCGGCATGGGCCAGGTCAACCGCGTCGACTCGGCGAAGCTGGCCGTGGCCCGGGCGGGCGAGGAGCGGGCGGCCGGTTCGTACGCCGCCTCCGACGCCTTCTTCCCGTTCCCGGACGGCTTCGAGGTGCTGGCCGAGGCGGGCGTCAAGGCCGTGGTGCAGCCGGGCGGCTCGGTCCGCGACGAGCAGGTGGTCGAGGCGGCCCGGAAGGCGGGCGTGACCATGTACTTCACCGGTACGCGGCACTTCTTCCACTGAGCCGTCCCGCTGAGCCGTCCCGCGCGACGTACGCAACCGCCAGGCCGCATCCCTGAGTCATCAGGGGTGCGGCCTCCGCCGCCCACCCCCACTCACGCCCTCCGACGGGACCTGGGTGGAATCGATGTCCCCGCATCCGGGAGGATGAAGCCATGACCGCCCAGATTCTCGATGGCAAGGCAACCGCCGCCGCGATCAAGTCCGATCTCGTCAGCCGCGTGGAGGCGCTGAAGGCCAAGGGCGTCCATCCCGGCCTCGGAACCCTGCTCGTCGGCGACGACCCGGGCAGCAAGTGGTACGTCGCGGGCAAGCACCGCGACTGCGCCCAGGTGGGCATCGCGTCCATCCGCCGCGACCTGCCCGACACCGCCACCCAGGAGGAGATCGAGGCGGCGGTCCGCGAGCTGAACGAGGACCCGTCCTGCACGGGCTACATCGTCCAGCTGCCGCTGCCCAAGGGCATCGACACCAACCGGGTGCTGGAGCTGATCGACCCGGCCAAGGACGCCGACGGGCTGCACCCGATGAGCCTCGGCAAGCTGGTGCTGAACGAGACCGCGCCGCTGCCGTGCACTCCGCAGGGCATCATCCAGCTGCTGCGCCACCACGGCGTGGAGATCAACGGCGCGCACGTGGTGGTCGTCGGCCGCGGCATCACGGTCGGCCGGTCGATCGGGCTGCTGCTCACCCGCCGCTCCGAGAACGCGACGGTCACCCTGTGCCACACCGGCACCCGCGACCTGTCCGCGCAGCTCCGCCAGGCCGACATCATCGTGGCGGCCGCCGGGGTGCGGCACCTGGTCAAGGCCGAGGACGTCAAGCCGGGCGCCGCGGTGCTCGACGTGGGCGTCAGCCGGGACGAGGAGGGCAAGATCGCCGGCGATGTGCACCCCGACGTGACCGAGGTCGCGGCCTGGATCTCCCCGAACCCGGGCGGTGTCGGCCCGATGACGCGCGCTCAGCTGCTGGTCAACGTCGTGGAGGCGGCCGAGCGTGACGCGAAGGCGGCCGCCGACGGCGGTGCCGGTCATGACGGCTGAGGCGAGCGAGGAGCCCGCGGCCGGGCAGGCGGCGGCCGACGAGCCCGCGGCCGGTCAGGCCCCGGGCGCCGGTCAGGCATCGACGGGCAAACCGACGGTCGCGGAGACGGTCGCGGACCTGCCAGGGCTGCTGCTCCGCAAGTCCCGACGCTTCCCGCTGATCACCCGGGACACCGCGCGTCCGCAGGGCGGCGGCCGGGCCGCGCCCGGCAGCGCCCCGGCGACCGCCCGGCAGTGGCCATTCCTGGCGGTGGTGGGCGGCGTCGCGCTGGGGCTGCTGATCGTCTCGCTGGACGGGTTCCGGCTGGGCACGGCGCTGATCGGGCTGTCCCTGCTGGCGGGCGCGGCGCTGCGGTGGGCGCTGCCGGAGGTGGGGATGCTGGCCGTACGGTCGCGCTTCACCGACCTGCTGACGTACGGCGGGCTCGGCGCGGTGATCCTGCTGCTGTCGCTGATGGTTCAGCCGGACCCCTTGATCAAGCTCCCGTTCCTTCAGGACGTGGTGCACTTCACGGTCCGCTAGTCCGCGCCTCCGCGCGGCCCGTCGAACAAAACGGCGGCCCGTCCTCACCCCCTGCGGGAGGACGGGCCGCCGTTGGCTTGTTCGCGTCCCTCACGGTCCGGGCGGCGGTCCGCCCTCTCCCCCGAAGAAGGACGGACCGCCTGATGAACAGGGTTGTGTGTCGGCTGTTCGGGATCAATGGACGTCGAACGCCTGTGGCTCGGAAGTGACAGTTCCGCAACGAGGTATCGGCCGCGCAACGACGAGCGGACGCCGGAGGAGTGCGCTCCCGGGCCCGAAATGCTCCGATGCGCCCCCGCTGGAGGAACTGACATCCTGGGGCAAGGCATCTCTTTGGGTAGTCAGACCGACGCCCGGGAGGCCGCCACGGGGACCAGACCAAGGGGAACCACCAGGTACGTACGGGGGGACAGGGGGAGGCACATGCCTCGTTGGAGGGACCTGCCCGAGGAACTCGACCCGCAGGTGCGGGAGTTCACCGGGCAGTTACGCGGACTCGTCGACCGCAGCGGGATGAGCGTCGTGGCCATCGCCGACCGCACGGGCTACAGCAAGAGCTCATGGGAGCGCTACCTCGGCGGCAGACTCCTGCCGCCGCAGGGCGCGGTGGAGGCGCTGGCCGAGGCGACGGGCGCGGACGCGGGTCACCTCGGCACCCTGTGGGAGCTGGCGGAACGGGCTTGGAGCCGCGCCGAGATGCGGCACGACCACACGATGGAGGCGATCCGGGTCGACCGGGCGCGGGCCGCGCTGGAGGAGTTCGCGCCGCCGCCGGTGGAGAAGAAGAGCGGACGCAAATCGGCGAAGTCCCGCCCGAGCGCCTCCCCCAGCATCTCCCCGAGCGAGTCCCCGAGGGACGCGGCGGGCGGCCCGAGCGCCCCGAACGCCCAGAGCGTCCGGGGAGTTGACGTACCCGAACCCGCACACCCGCTGGTGGAGTCCGTTCCGGCGGCAGCGTCGCCCGCGTGGCCCACGCTGTCCGTACCGGACGCGACACCCGCGCCACCCCCGTCGGACGCGCCGCCGGTACCGCCCGCCGCCGACGAGCCGGGCCCGCCGCGTCCCGCCGGGCGGCCCCGGCGCCGTATCGCGCTGTTCGCCGGGGGCGTCGTCGGCACGCTGCTGATCGTGGCCGGCGCCGTACTCGTGACCGGCCAGGGCGACGACGGCGGGAAGGGGGACCGGAAACCGGCCAAGTCCCCTGCCACCACCGCCTCCCGGCTCCCGGCCGGGGTGAAGTGCTCCGGGAACGGCTGCGCGGGGAAGGACCCGGAGGCCATGGGGTGCGGCGGCAAGCACGCCAGTACGACCGCGAACGCGATGGTCGGGACGGCGTACATCGAGGTCCGCTACAGCAAGGTGTGCGGTGCCGCATGGGCCCGCATCGCCCGGGCGGCCCCCGGCGATCTGGTACAGGTCAGCGCCCCCGCCAAGGGCGGCGGGCCGGGCCGTACCGAGCGCGGCACGGTCGACGCGGACGGCGACGCGTACACCGGGATGGTCACGGCGGACGCCACCGCGCGGGCCACCGCGTGCGCGACCCTCACCGGCGGACAGCGCGGCTGCACGCCGCGGGAGGGCACCCCGCAGGGCGCCTCCCAGGGCACCCCTCAGGGGTGACCGGCCGACGCGCCGGGCCCGCCGCGGGATCCGTCCGGGGGAATTTTCGCGCCCGTGGGAATGACCCCGGGGAATCGGGGCAAGCGCACGCGAGCCCCCCACGGGTGCGGCACCGGGCGGCCGTCTGTACTCCCCCCTCCTGGCAGACGGCCGCCGGGGCGTGCCCGGTGAGAAGCGACACAGAGGCCCGGGGACGCGGGCGCTGCGCCGTCGGATAGCCTGACGCCGGTATCTCGACACCAAGAGATCTCGGACAAACACAGCGCAGGAGACCGCCATGACCCGCACTCCCGTCAATGTCACCGTCACCGGCGCGGCAGGCCAGATCGGCTACGCGCTGCTCTTCCGCATCGCCTCCGGTCAGCTGCTCGGCGCGGACGTGCCGGTCAAACTGCGACTCCTGGAGATCCCCCAGGGTCTGAAGGCCGCCGAGGGCACCGCGATGGAGCTGGACGACTGCGCCTTCCCGCTGCTGCGCGGCATCGACATCTCCGACGACCCGAACGTCGGCTTCGACGGCGCCAACGTCGCGCTGCTGGTCGGCGCCCGCCCGCGCACCAAGGGCATGGAGCGCGGCGACCTGCTGGAGGCCAACGGCGGCATCTTCAAGCCGCAGGGCAAGGCCATCAACGACCACGCCGCGGACGACATCAAGGTCCTGGTCGTGGGCAACCCGGCCAACACCAACGCGCTGATCGCCCAGGCCGCCGCCCCGGACGTACCGGGCGACCGCTTCACCGCGATGACGCGCCTGGACCACAACCGCGCGCTGTCGCAGCTGGCCCAGAAGACCGGGGTGCCGGTCGGTGAGATCAAGAAGCTCACGATCTGGGGCAACCACTCGGCCACCCAGTACCCGGACGTCTTCCACGCCGAGGTCGCGGGCAAGAACGCGGCCGAGGTCGTCAACGACGAGCAGTGGCTGGCCGACACCTTCATCCCGACCGTCGCCAAGCGCGGCGCCGCGATCATCGAGGCCCGGGGCGCGTCCTCGGCCGCCTCCGCCGCCAACGCCGCCGTCGACCACGTCCACACCTGGGTCAACGGCACCGCGGCGGGCGACTGGACCTCCATGGGTATCCCGTCGGACGGCTCGTACGGCGTCCCGGAGGGCCTGATCTCGTCGTTCCCGGTCACCACCAAGGACGGCAAGTACGAGATCGTCCAGGGCCTGGAGATCAACGACTTCTCCCGCACCCGCATCGACGCTTCGGTGAAGGAGCTGGAGGAGGAGCGCGAGGCCGTGCGCGGTCTCGGCCTCATCTGACGCACCACTTCGTCTGGCGCGCCAACCGCGTCCGACGCACCCCCGCGTGCGGACTTCCGACGGGTCACCCTCCGTTATTCACTCCGGAGGGTGACCCTTCGGCTATTCACTGTTCTTGCGCCCCACCGTCTCCTACCGTAGGAGGGGTTGACGCCGGCCTCGGGGGGAGAGCATGGGCTCAGGCAGTCGCAGTGATCACGCAGCCAGTGAGGCCACGCGTTTGCTGTGCGCGGGTGCGTATCTGGACGATGATTTCCGGGACGCGGTCGTGGACGAGCTGTTGGTCCACGAGGAGCGCGTGGTGGCGCCGTCGCTGGGCATCGACGTGTCCCGGGTGCTCGCCCACGCGTTGCGCGCCCGTCGGCTGGAGGCGGGCTGGATCCTGCTGCTGATCGCGCTCTGGCTACTGCACGCCCTGCTGGCCAAGGGCTTCTTCGTCATCTTCCTGCTGTCCTGCGGGCTGTTGCTGCTGGCGACCTGGGCCAGGGGCGGCGCCTCGGGCCCCTTCCGCGCCGACTATCCGGGCTCCGACGGGATCCCGCCCGCCCGCAGGCGGCTGGCCGCGGTCCTGCGGGTGTTCGGGGTGCTGCTGCTGATCCTCTACGTGTTCTCCGCGCTGGAGCTGGTCTTCAAGGACGATCCGGAGCCCAGCTCCCTGGAGAGCGCCGTGCTGCCGGGGCTGACGGCCGGGGCGGGCGCCGGGGCCGCCTGGGCGGCGCTGCTGATCCCCGCCGCGATGGCCGCGGCGGTCGCCCTGCACCGCGAGCATGTGGCCCGGGTGCTGTCCACCGACCTCGATCCGCGGACCTTCGCCGCTCCGGCCGACGGCCCCGCCGAGCGCTCCACCGGCGCCCGCTTCCGGCGGGTGCGGGAGCTGATCCGGCGCGAGCAGCACGCGCCCGTGATCCTCTACCACGATCAGCACCCCTTTCTCGGTGCGGGCACCGCGCACGCCACCTGGACGCTCGCGGTCGAGCTGCGGCCGCGCGAGGGGCGCACGGCGGTGCCGCTCGACAACCGGGTGATCCTGGAGCGGATCCGGCCGCTGGTGGAGAATCTGCGCACCCCGTCCGCCAGGACCCCCGCCCGGAACGGTGTGGTGCCGAGGCAGTCGGTCGAGGTCCGCGACCGGCTGCGCGGTCTGGAGCTGGACGAGTGCGTGTTCGTGAAGGCCACCGGGTTACGCAGCCGCTCCCTCGCGCCGCACGGTGAGGAGCACTTCGAGCGGCAGCGGGCCGAGGCGGTCGAGGAGGGCGGCGAGGTCCGGCGGCACTTCCTGCGCATCCGGGTCGGAGCCTGGCAGGAGGAGGTCGTCACCACCGTCTTCGTCCGGGTGCACACCCAAGGCGGCATGCTGATGGTGGAGTTCGCCCCGCATGTGCTGCGCCCGATCCGCCCGGACTTCCGCGCGATCGACCGGCTCACCGACTCCCACCGCCGCGGCGGGCTGCCGGGCAAGGCGCTGTGGGCGCTGGCCCGGACGCCCACGGCCGCGGGGCGCGTGCTGATCCACGGCTTCCGAATGATCGCCTTCTTCGTGCGGATGTACACGGGCGCCTACGCCGCGGCCATCCCCGACGGGCCCTGGAGGTCCGTGCGCGAGCTGGGCAGCGACGGCGGCGCCTCGCTCTTCCAGGAGATGGACGTCAGCCGCTATCTGAAGAGCGTCGAGGACCGGGTGGCCAACGGGGTGCGGCAGGCGCTGGACGAAGCCGGATGGGAGACCGGCGAGTTCGAGCAGAAGATCATCAACGTGAGCGGTGGCGGCATCTTCATCGAGTCCGCACAGGACAGCGCCATCACCGTCGGCGACAACAACACGATCAGCAACACCAGGGGCAACGGAGGGGGAGGCGGCCATGGGGACGGCTGAGAAGGACGAGGACACCGGCGCGGGCGAGGCCGGAGGCCGTGGCGGCCGGCGGTTCGGGAACATCCGCATCGGCAATGTGCGCGGCGGTGTCGTCGGCATCGGCGACAACAACCACATCGTGAACGGGCCGCAGGACGGTGCCGTCTGCGAGCCCGCGTACGAGGAGCTGCTGCGCGCCGTCCAGCAGCTCTCCGCCGATCTGGAGCGGCTGGTGGCCACCCCCGAGGTCGGTGCGCTGTCGGACGAACTGGCCGGCGCCCAGGACGAGATCCAGCGCACCGGCCGGGCCGGTGCGGGCCGTCTCGCCCGGCTCCGGGTGCTGTTGCAGGACGCCGGGGCCGGTATCGGCATGCTGGCGTCAGGTGTCGCCGTCGGCCAGGCGGTCGGCGCGCTGCTGGGCGGCTGAGATGAGCACGCCGAGCGAGGAGGGCGGCCCCCGCTGGGACGAGGCCGCGCAGCGCTGGGTGGGGGAGGGCGCCGAGCCGCCCGCCCCGGGCAGACGGCCGCCCAGCCCGCACCGGGGGCCGGTGCTGCTCGTGGTGCTGGCCGTGGTGCTCATCGGCGGCATCGGCGTCGGCACCTGGCATCTGCTGTCGGGCAGCGGCGACGACACGGCGAAGGAGAGTGGCGGCCCGAGCGCGACGTCGTCCGGCTGGGACAGCGGCTCGCCCTCGCCGTCCGATTCCGTTCCGTCGTCGGTGCCGCCGTCCGAGTCGCAGTCCGGGTCGGCCGTCGCGGGCAGTGGGCCGCCGCCGGGGTATCAACGCACCTCGGACCCGGAGGGATTCACGCTGGACGTCCCCACGAGCTGGCAGCGCGTCAAGCGCGATACGGGGGTCTTCTACGAGTCGTCCGACGGGAGCGGTCTGATCCAGGTCTTCGCCCTGACCAGCCCTCAGGTCAGCCCGTACGAGGCGCTGAAGCAGGCCGAGACCAGGCTCAAGAAGAACCCGGGCTACAAGCGGTACGGGCTGAAGCGGCTCGGCCCGGGGGACGACGCCGACGCGGAGCTGGAATACGGCTATCGCAGCGAGAAGTACGGTCCGCGCCGCGTCGTCGACCGTGCCTTCACCGGACCGGACGGGGTGCAGTACGCGGTCCTGGTGGCGGGCCCGTCCGATGAGTGGCCGGGTCAGGTGGAGCGGCAGCGGATCGTGTTGGGCGCCTTCTGCCCCACCGCGTACTGCCCGGCCACCTGACGGACGTGACCGAGGCGCGCATACTGGGTACGCCATATGTCGGGTAACTCGGTTAACTCTGCTTATTGGTCGATGAATGCGATTTTGGGGGAGCGGGCATGACTGACGGGGGATCGGAGGAGCAGTGGACTCCGGAGGAGCGGTGGGGCCCGGGGGATACGCAGGAGTGGGAGACCCGGCAGTGGGGGCCCGGCGACGTCCAGTCGGCGCAGCCGGGCGCCGAGACGCGGCGGGTGTGGCAGGCGGTCGCGGTCACCGTGTTCCTGACCGCCGGGATCGCGTTCTCCGGCTGGGTGGCGTTCGGCGGTGACGGCACGACCCGGAACCAGGCGGGCCCGCTGCCCTGGGACCGCGCGACGCCCACTCGCTCGGCGACCGCGGACGCCACCGCGCCCGGTGATGTCTATCCCGCGCCCGAGACCGGCGCGCCCACCGGTCGGCCGTCGGGACCGGCGAGCGCCTCGCCGTCCGGTCTGCCCTCGGCGTATCCGTCCGGGTCGCCGTATGCGTCCCCGTCGGCGGTTCCGTCCCTGACGGGCTCCGCCGCGCCCTCGGGCTTCACCACCGAGCGGGATCCGAAGGGCTTCGACATCGCCGTCCCCGACGGATGGCGGCGGACGGTGGAGGGCCCGAGCGTCTTCTACACCTCGCCCGACGACTCCACCATGATCCAGGTGTTCGAGCTGCACGGCCCCGAGGCCACACCGTACGAGTCGGCGCAGGAGGCCGAGCGGCTGGCGTCCCGCAGCCGTGGCTACGAGCAGGTCACCCTCGCCCAGCTCGGCGCGGCCGCCATGGACCCCGCCCAGCTGGAGTACACGTACCGGAGCAAGGAGTCCGGCGACCGCCGGATCCTCGACCGCCGCTTCGCCGCGCAGAACGGCACCATGTACGCGGTGCTGATCATCGGCCCCGCCGGCGACCGGGCGCAGGAGCAGTCGCTCCATGACGCCGTGCTGGAGACCTTCTGCCCCACCGCCTACTGCACCGCTTCCTAGATCCCGCCAGGTCCCGTACCTTGCTGTCTCGGGTGAGCCGTGCCACTTTCAAGGAAAATTCGCGCATACGTTCCGCGTAACCGGTAAGGGGTCCTGATTGCTGGCGTGGCCAGCGGAAACGTTCGCAACACCGGAAGGCAGAGGTAGACGTGTCGGCAGTCGAGACCATTCATGTGGACGGGGTGTGGCGGGCGGCCGCATCCGGCGCGCAGCGGGAGGTTCTCGACCCCGCGGATGCCAAGACGCTCGCGGTCGTGGCCGAGGGCGGCGCCGAGGACACCGACGCCGCCATCGCCGCCGCGCGCCGCGCCTTCGACAGCGGCCCCTGGCCGCACACCCCGGTCGCCGAGCGGGCCGCGCTGCTGCGACGGGTCGCCGATCTGCTCCAGCGCGACCGGGAGATGATCGCGCTCCTGGAGAGCCGGGACACCGGCAAGACCCTGGAGGAGGGCCGGGTCGACGTCGACGACGTGACCAACGCCTTCCGCTACTTCGCCGAGCTGGTCGCCGGTGAGTCCGCCGGGCGCGTGGTCGACGCGGGTAGCGCCGATGTGCACAGCGTCGTGGTGCACGAGCCGGTCGGCGTCTGCGCGATGATCACGCCCTGGAACTATCCGCTGCTCCAGGCCAGCTGGAAGGTGGCCCCGGCGCTCGCCGCGGGCAACACCTTCGTCATCAAGCCCAGCGAAGTGACCCCGCTGTCCACCATCCACCTGGTGCAGCTGCTGGCCGAGGCGGGCCTGCCGAACGGTGTGGCCAACCTGGTGACCGGAGCCGGCGACCCGGTCGGCGCCCGGCTGTCCGACCACCCGGATGTGGACCTGGTGTCCTTCACCGGCGGCCTGGCCAGCGGCACCAAGGTGGCCCAGGCCGCCGCGCCGAGCGTGAAGAAGGTCGCCCTGGAGCTGGGCGGCAAGAACCCGAACGTCGTCTTCGCCGACGCCTGCGCCACCGACGAGGGCTTCGACACCGCCGTCGACCAGGCCCTCAACGCCGCCTTCATCCACAGCGGCCAGGTCTGCTCGGCCGGCGCCCGGCTGATCATCGAGGAGTCGGTGCGCGACCGGTTCGTCGCCGAGCTGGTCAGCCGCGCCGAGAAGATCAAGCTGGGCCGCGGCACCGAAGAGGGTGTCGAGTGCGGTCCGCTCGTCTCGGCCCAGCAGCTCGCCAAGACCCAGGCGTATGTGGCGTCCGCCCTGGAGGAGGGCGCCGTGCTGCGCTGCGGCGGCAAGCAGCCCGAGCCGTCCGAGGTGCGCCCCGCGACCGGCTACTTCTACCTGCCGACGGTGCTGGACCAGTGCCACCGGGAAATGCGGGTTGTCCGCGAAGAAACGTTTGGCCCGATTCTTTCGGTGGAGACCTTCAGCACCGAAGATGAGGCCGTGACCCTCGCCAACGACACGGAATACGGCCTGGCCGGCGCCGTCTGGTCCTCCGACACCGCGCGCGCCCGCCGGGTCGCCGCGCGGCTGCGCCACGGCACCGTGTGGATCAACGACTTCCACCCCTACCTCCCGCAGGCCGAATGGGGCGGCTTCGGCAAGTCCGGCGTCGGGCGTGAACTGGGCCCGGCGGGCCTGGACGAGTACCGCGAGACCAAGCATGTCTACGAGAACCTGCGGCCCAGCCCGGTGCGCTGGTTCGGCGGCTGACGCCCCGCCGCCGGCCCCCGCCCGGGGCGGCACGCCCGGGCCCGGACCTCCCACCGGGCCCGGGGCCCGGCGCATTCGCTGACGGCGTCCGGCGTCTCTCCCCCTTCGCCCGCAACCCCCACCCCTCCGGGACAGGTCCCCGGCCCGCACTCGTGTGGCCCGCCCCGGAAGACCGGAAGACCGCGAGGAGTAACCCCCACCATGCCCGTACCTGACGCATACGATTACGTCGTCATCGGCGGAGGCACCGCAGGATCGGTGATCGCTTCCCGGCTCACGGAGGATCCGGACGTTCGCGTCGCCGTCATCGAGGGCGGCCCCTCCGACATCGACCGCCCCGACGTCCTCACCCTGCGCCGCTGGCTGGGTCTGCTCGGCGGCGATCTGGATTACGACTACCCCACGGTCGAGCAGCCACGTGGCAACTCCCACATCCGGCACAGCCGCGCCCGGGTGCTCGGCGGGTGCTCCTCGCACAACACACTGATCTCCTTCAAACCGCTGCCGGGCGACTGGGACGAGTGGGCCGAGGCGGGTGCCGAGGGCTGGGACGCCGCCTCGATGGACCCGTACTTCACCAAGCTGCGCAACAACATCGTGCCGGTCGACGAGAAGGACCGGAACGCGATCGCCCGGGACTTCGTGGAGGCCGCCCAGGCCGCCGCCGATGTGCCGCGCGTCGAGGGCTTCAACAAGAAGCCGTTCCACGAGGGCGTCGGCTTCTTCGACCTCTCGTACCACCCGGAGAACAACAAGCGCTCCTCGGCGTCGGTCGCCTATCTCCACCCCTTCCTGGACCGGCCGAACCTCCACATCATGCTGGAGACCTGGGCGTACAAGCTGGATCTTGACGACAGCGGCCGGGCCACCGGCGTCCACGTCCGCACCAAGGACGGCGAGGAGATCCTGGTCCGGGCGCGGACCGAGGTGCTGGTCTGCGCGGGCGCGGTGGACACCCCGCGGCTGCTGATGCACTCCGGCATCGGCCCCAAGGCCGACCTGGAGGCCCTGGGCATACCGGTCAAGGTCGATCTGCCGGGCGTCGGTGAGAACCTGCTCGACCACCCCGAGTCGGTGATCGTGTGGGAGACGGACGGCCCGATCCCGGACAACTCCGCGATGGACTCGGACGCCGGCCTGTTCGTCCGCCGCGACCCCGAATCCAAGGGTCCGGATCTGATGTTCCACTTCTACCAAATTCCGTTCACCGACAACCCGGAGCGGCTGGGCTACGAGAAGCCCGAGCACGGCGTGTCGATGACCCCCAACATCCCCAAGCCGCGCAGCCGCGGCCGGCTCTATCTGACGAGCGCCGACCCCGAGGTCAAGCCCGCCCTCGACTTCCGCTACTTCACGGACGAGGAGGACTACGACGGCCGCACCCTGGTCGACGGCATCCGGCTCGCCCGCGAGATCGCCAAGACCGAGCCGCTGGCCGGCTGGCTCAAGCGCGAGGTGTGCCCGGGCCCGGAGATCACCTCGGACGAGGAGATCAGCGAGTACGCCCGTAAGGTCGCGCACACCGTCTACCACCCCGCGGGCACCTGCAAGATGGGCGCCGCGAACGACGAGCAGGCCGTGGTCGGCCCCGATCTGCGGATCCGCGGACTGTCCGGCATCCGGATCGCCGACGCGTCCGTCTTCCCGACCATGCCCGCTGTGAACCCGATGATTGGAGTGCTGATGGTCGGCGAGAAGTGCGCGGACCTGCTGGTCGGCGAGCGTGATCAGGTCCGTTACCGATCGCGCGAACGAGCCGCCCAGCTCGCTCCGGGAGGTGAGGCGTGATGGCGACGACCCTGGCCCCCGAGACGCCCGACACCCCCGGGACCGGCGACCGCTCCCCGGTGTTCTCGGTCCGCGACATGTGGAAGGTCTTCGGTCCGAAGGCCGACCGCGTCCCCGGCTCGCCCGAGGCCGAGCTGTCCGCCGCTGACCTGCGCGCCCGCACCGGCTGCACGGCCGCCGTCCGGGACGTCTCCTTCGACGTCCAGCCGGGCGAAGTGTTCGTGGTGATGGGGCTGTCCGGCTCCGGCAAGTCCACCCTGGTGCGCTGCCTCACCCGTCTGATCGAGCCGACCTCCGGGACGCTGAAGATCGACGGTGAGGACGTCATGGCCATGGACAAGGCCCGGCTGCGCGACCTGCGCCGCCATCGCGCCGCCATGGTCTTCCAGCACTTCGGGCTGCTGCCGCACCGCTCCGTCCTCGACAACATCGCCTACGGCCTGGAGATCCAGGGTGTCGGCAAGGCCGAGCGCCGCGCCAAGGCCGCCCAGATGGCCGAGAAGGTCGGCCTCGACGGTCTGGAGCGCCGCCGCCCCGGCCAGCTCTCCGGCGGTCAGCAGCAGCGCGTGGGCCTGGCCCGAGCGCTCGCCGTCGACCCCGAGGTGCTGCTGTTCGACGAACCGTTCAGCGCGCTCGACCCGCTGATCCGCCGTGACATGCAGGAGGAGGTCATCCGGCTGCATCACGAAGAGGGCCGGACGATGGTGTTCATCACCCATGACCTCAGCGAGGCGCTGCGGCTCGGCGACCGCATCATGCTGATGCGCGACGGCGGCATCGTGCAGCTCGGCACCCCCGAGGAGATCGTCGGCTCCCCGGCCGACGACTACGTACGGGACTTCGTCCGTGACGTGCCGCGCGAGCAGGTGCTGACCGTGCGCCGCGCGATGCGCCCGGCGACGTCCGACGAGATGGACGACGGCCCCGCGCTGACCCCGGGCACCACCGTCGCCGACGCGATCGAGGCCGTGGCCCGTACCGGCGGCCCCGCGCGCGTTGTCGACGGCGGCCGCTGCGTGGGCGTCGTGGACCACGCCTGCCTGCTCAGCGTCGTGGCGGGCCTGGACGGAAAGGAGGGGGCCGCAGCATGAGCACGCCCCTGACCTTCTTCCCGCCCGGCGGCACGGGGAGGCGCGTGTGAGCGCGACGACCACCCGCCCCACCACGGACCCGAACACCGGGCCGTCCGCAGGCACGACCGCCGCGGACGAACCGCGCCCGTCGCGCCTGCGTGCGGCCGTGAACAGCCCGGTCGTCCGCAAGCTCGCGGTGCTCGCGGTGATAGCCGCCGTGCTCATACCGCTCGCCCACGCCAAGTGGGCCGGCGCGAGCTGGCCCGACGCGCTGACCGTCGACGTGTCCGGACCGCTGGGCAAGGCCAGCGACTGGATCCTCGACAACCGCGACAGCCACTGGATCTTCCTCTACTTCTTCGGCCACATCAGCCAGGCCATCATCATCGGCGTCCGCGCCGTCTACGTCGCCCTGCTCACCCTCGGCTGGGCCGGTGTCACCGCCGGGCTGACCCTGCTCGCCTGGCGGGTCGCCGGGGTGCGGGTCGCGGTGACGTCCCTGGTGTCCCTCGCCGTCTGCGGGCTGCTGGGCATGTGGGTGCCGACGATGCAGACGCTCGCGCTGATGGCCGTCGCCGTCACCGCCTCCGTCGTCGTCGGCGGACTGCTGGGCCTGGCCGGCGGGCTCTGGGAGTGGGCGTTCCGGGCCCTGCGGCCGGTGCTCGACACCATGCAGGTGCTGCCCGCGTTCGCGTATCTGCTGCCCGTCGTGATGATCTTCGGCAACGGCGTGCCCGGTGCGGTGCTGGCCACCGTGATCTACGCGGCTCCGCCCATGGCCCGGCTCACCGCCCTCGGCCTGCGCGGCGCGGACGCCGGGGTGCTGGAGGCCGTGGCCTCGCTCGGCGCGACCTGGCGGCAGCGGCTGCTGTCCGCCCGGCTGCCGCTGGCCCGCAAGGAACTGCTGCTGGGTGTCAACCAGACGATCATGATGGCGCTGTCCATGGCCGTGATCGCGTCCGTGATCGGTGGCGGCGGTCTTGGTGACCGCGTCTACCAGGCGCTGTCCAGCGTCGACGTCGGCAAGGCGCTCGCCGCGGGACTCCCGATCGTTCTCCTCGCCGTCGTGATGGACCGCACCATCGGGTCGGCGGGCGAGCGGCTCGGCGAGCCCCCGGCCGAGGGCGGCTCCCGGCTGCTGCGCGGCTGGCCCGCGTGGGCGGGTGTCGCGGTGATCACCGCGGTCATCACCGTCGCCGGACGGCTGAGCGGCTCCCAGACCTGGCCGGGCGGCTGGACCGTCGCCATCGAGGGGCCCGTCAACCAGTTCAAGGAGTGGATGGTCAACCACCTGTACACGGATGTGCCGGTCGTCGGCGGCACCGCCGAATGGGCCGCGAACTACCTCAAGTGGGTCCTCGACCCGCTGCGTGAGGGGCTGCAGGGCATCCCGTGGTACGGAGTCCTGCTGATCGTCGCGGCGCTGGCCTGGCTGATCGGCACCTGGGCCACCGCGCTGACCGCCACCGCCGCCATGGCCGCGATCGGCGTGCTCGGCGTGTGGAAGTCGTCCCTGGACACCCTCTCCCAGGTGCTGGCGGCCGTCGTCGTCACGCTGGTGCTCGGCTTCGCGATCGGCATCTGGGCCGCGCGCAGCGCCCGGCTGGAGCGGATGCTGCGACCGGTGCTGGACGTGTGCCAGACCATGCCACAGTTCGTGTACCTGATCCCCGTGGTCGCGCTGTTCGGCATCGGCCGCGCCCCGGCGGCGGCCGCGGCCATCGTCTACGCGCTGCCCGCCGTCATCCGCATCACCACCCAGGGGATCCGGAACGTCGACCCGGCCGCGCTGGAGTCGGCGCGGTCGCTCGGCGCCACGCAGGGGCAGCAGCTGCGCCAGGTCCAGCTTCCGCTGGCCCGTCCGGCGCTGCTGCTCGCCGTCAACCAGGGCGTGGTGCTGGTGCTGGCCGTGGTCGTCATCGGTGGTCTGGTCGGCTCGGGCGCGCTCGGCTACGACGTGCTGTTCGGCCTGGCGCAGGGCGATCTGGCGACCGGTCTGGTGGCGGGCGCGGCGATCGTCTGCCTGGGGCTGATGCTCGACCGGGTGACGCAGCCGACCGCACGCCGCGAGAAGAAGGGGGCCTGAGATGGCTACGGCCCGAAACCCTCGCCGTCGGCAGCTGCTGATGGCCGCCACCGGGGTCACGGCCCTGCTCACCGCGACCGGCTGCGGCGCGGCGGACATGTCCAAGCAGTCCTCGCCGTACGCCAATGTGGGCGGTGCGAAGAGCGTGACGCTCTCGGTCCAGTCCTGGGTCGGCGCACAGGCCAACGTGGCCGTCGCGCAGTATCTGCTGGAGCATGAGCTGGGCTACCACGTCGACACCGTCCAGGTGGACGAGGTGCCGGCGTGGGACGCGCTCAGCCAGGGCCGGGTGGACGCGATCCTGGAGGACTGGGGCCACCCGGAGCAGGAGCAGCGCTACGTCAAGGACAAGAAGACGATCGCGTCGGGCGGCGGCCTCGGCGTCACCGGCCACATCGGCTGGTGGGTGCCGAAGTACTTCGCCGACAAGCATCCGGACGTCCTCGACTGGAAGAACCTCAACAAGTACGCGAAGGACTTCAAGACCGCGGAAAGCGGTGGGAAGGGCCAGCTGCTGGACGGTTCCCCGTCCTATGTCACCAATGACAAGGCGCTGGTGAAGAACCTGAAGCTGAACTACTCGATTGTCTTCGCCGGTTCGGAATCCGCCCAGATCACCCAGCTGAAGCAGTTCGCCAAGCAGAAGAAGCCCTTCCTGACGTACTGGTACGAACCGCAGTGGCTGTTCAACCAGGTGCCGATGGAAGAGGTGAAGCTGCCCAAGTACACGGACAAGTGCGCTGCCAAGGGGGCCAAGGACCCCGAGTCCTTCGACTGCGCCTACCCGACCACCCCGCTGCAGAAGTACCTGAACGCGGACTTCTCGAAGAAGGGCGGCGCGGCCGCCGCCTTCCTGAAGAAGTTCCGCTGGACCAAGAAGGACCAGAACCAGGTGTCCGAGCTGATCGCCTCGGACGGGATGTCGGCGCAGGACGCGGCCGAGAAGTGGGTCAAGGCGCACCCGGACGTCTGGAAGAAGTGGCTGCCCAAGCGCTGATCACACCCTGAAGCGCTGGTCACACCCTGAAAGACGCACCAGGCCGGGCCCCGCCTCGTCCCCCTCATGGGGTGGACGGAGCGGGGCCCAGCTGCTGGGCGAGGTCCCGGGCGGCGGCCATCGTCGCGCGGAAGAGCCGGGGGCCGAAGGTGACGCGGGTGGCGCCGAGGCGGCCCAGCTCGGCGGGCGAGGGGCCGTCCGGTGCGAAGGCCGCCGCGTTGACCGGCACACCGATGGCGGACGCGAGCCGAGGCAGCAGCTCAGGGGGCGCGAAGATCGGATAGACGCAGTCCGCGCCCGCCGCCGCATAGGCTCGCCCGCGCTCGATCGCCGACTCGGCCGCGCCCTCGGTGTCGACGGTCCCGTCCTGGACGAACTCGCCGCGAGCGAAGGTGTCGATCCGGGCGTTGATCACCAGGCCGTCGCCTGCCTCGGCCCGCACCGCCGCCAGCCGGTCCGCCTGCTCCCGAGGGTCGGCCAGCCGCTCGGTCAGCGGGTCGGAGTCCTCCAGGTTGCAGCCCACGGCCCCGGTCTCCAGCAGCCGTTCGACCAGCTCCTTGGCGTCGAGGCCGTAGCCGCTCTCCAAGTCCGCCGACACCGGCACCTCCACGGCCCGGACGATCCGGGCCACCGCGGCGAA
This sequence comes from Streptomyces sp. NPDC021212, assembly GCF_044332925.1. Taxonomy (NCBI): domain Bacteria; kingdom Bacillati; phylum Actinomycetota; class Actinomycetes; order Kitasatosporales; family Streptomycetaceae; genus Streptomyces; species Streptomyces sp. NPDC021212. Next base: position 24,943 of record NZ_JBIRPZ010000018.1, read on the forward strand.
CATCTCCTCGGCCGGCATCCGGCCGTCCTGGTAGCCCAGCGATGCCGAGATCCCGGCGCTCGGCGTCGCCAGCGCCGGGAAGCCCGCGTCCACGAAGGCGCGGGCCGAACCGGCGTCCCAGGGACCGGGCAGTACGAGCGGCGCCTCCGCGTCCCGGCCGTGGTGCATCGCCCGGAACGCCCTGGCCTCGGCCGTGGTGCTGGTCGTCATGGAAACCCCTCGTTCTCAGCCCGCGGTCGGCTTGTAGGAGCCAGGGACCTTGCGGGTGGTCACCCCGATGCGGTTCCAGGCGTTGATGGTGAAGATGAGCGCGATGAGCTGGGCCAGCTCCTGCTCCTCGAAGTGCTTGGCGGCCCGGTCGTACACCTCGTCCGAGACGCCGTCGGGCAGGACGGTGACCGCCTCGGTCAGGGCGAGCGCGGCCTGCTCCTTCTCGGTGTAGACGCCGGCCGTCTCCTCCCAGGCGTTGAGCAGATAGATCCGCTCCTCGGACTCGCCCGCCGCCCGGGCGTCCTTGATGTGCATGTCGATGCAGAACGCGCAGTGGTTGATCTGCGAGGCGCGGATCTTGACCAGCTCCGTCAGCGACGGCTCCAGGCCCTGACGGGCCGCCGCGTCCAGCTGGATCATGGCCTTGTAGACCGCGGGGGCCGCGTGCGCGAAGCTCATCCGGGGACCGTGCGGCGAGGTGCTCTCCGATGTCGTCATGCGGCCCACGCTAGAACCTCATCAGCCCAGGGGTATGGTCCAATCCCATGGAGGATTCGTGGGCCACTTCCGGGCCCGGACCGGCACGTTCCGCGTCTGGACAGGCCGCTTCCGGGCCGAGGAGGACCAGCGGGCTCGGCGCCGATCTGCATCTGGACCTGCCGCGGGGCGGAACCACCGGGGTGCGGGCCGCGCTCATCCGCTCCCTGCGCGACGCCGTACGCAGCGGCCGCCTCGCCCCCGGCACCCGGCTGCCCTCCTCCCGTACGCTCGCCGCCGACCTCGGCGTCGCCCGCAACACGGTGGCCGACGCCTACGGCGAACTCGTCGCCGAGGGCTGGCTCACCGCCCGGCAGGGCTCCGGCACCCAGGTCGCCCAGCGCGTCGTCCCGCCCGAGCCCGCGCCGCCGCGCACCCCGCCGACCGCCGCCGTGGCCGCCACCCGCCCGGCGTACGACCTGCGGGCCGGGGCGCCCGACGTCTCCGCTTTCCCCCGCTCCGCCTGGCTGTCCGCCGCCCGGCGCGCCCTGACCGCGGCGCCCAGCGACGCCTTCAACTACGGCCACCCCAGCGGGCGGCTCGAACTGCGCCGGGTCCTGGCCGACTATCTCGCGCGCGCCCGCGGGGTGCGGGCCGCGCCCGAACGGATCGTGGTCTGCGCCGGGTTCATCCAGGGACTCGCCCTGCTCGGCCGGACGCTGCACCGGGACGGCCACCGTGCGCTGGCCGTCGAGTCGTACGGGCTCGACCTCCACTGGAACGTGCTGCGCCGCGGCGGACTGCGCACCGTGCCGCTGCCGGTCGACGGGAGGGGCGCCCGCACCGGCGAACTGGACCGCCACAGCGACGTACGGGCCGCGCTGCTCACCCCGGCGCACCAGTTCCCCACCGGGGTCGCCCTGGACCCCGACCGGCGGGCCGCCGTGGTCGACTGGGCATCCCGGACCGACGGGCTGGTGCTGGAGGACGACTACGACGGCGAATTCCGCTACGACCGCCAGCCGGTGGGCGCACTCCAGGGACTGGACCCGGAACGGGTGGTCTATCTGGGCACGGCGAGCAAGAGCCTGGCGCCCGCGCTGCGGCTGGCCTGGATGGTGGTGCCGGACCATCTGCTGGACCGGCTGCTGGCCGTCAAGCGGACGGGGGAGTGGCAGTCGGGCGCGCTGGATCAGCTGACGCTCGCGGAGTTCATCGCCTCGGGCGCGTACGACCGCCATGTGCGCGGGATGCGGCTGCGCTACCAGCGCCGCCGCGACCAGTTGGTGGCCTCCCTGGCCGAACGCGCCCCGCAGGTGCACGTGAAGGGCATCGCGGCCGGGCTGCACGCGGTGCTCGAACTGCCGCCGGGCACCGTGCGCTCCGTCCTCCAGGGCGCGGCCTGGCAGGGGCTGGCCATGGAGGGCCTGAACCGCTTCCGGTACCGCGACGAGGACACGCCGGGGGGTGGTGAATCCGAGCCGGACGAACTGGTCTTCGCCTATGGGACGCCGCCCGATCACGCCTTCGCGGGAGCCCTGGAGGCGCTGTGCCGGGTGCTGCCCTGAGTGGGCCACTCCCCACCCCCGGCGTTCACTTGTGCGATAACCCCCTCTAGGGTGGGCGGACCATTCAACGGGGGAGCAGAACCAATGGAACGGAAAATTCCACGACGCCTGCGGTCGAGCACGGTGATCCTGGGCGGGATGGGCGCCCTCGCGGCGGCCCTCACCTCCTGCGGGTCGGAGCCCGACAAGCGCTGCGTCGACCGGGACAGCTACGACCTGTCCAGGGGCTACCGCATCGTCGACTCCAGTGCCTGCAACAGCTCTTCGGGCTCCACGGGCGGCAAGAAGAAGAGCAGCCGCGGCACCACCAAGCGGGTCGACGGCGACTGGTACTACGACGCCGACGTCGACGGCCGCTGGGCGGACTACGGCACCTTCAGCAAGAGCCAGGCCGCCGACAGGGGCGGCTTCGGCTGCTCGGGGTCCGGCGGCGGCTGACCGGACGACGACCCGATGAAGCGTCACACCATCGACCCCCGCCCCGACTGGCAGGCCACGGTCGAGGAGCAGGGGGTCATCTACCCGCTGACCCGCTACCCGGACGACTCGCTGCGCCCGTACTGGGACGAGAGCGCCTACTACGCCTTCACGCTGCCCGAGGTCGAGGCCCTGGAGGAGGTGGTCGAGGAGCTGCACCGGATGTGTCTGGAGGCGGCCGCCCACATCGTCGACCACGACCGCTTCGCCGATCTCGGCATCGAGGATCCACGGGTGGCCGAGCTGGTCGCCGAGTCCTGGCACCGGCGGTCCGAACAGCCCAGTATCTACGGCCGGTTCGACCTGCGGTACGACGGTGGCCCCGGCCCGGCGAAGCTGCTGGAGTACAACGCGGACACGCCCACCTCGCTGGTGGAGGCGGCGAGCGCCCAGTGGTTCTGGATGGAGGACCGCTTCCCCGGCGCCGACCAGTGGAACTCGCTGCACGAGCGGCTGGTCGACGCCTGGCGGAACCAGGCCGCCCTGCTGCCGCCGGGCGCGCCCCTGTACTTCGCCCACTCGGCCGGAGACGAGCTGGGCGAGGACCTGATGACCGTCGCCTACCTGCGGGAGACGGCCGAACAGGCGGGGCTGCGGACCGAGGCGATCTCCATGGAGGACATCGGCTGGGAACGGCTCTCCGGCCGCTTCGTGGACATGCGGCACCGCTTCATCCGCGGCTGCTTCAAGCTCTACCCCTGGGAGTGGCTGGTCACCGACCGGTTCGGCTCCCATGTGCTGGACACGATCGACAACGGCGGCGGCACCGGCTCCACCCTGTGGATCGAGCCCGCCTGGAAGATGCTGCTGTCCAACAAGGCGCTGCTGGCCATCCTGTGGGAGCTGTTCCCCGGCCACCCCCATCTGCTGCCCGCCTACCTCGACGGACCCCGCGAACTGGCCCGCACCACCGGCTACGTGGCCAAGCCGCTGCTCGGCCGGGAGGGCGCGGGCGTCACCCTCCACGAGCCGGGCGCGGAGCCCGTCATCCGGGACGAGGCCTGCTGCTACCAGGAGTTGGCCCCGCTGCCGGATGTCGAGGGCAACCGGGTGGTCCTCGGGGCGTGGGTGGTGGAGGACGAGCCGGCGGGGCTCGGCATCCGGGAGTCGGCCGGGCTGATCACGGACGAGTACGCGCGCTTTGTGCCGCACGTGATTCTCTAGGCGGCGGCACGGTAGCGGCTGTGGCACCGACCGGCGCCACAGCAGTCGGCGCCATGACGACCGGCGCCATAACGACCGGTCCCATGACGACGGGCGCCATGACGACGACGGGCGGCTTCGGGTCATTCCGTCGGGGCTGGTCATGCCGCCAGCACCGCCCTGAGCTGGTCCAGGGCCCAGTCCAGATCCTCCTTGCCGATCACCAGCGGCGGTGCGATCCGGATGGTGGACCCATGGGTGTCCTTGACCAGCACCCCGCGGTCCATCAGCCGCTCGGAGATCTGCCGCCCGGTGCCGCGCGACGGCTCGATGTCCACGCCGGCCCACAGCCCGCGCCCCCGCACCGCCTCCACCGCCCCGCCGCGGGCCATCCGCGCCAGCTCCCGGTGCAGATGGCTCCCCAGCTCCGCCGCGCGCTCCTGGAACTCCCCGGTCCGCAGCATGGCGATCACCTCGAGCGCGACCGCGCAGGCGAGCGGATTGCCGCCGAAGGTCGAGCCGTGCTCACCGGGGTGGTGGACGCCCAGCACCTCGGCGGAGGACACCACGGCCGACACCGGCACCACCCCGCCGCCCAGCGCCTTGCCCAGCACATAGACGTCCGGAACGACGCCCTCGTGCTCACAGGCGAAGGTCTTCCCGGTGCGGCCCAGGCCCGACTGGATCTCGTCGGCCATGAACAGCACGCCCCGTGCCCGGGTCAGCTCGCGCACCCCGGCCAGATATCCGGGCGGCGGCACCAGCACCCCCGCCTCGCCCTGGATGGGCTCCAGCAGCACGGCGACCGTCTCCCCGGCCCCGGCGTCGAGCGCCGCCTCCATCGCCGCCAGATCGCCATACGGCACGATGTCGAACCCCGGGGTGTACGGACCGTGGTCCGCGCGGGCCTCCTGATCGGTGGAGAAGCTGATGATCGTGGTCGTACGCCCGTGGAAGTTGTTGTCCGCGACGATGATCCTGGCCCGCCCGTCGGGCACGCCTTTGACCCGGTAGCCCCATTTGCGGGCGGTCTTGATCGCCGTCTCGATCGCCTCCGCGCCGGTGTTCATGGGCAGCACCGTCTCCATCCCGCACAGCGCGGCCAGCTCCGTGCAGAAGGCGGCGAACCGGTCGTGGTGGAACGCGCGCGAGGTGAGCGTGACCCGCTCCAGCTGCGCCTTGGCGGCGTCGATCAGCCGCCGGTTGTGGTGCCCGAAGTTCAGCGCCGAATACCCGGCGAGCAGATCCAGATACCGGCGGCCCTCGACATCGGTCATCCACGCCCCCTCGGCGGAGGCGACGACGACCGGAAGCGGGTGGTAATTGTGCGCACTGTGGGCCTCCGCGGCCGCGATCGCGCGCTCCGAGGGGCGTTCGGTGGGGGTCAAGATCTCCTCCGTTCTGTGAACCGCTCTGCGACACCGCTCTGTGGCACCGCTCTGTGACACCGTTCTGGGGCACCGACGAGGGTCTGCGACACCACCCAGGGTGGGGGTGCGTACTGCTGCCGGCGAGCCGAGCGTCGATCCGTCGGCCGGTCCGTCACGGTCAGGGCCGAGGCCGCCGGGCCGGGGGCGGCCTGTCGCGCCGCCGGTCCGCCGACCGGGGGAGGGCGCTTATGGGCCCCTGCCCGGCCTCAAGCCCGGGCAGGTCCTGCCACCACTGCTCCTCCCGGATCCGGCCGCCGGGCGCCGCGCGATTCGGCATCCCCACGATCCGGGCCAGCACCCGCTCGGCCATCGTCTCGCCGCCGACCAGGGGTCCGGCCTCCTGGGGGCCGTCCCCCTGGGGGCCGTCCGCCGGTGGGTCGGCGGGCGGTGGTCCCTCCAGTGCGCGCCCGAGCGCCCGCAGCTCGCCGGGCAGCCCTTCCCCGTCCATCCCCTATGCCTCCCTGTGCTCCCTGCCGCGCCCGCTCCGGGCCGTCCGCCTCCAGCAGCAGCTCCAGCCGCCGCAGCGCGCGGCTCAGCCGCGACTTCACCGTGCCGCGCGGCCAGCCCAGGGCCGCCGCGGTCTCCGCCTCGTCCAGATCCAGCAGATAGCGATAGGTGACCACCCACCGCTGTGGCTCGCTCAGCTCCTCCAGCGCGGCCATCAGCCGCGCCCGCCGCTCGCCCGCGAGCGCCACGGCCGCCGGATCCGCGCTCTCCGGTATGGCCGGATCGGCTCCGGCCATGGCCCCTTCCCGGTCGACCGCCGTCTGCTGCCGACGTGCCGAGCGCACCGCATTCCGCGTCTCATTGGCCACGATTCGGAACAGCCACGGCCGGAACGCCGCATCGCCCCGGAAGGTGCCCAGCGCGAGATACGCCTTCACGAAGGCGTCCTGCACCACATCCTCGGCGTCCGCGCCCGCGCCCATCAGCGCGGCGGTACGCAGCGCTATCGGTGTGTGGGCGCGGACCAGCTCCGCATAGGCCTCGGTCTCCCCGGCCCGCACCCGAGCGATCACGGCCGCATCCGGCCCCGCCGCGATCCCTGCCGCATCCGGCCCTGCCGCGTCCTGCACTGCTTCGTCCTGCGCGACGAGGTCCCCCTCCCGCGCCCCCTCACGAGTCCTCACACCTTTGATACACCGGCGGACCGAGTCTGGTTCCACACCTGAGAGAATGGGTGGCATGGCCCTTGATCGTCCCCGTGCGCTCTCCGGTATCCAGCCCACCGCAGGCTCCTTCCATCTCGGGAACTACCTCGGTGCGATCCGGCAGTACGTCGCGCTGCAGGAGACCCACGACGCCTTCTACACCGTCGTCGACCTGCACGCGATCACCGTTCCGCAGGATCCGGCGGAGCTGCGAGCCAACAGCCGGCTCGCCGCCGCCCAGCTGCTCGCCTCCGGTCTCGACCCGGACCGCTGCACGCTCTTCATCCAGAGCCATGTGCCCGAGCACGCCCAGCTCGGCTGGGTGATGAACTGCCTCACCGGCTTCGGCGAGGCCTCCCGCATGACCCAGTTCAAGGACAAGTCGGCCAAGCAGGGTGCCGACCGGTCGACCGTCGGCCTCTTCACATACCCGATCCTCCAGGTCGCGGACATCCTGCTCTACCAGGCCAACCACGTCCCCGTCGGCGAGGACCAGCGCCAGCACATCGAGCTGACCCGCGATCTCGCGGACCGTTTCAACGGCCGCTTCGGCGAGACCTTCACCGTCCCCGAACCGTTCATCGTCAAGGAGACCGGGAAGATCTACGATCTCCAGGATCCGACGATCAAGATGAGCAAGTCGGCCTCCACCCCCAAGGGCATCGTCAACCTCCTCGACGAGCCGAAGGTCTCCGCGAAGAAGATCAAGAGCGCGGTCACCGACCTGGAGACCGAGATCCGCTTCGACGAGGAGAAGAAGCCCGGCGTCAGCAATCTGCTGACCATCTACTCCACCCTCACCGGCATCTCCATCGCGGAGTTGGAGGGGAAGTACGAGGGCAAGGGATACGGCGCGCTCAAGACCGACTTGGCCGAGGTGCTGGTCGAGTGGGTGACGCCGTTCCGCGAGCGGACCCAGGAATACCTGGGGGACCCGGGGACGTTGGACGGAATCCTGGCCAAGGGGGCGGACAAGGCCCGTGCCGTGGCCGCCGAGACGCTGGCGCTCGCCTACGACAAGGTGGGGTTCCTGCCCGCGACGCGCTGAGCGTCCAGGCGGGCGACCGCGGGCGTCAACGCCGTCAACGGCGTGCGCGGCCCCGGCGATCGCCGACGCAGTGTACCGCGGCCCACCCCTGACCAGGGGGTTCTTCGGCCCGAGTGCCGAAGAATCGAGGAATCTAGCCGCGAAGGCGGCACAGCCGCCACACTGGCACCGGTGCAGCGGACTGAAGCCCAGCAGCCCGGGAGGGCCAGGAGGGAGAACGCAGTGGGGACCGTAACGCTCGGCGTTTCGATCGCGGTCCCGGAGCCGTACGGCAGCTTCCTCCAGGAGCGGCGCGCGGGCTTCGGGGACCCGGCCGCTCATGGCATCCCCACGCACGTGACCCTCTTGCCGCCGACCGAGGTCGAGGTGTCGGCGCTGGCCGCCGTCGAGGACCATCTGGCCCAGGTCGCGGCGGAGGGGCGGGCGTTCCCGATGCGGCTGGAGGGAACCGGCACCTTCCGGCCCCTCTCGCCCGTCGTCTTCGTCAAGATCGTCGAAGGCGCGGAGGAGTGCATGGTGCTGCAGGAGCGGATCCGGGCGGCGCACGGGCCGTGCGCCCGTGAGCTGCAGTTCCCGTACCACCCGCACGTCACCGTCGCGCACGGCATCGACGAGGACGCGATGGACCGGGCGTTCGCGGAGCTGAAGGACTTCGAAGCGGCCTGGACGATCAACGGCTTCGCGCTGTACGAGCAGGGAGCGGACGGGGTGTGGCGGCTCGACCGCGAGTACCCCTTCGGCTCGGGCGAATCGCGGGAGGGGGCCTCCCCCGTGGTGCCCCGTCAGGCCGATCTCACCCGCCCGGCCGCCCCCTCGCACTGGTAAGCCCACGGGTAAGCGGTGAGCCCACCGGTAAGCGTGTGTCAGCCCGCCGCCTCGCCCGGACGGGCGATCGGCGAAGTGGCGTAGCGCAGTCGTGGAGTAGCGGAGAAACGGGAACCCGCCGCCGAGGAGTAAAAATCGGCGGAAGGGTAGTTGTTGATCATGGACTGGCTGACCCGCTTGCCGCTCATCGGCCCCGCCCTCGCCCGGGTGACGCGCACCCACGCCTGGCGTTCCTACGAACGGCTGGACCGCGTCCATTGGTCCCGCCTGGCGGCCGCGATCACCTTCATCAGCTTTATCGCCTTCTTCCCCCTGGTCACCGTGGGGGCGGCCATCGGTGCCGCGACGCTCACCGAGTCGCAGATGCATCAGCTGCAGCGGAGGCTCGCCCAGCAGATTCCCGGCATCTCCGGTCAGCTCGATCTGAGCGGTCTGATCCAGAACGCCGGGACCATCGGGATCGTCGCGGGCGCCCTGCTGCTGTTCACCGGCATCGGATGGGTGGGCTCCCTGCGCGAATGCCTGCGCGCCGTCTGGGAGCTGGAGGAGGACCCCGGCAACCCCGTGGTGCGCAAGCTCAAGGACGGGCTGGTGCTCCTCGGCCTGGGCGGCGTCGCCCTCGCCTCGTTCGCCGTCTCGACGCTCGCCGTCACCTTCATCCGCCGATTGACGCAGCTCCTCCAGATCCCCGAGAACGGGGTGGGCGGCTGGCTGCTGTGGATCGCCGCGTTCCTGATCGCCGTCGGGGCCGACTTCCTGCTGCTGTGCTACGTCCTGACCTGGCTGCCCAGGGTCGAACCGCCGCGCCGGAGGGTCGTGGTCGCGGCGCTCATCGGCGCGATCGGCTTCGAACTGCTGAAGCTGCTGCTGAGCAGCTATCTGCGGGGGGTGGCGGCCAAGAGCATGTACGGGGCGTTCGGCGTGCCCATCGCGCTGCTGCTGTGGATCAACTTCACCGCGAAGCTCACCCTGTACTGCGCCGCCTGGACCGCCACCGGATCGGCCGCGCAGGAGGCAGAGGCACAGGAGGCAGAGGAAGAGAAGCAGGCAGTGGCGGAGAAGGCAGCGCAAGAGAAGGCAGCGCAAGAGAAGGCAGCGCAAGAGAAGGCAGAGCAAGAGAACGCGGGGCAAGAGAAGGCGGACGAGGCCACCGAAACTGACACGGGCGGCCCCGAACCCGACACGGGCGGCCCCGGGCCGGACGGCCGGGCCGAAGGGCCCGGCCGCTCGGCGGCGTAACCCCGTCAGCCCCGGCGCGGCCAGCGGCGGTGCACCGCGTACGCCACCGCGCCCAGCACGGCCAGCGAACCGGCCGCGATCCCGGCCGCCGTCCACATGCCGCCCGCGCCCCCGCCGGAGACGGACGCCTGGGTGTGCTCGTCGCCCTTCTTCGCGCGGTCCGCCGAGGCATGGCTCTGGTTCAGGCCCGCCGGGCCGGGGCGGACGAGGGTGCCGACCGGATTCACCTTGTCCGCCGCGTTGAAGCCCCAGTCGAACAGCTTCGCGGTCTCCTTGTAGACCCCGAAGGGCTCCGACTTCTGCGGGTTCATGACCGTGACCAGCAGTACCCGTTTGCCGCGCTGGGCCACACCGGTGAAGGTGGAGCCCGCGTGGCTCGTATAGCCGTTCTTGACCCCCGCCAGGCCCTTGTATGCCGGGACGTCGATGCCGGTCAGCAGGCGGTCGGTGTTCTGGATCCCGAAGCTCATGCGGACCTTCTTGCCCTTTTTGTCCTTTTTGTATTCCCCTGGGAACTGGGCCGTCGCCGTCGAGCAGTACTCCCGGAAGTCCGCCTTCTGCAGCCCGGACCGGGCGAACAGCGTGAGGTCGTACGCGCTGCTGTACTGGCCGTCCTCGTCGTAGCCGTCCGGCGTGACGACATGGGTGTCCAGCGCGTTCAGCTGCTTGGCGTGCGCCTGCATGTCCCGCACGGTCGCCGGGACGCCGCCGTTCATCGCGGACAGGACGTGCACCGCGTCGTTGCCCGAGCGCAGGAAGACGCCCAGCCACAGGTCGTGCACCGTGTAGCTGAGGTTCTCCTTCACGCCGACCAGGCTGCTGCCCGCGCCCATTCCGGCCAGGTCGGACATCCGTACCGTGTGCTTCTTCGTCTTGGGGAACTTCGGCAGCACGGTGTCCGCGAACAGCATCTTCAGCGTGCTCGCGGGCGGCAGCTGCCAGTGGGCGTTGTGCGAGGCCAGCACAGCGCCCGACTCGGCGTCAGCCACCATCCAGGACTTGCCGCTCAGCTCCCTCGGCAGCGCGGGCGCGCCGCGCTTCGGATCCACCTGGGTGCCGGGGCGGCCGAGCCGCGTCCCGCCCACCGTGGACATCCGGGCGGGAGGCTTCACGGCCTCGGACCCCTTGGCGCCGCCCGGGTCGTCGGCGGCGAGCGCGGGGGAGGCGAGCAGGGGGGACATCAGGGTGGACAGCAACAGGGCGGCGGTGATGGCCAGCGGCGCGGCGGCGCCTCGCGAGTCTCGCGACGTGAAGGTGTTCGAAGAGATCGGCACGTCTGCGAACGTACCCGGACCCGTCGCGGACGGCGAAAGCACCGCCGTCTTACGGGTGGTGGCCCCCCGCGTGGAGGTGCGCATCCGGGTGCCCATACTGGAGACCATGAAGCTCAGCCGCCCCGTGTCCTGGTTCCTGCTCGCCTTCGGGGTCTGGAGCTGGGTCATCTGGTTCACCTTTGTCAAAAATTTGTGGAAGGACGCCAGCGGGCTCGCTTTCAACGACGCCGGCGACCCCACCGCGTACTTTTGGGTGCACCTGCTGCTCGCGATCACGTCCTTTCTCCTGGGGACGGCCATCGGGGTGATCGGGTTGCGTGGGTTGCGCGCTCTGCGCCGAAATGACGCCGAAGAGTAGCCGTTCCGGATAGCCGGATAGCCGTATAGCCGTATAGCTGAACAGCCGCATAGGGGAGGACCGGGGATGGTCGTGCTCTTCGTCCTGATCGCACTGGCCGTCGTCGGTCTGCTCGTCGGCGTGCACTGGTACGTGTGGCGGCGGCTGATCCGCGACACGACGGCGCCCGGCGGGCGGGCACGCCGTACGGGCACGGCGGCGGCCTTCACGCTCCCGCTGATCACCGTCGGAGCCCTGGTCGCGGGGCGTACGGGCGTGCCCTTCCCGATCCAGCGGGCGCTGGCCTGGCCGGGGTACCTGTGGCTGGCGCTGCTGCTGTACCTGACCCTGGCCCTGCTGGCCGGCGAGGCGGTACGGCCCCTCCTGCACGCCTGGCTGAAGCGCCGCCCCGCCGCCGCAACGGCTGCCGCACCGGCCCCCGCACCGACCCCGACCCCGGCACCGGCCCCAGTGCCCGCAGCGGCGCCGGCAGGGGCGGCACCCGAAGCGGCGGAGGCACCCGAGACGGCAGAGCCACCCCGGACGGCAGAGGCGCCCGGGACCGGCCGTCCGACCTCCCGGCGGCTGTTCGTCGCACGGGCCGTGGCCACGGGCGCCACGGCGGCGGCCGCCGGGACGGTCGGGTACGGGGCGTACACCGTGTTGCGCGGGCCGCGGGTCAAGCGGGTCACCGTGCCGCTCGCCAAGCTGCCGCGCCGCGCGCACGGCTTCCGGATCGCCGTCGTCAGCGACATCCACCTCGGCCCGATCCTCGGCCGCTCGCACACCCGGCGCGTGGTCGAGACGATCAACCGCACGAACCCCGACCTCGTCGCTGTCGTCGGCGACCTCGTGGACGGCAGCGTCGCGGACCTCGGCCCGGCCGCCGAGCCGTTGCGCGGGCTGCACAGCCGGCTCGGGAGCTTCTTCGTCACAGGCAACCACGAGTACTTCTCCGGCGCCCAGCAGTGGGTCGACCACGTCCGCGAACTCGGCGTCCGCCCCTTGGAGAACGAGCGCGTCGAGCTGCCCTGGTTCGACCTCGCCGGGGTCAACGACGTGGCGGGGGAGGACGAGGGGCAGGGGCCCGACTTCGACCGGGCGCTAGGCGACCGCGATCGGGCGCGGGCGTCCGTCCTGCTCGCCCACCAGCCGGTGGTGATCGACGACGCGGTGGAGCGCGGTGTCGACCTCCAGCTGTCCGGCCATACGCACGGCGGGCAGCTGTGGCCCGGCAAGTACGTCGCGGCGCTGGCCAACCCCACCGTCGCGGGGCTGGAACGGTACGGCGACACCCAGCTCTACGTCACCCGCGGCGCGGGCGCCTGGGGCCCGCCGGTGCGGGTCGGGGCGCCGCCGGACGTGACCGTCGTGGAACTGGCCTCGACCCGCGCCTGAGCCGCCGCGTTCAAGGGTCCTAGCCCTTGCTCTGGTCGAAGGAGCCGAGGAAGATCCCGAGCGCCTGCTTGTTCTCCTTGGCGTTCCAGTCGTGCGCCGGTGTCGTCCACCTGATGGAGAAGCCCCGGCCGCCGCCGACCAGGAATCCGCGGCCGAACGTGCGGAGCCGGTCCTTCCCGACCGCGGTGCTCCACTCCATGTCGGCGGCCTTCCAGCCGCGGTAGTCGACGCGGCGGATGTCGTCGATCCGCTGGAAGCCGGGGTAGATCTTCTCGATCGTCGGGATCAGCCGCTTCCAGCCTTCGACGGGGTCCTGCTCGGGGCCCTTCCCGAAGGTCACCACCAGATCGCGGTCGTCGCCTTCCGCTGCGAACTTGATGTGGAAGCGCGAGCCGCTCTCGACCTGCTTCCAGCCCTTGGGGAGGTCGATGGAGAACCCGCCTCTCTCGCTGGTGTAGCGGTAGTAGCCGGACGGCGGCGGGTCGTCGGGGCCGGGGTACGCACCGCCCCCGGCTCCGGCGGCGGGGGGCGAGGAAGAGGGGGGCCGGCCCGAGGCGGACGAGCCTGGCGGGCTCGGGGCGTCCGAGGCGGAGGGCGGAGGGGTGTCGCGCGGCAGGCTCGGGGCGGCTCCGCCCGCCGGCGGGGCGGAGGGGGAGGCGTCGGAGGCGCGGTCGTCGCCGCCGGTCACGCCGCTGGTGGTGGCCAGGGCCAGTACGGAGGCCACCGTTCCGAGGACCAGGGTCGCGACGGCCAGCGCGAACGGAGCGACCCGGCGGCCGCCGCGCCCGCCGCCGCGCCGCGCCGACGGGAACCACGCCTCGTACGTGTTGCGCAGCCACGGCATGCGCGGCGCGGCGCGGAACGCGACGGGCTCGCCCTCGTTGAGGATGCGTTCCAGAGCCTGGCGCACCACCGGCGCGGTCAGCCGCTCCTTCGGATCGTCGCGCAGCAGCCCGTGGATCACCTGGACGAGTGGGCCGGCGTGTGGCGGGTGCGGTACGGGTTCCTCCCGTACGACCCGCAGCGTCTCCTCCGGCGAGGCCCGGCTCCGGTGCGGCGGGCGGCCCTCGACCATGGCGAACAGGACCGCGCCCAGCGCCCACATGTCGGACGCGGAGCAGGCGCCGGTGCCGCGCGCCTGCTCGGGGGAGGCGTACGCGGGGTCGGTGACCTGCCGGGACGGCTCGGCGCCGACATGGCCGAAACCGGAGAGGACGACCTCGCCGTCCGAGCGCATCAGGACGCGCGCGGGGCTGATGTCACCGTGGACGATGCCCGCGCGATGGGCGGAGTCGAGAACGGCGAGGAGTTGCAGCCCGATACGGGTGGCGCGGACCGGATCGAGCCCGCCGCGCCACGCGAGTTCATCACTTAACGGGCGGCTGTCACTCATGGGCCGGCCGATTCGTTCCTCTGCGCCGCGCTCCTGCGTGCCGGTCACGCTTTCACCCCTTGATGAACGTGCCCCATCCACCCTCTGCCCCAGGAGGTACGTCGGGGTCGTGGCGGGCGTTCAACGGCTGTGAAAACGCTATGGGCCCGCCCCCGGGCAAGGGGGCGGGCCCATGGCCATAAGCCTCAAGAAGGCTCAGAAGCGACGGCTCAGAAGCGACGGCTCAGAAGCGACGCGTGATCAGCGCGCGCTTGACCTCCTGGATGGCCTTGGTGACCTCGATGCCACGGGGGCACGCGTCGGTGCAGTTGAAGGTGGTGCGGCAGCGCCAGACGCCGTCCTTGTCGTTCAGGATCTCCAGCCGCTGCTCACCGCCCTCGTCACGCGAGTCGAAGATGAAACGATGCGCGTTGACGATCGCCGCCGGGCCGAAGTACTGGCCGTCGTTCCAGAACACCGGGCACGAGGACGTGCACGCGGCGCACAGGATGCACTTGGTGGTGTCGTCGAAGCGCTCGCGGTCCTCGGCGGACTGGAGGCGCTCCCGCGTCGGCTCGTTGCCCGTCGTGATCAGGAAGGGCATCACATCGCGGTAGGCCTGGAAGAACGGCTCCATGTCCACGACCAGGTCCTTGAGGACCGTGAGGCCCTTGATGGCCTCGACCGTGATGGGCTTCTCGGGGTTGATGTCCTTGATCAGCGTCTTGCAGGCCAGCCGGTTACGGCCGTTGATCCGCATGGCGTCGGAGCCGCAGATGCCGTGGGCGCAGGAACGGCGGAAGGTCAGGGTGCCGTCCAGATCCCACTTGATCTTGTGGAGGCCGTCGAGGACGCGCTCCTTGGGGTCGATGTCGAGCTGGAAGTCCTCCCAGTACGCATCGGCCGCGACCTCCGGGTTGAAGCGGCGGATCCGGAAGGTGACCGTGATCGTGTGCGCGGCGGTGGCGTCGGTCGGCTCCGGGGCCTTGTCGGCCTTCTCTAGCGTGGGGGTGCTCATCAGTACTTACGCTCCATCGGCTGGTAGCGGGTCTGCACGACCGGCTTGTAGTCGAGGCGGATGGACTCGGAGCCGTCCGCGCCCACCTCTCGGTACGCCATGGTGTGCCGCATGAAGTTGACGTCGTCGCGGTTCGGGTAGTCCTCGCGGTAGTGGCCGCCGCGCGACTCCTTGCGGGCCAGCGCGGAGATGGCCATGACCTCGGCCAGGTCGAGCAGGTTGCCCAGCTCGAGGGCCTCCAGCAGGTCGGTGTTGAACCGCTTGCCCTTGTCCTGGACGGAGCAGTTCTTGTAGCGCGCGCGCAGGCTGCCGATCTCCTCGACGGCCTCCTTGAGCGTCTGCTCGGTGCGGAAGACCATGACGTTCTTGTCCATGGTCTCCTGAAGCGCCCGGCGCACCTCGGTGACCCGCTCGGTGCCGGTGGCGTCGCGCAGGTTCTCGACCTGGTCGCGGACGAACCCGGCCGGGTCCTCCGGGAGTTCGATGAAGTCGGCCGTGGCGGCGTACTCGGCGGCGGCGATGCCCGCGCGGCGGCCGAACACGTTGATGTCGAGCAGCGAGTTGGTGCCCAGCCGGTTGGCGCCGTGCACGGACACGCACGCGACCTCGCCCGCGGCGTACAGCCCCGGCACGACGGTGTCGTTGTCGGACAGCACCTCGCCCTCGACGTTGGTCGGGATGCCGCCCATCGTGTAGTGCGCGGTCGGCTGGATCGGGATCGGGTCGGTGTACGGCTCGATGCCCAGGTAGGTGCGCGCGAACTCGGTGATGTCCGGCAGCTTGGCGTCCAGCTGCTCCGGCGGCAGGTGGGTCAGGTCGAGGAAGACGTGGTCGCCCTCGGGACCGCAGCCGCGGCCCTCGCGGATCTCCGTGTAGATGGAGCGGGAGACCACGTCCCGCGAGGCGAGGTCCTTCATGACCGGCGCGTACTTCTCCATGAAGCGCTCGCCGTCCTTGTTGCGGAGGATGCCGCCCTCACCGCGGGCGCCCTCCGTCAGCAGGATGCCCATGCGCCAGATGCCGGTCGGGTGGAACTGGAAGAACTCCATGTCCTCCAGCGGCAGCCCGCGCCGGTAAGCGACGGCCTGGCCGTCACCGGTGAGGGTGTGCGCGTTGGAGGTCACCTTGAAGAACTTGCCGCAGCCGCCGGAGGCGAAGACGACGGCCTTCGCCTGGAAGACGTGCAGCTCGCCGGTGGCCAGTTCGTACGCCACGACACCGGCCGTGCGCTTGACCCCGTCGACCTCGGTCATCAGGAGGTCCAGGACGTAGAACTCGTTGTAGAACTCCACGCCCTCCTTGACGCAGTTCTGGTACAGCGTCTGGAGGATCATGTGGCCGGTGCGGTCCGAGGCGTAGCAGGACCGGCGGACCGGGGCCTCGCCGTGGTTACGGCTGTGGCCGCCGAAGCGGCGCTGGTCGATCGTGCCGTCCGGGGTCCGGTTGAACGGCAGGCCCATCTTCTCCAGGTCGAGGACCGAGTCGATGGCCTCCTTCGCCAGGATCTCGGCGGCGTCCTGGTCGACCAGGTAGTCGCCGCCCTTGATCGTGTCGAAGGTGTGCCACTCCCAGTTGTCCTCCTCGACGTTCGCGAGGGCGGCGGCCATGCCGCCCTGGGCGGCGCCGGTGTGGGAGCGGGTGGGGTACAGCTTGGTGAGCACCGCCGTGCGGCTGCGCTTCGTCGACTCGATGGCCGCGCGCATGCCGGCGCCGCCGGCGCCCACGATGACGGTGTCGTACTTGTGGATCTTCATGAGTGGATACCTCAGCCCCGGGGCCTAGCGGATGTTCGGGTCGAAGGTGAAGATCACCAGGGTGCCGAGCACGATGGTGAATCCGGCCGCCGTGTAGAGCAGCCCCTTCAGCCACAGGCGGGTGTTGTCCCGCTCCGCGTAGTCGTTGATGATCGTGCGCAGGCCGTTCGCGCCGTGCAGCGTGGCGAGCCACAGCATGATCAGGTCCCATGCCTGCCAGAACGGCGAGGCCCAGCGGCCGGCCACGAAGGCGAAGCCGATCTTGGTGACACCGCCGTCCAGCACCAGCTGGATCAGCAGATGGCCCAGGACGAGGACGACCAGCACGATGCCGGACAGGCGCATGAAGAGCCAGCCGTACATCTCGAAGTTGGTACGGGTCGTCTTGGGCGTCTTGCGCGTACGGGCCCGCGGCGGCTCGATGACGGGGGCCGGGTGGTCCACGTCGTACGCGCTGACCGCGTCGGTCGCGGGGGTGGTGGTCTCGGCGGACATGTGCGTCAGCTCCCGAACAGTTCGCGCAGCGTGTGCTGAAGGATCGGGTAGAACGCCCCGATCATGAGCACGACCCAGATACCGACGACGGACCACAGCATCTGACGCTGGTACTTCGGGCCCTTGGACCAGAAGTCCACGGCGATGACGCGCAGCCCGTTGAGGGCGTGGAACAGGATGGCGGCCACCAGGCCGTACTCCATCACGTTGACGATGGGCGTCTTGTACGTCGCGACCACGTCGTCGTACGCCTCGGGGGACACCCTCACGAGCGAGGTGTCCAGGACATGCACGAACAGGAAGAAGAAGATGAGGACGCCGGTGACTCGATGAGCCACCCAGGACCACATGCCTTCCCGGCCGCGGTACAGCGTTCCAGCCGGCACGGAAAACCCTCCGGAAGCGGGGACTGGGGCCTGCCGGCTTGACTGTCGGTCGGGCCCGGCCGGGTATGGTCCACCGGCCCTGGCCATCGTAGCGACGTGTTGTCGGAGGGTTCGCGCGGGGGGCTCCGGTGTGATCAAAGAGGCACGGGTGCGCAGGTCACACGGGACGGAACCGGGCGATACCCGGCATGGGGGCGTTTGGAGCGGCCAGCCGGGTCAGCCGCCCGCGGGCGATGTGGCGCAGCTCCTCGGCGGCCGTGACCCATTCCTCGTCGGGCTCGTTCCCCAGCCGGGACCGGATTCCGGTCAGCAGCCGGTCCAGCGTCTCGTCGGGCGCCAGGCCGTCCAGGCAGATCACGAAGGCGTGGCCGAACTTCTGCTCGTACGCGGCGTGCGCGGCCCGTAACGCGGTGTGCGCGGCCAGCGCGCCGACCCCGGCCTCGACGGGCAGCGGATGACCGGTCATGGACTCGTCGGCCAGCGCCTCGGCGAGATCGGCCGGGGTGAGGTCGTAGCTCGCCTCGTCCCCGGCGGCCAGCAGCGCGCCCAGATCGGGATACGGGCGGTGGTCCGCGATCAGCCGGGCCCAGCGGCGGCTGCCGCAGCAGGAGAGGAGCGACGCCTCGGCGGCGTCGGCGGTCATGTGGTTGAGCCGGTCGAGGCCGCCTGCGCCGCCGGGCCGGGGACGGGGGCCGGGGCTGGATCTGGGACTGGACCTGGACAGCGGAGACTCCTTGGGCGCGCGGGGACACACGGGGCGCGTGGGGGAGATGTGCTGGGGGGTGTGAGCAGTACACGGTAACGACGCGGAGAGGCCGGTGTGGCGGAGAGAGCGTAAATTCACTCGTAGGGGGACGTTTTATGGCGTGAAGTAGACAAGCGAAGAGACAGGAGCGTGACGGAGACAGCAGTGCCGCCCCGACACAGGAGGTGCGCGCCATGGGGTTGTCCGGCAGAGCCGCCAAGGCGGCCATCCTCCGCGGCGGCGTCGCCGGTGCCGCCGCGACCGTCGTCCTGATCGGCCTCGGCTGCCAGCAGACGCAGTCGACGAACCACGGCTCGGCCTCCCCGCGGCCGCCCACCCTCCCCACGCGGCAGCACACCTCGGCCCCCCACACCACCGCGGCGCCCACCTCCGCCCCGGCCACCTGGCCGCGCTCCGCCGCACCTCGCACGATCCCCTCCGTCCGCACGTTCACGCCGGAGTCCGGGCCCGGCTGGAAGCCCAGCGGGAACAGCCGGGTGGTCGCCGACCTCAGGGGTCCGCTCGCCGACGAGGCCCGCATGATCGCCGACGAGCTGGGGCTGCACACCGCCTCCGGCGCCCCGCACCGCGGCGATCTGTCCCTCGCCGTCGCGCCCGGTCAGGGCGGCGGTGCCGAGGGATACACGCTCACCGTCCGCAAGGGCAGCGCCCGCGTCACCGGCCCGGCCACCGCGGGCGTCTTCTACGGCACCCGGACCGTGAAGCAGGCCCTTGCTTCCGGCGGCAAGCTCCCCGAGGGCGTCATCCACGACCGCCCCGACCGCTCCCAGCGCGGGCTGAACCTGGACATCGCGCGCAAGTTCTACACCGCCGGATGGATAGAGGCGCGGCTGCGCCAGATGGCCGACCTCAAGCTCAACCAGCTGGGCCTGCACTTCTCGGACGACCAGGGATTCCGTATCCAAAGCGATACCCACCCCGAGATCGTCTCGGCGCAGCACCTCACCAAGGCCCAGGTCCGGCGGATCGTCGGACTCGCCCGGCAATTGCACATCACCGTCGTCCCCGAGATCGACTCGCCCGGGCACCTCGGCGCGGTGATCCGCCGGCACCCGGACCTCCAGCTGCGCAACGCGGGCGGCACCTCGTTCCAGGGCGACGTGGACATCTCCAAACCGGCCTCCGCCCGGATCGTGGACCAGCTGATGCGCGAGTACGCCCCGCTCTTCCCCGGCCGCTACTGGCATTTGGGCGCGGACGAGTATCTGGCGCTCACCGTCAAGGACCCCGAGGCGTCGTTCCCGCAGCTCGTCGCCGCCGCGCACCGCAAGTACGGCGCGCGGGCCACGGTCCAGGACCTGGCCACCGGCTGGCTGAACGACCGGGCGGCGGTCGCCCGCGCGCTCGGCAAGGAGCCCAAGGCGTGGAACGACGGCTTCTTCAGCGGCGGCGTCATCACGCCCGACAAGAACATCCAGGTCGAGTACTGGACCGGCCGCACCAAGTGGCCCGCCCGGCCGCCGGTGGAGTACCTGCGCGAGGGCCGGAACGTGGTGAACCTCAACTCCGAGTACCTCTACTACGTGCTCGGCCAGCCCAACGGCTTCTTCTACCCCACCGGCAAGCGCATCTACGCCGAATGGACCCCCGGCACCCTGCGCGGGACCCAGCCCGTCTCCGACAAACAGCTGACCGGCCCGAGCCGCGTCCTCGGCGCCCGCTTCGCGGTCTGGTCCGACCAGCCCGGTGCCCAGACCGAGCAGCAGGTGGCCAGGGGCATCCGGCTGCCGCTCGCCGCGCTCTCCCAGCGCCTGTGGGATCCCGGAAATCCGCCGCTGAGCTGGTCGGCCTTCATCCGTCTCGCCGACCAACTGGGGGTATGAGCCGAGGAAGGACGGCCGGGGCCGCCACCCCCCACAGGAGAGGCCCCGACCGCCGTCCAGCTCGGGCCCGTGAAGGCCCTCGCTCCTTATAGCGTCGCACGCTTCGAATGCGTCACACCCGCCGTGGACGCGATACCTGACCGTTACGGGCATGCCCGGCCTGTCCATGCCCTGGGCCGACTCTGGACGGGACCGGTCGGATGCCCGTAACGTGCAGGTCCGCGCTGTGGGCGCGGTCAGATTGTTTTCTCGCGTGGTTCCGATCGGTCCACGTCCCCAGGGGGATCAAGAAATGTATCCGTGCGGGAACTGCCGCGCCGTCGCCGTCGGGCCCGACGGTCGCTGCGCGGCGTGCGGTACCTATCAGCAGCAGTTGCGGCAGCAACCGGCGCCGACGACCGGGCCCGGGGCCTACGGCTACCCTGCGGCGCCGCCGGTGTCCATGCCCGCGGCGGGTGCCATGCCGGCCGGTGGCGTCGACCTGCGGCGCGGGATGTCCACCGCGCTCCAGGTGCTGTTCGGCGCGACCATCGCCGTGCTGATCCTGGCGTTCATCGCCCGCGTCCAGCAGTACAACCTCTACGGGGACGTCCTCGACGGCGGCTCGGTGAGCCCCGAGAAGGCCGACGACGCCGACGAGTTCTACCGCGTGGCGCTGCTCCTGTCCTCGGCGGTCATGCTCGCGCTCGGCATCGTCTGGCCGATCTGGTTCCGGCGGCTGCGGCTGAACGCCGAGGTGTTCGCCCCGGGCCAGCACCGCTTCAGCCCCGGCTGGGCGGCGGGCGCCTGGTTCACCCCCGTGGTCAGCCTGTGGTTCCCGAAGCAGATCGCCAACGACATCTGGCGCGCCAGCTCCCCGCAGGGCCCGCACCAGGCCGGCCGCGGTCTGCTCAACGGATGGTGGGTGTGCTGGGTCATCAGCGGCCCGCTGTTCAGCAGCTCGCTCCTGCAGTGGAGCAACGCCCGGCAGCGCGCCCTGGACTCGGGCCTCTTCGGGGCGCGGGGCGCCATCGAGGACATGCGGACGGCGATCGGCACGAACTGCTTCGCGTACCTGGTCACCCTCGCCGCCGCGATCCTCGGCCTGATGGTCGTCCGGCAGATCACCACGATGCAGGAGCAGCGCGCCGCGCTGCCGCAGGGCCCGCAGGGGCACATGCCGCCGCAGGCCCCGATGGCACCGGGCGCCCCCGGCAACCCGTACGGTGGCGGCGCCCCGGGCAACCCGTACGGTGGTGGCGCCCCGCAGATGCCGCCGGTCGTCCCGCAGGCCCCGCCCGCGCCGCCGTCCGCCCCGCCCGCCGGGCCACGTCCGCCGTACGGGCAGGGCTAGCGCGCGGGCCGGCATCGCTGGACCGAAATTTCTCCGAGTGTGGCAGGAAGAGAGCGTGCAGGGGGACGACGCGGAACTGACCGCCGCGGTGTACGCGGCGCAGGAAGGGAACGAGGCCGCCTTCCGGACCGTGTACCGGTGCGTCCACCCCCGCCTGCTCGGTTACGTACGCACCCTGGTCGGTGACACCGACGCGGAGGACATCACCTCCGAGGCGTGGCTGCAGATCGCCCGCGACCTCGGACGGTTCAGCGGAGACGCCGACCGGTTCCGCGGCTGGGCCGCCCGCATCGCCCGCAACCGCGCCCTCGACCACATACGGATGCGCGGTCGGCGCCCGGTCATCGGCGGTGACGAGACCGAGCTGGAGACCCGGGCGTCCGAGGCCGACACCGCCGGTGAGGCGATGGAGGCCCTCGGCACCGGCCGCGCGCTCAGCCTCATCGCCCAGCTCCCGCAGGATCAGGCCGAGGCGGTGGTGCTGCGGGTGGTCCTCGGACTGGATGCCAAGAGCGCGGCCGCCGTCCTCGGCAAGCGCCCGGGCGCGGTACGGACCGCCGCCCACCGGGGGCTGCGGCGGCTGGCCGATCTGCTCGGTGATACACCTGTGCTCGATGGGATACCCGGGCAGCGTGAGACAGGGGCGGCCAGGTCCGCGGGTGTGACGGAATCAGGCGCGCCAACGCAGAAAGATATGTGATGGCCGACGACCACCGCTACAGCTGGCTGGATGACAAGGCCGTGGAGCGGCTGCTTCGCGGTGAATCCGTCGAGGGGCAGCACGGCGCCCCAGACAACCGGAACGATCGGCCGCACGCCGAAGCGGAACGGCTGGCGGCCCTGCTCGGCGCCGTGGCCGAGGCGGCTCGCCGCGCGGACGGCGCCGCCGCCGACGGTAAGACCCCGCTCCCCGGCGAGGATGCGGCGGTGGCCGCCTTCCGGGCCGCGCACGCCAAGCCGACGGTTACCCCCGTTTCGGGAGAAGGCCAGGTCGGCCACAAGTCAACGCGCATAGCGCGATCGGCTGCCAAAGCCAGTGCGGGTGCGGGTGCCGCTGGTGGGTGGCGGACCGGATGGCGCCGGCGGCGTCCGCTGCGCGCGGGCATGGTGGCCGCGGTGGCGGGCTGCGCGCTCAGCGGCTTCGCGGTCGCGGCGGCGGCAGGCGTGCTGCCGTTCGGGCACAGCGACGGCAATCCGCGCCCGGGAGCGAGCACGTCGGACACCGGCCCCGGGAGCGGGGAGTCGGCGCGGCCGGAGATCTCCGAGAGCGGCGGTACGTCGACGTCGCCCGACGGCGACGGCAGGACATCGGAGGGCGCCCAGGGCCGGGGCGTACCGGGCGGTGGCGAGGGCCATGGCAAGCGGGACAACCACGGCAGGGGCGAGAAGGGCTCCGGGGCCGGGAACAACGGCAACGGACAGCGGGCCCTCGGGACCTGCCGCCACTACCTCGCGTCGGAGGCCGGCACCGGGGCCGACGTCGGCCAGAAGGCGCTGAAGAAGCTCACGCGAGCAGCGGGCAGCCAGTCCGGCATCCACGACTACTGCGTGCGGGTCGTCGGCGACGGCACTGCCCCGCGCGACGGCGGCGACGACACGGGCAGCACCGGCAAAACCAGCGGCAACGGCGGCACGGGCAGCACCAGCGGCACGGGTGGCGGCAGCAAGGGCAACCGTGACGACTCTGGGAGCGGGGACGACGGCGGGTCCTCCAACCCGGCGCCCCCGCCGCCGTCCGAGACGCCCTCCGGAGGCGACGGCAGTACGCCGAGCCCGGACCCCACCACGTCCGGCACTGCGAAGGAACTGTCCGACACCCCGTCCGGCACTTCTTCCGGCAGTTCTTCCAACGATCCTTCCGGCAGCCCGTCCGCGGAGCATTCCGACCCCGCGAAGACCGCTGAACCCAACGCTTCCTGAGACCCACGGGAATCTGGTGTGACGTTTTTTTCAGGGGTGACGCTGTAAGAAACGGGCCGACTGGTCATCGGCCGCGCGCGAGCCGAGGTTCCCCCCGTACCGACGGCTCCGCGCATCGGCGCGGGCAGAGCACGTTCCCCCGGCTCTGCCCGCGCCCTCTTTCTTTGTGCGCTGAATTGATGGTTGCGGTCCTTACTTGTAGACCACGACCTTGTCGCCCGCCTTCACCTGATGGAATACCGCCGCGATTTTTTTCTTGTCGCGGACGTTCACACATCCGTGCGACGCACCGCTGTAGCCCCGGGCGGCGAAGTCGGCCGAGTAGTGCACCGCCTGGCCGCCGCTGAAGAACATCGCGTACGGCATCGGGGTGTGGTAGATCGTCGAGACGTGGTCCCGGCTCTTGAAGTTGACCTGGAAGAGCCCCTCCCGGGTCGGCGTGTACTGGGAGCCGAAGCGCACGTCCATGGCCGACACGACCCGGCCGTTGATCATCCACGCCAGCGTCCGGCTGTTCTTGCTGATGCACAGCACCCGCCCGGTCAGGCACCGTGAGTCCGGCTTGGCCAGGGGGTTGGTGGTCGGCGGGTACAGCTCGTCGCGCGTGGGCGGGTGGGTGCGGGACCGCAGGGAGGTCCAGGTGCGGCTGTCCACCGAGCCGGTGGCCGACAGGCCGCGGGCGCGCTGGTACGAGGTGACCGACGCGCGCGTCACCGTGCCGAAGTAGCCGGTCGGGTTGCGGCCGAAGTGCCCGAGCTGGCGCAGCCGCGCCTGGAGTTCGCGCACTCGTTCGCCACTGGTGCCGAAGGCGAT
The DNA here is from genome assembly GCF_044332925.1 of Streptomyces sp. NPDC021212. NCBI lineage: Bacteria > Bacillati > Actinomycetota > Actinomycetes > Kitasatosporales > Streptomycetaceae > Streptomyces > Streptomyces sp. NPDC021212. The sequence goes on from NZ_JBIRPZ010000018.1 coordinate 49,200, forward strand.
GACGGGCGGTGCCACCCGCGGGGCGGTGCGCGGCTTCGCCGCCACCCGGGTGCGGGGCGGCCGCGCCGGGCGGGGCGTGGCCCGCGGGCTGTGCGTGAACGTGTGGCGCGGGCGCGGCGCGGCGGCCGGGGTGTGGGGCGCCGCGCCGACCGTACTGGCGGCCGCGCGCGGCTCCGCTCTGGTATGTCGCTGTCCGTCCAGGGTCACCGTCTCGCCCCGGCAGCCCGCCAGCAGGGCCGCCGCGGCGGCCGTGGCGAGCGCGGTGCGGACGACCGATCTTCCACGCATGTATCCCCCTCTTCGCCGGTTCGTCGCCCGGAATGTTGCCCGGGGCTGCCGTGCGGTGAACATCGGCGCATGCTGTGAAGAAGGCCCTGAATGGGTACAAGGGCAGATATAAGCCACCAGAAGGCAGGGACTCATGGCGCGCGAGTCGGAGTCGGGATTCCCGATCGAGCCGGTGTACGGGCCCGGTCGTGACCACGGCGGAGGTGGCGGCCGTGTCGGCGAGCCCGGCGCGTACCCCTTCACCCGTGGCGTCTATCCGTCGATGTATACCGGCCGCCCGTGGACGATGCGTCAGTACGCGGGGTTCGGCACCGCCGCCGAGTCCAACGCCCGCTACCGGCAGCTGATCGAGCACGGCACCACCGGTCTGTCGGTCGCCTTCGACCTGCCCACCCAGATGGGCTACGACTCCGACGCGGCGCTCGCGCACGGGGAGGTCGGCAAGGTCGGCGTCGCCGTCGACTCGGTCGAGGACATGCGGATCCTGTTCGACGGAATTCCGCTCGACCAGGTCTCGACGTCGATGACGATCAACGCGCCCGCCGCGCTGCTGCTGCTCCTCTATCAACTCGTCGCCGAGGAGCAGGGGGTGCCGGGGGACCGGCTGACCGGCACCATCCAGAACGACGTCCTCAAGGAGTACATCGCGCGCGGCACGTACATCTTCCCGCCCGCACCCTCTCTGCGACTCATCGCGGACATCTTCCAGTACTGTCGGACTGTCCTGCCCAAGTGGAACACGATCTCGATCTCCGGCTATCACATGGCCGAGGCCGGTGCCTCGCCCGCGCAGGAGATCGCCTTCACGCTCGCGGACGGCATCGAGTACGTCCGTACGGCCCTCGCGGCGGGCATGGGCGTGGACGACTTCGCGCCGCGCCTCTCGTTCTTCTTCGTCTCCCGTACGACCCTCCTCGAAGAGGTCGCCAAGTTCCGCGCCGCGCGCCGGATCTGGGCGCGGGTGATGCGCGAGGAGTTCGGTGCGCGCGATCCGAAGTCGCAGATGCTGCGCTTCCACACGCAGACGGCGGGCGTCCAACTCACCGCCCAGCAGCCCGAGGTGAACCTCGTCCGGGTCGCCGTCCAGGGGCTGGCGGCGGTCCTCGGCGGCACCCAGTCCCTGCACACCAACGCCTTCGACGAGGCCATCGCCCTGCCCACCGCCACCTCGGCCCGGCTCGCGCTGCGCACCCAGCAGGTGCTGGCGTACGAGACGGACGTGACGGCGACCGTCGACCCGTTCGCCGGCTCGTACGCGGTGGAGGCGCTGACCGACGCGGTCGAGGAGGCGGCGGTGGACCTGATGCGCCGGGTCGAGGATCTGGGCGGCGCCGTGGCCGCCATCGAACGGGGCTTCCAGAAGGACGAGATCGAGCGCAACGCGTACCGCATCGCCCGCGAACAGGAGGCAGGGGAGCGGGTGGTGGTCGGCGTGAACCGGTTCCGGATCGACGAGGAGGAGCCGTACGAGCCGCTGCGCGTGGACCCGGCCATCGAGGAGCGCCAGCGCGCCCGGCTCGCGCGGCTGCGGGCCGAGCGGGACCGGGCGGGTGTGGGGGCGGCGCTGTCGGCGCTGAAGAAGGCGGCCGAGAGCGAGCCGGGGACGGCCAATGTGCTCTACCCGATGAAGGACGCGCTCGCGGCGCGGGCCACGCTCGGCGAAGTGTGCGACGCGCTGCGGGACGTGTGGGGCACGTATGTCCCGGCCGATGCGTCCTGAGAAGCTCGCCCTGGGCATCCGGGGCGGGTGAGCGACACTGGGGTCATGTCTGCTCCCCGCCGCACCTGTCCGGTCTGCACCCGTGAGATCGCGGTGGTCGGCGGGCGCTTCGCCCGCCACGACCCGCCGGGCCGCCGCTCCGACTACGAGCTGGTCTCCTGCCCCGGGTCACGGCGGATCGCGCCGCTGCTGACCACACCGCCGAAGCTGTTCGGCGGGGACGAGCCGCCGACGCCGGGCCAGCAGCCGCTGTTCTGAGCGCCCGTAGGCGGTCAGAACGACGCGGTCAGCTCACCAGCCGGGAGGCGAGCACGACCCCCGGGCTGGACTCCGTCAGCGCCTCGCTGAGCCGGTCACCGGCCGCCGTCAGCGCGGCGTCGTCCATCGGCCCGAGCGCGTCCAGTACGAACATGGCCCGGGTGGTGGTGCCGGTGAGTCGGGTGCGGGTGCACTGCCGCCAGTTCCAGCGCCGGCAGGTGACGCCCGTGTCGTCCCGCCACACCACTTCGCCGGGCGCGGGGTGCTCCACGGCGGGCTCGCCGCTCGCCGTCGTCTCGAACGCCTCGTCGCCCGTGGCGCGCACCAGCCGGGCCGCGCCGGTGTAGTGGTCGAGGTCCTCGCCGCCCAGCGGGATCACATGGCCGACCGAGATCGCGTTGTAGAGGTCCGTCAGCCGGTCCACCCGCGGCAGCCCGGCCCCCAGCCTGCGCAGCAGCGCCTCCGCGCTGGGCCGGGTGCGCTGCGGCTTCGCGCCGAAGCCGCGGAACGCCTCGCGCCACGCGGCCAGATGCGGATGCTCCTCCACCGGCCTGTCCCCGAACCGCTCGCGCGCCTCCGCCTCGGCGGCGGACAGCCACTTCTCGCTCACCTCGTCACTGGGCCCGGGGCGCAGTCCCTCGGCCGTGATGAGCAGCGCGCGGTAGTCGGGGCGCAGGGCGTGGACGGCGGGGTCGACGGTGGCGGAAGCGAGCCAGTGGGATGCGGTGGACGTCGTCATGGAGTCCACTATGACATACGCGAGAGTGTAGTTTTCTGTACTGGCCGGTCTCTGGAGCGGGCTCTGGGGCAGGCTCCGGAACAGGCCCTGGAGCAGGCTCCGGAACAGGCCCTGGAGCAGGCTCTAGAACAGGCCGAGCTGCGCGGCGAACATCGCCAGGGCGATGGCGAGCACCCAGCCGATGGCGTGCTCCATCAGTTTGTCGTGGCCGGAGCCCGAGGGGCCGCCGGTGCGGGCGCGGTGGACCGCGATCTCGGTCATGCGGGTCGTCCTTGCTGCTTGGAGATGCTGAGGAGGATGGTGATGATGGTGAGGAAACGGGCAATCATTGTTGCCCAGGGTGCGTGGCCGCCCCTCCTCGGGTAAAGGGGGAGTGGCCTAACTCACCCAGGTGTTCGAGCGAGGAGGTTGTCCGTTGACCAGCGTCATTCCGAAAGGTCTTGCCCAGCAGGTCAGAGCGCTGGCCGACGGCGAGGTGACCTCGCGGGCGCTGGTCGAGCAGGCGCTGCGGCGCATCGCCGAGACCCAGGCCACGCTCAACGCCTTCCGGCGCGTCCGGGCCGAGGCCGCGCTGCGCGAGGCCGCCGACGCCGATCGGCGGCTGGCGGCCGGTGAGCGGCTGCCGCTCCTCGGAGTGCCGATCGCGGTCAAGGACGACACTGATGTGGCGGGCGAGCCGACCGCCTTCGGCTGCTGCGGCGACTTTCCGGCCAAGACGGAGGACGGCGAGGCGGTACGGCGGCTCCGGGCGGCCGGGGCCGTGATCGTCGGCAAGACCAACACGCCCGAGCTGGGCCAGTGGCCGTTCACCGAGGGCCCCGCCTTCGGCGAGACCCGCAACCCCTGGAACCTCGCCCACACCCCCGGCGGCTCCTCCGGCGGCGCCGCGGCTGCCGTCGCCGCCGGGCTGGTCCCCGCCGCGCTCGGCTCGGACGGCGCGGGCTCGGTCCGTATCCCCGCCGCCTGGACCCATCTCGTCGGCATCAAGCCGCAGCGCGGCCGGATCTCCACCTGGCCGGACGCCGAGTCCTTCAACGGCATCACCTGTAACGGCCCCCTCGCCCGCACCGTCGCCGACGCCGCCCTGCTGCTGCACGCGGCCAGCGGCAACTGCGACGGTGACCTGCACTGTCCGGACCCGATCGACGTGCTGTCCGCCTCGGGCCGCGATCCGGGGCGGCTGCGGATCGCCCTGTCGTTCAAGCCCGCCTTCACGGGCACGCCGAAAAGCCTGGACCCGGCCGTCCGCGCCGCCGTGACCCGCCTCGCCGAACGGCTCGCCGCCCTCGGCCACGAGGTCGAGGAGGCCGAGCCGCGCTACGGCGCCGTCGGGCTCTCCTTCCTGCCCCGCGCCACCGGGGGCCTGTGCGAATGGGCGGGCCGCGTCCCCGATCCGCTCCTGCTGGACGCACGTACCCGGGCCGCCGCCCGCAACGGCCGCCTGCTGCGCGGCACCCTGCGGCTGGCCCGCGCCGCCGAAGAGCCCCTGCGGCGGCGGGTCGGGACCATCTTCCGGCGGTACGACGTCGTCCTCTCCCCGACGACCGCCACCCCGCCCCTGCCGATCGGCGCCATGGCCCGGCTGTCCGGCTGGCACACCGACCGCGCGATGATCGCGGCCTGCCCGTACGCCTGGCCCTGGAACGTCCTGGGCTGGCCCGCCGTCAACGTCCCGGCGGGCTTCGCCGACCCCGACGCCACCCTCCCCCTAGGCGCCCAGCTCCTGGGCCCGGCCTGCAGCGAGCCCCTGCTGATCTCGCTGGCCGCGCAGCTGGAGGCCGACCAGCGGTGGTACGAGCGCTGGCCCTAGGCGTTCCGGCGGGTACGCGTCCCGGGCTGCCGCGTGGGCGGGTCGGCTGGTTCCGCCAGCGCGGCCGACGGCGGCCGCGTCCTCACCCTGCCGGGTACGCGTCCAGGGCCGCCGTGTGGCGGGCTGGTCGGTGACGCTGTACGCGGCCGACGGCCGACGGCGGCCCGGCCCGCGTCCTCACCCCGCCGGGCACGCGTCCCGGGCTGCCGCGTGGGCGGGTCGGCTGGTTCCGCCAGCGCGGCCGACGGCGGCCGCGTCCTCACCCCGCTGGGTACGCGTCCCGGGGTGCCGTGTGGCGGGTCGGCTGGTTCCGCTGTACGCGGCGGACGGCGGGCCGGGCCGCGGCCTCACCCTGCCGACGGCGGGCCGACCCGCGGCCTCACCTCGCCGGACGTGCGTCCAGCGCCGCCGCGATCGCGGACAGGTGGTCGTCCACCGGGCCGAGCGTCAGCAGGCCGCTGCCCGCGCCCGCGAGCTGCCCCGCCGCCGGGAGCAGGCGGTGGTGGGCCCGCTCCAGGACCTCCCGGTCGCCGAGTTCCCGGGCGACCGCCGCCTCCAGGCAGCACAGCGCCTCGTACAGCAGGTCCGCCGGCGGCTCCGGCAGGGCGCGCAGCGCCGCCCGCGCCCCGGCGGCATCCGTCCCCAGCAGCGCGAACGGCTCCGCCCAGGGGCGGTACGGACCCCAGTCCGCGCCCAGGTCGACACCCCGACCGGCCTCCCGCGCGGACCGCCTCCCGCCCGCCAGTCGTACGCAGAGCAGCGCCAGCGGCAACAGCCCCCGCTCCACGCCCGGCATCCCGGCCCCCTCCAGCCGCCCGGCCGCCGCCCGGTACGCGGCCTCGGCCCGTACGGTTCGCCCGGCGGCGGCGAGCCGCAGCGCCCCGTACCACTGGGTGAAGACGCCCACCAACGGCAGCTCATGGCGCGCGGCCAGCCGGTCCGCGGCGGCGGCGTGCCCGTCCGCGGCCGTGAAGTCGCCGAGCGCGCCGCGCGCCTGGAGCCGCACCAGATGGCCCAGCACCTCGTACGTCACCAGCCCGTGCCGCGCGGCCACCGCGATCAGCTCCGCGCCGATCGCGTCCCGCCGCGGCGCGAGCCCGGCCCGGGTGCAGGACTGCATGAACGCGCCGTTCAGGGCGAAGACCAGCAGCGCCGGATCGTCCAGCCGCCGGGCGATCTCCTCGGCCTCCCGCGCCGCCGCGGGCCCGCGCGGGGAGCGGGTGCCGCGCATCTCCAGCGCGACGGTGGCCAGCAGACGGCAGCGCGCCGCGTCGCCGCCCGGCGGCAGCGCGGCCAGGGCGCGCTCGGCCGCGCCGACGATCCGCTCCGCCGACTCCGGATCGTCGCTCCGGGTCCAGATCGCGGGTACGTCGTACGCGCCGATGACCCGCGCCGTCAGCTCCGGGTCGCCGCACTCCTCGGCGGCGGTGATGGCCGCCGGACGCTGCTGACGGGCCGCCTCCAGCCCCCCACCCCCGGTCACCGCAAGGTTCCGGATCAGCCCCACCGTGGCCTCCAGCCGAGCCCGCGCCCCGCCACCGACCGTACGGTCGTAGACGGCGGCCGCCTCAGCCCACACGCGCGCCGCGCCCCAGGCCTCGCCCCCGGGCGCCGCCCCGTGGCCGGGGGCCTCCCCGCCACCGGCCACCGGCCCGTGGTCGGGCCCCGAGCCGGGGCCGGGCAGTGCCCCATAGCCGGGCGGCGGCCCGTCACTGGGTATCGGCCTGCTGCCGGGCGCCGATTCACCACCGGGCGTTGGTCCGTGGCCGGGCACTCGCCCGCCGCCGGTTGTCGGCCCGTCGCCGGGCGCGGGCGCGTGGCTGGGGGCCTGCCCGCGACCGGGCATCGGCCTGCTGGCGGGCGGTGGCCCGTGGTCGGGCCCCGAGCCGGGGCCGGGCAGTGACCCATAGCCGGGCGGCGGCCCGTCGCTGGATACCGACCCGGCGCCGGGCGCTGGCCTGCCGCCGGGTGGCATCCCGTCACTGGGGACCGGACCGTGGCCGGGCGCCGATTCACCACCGGGCGTTGGCCCGTGGCCGGGCACCGGCCCCGCGCCGGGGCCGCGGATCGCCTCCGCCGGACCGGCCGCCGCCTCCAGCCCCGGGGCCTGCGCGAGGATGTCCGCCTGGAGGCGGCGCAGGCGGGGGCCGGGGTCCAGGCCCAGCTGGTCGATCAGGGTGGTGCGCGCCCGGCGCAGGACGGCCAGGGCGTCGCCCTGGCGGCCCGCGCGGTACAGCGCGAGGGCCAGCAGGCGCCAGGCGTCCTCGCGCCAGGGGTGGTCGGTCAGGTGGGCATCCAGGTCGGGCACCGCCTCGGCGGCGCGGTCCAGCGCGAGCAGGGTCTCGGCCCGCTGCTCGACGGCCCGGAGCCGCAGTTCGGCCAGGCGGGAGCGTTCGCCCCGGGCCCACCTCTCGCCCTCGAACCCGGCGTACGCCGGACCGCGCCACAGCTCCAGCGCCTCCCCGAGCCGCCGCAGCGCCGCCGCGGGCGGCAGGGTTGCGGCGGCGCCCACGGCCGTCTCGAAGCGCCACGCGTCCACGGCGTCGGGCGCCGCCCGCAGCGCGTACCCGGGGCCCTCGGTGACCAGCAGCCGGGAGCGGGCGCGCGGCGGACGGTCGGGTTCCAGGGCGCGGCGGAGGGCGCCGACGAAGGTCTGTACGGCGCCGACCGCCCCCGCCGGAGGCTCCTCCCACAGGTCCGCGACGAGGCGGGACACCGGCACGACCCGGCGGCGGGCCACGATGAGCCGCGCCAGCACCGCCCGGTGCCGTGGCCCCTTCAACGCGAGCACGCCGCCGTCGCCCTGCGCCACCACCGGCCCGAGCACACCGAACGCGACCCGCTCCCACGTCACCGGGCCACCGTAACCGGGCGCCCGCCCGCGCCCGCGCTGACCGGCTGCTGATTGGGACGCGGCAGCCTCGGATACGTCACCGATACGCCACGACGTGAGAGCCGCACCCCATGCCACAGATCATCCCGGGCTTCGCCTACCACCGCGTCCCCACAGCCGAGACACCTGACGGCGTCGCCCTCAACGTGGCCGTCGGCGGCGCCGGCAGCCCGGTCGTCCTGCTGCACGGCTTCCCGCAGACCCACCTGATGTGGCGGCACGTGGCGACCGATCTGGCCGCCGACCACACCGTCATCTGCCCCGACCTGCGCGGCTACGGCGCGAGCGACAAACCGGCGGACCCGGACGGCACGGCGTACGCCAAGCGCACCATGGCCGCCGACATCGTGGCCGTGGCCCGCGCGCTCGGCCACGACCGCTTCGCCCTGGCCGGTCACGACCGCGGCGCGCTGGTCGCCTTCCGCGCCGGGCTCGACCACCCGGACACCGTCACCCACCTCGCCGCCCTCGACGTGCTGCCGACGCTGGACATGTGGGAGGCGATGCACGGCATCACCGCAGCGGTCGGCTTCCACCTCTATCTGATGGCGCAGCCCCCGGGCCTGCCCGAGCGGATGATCGCCGCCGCCCCGGACGACTTCTTCGGCCACTTCCTCGACCTCTGGGGCACGGACCCGGCCGCGATCCCCGCCTCCATCCGCACCGCGTACCTGGACGCCTGCCGCGCCGCCGTCCCCTCGATCGTCGCCGACTACCGGGCCTCCGCCGGGATCGACGTCGCCCACGACCGGGCCGACCGGGAGGCGGGCAACCGGCTGCGGATGCCGGTCACCGTCCTCCAGCAGGACTGGGGCGCCGCCCTCGGGTTCGACGCGGAGGCGCTGTGGCGCGCGTGGGCGCCGGATCTGCACCATGAGACCGTCGCGTACGGCCACTTCATGGCCGAGGAGGCGCCCACGGACGTCGCGAAGGCCCTGCGCGCACTCCTCTCGCGCAGCGCCTGACGCCCGCACGTGCGCCACGCCCGTGCCTTTGTCGCCAAACTTTTGCCCAATGATCGAACGAACCCTACGGGTGACCAATTCCGGCTAGCTTGGAGGCAGATCGTTCCGTACGCACAACCCCTCAGGAGCCCGCTCCGTGTCCGAGCAGGATGTCGCGCAGCGCATCGACACCACCAAGCCGCACTCCGCCCGTTTCTGGAACTACTTCGTGGGCGGCAAGGACAACTACGAGGCCGATCGGGCGGTCGGCGACGAGATCAAGGAGATCTTCCCGGGTCTGGTCGATGTCGCGGTGGCCAGCCGCCACTTCCTCTCCCGGGCCGTGACCTGCCTGGCCGCGGAGCACGGCGTACGGCAGTTCCTGGACATCGGGACGGGGCTGCCGACCGCCGACAACACCCACCAGGTGGCGCAGCGCGTCGCGCCGGACGCGCGGATCGTGTACGTCGACAACGACCCGCTCGTCCTGGTGCACGCCCGCACCCTGCTGCACAGCACCCCCGAGGGGGCCACCGACTACCTCGACGCGGACCTCTACGCCCCGGACGCCGTCCTCGCGGCGGCGGCCGGGACGCTGGACCTCACCCAACCGGTCGCGCTCGTGCTGCTGAACGTCCTCGGCCACGTCGCCGACCCCGCCGAGGCCCGTTCCCTGGTGGGCCGTCTGATGGCGGGGCTGCCGTCCGGCAGCTACCTGGTGATCGGCGATTCCACCGCCACCAGCGAGGGGATGATCGCGGCCTCGGCGGCGTACAACGCGAGCGGAGCGGTGCCGTATTACGTCCGCCCGGTCGAGGACATCGCCGCGTTCTTCGAGGGGCTCGACGTCCTGGAGCCGGGCATCGTCCCGATCACGCGCTGGCGGCCCGAGTCCGACGGTGACGCGGTGGACGCGTACGGAGGCGTGGGCCGCAAGCCGTAGGCCCGTCCAGGACCCCGGCGTCAGACACCGGCCCCTACCGCTTCGCCTCCATCAGGACACCAGCCGAGGACTCCGCCCAGGTCGGCCTAGTGGTGTGTCCGCAGGGATTCACCGGGTTGGACGATCTACAGGTGGTTCGAGTAGAAGTTGGCGAGCCGGTCGACGGCGGCGTCGACGTACTCGGGCTCGTCGTACATCTCGTAGTGGCCTGCGCCGTCGATCACCATGAGGTCGACCGGGTTGGGCACCAGCTTCCACAGCCGCGTGCCGGGCTCGTAGGAGCCGGTGTTGCCGATGCGTCCGGCGAGGATGACCTGCAGCGGCTGGGTCATGAGCTGATCGACCAGGTGATACGCGTCGTAGCCCAGCAGCAGCGAGTCGCCGCGCGAGAGGCGACGGTTCGTGGAGTGCTCGTTCCTGCCCCGCTCGGTGCGGTAGTAGGTGATTGCCTGGGTTGTGTCGATATCGGTCAGCCCGACTGCTGTGGCTTCCTCCAAGGTGTCGGGCAACCAGTTCACGCGGGTCAGCTCGCCGGAGCGGGTCTCTTCGATGCGCGCGTCGGCCATGGCGTCGAGTGCGGCCGCCGCGCCGTCCGACTGGAAGCTGCGGAACGACGTGCCCATGTTGCCGGGGACCACCGTGCCGACCGCCTTGATGCGGTGGTCCGTGCGGGCGGTGTGCACCGCGTAGCCTCCGCCGGCGCAGATGCCGAGGACGCCGATGCGCTCGGGGTCGATGCCGGGGATCGTGCTGAGCGCGTCGATCGCGTAGGAGATGTCCTCACCGCGGCGGTAGGGGTCCTCGAGGTCGCGGGGTTCTCCGCCGCTCTGGCCTTGATGGGCGGGGTCGAACACGAGCGCTGCGCCCGCGCCCTGCTCGCGACGGGCGTTCGTGTCCGGGCGCTGGTACGTGACCCCGCCACCGACCGGGCGAAGGCGGTCGAAGCGCTCGGTGCCCAACTGGTCACCGGCGACCTCTACGACCGCGACTCCGTGACCAGGGCCGCCGAGGGAGCCCGTGCCGTCTTCTCGGTCCAGATGCCCGACGTGAACGGACGCGCCTTCGAAGGCGAAGTCGCCCAGGCCGTCAACCTGATCGAGGGCGCGCGGGCCGCCGGGGTGCCGCAGTTCGTGCACACCTCCGTCTCCGGAGCCGGGCAGCACGCCAGCTGGGTCACGGGCCCCTGGGCGTGGATGGAGCCGTACTACGCGGCGAAGGCCGGAATCCAGGACCGCGTGCGTGAGGCGGGCTTCACGCACTGGACGCTCATCAAACCGGGCTTCTTCATGGAAAACTTCCGCCCCTCCGCGGAAATCATGTTCCCCCGCGGGGTCGAAGGCGGTCTGGTAACCCTCCTGAAGCCCGCAACCGTGCTGTCCCTCGTCGCGGTCGAAGACATCGGCAAGGCCGCCGCCGCTGCCATCGCCGCGCCCGAGCGGTTCGACCGGGTCGAACTGGAGCTGGTGAGTGACCACCTGACGATGCGGGATATCGCCAAGATCCTCTCCCGCAACCTGGGCACCGAGCTGACCGCACCCGATATGACGGCGGAGGAGGCAACCGCCGCCGGGATGCCCGACATGGGCTTCGGCCAGGCCCGCATCAACGAGTACGCTCGGACTCCCCCTCACCACCTTCGAGGCATGGTCACGAAAGCATCTGAGGGGCCACAACTGCTAGCGGCCCACGGTGACGGCAGCCTCGGGCGGCGCGGGAGGCGTGGCCCGCTCCAGCCGAGCGTTTCACACCCGGGCGGCGATGCGCTCGCCGAGTTCTGCGGCTGCCGGACTGCCGGGCATGGATGTGAGGCGGGCGGCGATGTTGGTCAGGCCGTCGTCGATCCGTACGGACTGCACGCCGTCGGCCCAGTCGAGGAACTCCCTCCAGGTGGCCAGAGCCGTCTCGCTGTTGCCGCGTTTGAGCTGGACGTGCCCGAGGTCGGCGAGCACGATCGCCCGGGTGCGCTTGCGGTCGAGGCCGTGGATGTCGAGGGCGAGATGGAGATGTTCTTCGGCGGCGGTGAGGTCGCCGAGCTTGGCGTGGATCATGCCCGATTCATGGGCCCACCGGCCGTGGCTGTAGTGGCTCGCCCAGGATTGCCCCGGCCGGGACGGCGCCTGCTCAATGGCGGCTTGGGCGGAGGTGAGCATCGTCGTGGCGGTGGGGTGGTCGCCGTCGGCGGCTGCCGCGCGGGCGAGGGTACTGCGGTAGTACGCGAGCGCCTTGGGGTTGGCGAGTCTCCGGCCGCGCTGTTCGCACGCCTCGGCGAGCCGTACGGCGGTGGGAATGTGGCCGAGGTCGATGGCCTGTTCGGCGAGCCCGCGCAAGGCCGTCGCGGCGAGTTCGTTCTCCCCGGCCTCGGCGGCGAGCTTGAAGCTGTGCAGGTGGTACTGCTGGCTCAGCCCCTGATTGCCCTCGTCACGGGCCATCCAGCCGATCAGGTGCACCAGTTCGCTGGTCGCGGCGAACAGCTCGCGGCCGACCTTGTCGCTGTAGCGGCCGTCCAACCATCGTCTGACGTCGACGGTGAGGTAGCGCACCGCGAGGTGCCGGGCGTGGCCGCCGCCGGTCTCGGAAGCGGCGTTGCCCAAGGTGGCCGTCATGGTACGGACGGCGGTGACTTCGCCCATGCCCACCGCGACGGGACCGGGACGGTTCACGCGGCGGATGACCGCTTCGGCGTCAGGGAGGTCGAGCGCGGCCAGGCCGACGGCGGCGGATGCGGCGAGGAACTGTCGTCGGTCCACGTCGCTGCCTCCCAGGATCATGACCGAGGTCACGGTATCGGCGAACTCGGACTCATTGTCCTCGGACAAACTGACGGTGAGGACCTGTTCGATGAACGGCAACCACGCCTGGGGCACTCGGCGTCCCGTTTCCCATCGGTATACCTGCTGCCGGTCGCAGAACCCCGTCTTCCCCCAGCGCGCCACTGAGAGTTCGTCCGCAAGTCTCGCCTGGCTGCACTTGGGGCGCCGTGCCGTGCGTGCTGCGCGGATGCGCTCCCCGATGGTCATACCCGGCCCGATCGTCGGTCCTGGTTCACAACTGGACTACAGGTGGCAGACATTGTGGCAGCACCCCACCCGCCGCATCCGGACGTTGACTGATGGTAACCACTCGGTGGGGCAGCCGCCGGGTAGCGAGCGGAAGGAACACCCTCATCATCACCCGAACCAGCACTTCCGCTTCGCACTACACCGTGCTGCTCTCCGCCACCCGCAAGGGTGCCCGCCTCGCCCGGCTGCTCGCGACCGAGCGCATCCGCTCCTGGGGGTTGCCGCACGAGAAGGCGGCGCTGATCGTCGCCGAGCCGGCCGCGAACGCCGCGCTGCACGGCCGCGTTCCGGGCCGGAACTTCCGGCTCTCGCTCAACAGGACCCCCGACACGCTCCGCATCGAAGTGAAGGACCCCCGGGCCGACCGCCTGCCCGTCGTCCGTCCGAAAACCGAGACCGGTGAGCAACCGCGCGAATCGGGTCACGGGCTCCTCCTCGTCGAGGAGTTCGCGGACCGCTGGGGTGTCCGCCCTGAGCTGATCGGCAAGACGATCTGGGCCGAACTCGACCTCTCCGTCTGACGTCCGTCCCACCGGAGGCCCGGAACCCAGGATCCGGCGGGGCGGGCCATCAAAGACCAAGAACTGCGGGAAAGAACCTTCCCAACCCATCCAAACCTCTCACCAGTCACCCGGACGGGTGATTTCACCCAACTCGGCTGGCGCGCGGACGGATTGGCACGGCAGGCTCGGCCACAACAACCCCAGACATGCGACGGCCCCCGGCCGGGACTGGCATCCCGAGTCGAGGGCCTGACCACCGAGGAAGTGGACCCTTCCTGATGGCTGAACAGCACCCTAACGCGCCTGCGCGCGTACTTCCCCTCGTTCGCCGATCCGCCGGCGGAGTCACCCATGTGAGGGAACGGCACCCGAACCGCTACACGATCGTCGGCAACCACCTCACCCAGCACCGCGAACTCTCCCTCACCGCGATCGGACTCGGCGCGCACATCCAGTCGCTGCCGGAGGGCGCGTCCGTGGACATCCGTACGCTCTCCGCGAGGTTCCCGGAGGGCCGGGACCGGATCGCCGCCGCGCTGCGGGAGTTGGAGGCGTACGGCTACATCGAACGCAGCCGGGAACGCACCACGGAGGGCCGGATGGTGACCCGTACGGTCTCGTACAACCACCCGGAGGCCACGCGCGCCCGCCGTACCCGCGAACCGCAACCCGTACGGCCCGTACAGCCCGTACGGCCCGAACGCGAGCGGCAGCCCGAACGCCCCGCACCGCCACCGCCGCCACCCCTCCCGCAGCCCAACAAGCCCGCCCCCACGCACCCCGTCGCGACGGCACTGCTCACCACCCTCCGCCGCGCGGACGACCGGTTACTGCTCTCCGAGCGGGACGTACGCCGCCTCGCCCCGGGCGTGGCCGTCTGGCTGGAGCGTGGCGCCGCACCCGATGCCGTACGCCGCACCCTCACCGCGAACCTCCCGCCCGACCTCCGTTACCCCGCCGCGTTCCTGGCGCACCGCCTCACCGAGCTGCTCCCGCCACCGCTCCCGGCGGCGACCCCGACCGCTCCCGGCTCCCGCCCGGCGGTCGTCCCGCTCCGGAACTGCAACGGCTGCGACCGCGCCTTCCGCTCCGCCGCCCCCGGCCGATGCCGCGACTGCCGCCAGGCCGCAGCCGCCTGACCGCATCTGGCCTGCCGGCCCGGCCTCACTTCAGATGCCGGGTGAAGAACCGGGCCGCGGCGTCCCCCGCGGACTGCGGGACGCCGGTGTGCCCGCCCATGTTGGCGTTCAGCGTCTTCTCCTCGGAGCCGAAGGCGTCGAACAGGTCCAGGGCCGCCTGCCGGTCGTTCCCTTCGTCGTCCCACTGGAGCAGGACGTGCAGCGGAATGGTGACCTGCCGGGCCTCCTCGACAAGGGCGCGCGGCACGAAACTCCCGGCGAACAGAACGGCGGCCGCGATGCGCGGGTCGACCACCGCCAGCCGGATCCCGATGGAGATCACTCCCCCCGAGAACCCGACCGGGCCGCCGATCCCGGGCAGCGAAAGGAGGGCGTCCAGGGCGGCCTGCCATTCCGGGACCGCCTTTTCGACCAGCGGGAGGACGAGCCGGTCCACGATGTCCCCGCCGACCGGCTCGCCGGCCTCCAGGGCCCGGCGCAGGTCGGCGCGGGTCTGCTCGGCGGCGGCGGAACGGGGCCGGTCGCCGCTTCCGGGGAGTTCGATGGTGGCCGTGGCGAAGCCCTCCGCAGCGGAGTGCCGGGCCCGGGCCAGCAGTCGGGGGTACATCTTGCGCAGGCCACCGGGGTGGCCGAGCAGGATCAGCGGCACCGCTGCGGATGTGGATGCGGATCCGGGCGTCCACAGGATGCCGGGGATCTCGCCGAGGGTGAATTCGCGCTCGAGGACGCCGTCGTCGAGACGCTGCTGAGAAGTGAATCGCATGGTCGTGCCTTTCGGGAGGGCTCGGAGACGGCGCTCCCGGACGACCTGCCTATCGCCCGACCGTGACCCCGGAGGGGAGCACCCATGTCGATACGTTCACGGGTACCACCTCCTCGTTTTCTCGCACGGCCTCCGGAAAAGTAGCAGCGGTCGCCGTGGTCCGCCACCGGGTTTTCGCGGAGACCTCCGCCCGTTCCAGCCCGGCGCAAGTTCGGCCCCGCCGCTCACGCGGCGGGGCCGAATCCTGGATCCTCGTGGATCTACCTTTTAGTTCTTCTCACACTTCTTGGTGTCCTTGCTGACACCCATGATCTCGTTGATGTGCGCGAACTTGTACGTGCCCTTCGTCATTCCCTCGAAGCTGACGCACTTGTAGAACGGCGTCGACCCGTCGTTCCAGAACTTGAAGGCAACCTTGGTCTTGAAGCCGCCCAGGCAGTGGTTGTTGTAGTACACCTTGGTGCTCGCATAGCCGGTCTTCCAGGAGAAGTTGACCCGCGAGTTGTTCTCATTGCACTTGACGCTGCCCTTGCCCGCCTTCGGCGGGGGCTTTGCCGCCGGTGTGGTCGAGGCGGACGCCGTCGTCGGCGCCGCGGATGCCGGGGCGGTCATCAGGCCGAAGGTGAGGCCGGCGGCGGCGAGCATGCCTCCGGCCGATATGAGTGCGCGCATCGATTCCCCCGTGGGAAGTCGCGGATCACTGGTCGGGTGATCCGTTTCTGATCGGTCGCGATCACTAAAGGCTTTCGGCCCGTCAGGCGTCAAGCCCCTGGCCTGCGATGCCGCGCTGGGGTCATCCTTGATTACAAGGAGCTACGGTCAGATCCCGCTTTTAGGGTGCATGGTTCGGGCACCGTCGGTTGTGGGCCAGCGGTGAGAAGCCGGCCATCAGGCCGACGGCCGCGAGCGGGATCAGATCGAGGCTGACCGCGATCAGGATGAAGGACAGGGCCACGAGCGCCGGGCTCCACACGGGCAGTCGCCCGGGCCGTACGGCCACCAGCATGATCAGCAGGGCGAGCATGCCGAGCTGGAAGGCCGGCGGGCCTGCGAACTCAAGAGGGCCGGGCAGAGGGGCGGAGTCGGCGAGGCCGGAGAAAAGATCACCGAGGATCACCCAGACGAAGCAACCGGCGCCGAACACTCCGGTAACCATGGCGGCACTGGCGGCGGTTCTCATCCGGATGGTGGCTGCGGGAATGAGGCCGCGCAGCACCACGACAAAGGCGCCGAACAGGAGGAAGGCGGCGAGGAAGAACGTGTGGCCGAGGTTCCAGGCCACCCCCGGACCGTGATCGCCGTCCATGCCGTCGATCAGGCGAAGCACGCCGTACGACAGCAGCAGGAGAGGGATGAGGACAGAAAGCAATCGGGTTGTGGGCGTCGTCGATGTCATGCTCATACGGTCGCTGTCCGGTCCGCATGCGGGCCATCGGGACGATCCCCCACTGCACCCGGACAGCCGCCCTAGGAGTTGGGCGGCTCCACCACCGGGATTTCCCTGGTGCGTCTCGCATACGCCGTCGCCGGTCTCTGGTGAATCAGCAGCCGTGCGGAGGCCGGGTGGTGAGAACCCGAGACGAACAAAGGCGAGGAGAACCTTCTCCTCGCCACTCTTAACTTATAGCGCACAGGGGGGCTTGCGGCAAGGCCCGGGTCACGGCGCAGAATCGTCGGCCGAGACCACGACCAGCGGAAACGGGGACACGAGTGGGTGTCGCAATGATCGAGCAGTACGTGTTGGATCTTCAGGAGGTTGACGAGACGCAGGTCGCGGTCGTCGGCGGCAAGGGCGCGCACCTGGGCGGGCTGTCGCGGATCGACGGCATCCGCGTGCCGGGGGGCTTTTGCGTGACGACGGACGCCTTCCGGCGGATCATGGCGGAAGCGCCGTCGATCGACGAGCGGCTCGATCAGCTGTCGCGCGTGAACCCGGACGACCGGGAGGCGATCCGCACGCTCAGCGCGGAGATCCGCCGGACCATCGAAGACATCGCCATTCCGGACGATCTCGCGGCGGCGATCACCCGCCCGCTCGCCCGGCTCGGCGAGCAAGCCGCCTACGCCGTCCGGTCCAGCGCGACGGCGGAGGACCTGCCGACGGCCTCCTTCGCCGGGCAGCAGGACACGTACCTGAACGTCGTGGGGCCGACGGCGGTCCTCCAGCACGTCAGCCGGTGCTGGGCCTCGCTGTTCACCGAGCGGGCCGTGACCTATCGCCGGCGGAACGGCATCGACCACCGTACGGTCCACATGGCCGTGGTCGTGCAGCGGATGGTCTTCCCGCATGCGTCCGGCATCCTGTTCACGGCCGACCCCGTCACGGGCAACCGGAAGGTCGCCACCGTGGACGCGGGCTTCGGCCTCGGCGAGGCCCTGGTCTCCGGACTGGTGAACCCGGATGTCTTCAAGGTGCGTAACGGCGAGGTGGTCACCAAGGCGATCGCCGCCAAACAGCGTGCCGTTGACGCCCTACCGGACGGCGGTACGCGGGAAGTGGCGATCGACTCGGGGCGGCAGGAGCAGCCCGCGCTGACGGATGCGCAGGTCGTGCGGCTCGTGCAGCTCGGGCGGCGGATCGAGGCGCACTTCGGCCGCCCGCAGGACATCGAATGGTGCCTGGCCGACGATGGCTTCCAGATCGTTCAGAGCCGGCCGATCACGACGCTGTTCCCCATCCCCGAGGCCGACGACCAGGAGAATCACGTCTACGTCTCCGTCGGTCATCAGCAGATGATGACCGACCCCATGAAGCCTCTGGGGCTCTCCATCTGGCAGCTGACGGCCATGGTGCCGATGCCCGAGGCCGGCGGGAGGCTGTTCGTCGACGTCACCCGCCGCCTGGCCTCGCCCGCGAGCCGCGCCGCCCTCCTGGAGCTCATGGGGAAAGGCGATCCGCTGGTCAGGGACGCGCTGGAGACCGTACTCGAACAGGGCGATTTCGTCCCGTCGCTCCCGGATACGGGCCCCGGTGGGCCGCCGGCCGGGGGTGCGTCCGCCGCGATCGAGACCGATCCGGCCCTCGTCACCGAGTTGATCGAGCGCAGCCAGGTGTCCATCGCCACCCTGGAGCGCGACATCCGGACGAAGACCGGACCGGCGCTGTTCGACTTCCTGCTGGAGGCCTTCGAGGAGCACAAGCGAGTCCTCGGTGATCCGCTGAACTTCCAGGCGATCATGGCGGGGATGGAGGCCACGTGGTGGCTCAACGACAAACTGCGGGAGTGGCTCGGCGAGAAGAACGCGGCCGACACGCTCACGCTGTCCGCCCCCGACAACGTCACGTCGGAGATGGGCCTCGCGCTGCTCGACGTCGCGGACGTGATCCGGCCGAAACCGGAGGTGGTGGCGTTCCTGCAGGGCCTGCAGGACCGGCAGGGCGTCGAGAACGAGGAGGGCTTCCTGGACGAGCTGGCGAAGCTCGCGGGCGGGGCCGAAGCGCGCGACGCCATCGAGGGCTACCTCGACCGGTACGGCATGCGCTGCGTCGGCGAGATCGACATCACGAGGCCGCGTTGGCGCGAACGCCCCACCACGCTCGTGCCCGTGATCCTCGACAACGTCAGGAACTTCGAGCCGGGCGCCGCCGAGCGGCGCTTCGAGGAAGGCCGGCAGAAGGCGCAGCAGAAGGAACAGGACGTGCTGTCCCGCTTGCGGGCCCTGCCGGACGGGGACCGGAAGGCCGACGAGACCAAGCGGATGATCGACCGGGTCCGCACCTTCATCGGGTACCGGGAGTACCCGAAGTACGGCATCATCAGCCGCTACTTCGTCTACAAGCGGGCCTTGCTGGCGGAGGCCGAACGCCTCGTGCAGGCCGATGTGCTTCCTGAGAAGGAGGACATCTTCTACCTCACGTTCCAGGAGTTCCACGACGTCGTGCGCGCGAACCAGGTGGATGACCGGCTCATCCAGCAGCGCAAGGAAGCGTTCCGGTCGTACCACGCGCTCACCCCGCCCCGCGTGCTCACCTCGGACGGTGAGGCCGTCACCGGGGCGTACCGGCGCGACGACGTGCCGGCCGGCGCCCTGATCGGCCTGCCCGTCTCCGCCGGGACCATCGAGGGAAGGGCCCGCGTCGTCCTCGACATGGCGGACGCCGATCTCGAAGCGGGCGACATCCTGGTCACGGCCTTCACGGACCCCAGCTGGTCGCCGCTGTTCGTCGGCATCGCGGGCCTGGTGACGGAGGTGGGCGGCCTGATGACCCATGGCGCCGTGATCGCCCGGGAGTACGGCTTGCCGGCCGTCGTGGGCGTGGAGCAGGCCACCCGGCTGATCCGGGACGGGCAGCGGATCCGCGTGCACGGAACGGACGGGTACGTCGAGATCCTGTCGTGACTCCTCTCGTGACCGGCCAAAACCCGTGGTCGGCGCTGGTGTGACCGTGGTAGACCGGGGGCCGCCGTCCCAGCCGTCCAGTCCCAGCCGTCCCGGAGGTCCCCATGCGCCGTCTCGCCGTCTTCATCGCCTCGTCCGACGGGCACGATCCGGCGTACGCCGAACTGGCCGCCGGTGTGGGCGCGGAGCTGGCCCGGCGCGGGATCGGCCTGGTCTACGGCGGCGGCCGCAGGGGGCTGATGGGGGTGCTGGCGGACAGCGTCATGAAGGCGGGCGGCGAGGTCGTCGGCGTCATGCCGCGCAGCATGGTCGAGCGGGAGTGGGCGCACGAGGAGGTGACGGAGCTGCTCATATGCGATTCGATGCACGAGCGCAAGGCGATGATGGCCGAGCGCGCCGACGCCTTCGTGGCCCTGCCCGGCGGGCTCGGCACACTGGAGGAGATATTCGAGGTGTGGTCGTGGCGCCAGCTGGGCTTCCACGCCAAGCCCGTCGGTCTCCTCGACGCCGGAGGCTTTTGGACTCCGCTGCTCGACGCCCTGCGCGGCATCGCCGACTCCGGCTTTCTCCCCGCGTCCACTCTGGACGACCTCGCCGTCGCACCCGAACTGCCCGGCCTGCTGGACGCGCTGGAGGAGCGGCTGCGCCGCGCCCCGCAGCCCGCGCACGGAGGCTGAGACGTCCATACGAATGAGACGTCCATACGAAACGGGGCGGCGTACTCCGACGGGGTGTCGGTGTACGCCGCCCTCGGGTGGGACGCCTTGCGGGAGGTGTCCCGCGTCGTCATGGCGGTTACTTTGGGTCGTGGTGGAACTTCGAGGTCGACCAGAGATAGCCGAGCACCGCGAGACCCAGGCACCAGGCGACGGCGAGCCATCCGTTGTGGCCGATCCCGGTGCCGAGCAGCAGGCCGCGCAGGGTCTCGATGGCGGGCGTGAACGGCTGGTATTCGGCGATCGGCTGGAACCAGCCCGGCATCGCGTCGAGAGGGACGAAGGCGCTGGAGAGCAGCGGCAGCAGGATCAGGGGCATCGCGTTGTTGCTGGCGGCCTCGGCGTTCGGGCTGATCAGGCCCATGCCGACGGCGATCCAGGTGAGCGCCGTGGCGAAGAGCACGAGCAGTCCGAATGCCGCCAGCCACTCCAGGACGGTGGCATCGGTGGAGCGGAAGCCGATGGCCACGGCGACGGCGCCGACGAGGACCACGCTGATGATCGACTGCAGCACGCTGCCGATGACGTGTCCGATGATCACGGAGCCGCGGTGGATCGCCATCGTGCGGAAGCGGGCGATGATGCCCTCGGTCATGTCGTTGGAGACGGAGACCGCGGTCCCGATCGTGGTGCTGCCGATGGTCATCAGCAGCAGGCCCGGGACGATATAGGCGATGTATACGGAGCGGTCCGGACCGCCGCCGCCGATGCCCGCGCTCATGGTGTCGCCGAAGATGTAGACGAAGAGCAGCAGCAACATGATCGGGGTGAGCAGCAGGTTCAGGGTGAGGGACGGGTAGCGCCGGGCGTGCAGGAGGTTGCGGCGCAGCATGGTGGCGGAGTCGCGTACGGCGAGGGAGATCCGGGTCGGGCGGGCGGGAGCCAGGGGGGTACTCATCGGGCAGTCTCCTTGGGCTGGTGGGGGATGTTGGCCGGGCCGGTGAGGGCGAAGAACACGTCGTCGAGGTCGGGGGTGTGCACGGTCAGCTCGTCGGCCTCGACGCCGGCCGAGTCCAGCCAGTCGAGGAGGGCGCGCAGCTCTCGTTGGCTGCCGTCGCTCGGGAGCTGGAGCGCGAGGGATTCGTCGTCCCGGGATGCCTCGCTCAGGGCGGCGGCGGCACTCTGGTACGCGGCCGGGTCGGTGAAGCGGAGCCGGATGTGTCCGCCGGGTATGAGCCGCTTCAGCTCCTCGGCGGTGCCCTCGGCAGCGATCTTGCCGTCGTTGAGCACGGCGATGCGGTCGGCGAGTTCGTCGGCCTCCTCCAGGTACTGGGTGGTGAGGAAGACGGTGACGCCGCCCGTGACCAACTCGCGGATGATGCCCCACATGGTGTGGCGGGAGCGCGGGTCGAGTCCGGTGGTGGGCTCGTCGAGGAAGATGATTCGCGGGTTGCCGACCAGGGTCATGGCGATGTCGAGACGGCGTTTCATGCCGCCGGAGTAGGTGGAGGCGGGCTTCGAGGCGGCCTCGGTGAGGTCGAAGCGCTCCAGCAACTCGGCGGTGACCTGGCGTCTTTCGCGCTTGGAGAGGTGGTGCAGGTCCGCCATGAGGAGCATGTTCTCCTCACCGGTGATCAGGCCGTCGACGGCGGAGAACTGCCCGGTGACGCCGATCGCGGCGCGGACCGCCTGTGGGTCGGTGGCGAGGTCGTGTCCGCCGACGCGGCCCTGCCCGCCGTCGGCGGTGATGAGCGTGGACAGGATCTTGACGGCGGTGGTCTTCCCGGCGCCGTTCGGACCCAGGAGGGAGAAGATCGTTCCTTCCGGGACGGTCAGGTCGATGCCGTCGAGGACGGTCTTGTCACCGTAGGACTTGCGCAGCCCGTTCGCCGCGATGGCCACGTCGGTCATGAGGAGTGCTCCTTCTCGTTCTGCAGGCTGCGGATTCAGAGGCTGCGGGCGGTGATGTCGCCGTAGGCGGTGGTCGCGTGGATGGTCAGGCCGGCGGCGTCGCCGTCGGTGTTCTTGAGCGTGTTGTGGATCCGGCCGTAGCTGGTGCCGGCGTCCAGGGAGGCGGAGACTCCGCGGGCGGCGCCGACCGAGATCTCGCCGTGCTCGGTGCGCAGGGTGAGCGCGCCGCGCATGGCCTCGGTGATCTGGATGTCGCCCCTCTGGGTGCTGATCTCCCCGGGGCCGCCCAGGCGGCCGACCGAGACGTCGCCGTCGAGAGCGGCCAGGCGGGCGCTCGCGGTCTCGTCGAGCTTGACCGAGCGGTAGCCGCCCTCGAAGGCGACGTCGCCGAGCCGTCCGACGCCACGGAACTCGGCGGCGGCCGCCTTCGCCTCGACGCGGGAACCGGCGGGCAGTTGGACCGTCACCTCGACGGATCCGGAGTGCCCGAGGATCCGGTTCTTCGGCTCGGGGGTCTCGATCCGCAGGACGCCGTCGCCGTAGGTGACCTCGATCTGCTCCGCCGCCTTCACGTCGCGGCTCTTCGAGGGGTCGGCGGGCAGGACCTCGACCGTGGTGTCGGCCCGGTCGGCGGCGATGAACTGGAGGCGCCCGGCGGGGATGTCGAGGACGGCGGTCACCGGGGCGGGGGTGGCGAACTTCTGCATCGTGCGCTCCTTCGACTGGTCGTTTCCGATGTCGAAAACGCTACGTTGCGTTCATGGAATTGGCAACGAGTTCGTTGCATGAGATCCGCGTTAACGCAGCTAGAAGCCGAGTTTTCGTTGCAACGATTCTGGATCTAACGCAACGGCCTGCACGCTGCTCGTTGCAATGGATTGAGGGTGAACGCTATGCTGCACACACCACGGACCACGAAGGAGGCCGCGATGCCGGGAGGCAGGCTCACCCAGCAGGAACGTCAGCAGATCGCGCTGGGGCTGGCCGACAGCCTCGCCTACGCGGAGATCGCCAGACGCCTCGACCGCCCGACCTCGACCATCACGCGCGAGGTCATGCGCAACGGCGGCCCCACCGCCTACCGTGCCGACCTCGCCCACCGCGCCACCGAACACCGCGCCCACCGCCGCAGACAGGCCGCACCCCGGGGCCGGAAGACGCCCCCGCAGGCCAACGGACGCGACGCCGAGGTCGTGCGCGAGTACGAGGAGGCGTTCGCCACCCTCCTCATGCAACAGGGCCTGCCCAAGATGATGTCCCGGGTGCTGGTCTGCCTCTACACCACCGACGAGGGCAGCCTCACCGCGGCCGAACTCGCCCAGCACCTCCAGGTCAGCCCCGCGTCCGTCTCCAAAGCGATCACGTTCCTCGAAAGCCAGGGCCTCGTCCGCCGGGAACGCGACGAACGCCGCCGCGAGCGCTACGTCGTCGACAACGACGTCTGGTATCAGGGGATGATCGCCGCCGCCCGCACCCACGCCCAGATGGCCGAGATCGCGCGGCGGGGCGTCAGCCTCCTCGGCCCCGACACCCCGGCCGCCACCCGCCTCGAGAACATCGCCCGCTTCATCGCCTTCGTCGGCGAGAGCATGACCCGCGCCGCGGAACAGGCCCGCGACGTCCTCTACGCGGAAGCCGAGACGACGTCGGGCGGCGACGAAAAGGCTTGACCCTGACCCTGCGTCAGGGTTGGAGCCTGGTCGCATGACGAACAACAGCACTTCCCCGACCCGGCTCGTTCCGCCGGTCGGCGGGTTCCAGGAGATCGACGGCCGCCGCGTTCTCGTGCATCGGTCGGGCAGCGGCGGACCGGCCGTGGTCTTCCTGCCGGGCGCCGGTGCGGTCGGCCTGGACTATTTCGGTGTGCAGCAGGAGGTTTCGCGTTTCACCACCGCCGTGGTCTACGACCGCGGCGGTACGGGCTACAGCGATCCCCTCCCGCTGCCGCGCACCGCCGCCGCGGTCGCCACGGAACTGCGCGAGCTGCTGCGCGCCCAGAACAACGCCGCCCCCTACGTCCTGGTGCCGCACTCCCTCGGTGGCTTCTCCGCGCACCGGTTCGCGCAGCTGTACCCGCAGGACGTGGCCGGACTGGTCTGGTTGGACGCCTTCCACCGCGACTGGGACGACTTCATGCCTCCCGCGGCGAGTCTGGCCGCGGTCGAGCGGATGGCGCCTGGTGGGGAGCAGCTGGAACAGATGCGCCCTGCCCTGCGCGAGATGTTCGCCGAGTTGTACGCGCTCGTGAACTACCCGGAGCGCATGCGGCAGGCGCTGGCCGATGCCAGGGTGAGTGACGCATGGGCCCAGGTCGGCATCGCCGAGCGCACCAAGTTGGCCGCACTCGCCACCGAACTACGGGCCGGGCCGAACATTCCTGACGTCCCGGTGGTCGCTCTCACCGTGGTCGGCACCGACCCCGCCCAGCAGGCGCTGACGTCGGAGCGGACGCTGCGAGAGATGCGTGACGGCCACACGAGAATGGACGCGGCCCTGGTGAGCGCGGTCTCGCATGGGGAGCAGCGCATCATCTCCGACACCAGCCACCACCGGCTCTGCTTCGACCGCCCCGATGTCGTGGTCCAGGCGATCCGTGACGTCGTCGACCGGGCTCGTGCCTAGACTCGGCACGGCCGCGTCGCACGAAGACCGGAGGGGGACGGTGCTCACGATCAGCCAGCTCGCCGCAGCCGCCGGCGTGACCGTGCGCACCGTTCGCCACTACCACCACGTCGGCCTGCTGCCGGAGCCCGAGCGCGATGCCTCGGGATACCGCCGCTACGGCGCGCAAGCGGTGGTGGACCTCATCCGGATCAGGACCCTCGCCGATGCGGGAGTGCCGCTGGCCCGTATCGACGCGCTGCTGCATGCACAGCCGGCCGAATTCGCCGAGGCCGTCACCGAGATCGACGCCGAGTTGCAGTGCAAGATCGACCAGCTCACCGAATACCGCCGCCGGATCGCCCAATTGGCCGGCGGCGAAAGGCTGGTCCTGCCGCCGGAGGTGGTCGCCCTCCTGGACCGGATGCGTGGTCTCGGGATCAGCGAATTGAGGGTACGGCTCGAGCGCGACGCGTGGATCCTGATGCAGGCGCTGGATCCGCACGTCATGCCGCAGCGGATACGGGACAAGAACGCCGCCTTCGACGACCCCGAGACGACGCGCCTGTATCTCGCCTGTGATCAGTCGGTCGACTGGGATCCGCACGATCCACGCCTGGACCGGCTCATCGACGACCTGGACGCGTGGGAGATCGAACAGGAACGAGGCAGCAGCCGGCCAGGGCTGCTGAAGCTGGTCTCCTCCCGGATCTCCGAGGCATCACCGGCATGGCAACGCATCATCGAAGCGCTCGCCCACCGCGCCGAGCAGCGCGACACCCCCTAGGGGGTGCCCGGCTGCCGCAGTCCCGCGATGAGCAGTTCGACCAGGCGGCGCGGGTCGTAGCGGGAATCGCTGTCCGCGCCGATGCAGAGGTTGCCCACGCCGCGCATCAGCTCCAATGCCGTCAGGCCGGAGCGGATCTCGCCGGATTCGACCGCGGCGTCGAGCAGTTGGGTGCAGACGGGCAGGAGGCGGTCGAGGAAGTAGGCGTGCAGGGTGTCGAAGCCGGAGCTGTCGGACTGGAGCACGGCGGCGAGGCCGTGCTTGGTGACCAGGAAGTCCACGAAGAGGTTGATCCACTGCCCGAGCGCGGCGTGCGGGGTCGGACTGGACGCCAGCAGGGCCGGGCCGGCCTCGGCGCACGCTTCGACCTGGTGCCGGTAGACGGCGATGATGAGATCCGCCCGGGTGGGGAAGTGGCGGTAGATCGTGCCCATCCCGACGCCCGCCTCGGCCGCGATGTCGCGTACGGGCGCCTCCACGCCCGACCTGACGAAGACCGTGGCGGCCGCGTCGAGCAGCGTCTCCTTGTTGCGTCGGGCGTCCTTCCGCTTGGACGGGGCCGCGCCGCCCTCCCCGCTGTCGTTCACCGCGCCGCTCTCCCTCCACTGCCGACGGATCTTGCCAAATCGGAACAGCGTTCCGTATCGTTGAAGCGGAACGAGGTTCCGTTTGCTCATGATGCCAGAGCGGGAGCCCGTGACCAAGCCATGTCTTGCCGCCGTTACGGAGGAACACCGTCATGCACTACCGCACCCTTGGCCGCACCGGCGTGCAGGTCAGCACCCTCGCGCTCGGCGCGATGAACTTCGGTGCGATCGGACGCACCACCCAGGACGAGGCCACCGCCATCGTCGACGCCGCCCTCGAAGCCGGGATCAACGTCATCGACACCGCCGACATGTACAGCGGCGGCGAGTCGGAGGAGATGGTCGGCAGGGCCATCGCGGGCCGCCGCGACGACATCGTGCTGGCCACGAAGGCGGGCCTGCCCATGGGCGACGAGCGCAACCACCGGGGCAGTTCGCGCCGCTGGCTGGTCACCGAGCTGGACAACAGCCTGCGCCGCCTCGGCGTCGACCACGTGGATCTCTACCAGATCCACCGGTGGGACCCGAGCACCGGCGACGAGGAGACGCTGTCGGCCCTGACCGACCTCCAGCGCGCGGGCAAGATCCGGTACTTCGGCTCCTCGACCTTCCCCGCGTACCGCCTGGTGGAAGCCCAGTGGGCCGCCCGCGAGCATCACCTGAGCCGTTACGTCACCGAGCAGCCCAGCTACTCGATCCTGCAGCGCGGCATCGAGACCCACGTACTGCCCGTGACCGAGCGGTACGGGCTCGGCGTGCTGGCGTGGAGCCCGCTGGCCTCGGGCTGGCTGTCGGGCGCGGTCCGCGCGGGCCGGTCCATCGCCACCAGCCGCTCGACGCTCATCCCGGAACGCTTCGACACCGCCCTCCCCGCCAACCGCGCCCGGCTCGAAGCCGTCGAGCAACTGACGAAGGTCGCCGACGACGCGGGCCTGACGATGATCCAGCTCGCGCTCGGCTTCGTCACCGCGCACCCCGCCGTCACCAGCGCGCTCATCGGCCCCCGCACCCTGGACCATCTGCACGCGCAACTCGCCGCCGCCGACACCGTGCTCTCCGCCGACGTCCTCGACGCGATCGACGCCATCGTCGCCCCCGGAACCGACCTCGCCCCGCACGAGAAGTACGACACCCCGCCCGCGCTGCTCGACCCGTCACTGCGCCGCCGCTGACGGCCTGTTGATGTTCCCCGGGGCGGCCGGTAGGTTCGGCCGGGTGACTGCCGGGTCGGCCCACGAGGGCCATGCACGAGCGAGGCGCCCGGCCTCGGCGTGAGCGCGAGGCGGGCCAGAGCCCCGCCGCCCTTCTCCGTGTTTTTCGTTGGCACCGCAACCACGACGACACCGGAGAGTCATGCATCAGCAGCACACCATCGACCTGAACCACACCGCCGTATACGCCTCGGACCGGCACCGGTCGGCCGAGTTCCTCGCCACGGTCCTGGGACTGGCGGTCGGCGCCCCGTTCGGGCCGTTCCTCCCCGTCGACCTCGGCAACGGCGTCACGCTCGACTACTACGAGAAGCGGGACGAGCCGATCCAGCCGCAGCACTACGCGTTCCTCGTCCCCGAGGAGCGATTCGACGGCATGATCGCCCGGCTGGAGGCGGCCGGGGTCACGTACTACGCGGACCCGAGCCACACCGACCCCGGCAAGACCAACGGCCTCTTCGGCGGCCGCGGCGCCTATTTCGCCGACCCGGACGGCCACAACATGGAGATCATGACCCGCCCCTACGTCCGGCCGTAGCCACCTGGGGGCCGATGGCTACGGCGCCAGGATGTCCAGCTCGCGCAGGGCGCCCATGGTGATCTCCCGGGTGTAGCGCTCGGCGCGCTCCGCGTCGCGGGCGCGGATCGCTTCGGCGACCCGGACGTGGAGGGTGACCGCCTCCGGGTCCGGGTCGGTGAACATCACCTGGTGCTCGGTGCGGCCCGCCAGGACCTCGGTGACCACGTCGCCGAGGCGGGCGAACATCTCGTTGCCCGAGGCGCGCAGGATCACGCGGTGGAAGGCGACGTCGTGGACGAGGTAGGCGGGAAGCTGCTGGCCGCGGGAGGTGGCGACCATGTTGAGGGCGTGCTCGGTCAGCTCGGCGCACTGGGCGGCGGTGGCGTGCTCGGCGGCCAGGGCGGCGGCGGCCGGTTCGATGGCCGAGCGCAGGGAGGTCAGGGAGCGGAGCTGGCGGGGGCGGTCGGGGCCGGCCAGTCGCCAGCGGATGACCTGCGGGTCGAAGACGTCCCACTCCTCCGGAGGGAGGACGGTCACCCCGACGCGGCGGCGGGAGCGGACCAGGTGCATGGACTCCAGGACCCGCACCACCTCCCGGACCACGGTCCGTGAGACGTCGAAACGCCGCTCCAGCTCGTCGGTGCGGAGCACCGTCCCCGGCGGGTAGTCGCCCGCGGTGATCGCGGGTCCGAGGGCCGCCAGCACCCGAGCGTGCAATCCCCGCCCTGCGGGCCCCTGGTTGTCCATGGAGTCAGACTACGTGGCCATCGCTGGGCATTTAAGTATGACTTTTAAATCACGAACTCTTGAATACGTCGTATCAGTGGGGTTGAGTGTGCTGCCGGCGGTGCCGAGGTCGAAGAAGACGGTCAAGGAAGACAGCACCGGAGCAGAACAGCGAGGTTTTCCACATGCATGCCCCCCTGGTCGTCGTCATGGGAGTGTCCGGCACGGGCAAGACCACGATCGGCCCCCTGCTCGCGGAGGCGCTCGGTGTGCCGTACGCCGAGGCCGACGACTTCCACCCGCCGGCCAACATCGCCAAGATGTCGGCCGGCACCCCGCTGGACGACGAGGACCGCAGGCCGTGGCTGGACGCCATCGGCGCGTGGGCCCATGACCACGTCGGCAACGGCGGCGTGGTCAGCTGCTCCGCCCTCAAGCGGAGCTACCGGGACCGGCTGCGCGCCGCCGAGCCCGGCGTCGTCTTCCTGCATCTGACCGGCGAGCGCAAGCTGATCGCCGACCGGATGAAGGAGCGCAAGGGTCACTTCTTCTCCGAGAAGATGCTCGACTCGCAGCTCGCGACGCTGGAGCCGCTCCAGCCGGACGAGGACGGCCTGGCCGTCGACATCGCCCCGGGCCCCGAGACCATCACCGAGCGGGCCGTCGCCGCACTGCGGCAGCGGTAGCCCGGACACCAGTAGCACACGTTAGGAACCCTCCGTGACCAGACTCAGCGCCGAGTCGCTGGCAGCGGACACCGTCGACCCGATCACGTCGGCCGGTCACGCGCAGCTGGGCATAGCCGTCCTCGTCGGCATAGCCGTACTCGTCCTGCTCATCACCAAGACCAAGCTGCACGCGTTCTTGTCGCTGACGATCGGCTCACTGGCGCTCGGCGCCGTCGCGGGGGCCCCGCTCGACAAGGTCATCACCAGCTTCTCCGGCGGGCTGGGCGACACCGTCGCGGGCGTCGGCGTGCTGATCGCCCTCGGCGCGATCCTCGGCAAGCTGCTCGCCGACTCCGGCGGCGCCGACCAGATCGTGGACACGATCCTCGCCAAGGCGAGCAACCGGACGATGCCCTGGGCGATGGTGCTCATCGCGGGGATCATCGGCCTGCCGCTCTTCTTCGAGGTCGGCATGGTGCTGATGATCCCGGTGGTGCTGCTGGTCGCCAAGCGCGGCAACCTCTCCCTGATGCGGATCGGCATCCCGGCGCTAGCGGGCCTGTCCGTGATGCACGGCCTGGTGCCGCCGCACCCCGGCCCGCTCGCCGCGATCGACGCGGTCCACGCCGACCTGGGCGTCACCCTGGCGCTCGGCGTCCTCATCGCGGTGCCGACCGCCGTCATCGCGGGCCCGGTCTTCTCGCGCTTCGCCGACCGCTGGGTCGACGTCACCCCGCCGGACCGGCTGATGCCGACGCGCCCTTCGGAGGACCTGGAGCGGCGTCCCGGATTCGGCGTCACCGTGCTCACGGTGCTGCTCCCGGTCGTGCTGATGCTCATCAAGGCGCTGGTCGACATCGTCGTGGACGACCCGGAGAACGCCGTCCAGCGCATCGCCGACGTCATCGGCAACCCCCTGGTCGCACTGCTGGCGTCGGTGCTGGTGGGCATGGTCACGCTCGGCCGTGCGGCGGGCTTCACCCGGGACCGCATCTCCACCACCGTGGAGACCTCGCTCGCCCCGATCGCCGGAATGCTGCTGATCGTGGCGGCGGGCGGCGGCTTCAAGCAGACGCTCATCGACATCGGCGTCGGCAACATGATCATGGACGTCTCGAAGGACTGGAACGTTTCCGCGCTGCTGCTCGCCTGGCTGATCGCGGTCGCGATCCGGCTGGCGACCGGCTCGGCGACCGTGGCCACGATCTCCGCCGCCGGGCTGATGGCGCCGCTCACCGCCGACATGTCCAGCACCCACGTGGCGCTGCTCGTACTGGCCATCGGCGCCGGATCGCTCTTCTTCAGCCATGTCAACGACGCGGGATTCTGGCTGGTCAAGGAGTACTTCGGGATGAGCGTGGGCCAGACGGTGCGGACCTGGTCCGTGATGGAGACGGTCATCTCGGTCGTCGCGCTGGCCTTCGTCCTGCTGCTGTCGTTGGTCATTTGAGAACCGAGAGGGTAGTTACGCCATGACGACACATCCGCTCTTCGACATCGCGGGCCGCACCGCCCTGGTCACCGGCTCCAGCCGCGGCATCGGCCACGCGCTCGCCCGCGGGCTGGTGGAGGCCGGCTGCACGGTCGTCCTCAACGGCCGTGACCAGCAGGCCCTGGACAAGGCCGCGGCCGAACTCGGCGGCGCGGAGGCGGGCGTGCACACCGCCGCCTTCGACGTCACCGACGGCCCGGCCGTCGCCGCCGGGATCGCCGACGTGGAGGAGCGGGTCGGTCCGCTCGACATCCTGGTCAACAACGCCGGGATGCAGAACCGGGCACCGCTGCTGGAGTTCACCGACGAGGCCTGGCGGCAGATCGTGGACACCAACCTGACCAGCGCGTTCCTGGTGGGCAGGGAGACCGCGCGGCACATGACCCTCCGCGGCCACGGCAAGATCGTCAACATCTGCTCGCTCCAGAGCGAGGTGGTCCGCCCCGGCATCGCCCCCTACTCGGCGACCAAGGGCGCGCTGAAGATGCTCACCAAGGGCATGTGCGCCGACTGGGGCCAGTACGGCATCCAGGTCAACGGGGTCGGCCCCGGCTACATCGAGACCGAGCTGACCCGGCCGCTCGTCGAGGACGAGCAGTTCAGCACCTGGGTGCGCGGCCGGACCCCGGCGGGCCGCTGGGGCCGCACCGAGGACCTGATCGGTGCGCTGCTCTATCTCGCCTCGCCCGCCGCCGACTTCGTCAGCGGACAGGTGCTGTACGTCGACGGCGGCATGACGAGCCAGTTGTGAAGACCACGGAGGAGGCAGGGCGGATGGTGCTGGGCTGTGTGATCCATGGGCAGGGAGATCTACGGGTCGACGAACTCCCCGAACCGGAGGTGGCACCCGGGCAGGCGCTGGTGGCGATCCGGTACGGCGGGATCTGCGGGTCGGATCTCCACTACCACCAGCACGGTGGCGTGGGCGACTTCCGGCTGAAGCAGCCCATGGTGCTGGGGCACGAGGTCGTCGGCACGGTCGTGTCGTACGGCGAGGGCGCGAGGGGGCCCGCACCCGGCACCCCGGTCGCCGTGCATCCGGCGACGCCGTGCGGGGTGTGCCCCGAGTGCGTGGGCGGCCGGGCCAACATCTGCCGCGACACCCGCTACCTGGGCAGCGCGGCGCGCTTCCCCCACGTACAGGGCGGGTTCGCGTCCCGTATCGCCGTACCGGCCGGGCAGCTGCGCGTCCTGCCCGAGGGGCTGGACCCGAAGCGGGCGGCGCTCGCCGAGCCGCTGTCCGTCGCCCTGCACGCGGTGCGCCGCGCGGGCGATCTCGCGGGACGGCATGTGCTGATCACCGGGTCCGGGCCGATCGGCTGTCTGGCCATCGCCGCCGCGCGGGCGGCGGGCGCCGCGTCCATCACGGCGACCGATGTGCTGCCCCGGGCCCTGGAGTTCGCGGCGGCGGCCGGTGCGACGGCGTGCGTACGGGCCGACGACCCGGACGACCCGGACTGGCCCTCCGCCTCGGACGAGATCGATGTCGCGATCGAGGCGTCGGGCGTGGCCGCCGGGCTCGACACCTGTCTGCACCGGGTGCGGCGCGGCGGGGTGATCGTCCAGCTCGGCATGCTGCCGCCCGGGCAGAGCCCGTTTGCCGGAAACCTGCTGGTCGCGAGGGAGATCGACCTGCGCGGCGCGTTCCGCTTCCACGAGGAGTTCGACGCCGCGCTGCGGCTGCTGGCGACCGAGCCGTCGTTCGACGCGCTGATCAGCGGGGTGCGGCCGGTGCGGGAGGCGGCGGAGGCGTTCGCCCAGGCGGCCGACCGCCGCGAGTCCTGCAAGGTGCTGCTGGACTTCGAGCAGGCATGACCCTGTTGTAGGGGTTTCCCTGGAGAGGGCGCCGGGTGCCATGACGGTCCGTATCCGCCATGGCACCCTACGGTCGACAGGCGCCCGGACAACGTTGTCCAGGCGCCCCGGGCACGTCAACTGACTTGGAGTCGACCGCCAATGTGACGCGTCGGTACCTTATTCAGCGCCCTCACCACCCTCACCCTCGCCACCGTGACCCTGGGAACCGCTGCCCAGGCCGCTCCCTCCTCCTCGAACGCACCCACGTCCGGCGCCGCCATATCCGCCGACGACCAGCGCGCCGCCGAGCGCTACTGGACGCCCGAGCGGCTGCGCGGCGCCAAGGACGTCACCGCCCTGCCCGCCGCCCGCGCCGCGCACATCGGCACCGCGCCCACCAGTACGTCTCCACCAAGGGCAACGCCAACTGGGACTACTCCTGGGCCGTGATGAACACCCTCAACGGCCGCACGCTGGTCGACACCGTGGGTGCGCAGGGCGTCGTCTTCAACTCGACGACCAGCCGCCGCGTCCACTCCTTCGGCTACGGCGGCTCCGCGGCCGAGGGCAACGGGGAGCGGCTGAACCACTGCGAGGGCGACGCGTTCCCCGACCCCGGCCGCCCCGGCTCCACGATGTGGGGATCGACTGCGTGCAGACCGGCGGTTCGAGCGGCGGCGGCTTCCTCGCCGACTTCTCGAACGGTGGCGGCTATCTGATCGGCAACATCAGCGTGAGCGCCGGCCAGAACGAGTACTACCCGACGCTCGGCAACGAGGCCCTGGCCCTCTACCGCCGGGCCGGCGCCGCGTAACAGCCGCGTAAGAGCGGTCAAGAGCGGTGAAGGGCCTGCTCGCGCGGCTCGCGAGCAGGCCCTTCCAGTGTTCGTGCGTGCTTATCGGGCGAAGCCGTAGTTCAGCAGCTTCTTCGCGTCCGCGGTGCGGTTGGCGACCGAGGGCGAGGCGAGGACGGTGCCGATGACCGTCTTGCCGCTCCGGGTGGCGGCGAAGACCAGGCAGTACTTGGCCTCCGGGCCCGAACCGGTCTTCACGCCGATGGCACCCGAGTAGGTGCCGAGCAGCGGGTTGGTGTTCTCCCACGTCATGTTGCGGTAGCCGCCGCTCTTGGTGACGGTCTTCTGCGTGGTCTTCTTCGTGTTCACGACCGAGCGGAACGTCGAGTACTTCATCGTGTTGCTCGCGAGCTTCGTCAGGTCGCGCGGCGTGGAGTAGTTCTTGCCGTGCCCTATGCCGTCGAACGAGTCGAAGTGCGTGTTGTTCAGGCCGAGGCTCTTGGCGGTGGAGTTCATCTTGCCGATGAACGACTTCACCCGCGCCGCCCGGGTCGAGCCGGTGCCGAACTTGTCGGCCAGGGCGTACGCGGCGTCACAGCCGGACGGCAGCATCAGCCCGTAGAGCAGCTGGCGGACGGTGACCTTGTCGCCGACGATCAGCCGGGCCGAGGAGGCCCAGTTGTTGTCGACGATGTAGTCGCTGTACGCCTTCTGGACCGTGACCTTGGAGTTGAGGTTCAGGCCCGACTGGGCCAGCACCACTCGGGCGGTCATGATCTTGGTGGTGGAGCCGGTGGAGAGACGGGTGTCGGCGGCCTTCTTGTAAAGGTCCTTGCCCGTCCCGTTGTTCATCACGTACCCGCCCTTGGCGGTGATCGTGGGCGCAGCGGCGGCAGCGGCCTGCGCCGGGACGAACGCCCCGGAGGCCAGGACGGATCCCGCGGCGAGAACGCTCAGCGCGGAGAGACGACGCATGCGCTTGGTGGTGGTTTTCAAATGAATACTCCAAATGTCCCTGTCGATGCGGCCGTCCAAAGGGAAAGCCGTCGAGCCGGGGACGCATGAGAGCGGTCAATGGATGTGCGCTCCGCGATGTTATCCGTACCCGCTGTGCGATTTCCCGTCGTATCGTCCTACGCACCCAAGCCGGTCAGATATCCCGTCATCCGATCCGCATGGTCGGCCGCGCACCCCACATAGCCGTCCGGCCGGATGACGAACACGCCCCGATCGCCGTACCCGGCACGGAGGTGACCGTCCGGGTCGAGCAGATCGGGTGCCGGGCCGCCGACACGATACGCAACCACGGACGCGCGTCCGGGGGCCGGCGGTTCCGCGCCGCCGAGCGCCAGCACCGTCACGTGCGGGCCGCGGAAGGCGTCGAAGAGGCGGAACGGGGTGCCGTCGGGGAGCGTGCAGGGGGCGTCGGGCGCGCGGTCGCCGGGCCGTAGGGCGCTCTTGGTCGCGGTGCCTCGCAGATCGACGGCGAGCGCCGCGCCGTGGTACGTCAGCCCCAGTTGGTGCACCTCCGCCGTGCGCCGGGGCTCCTGCGCGTTGCCCAGCATCCCGGCGCGGTGGATGCGGGTGCTGATGCCCAGCACCCCGGCGGCGACCGGCATCCGCTCCTCCTCGTACGTGTCCAGCAGCGCCGCGTCGGCGCCGCCGCGCAGCACGGCGCCCAGCTTCCAGCCAAGGTTGTACGCGTCCTGGATGCTGGTGTTCAGGCCCTGGCCGCCCGCGGGGGAGTGGGTGTGCGCGGCGTCGCCCACCAGGAAGACCCGCCCCTCACGGAACCGTTCCGCCATCGCCGCCCGGACCCGGAACGGCGACGCCCACAGCACCTCGCCCACCTCGGACTCCGTCAGATGCGTCCGCTCGACGATCAGCCGCCGCACCGCCTCGGGGTCCAGGTCGGGGACCGCGTCGACGTCGTCGTACTGGGCCATCGCCTGGAAGAGGCCGGTCCCGGCGAGCGGGCACAGCGACAGGCTGCCGCCCTTCGCCTTCTGCCACACATGCCAGTGGTCCCGGTCCAGGCCGGTCAGCTGGATGTCGGCCACCAGCCGCGGAATCGGGTCGACGGACTCGCCCGCCATGCCGATGCCGAGCGCCTTGCGGACCGCGCTGCGCCCGCCGTCGGCCGCCACCGCGTACGTCGCCCGTATGTTTTCGGCCGAGCCGTCGGCGTACGTGAGCCGCGCGGTGACGCCGTCCGCGTCCTGCGTCAGGCCCGTGCACGCCACGCCGAACTCGACCTCGCCGCCCAGCTCGCGCAGCCGCGCATACAGGATCTCGGCGGTCCGCCACTGCGGCAGCATCCAGATGTCGTGGTACGGGGCCCCGGGGGTCGGTTCGTTACGGACGATGATCTCGAACTCGCCCAGCCGCCGACCCTCCTCCCACCCCATCATCGGCGGGTACGGGCCACCCGCCGCGCGGACCGCGTCCATCACCCCGAGGTCGTCGAAGACCTCCTGCGTCCGCGGCTGGAGCCCCTTGCCGCGCGACCCCGGGAACAGCCGCTCGCCCCGCTCCACGATCCGCGCCGCGACGCCGCGCCGGGCCAGATCGATGGCGAGGGTCAGCCCGGCCGGGCCCGCTCCGATGATCAGTACCCGTGTGCCCTTAACGTTGTTAAGTTCCATGGTGCCGAGGATGCGCTTAACGTTGTTAAGCTGTCAAGGGGTGCGGGCTGGGTACGGGCTGAACTGCGAGGATGAGGTCATGGCGACGACGCGACTGGACCGGGACCAGGTGGTGGACACCGCGCTGCGGCTGCTCAACGAGGTGGGCCTCGAAGGGCTCACCCTGCGCCGCATCGCCAAGGAGCTGAACGTCCAGGCGCCCGCCCTCTACTGGCACTTCAAGAACAAGCAGGCGCTGCTCGACGAGATGGCCACCGCGATGTTCCGGCGGCTGGCCTCGGCCCGGAACGTCGACGCGACGACGTGGCAGGACCGCCTCATCGCCGCCCAGCGCACCCTGCGCCGCGCCCTGCTCGGCTACCGCGACGGGGCGAAGGTCTTCAGCGGCACCCGCTTCACCGGCACGCCCCATGCCGCGCCCATGGAATTCCAGCTCCGCGCGTTCGTGGACGCGGGCTTCACCCCCGGCGCCGCGGCCCGCGCCGCGTTCATCGCGTACACCTTCACCCTCGGCTTCGTGATCGAGGAGCAGGCCGTCGAACCGCTGCCGGGGGAGCGGGCGCCCGGGTACGACGTCGAGGAGCGGGCCGCCCTCATCGGCCCCGACTACCCGCTCACCGCGGCCGTCGGCGCGGACCTCTTCGAGGACTACGAGGGCCGCTTCGAGGAGGGGCTGCGGACGATCGTCGCGGGCATCGAGACCACGCTGGGCCCGGCGGCACAATGACCGTATGACGATCGACGCGGCCACCGCTTACGCCTGGGACGCGCTGGGCGGCGCCCCCGAACTCGCCGAGCGGATCTCCTACACCCCGGCGGGTGAGGTACTCCCCGCCCGGCTGCCGGTGCGGCAATTGGCCCGGGCCACCGTGGCCGTCTGCTCGCTGGCCGCCGCCGAACTGGCCGCGCTGCGCGGCGGGGTCGGTATCCCCGCCGTACGGGTGGACGAGGGCGCGGTCGCCACGGCGTTCGTCAGCGAACGCCATCTGCGGATCGACGGCCGTGAGGCCACCACCTTCGCCCCGCTGTCCGGGTTCTGGCGCACGGCCGACGGCTGGGTGCGCACCCACGCCAACTACCCCCACCACCGCGCCCGGTTGCTGGCCGCGCTGGGCCTGCCGGAGGGCGCCGAGCCGGAGGCGCTCGCCGCCGAACTGGCCCAG
The DNA here is from genome assembly GCF_044332925.1 of Streptomyces sp. NPDC021212. Classification (NCBI taxonomy): domain Bacteria; kingdom Bacillati; phylum Actinomycetota; class Actinomycetes; order Kitasatosporales; family Streptomycetaceae; genus Streptomyces; species Streptomyces sp. NPDC021212. The sequence continues at coordinate 86,157 of NZ_JBIRPZ010000018.1, forward strand.
CGCCCGGCCCGGGAGGTCCAGGAGACGGCGTACGCGGCGGGCGCGCTGGCCGTGGCCGCCGTACCGCCCGGCGAACTCCCCATCCGCACCCTCCCGTTGGCCGAATCCTGGGACACCGACGGCACCACCCCGCGCCCTCTCCCACCGGCGCTTCCCGCCGAGGGGATCCGGATCCTTGACCTGACCCGGGTCATCGCCGGTCCCGTGGCCACCCGCACGCTGGCGCTGCTGGGCGCGGACGTTCTGCGCGTCGACTCCCCGCGCCTCCCCGAGGACCCCGACGCCCACGCCGACACCGGCTTCGGCAAGCGCTCGACCCGCCTCGACCTGACCGACCCCCACGACCGGCGGACGTTCGACGAACTCCTCGCCCAGGCCGACGTCGTGATCAACGGCTACCGTCCCGGCGCGCTCGACCGCTTCGTCACCCGCCACCCCGGGCTGATCGTCGCCCAGCTGGGCGCCTGGGGCTGGACCGGCCCATGGGCCGCCCGGCGCGGCTTCGACAGCCTGGTCCAGGCCGGGACCGGTATCGCTCTGCTGGAGGCTTCGGACGACGGCCACCCCGGCGTGCTCCCCGCCCAGGCCCTCGACCACGGCACCGGCTACCTGCTCGGCGCCGCCGTCCTGCGCGCCCTGACCGACCGCGCGTCGACGGGCACCGGCCGCCACCTGCGCTTTTCCCTGGCCGGTACGGCATCGTGGCTGATGCACGGCATCGCCCCCGCCGCGCCGCCGGACGGCCCGTACGCCCCGGACCCCTACCTCACCGAGACCCCGTCCCCGTACGGCCGCCTACGCCACGCACTCCCGCCGCTCGCGTACGACGGCGCCCCCCGCAACTGGGCCCGTCCACCGGGGCATTGGGGCACCGACGCCCCGGCGTGGCTGCCCCTGTGATATCCCGTTGTGAGCCCAGGGGGACGACCGTAAGGTCCACCGGTATGACTTTGCGTGTCCGTATGCGTCAAGCACTGCCGGAAGCGATGCGCGCCCGTGACAAGGCGGCGGTGAGCGCGCTACGTGCGACGCTTGCCGCGCTGGACAACGCCGAGGCGATGCCCGTGGACGAAGCCGCGCTGCGCGGGGTGGCCCTTGAACAGTCGCCGGTCGGCGTCGGAGCCACCGAAGGGGTGCGGACCGAGCTGAGCGAGCACAGGGTGGTCGAGGTCGTACGCGCCGAGGCGGCCGAACGGCTGGAGGCGGCCGAGCAGTTGACCGCGCCCGCGCATGCCGAGCGCGCCGCGCGGCTCCGTGCGGAGGCCGCCGTGCTGCTGCGGTTCCTCGACGGGCCCGGCAGCCCCGCATAGGGCCGCGCGTCTCGCCTACTGACGCCACGGGTTCGGCGACGCTGGCAGGATGAGCGGAGCGATCTCTTACACATGGTGCGGCCCCCTCACGGATGACGAGATGGTCGAACTCGTCCGGTCGCATGGCGGCAACGCCGTCTCCGGCTGGTGGAGCAAGATCAACGAGCACAGCCTCGGCTGGGTGGCGGCCCGCGATGCTGGTGGCGTCCTCGTCGGCTTCGTGAACGTGGCCTGGGACGGCGGAGCACATGCCTTCTTGCTCGACACAAAGACTCGGGGCTCGCACCAGCATCGCGGTATCGCCACAGCAGTTGTCCGCCTGGCGGCAGCCCATGCGCGTGCGTCGGGCTGCGAGTGGCTGCACGTCGACTTCGAGCCCGGGCTGCGAGACTTCTACTTCGGCGCATGCGGCTTCCGCCCGACGGACGCGGGGTTGATCCACCTGCCTTCTACGAGGTGATGGTGTCCGCTACCCCCGAGCGTGCCCCGGGCCCGGCGGCCGCATGCGGAGGCGTTCGGTAGCTCTACGCCTCTCCGTATTTCGGCCACCAAGCTGAGAACGATTCCGCAAGAGCGAGGGCTGTATCCCGATAGCCGATGAACTCTTGCGCCCGCTCATCGGGCAGGGATTCCCGCCCGGTGACAGCTCCCGAGGCGTCGTAGTGCATGGTGACCGGGGTCTGGGCGTCGAAGAGCCAAAAGTCTCGTACGCCTTCAAGGGGGTTGGACTGGTCGGTGGTGTCGAGAATGAAGAACTCCTCACCACCGCTCTGGTTCGTCCGGTAACCCCAGCCGAGTTCGAAGCGGAGATAGGGCGTAAGCGGCCGGGACAGAACGTGCACCCGGTAGATGCGCCTACCCCGGCCGGTGTGAGAGCGAAGCTCTGCCACCCATTCGGCGTTGTAGCCCTCCGGCGGAGGATCTGCCGCAAGGAACCTCTTGTACGCAGCCGTGTTGCCCGACCCGCTGTAGTCGTCCAGCGTCTCCAGCCGGAATGCCTCACAAAGCCTTACGTACCGCTGTGGCCCTCGGTCTGGAGCTCCTTCATAATGGGTTACTCGTCGCCTCCTGAGGGCAACGAATCTCAGGTCGGCTGCGGTGCGGGCTGCATGCGATCAGGCATACGGATAGGAATCGCTGCCCCGTGAGATACCAGCCGCCGACCACGTCCTCGCCACTGGCGAGCCGAGCCACCGCCCGGCTGACCGCATCGGTTAGGCGGTCGGAGTCGCGGTCGCGTTCCGATGTGAACGACGCGGCGGAGGACCGCACTTGCCCACCCCACCAGTCCGCTGCCTCCTGCGGATCGGACCATGTCCCCTGGATGAAGGATGTGGGCTTGAGAAGCCAGTGGGCCAACTCCAACGGGACGACCTTGCTCGACTTGAACTCCGGGTGCAGCGGGCGCCGGGGGCCGTCCTTGAGTAAGTCGTGAGCGGATCCGAGCCAGGTGTAGCCGTGGTGGTGCATGTGCTCGCTCTCTCGGTGAAGAGCGGCCCCCACCCGAGGTGGGGGCCGCGTCCTGGGTCACCTGCTACTCACGGCCGCAGCCGTCGCCATCACCGCAGCCGCCCTGCTGCCCGCCCTCGGTCGGTCCGTCGTCCTCGGGGTCCTGTCGGAGGACGACGGCCTTGAATCCGCGTAAGCGCATCGGGATGATTCCTCTCGGTGCTGTCGACGCGGGGGCTCTCCTCGCGCCGTCGTGCACGTGCACCCGTTCCGGACTGGGCTCGACCTGCCAGGGCCCCGGTCCAGCCGGGACGGGGGTCTTCAGGGGGAAAACGTGCCGCCTATCGGTCCTGGGACGTGTCCTTCGGTTCGCCGAGGGCGCGGTAGCAGACGCGGGGGCCGTCGAAGGCCGCTCGGGCGTGCAGCCACCGGGTGTTGTCCAGGAGGTAGCCCTGTCCGGGCCGGAGACGTCGCACCTGCTGGTGCCGAGCGATCACCGCCCGCAGAACGGGCAGATACGGCTGGGCCAGCGGCGAGAACCGCACCAGGGAATCCCAGCGCAGCCGCATCTCCGGACGCCCATCGGGACGGGTTCCGAAGACCGCGCCGAGATGGCCATCCGCACCGCCGAAGTACGCGCTGCGGGGTGCGGAGAGGGCGGCCAGGGCGTCGGGATGGTGCGCGGCAAGGTCATCGCGGATCGCCCGGCCATCGGCGAGTAGGCACTCCCCGCCGCGGGTGGCGGGCCGATGGCAGACCAGCATCATCAGGCGGGGTGGCGTGGGGACGCCGGCGCGTTCGGTGTGCGGGAGAACTTCGGCGCTGGTGAGTCCGGTGCACCCTGCCTGGTCGGCATGACGACCGGTGTTGCGGATGACAGTGAGCCCATCGGCATCGCTGTCAGGGTGCGGGACGATGCGCATGACCCGGGACGCGAACTCGAAGGACGACCGGCGGGTGGTAAGTCCGTCGAGGTGAACCAGGCCGGTGGCGGGGAGCCGGTCGACAGGTACCGGGAGTACGGCGCTGTCGACCTGCGCCGGAACAGGGCTCATCCAAAGGCTCCTTGACGTGTGAGGCGGAGGAACGCGTTTGGTCTCACTGTCGGGACCACCGGCCGCGACGTAAAGTGACTGATTGTCAACCGGTCGTGATGGTTGAACGCCGCTGAAGTGCCGCGGGTAGTGCTACGTTCCGAATGCCTGACCGCCGCCCGCTGCCGCGAAGGACTCCATGACATACGTGCCGCGCACCTTCCCCGTATCCGTCAAAGGCGTCGCCATCGGTGGCGACGGCCGCGTCCTGCTGCTGCGCAATGAGCGCGACGAGTGGGAGTTGCCGGGCGGGCGCCTCGAACTGGGAGAAACACCGGAGCAATGCGTCAGCCGCGAGATCAAGGAGGAGTCCGGCTGGAGCGCTGACGCCCAGGCGCTGTTGGATGTCTGGGTGTATCAGCCGATTCCCGACCGACATGTCCTGATCGTGACGTTCGGCTGTCGCGTCCTGAACCCGGACGCCGTTCCGGTGATGAGCCACGAGCACAAAGAGATCGGCCTGTTCACCGCCGACGAGGTACCTGGCTTGCGGATGCCCGATGGGTACAAGGCATCGGTCGCCGCCTGGTACCAGCAGCACGCCGGGATGTAGTCCCCATGAGCACAGGTGCCGCCGGGGCGAAGGACGGCGGAAGCCGTCTGCCACTGCCACGCGCACTGCTTCCGCACGTCCAATGGCACTGGGCGACTCCGCAAGCCGAAGCAGTCCTGAGGTGCGGTGACCTGGGAGCCGTTCCGCGGTTTCACCGCCGCATTCACGACTTGTCCCAGACCGCACTCGGGACTCTGCTCGGCTACGACAAGACGTACATCTCCATGGTCGAGAACGGGCGGCGCACCATCGAGGACATTCCGTCACGCCGCCGGATTGCGGCCACGCTGCGCCTCCCACCCCACGTGCTCGGAGTGACCGACCCGACTGACGCCGACCACGTGGCAATGGTGCAGTTCGGGGATTCCACCGTACGGCTTGCCGAGATCGCCCGGCAGTCCGGCCACGCCAGCGAGGCGGTTGCCGAGCTGTGGCCGCTGGTCACCCGGCTGGAGGCGTGCGTCGCCGACGGCCATACCGAGCGCGAGGTTCTCATGCTGCTGGCCCGCGCTCGTGTCGGCCTCGGCGTCGCCCTGGGCCATGTCCTTCCCGAGGAACGGCTGCCCGTCGCAGCGCGGTGGACCGGTCAGGGTCTGGCGGTCGCTCGGCACCTTGGCGACCCGGCGATGACCTCGTACGCACTGCGCATGCACGGCAACGAACTCCGCAAGGCACGCCTCACCGGGGCCGCGGTGGACCGCCTTCGGCGTGCGGTGGCCATTGCGCCGGGCGACGGCGAGCGGGCCGCGGCACTGACACTGCTTGCCCGTGCGGCAGGAGAACTCGGCGATGGTGAACTGTTCGACGAGGCGTTGCGTGCTCCTACGCCGCGGTGACCCCACCGGCGCCGGCGAGCGGCTCTCCGCCGCGGTCACCGACGCCACCGCGCACCGACTCCCCCATCAGCTACAACGAGTCATCCGCGTCACCGGGCACGCGCTGCCCGCGATCCGCGAGTGTGCCGAGCAGGGGCTGCAAGGGCTGCGGCAGGACATGGCGGCCTAGATGTGCTGTCCGGAGAGGTTGTTTACCAGTGCAGCTGCCATGGACGCTCCATGACGGTGCATTCGCCGTCACCGTGACGTTCGTAGCGCAGCAAGGAGGTCGGCGATGGCTCGCGTTCCACATGGCACACCATCCCCGAGCGCAAGGACCAGTGGGTCAATCGACAGCGCCGCGGCAGCGAGGGCGGCCGGCCCGCTGGACACGCAAGGGCTTCCGGGGCCTGGCCGCCTGCTTTGCCAAGCGGGCGTACATCTTCCACGGCACTGCGACCGTTGCTGCTGCGAGGCTGTGGCTCCGCTGGTGTTCCGCCGGGACAGCACAGCTAGAGCGCTTCCAGCCCCTCCTCCGGTTCGTCCCGGGCTGCCAGGCCGGCCACCCACATCGGCATCAGCCAGTGCGTGATGAACACCGCAACCAGGACGGGTACGAGCAGATTCCCTGCCCGTACCTGACCGGTCCAGTCGCACGCGGCGACGCCCAGGACGGTGCCCGCCAGCAAGTAGGTGGTCAGGCGGTTCGCCCGGGCACGTACCCGGTCCCGCTCCGCCAGTTGGCGTTCGTCCAGGACGTGTGTCCGCAGTTCGAGAAGGCCGCGGGTAGCACCGTTGATCACGCCGGTGGCTACACACCACGGGAGTATCAGGGCAATGAGGGCGATGGCGAGCCAGCCTCGGTCGGTCACGTACATGCCGATACCCGTGGCCACGGATGCCACCGTAAGCACCACATGGATCGCGACAGCCGCGCGGCGACGGGCGACCGTCGCGTACAGCGCGTCCGCCTCGCGATTGTTCATGATGGAAAACATGCGCTCGTCATAGCGTGTACGCCGGTCTCGCTGGGGCGCGCCTGCAGTCGTCACTTTTTCCTCCCGTAAACCTCGTCCGTGAGCGGGCGGAACGGCCGGAGGGAGAAGAGTGCCTCCACCGGCAGGTCGAAGAACTCGGCGACGCGCAAGGCGAGGTCGAGGCTCGGGTTGTACTGCCCGCGCTCGATGTAGCCGATGGTCTGATAGTGGGCGCCGACCGCCTCGGCCAGCGCCTGCCGTGACACCTTGCGTTCCGCGCGCACCATCGCCAGCCTGTTGTGCACCTGCTCACCCATGTATAAGAAGTACTACATCAGAAGGCGGGATTACAACAGGTGGCGCGAGTTCCGGGTGCTAGGAACTGTTCAATGACTTGTGTGCTCGATCCGTTGGGCATGCCCCAGAGTCGCGCCCCCCCGGCGGCCTCTACGCGGTCGTGCGCCTGTGGATCAGCATCTTGGTCTCCTCCGGCAGGGCGTCGGCGGCCAGCAGCCGTGGCAGCAGGGCGGGTTCGCGGGTGAGGGCGCGGAAGGCCAGGGCGATGGTCACGTCGTGATCGGGCCGGTGGGCGATCTCGACCGGGTCGCCGGGGCGTATGGATCCGGGGGTGATGACGCGGAGGTAGGCGCCGGGGAGGGCGGCTTGGGTGAAGCGTTTGATCCAGCCGTCGCGCTCCAGCCAGCCCTGGAAGGTGGCGCAGGGGATGCGGGGGCAGGAGACTTCCAGGATCACGCCGGGGCCGATGTGCCAGCGCTCGCCGATCAGGGCGGCGTTGACGTCGATGCCGAGGGTGGTGAGGTTCTCGCCGAAGACGCCGTTCTTCAACGGGGTGCGGAACTCGGTCTCCCAGCCGTCGAGGTCTTCGCGGGCGTAGGCGTAGACGGCTTGGTCGGGGCCGCCGTGGTGTTTGACGTCGTACGCCCGGTCGCCGTCGAGGCCGACCGCCCCCGTGCCCTTGGGGCCGGGGGCGGTGACGGTGACCGGGCCGTCGACGGGGCGTTTGTCGATGCCCGTGGCGCTGAGGCCCTTCCACGGGTTGGGCCGGGGCTTGCCGACGTTCACGGAGAGCAGCTTCATCCGAGTGACGGTACGGTCCGCCGCGCACCGGGGCCACGGATTTTCACCGCACCCGGGGCGTGTTCCGAGGTGAATGGCGCGGAGGCGTCTCGTGCTCGCGGGGCTACGACAGCAGGTGGTCGAGGTGGCGTTCGTGCCGCGTTCCCGGATCTCGACTGCGGCCGCTTCGACGATGCGCAGGCGGGTCGCGGCGCCTTTTTCCCTCATGGTCACCGATCAAAGTGTACTTGTGGGTACATTTTTTGGTACATACCTTCGGCCGCATGAAAGCGATAGTCATCAACGAAGCAGGCGGTCCGGAAGTGCTGCGGCTGCGGGAGCGGCCGTCACCTCGTCCGGGCCCGGGAGAAGTGCTGGTGGACATCCGGGTGGCGGGTGTGAACTTCTTCGACACCGCCATCCGCAGACAGGCCATGGCCTAGGTGCCGGGCGTGGAAGGCGCCGGCGTGGTGGCGGAGACGGGCGAGGGCGTTCACGGGGTCGCCCCGGGGGATTGTGTCGCGTGGCTGACGAACGGCCACGGCAGCTACGCCGAGCTGATCGTGCTCCCGGCGAGCGGCGTCGTCCCGGTGCCCGACGCCGTCGACGACGAGACGGCCGCGGCCGTGTTCGTACAGGGCCTGTCCGCGCACCACTTCGCCACCGTGTCCCACCCGGTGCGACCGGGGGACGTCGCGCTCGTGCACGCGGCCGCCGGCGGGGTCGGGATGATGCTCACCCAGATCATCAAGGCCCGCGGTGGCACCGTGATCGGCCTGGTGTCGCGTCCGGAGAAGGTCGGGTACGCCGCCGACGCGGGTGCCGATCACGTCCTGGTCTCCTCCGGTGACGCGTTCGTCGAGCCGGTGCGCGAGCTGACCGGCGGCGAGGGTGCGCATGTGGTCTTCGACGGTGCGGGCGCCACCACGTTCGCCGCATCGCTGCAGGTACTGCGCACGCACGGCACGCTGGTGTTCTACGGGCCGCTGATCGGGGACGTGCCGACCATCGCGATGAACGACATTCCCCGCAGCACCCGCCTCACCTACCCCGTGACCGAGGACCACATCCGCACCCCCGAGGAACTCGCGGCCCGCACGGCGGAGTTGTTCGCGCTCGTCGAGAGGGGCGAGCTGGTCGTCCGGATCGGCGGTCGGTACCCGCTGGCGGAGGCGGCAAGGGCACACGCGGACATCGAGTCGCGTACGAGCACCGGGAAACTGCTGCTGTTCCCGTGACCGGTGGCCGCACGTGCACAACGGCGGGCCTGCCCGGGGTTCGGCAAGCCCGCCGCGGCTCGCGGCTCGGCGCGGTCAGCGCACGCGCGCTGCCGAGAGGGATCGCTTCAGCACCGGGGTGAGGCGCTGTTCCACGAAGCGGTAGAGCAGCCACGCCAGGGTCAGCATCAGCAGGATGGTGAGGGGGAACGTCCCATACGCCGGGATGCCCAGGGTGCGGTGGAGGTACTGGACGACCACCCAGCCCAGGTGCTCGTGGACCAGGTAGAAGGGGTACGTCAGCGCGCCTGCGACCGTCAGCCAGCGCCAGTTGGCCCAGTTCAGCTTGCCGAGGGCGACCAGGGCGACGGCGACGTAGCCGAAGGCGACGATCGCGACGATGCCGAGGGTCGAGCGGTAGGAGAAGAAGTCGGGGTTGGGGCGGTGCCACAGCTCGGAGACGGCGTAGTGCTGGCCGATGAGGAAGCTGAGGGCGACGATGCCCCAGGCCGTGGCGTCGTGGCCGTAGCGGTGGATCAGGTAGAGGCCGATGCCGCCGATGAAGTACGGGGCGTAGTTCGGCATCAGGATGAGGTCGAGGAGGGGCTGGTCGGCCGCGTCGGTGAGGGCGGCGGCCAGGGTCCATACGGCGCAGAACAGCACCACGCGCTGGCGGCTCGCGCCCGGCAGGACGACGAAGAGCGCGAAGAGGGCGTAGAAGCGCAGCTCCGCCCAGAGGGTCCAGCACACGCCCAGCACCCGGTCGGCGCCCAGCGGTTGCTGGAGCATGGTCAGGTTGACCAGGGTGTCGCTGGGGGAGACCGTCTCGTACGTCACCCAGGGGAGCGCGAAGACGGCGGTGACCAGCAGGATCGCGGCCCAGTAGGCGGGGAAGAGCCGGGAGACGCGGGAGGCGAAGAAGGACCGTAGGGGGCGTCCCCAGCCGCTCATGCAGATGACGAAGCCGCTGATGATGAAGAAGATCTGGACGCCCAGGCAGCCGTACGAGAAGTAGGGCGAGACGGTCGGGAAGATCTCGCGCGGGGAGGCGCCCCACGCCTGGGCGATCTCGCCGTCGCGGCCGCCGTAGTGGTACGCGGCGACCATGAGCGCGGCCAGCAGCCGCAGCCCGTCCAGGGCGCGCAGCCGCACCGGCTGCCCCTTGCGGCCCGGGACCGGCTGTCCCGGGCCCTGTCCCGGTTCGGCCTGCCCCGGTTCGGCCCGTCCCGGTTCGGCCTGCCCCGGCTCGCGCTGGGACGGGACCGAGACAGTGGCCGGGGGTATCGGGCCCGCTTCAGGGGCAGGCGGTGCACCCGCGGTCATGACGCCACCCCCGAGGCGCCGGTGCGTATGTGGCTTGCCCCGTGGTCGGCGGTCACGCCGTTGCTCCTTCTCATAAACGGATGGTCGGCTGGGTCAGCCGGTCGCGGTCTTCTTCAGCGCGGCCTTCTTCAGGGCCCGCGCCCGGCGGGCCACCCGCCGTACCGTCTCGTTGCGCGGAATGAAGCCGAGCTGAGAGGGGACCGCCCCGGGCAGGGCGAGCGCGGTCAGGCGGCGGCGCTTGAAGTAGCGCCAGGTGTGGGCGTCCAGATGCGCGGCGAGGTAGCGCTCCGCGGCGGGCCGCAGACCGGGGTAGATCTTCGCCTGCATGCAGAAGCCGACGGCCGCGACCAGACCGGTCAGCTTCTGGCCCGACCGCTCGTCCACCGCACCGGCGCCGGAACCGGCGGCCACCGCCCTGTGGTCCTCCAGGTCCGGCAGCAGCGCGTCGACGATGGTGACCGGGATCCGGTTGCTGTTCTGGTACGGGGTGAGCCGTTCCAGCAGCGTGTCGGTGCCGATCCGGGCCACCGGAAGGCCGTAGAAGACGCTCGCGGTGAGCAACGCGGTGGAGAAGCAGCCGATGACCAGGCCCGGCTCCATCCGCTGGTAGAGCACCTCGGCGAGGACCGGGGTGTCCATGACGGTCAGCTCGGCGCCCAGCTCGGCGGCCTTCTTCTCCAGCATCCGCGACCAGCGCGCCGGGGCGGTGGGGTGCGGTTTGAAGACGACGGTGCGGTGGCCGAGCGCGACCGCGCCCCGCAGCATCCGCACATGCAGCTCTTCCTCCTCCTCCGGAGTGAGGATGTCGAGCGCGGACAGGTACTGACCCAGCATCAGGGCGGGCCCGCTGCCGGTGGCGATCCGCTCGGTCGCCGAGGCGACGGTGCGCGGGGCGGCCTCGGCGATCTCGGCGAGCACCTTGGTGAACGTCTCGGTGGGCAGCACCTCGGCCGGTACGTCGAACTCGGTGAGCAGCAGCGGCTTCAGTCCCGGCACCAGCTCGAGGTGGAGCAGCCGGCGGATGCGGGTGCCGACCAGCGGGTGGAGCTTGTTACGGGTCGGGCCGTAGCTCATCAGCCCGTCGGCGTAGACGTCGATGGGGGCGCCCTGGAACACCTGGGCGATGGCGCTCGCCGGGCTGACCTGGATGGATTCCAGGACCAGCTCGATGTCGTCCTCGCCCAGGTTCCACAGCAGCCGCAGATGGCGCTCCCACAGCGGGGCGTCGTCCTGGCGCGGGGACCAGCCGCCGGGGTGGAAGGGGCTGATCGTCTCGTTCCAGGACAGGACCCGGTCGAAGCGCGGCCGCAGCCGCTCGAAGCCCGGCATGTCGTCCACGGCGGGCGTGGTCTCCGGCGTCGCGGCGTTGTTGCTGACCAGCAGCAGTCTGCGGTCGGCCGGTCCGACGCTGCCCGCGTCGATCGCGGCGGCGAGGGTGGCCGCCCCGTACAGCGTGGAGGCCATGAAGATCTGGGTGCGCTTGCGTTCCCCGCGCGGGGTGTACGTCGGGGTCGTCAGGGTCGCGGACATCAGGCCGCCACCTCCGTACCCGCGCGGCGCTTCACTCGCCGCAGGCGCGCGGCACGCTCGTAGTCCATGGAATCCAGCGCGTCCTTCAATACGTCCTGGGGCATGCGTTTCATCGCAGCCGCCGACATCGAACGGAGCTTGCGGGCCACCTGCGGCTCGAAGCGCTCGATGTTTCCGAGATGGTGGGAAATGATCGCGCAGTAGGTGCGCACGGCCTTGGGCAGCAGGGTGTCCGCGTCGCGGTCCCGCGCCGTTTCCTCCACGACCTGATCGAAGGCGCGGATGAAGTCGAGCTGCCGCACATCGCCGATCTGGGTGAGCGAGGAGGAGACCCCCCGCCGGTAGAAGACGCCGTGCGTGCCGAGGACGGCGAAGTTGCGCGCCTCGCGGTGCAGCCGCCAGATCCAGGGCCGGTCCTCGGCAGTGCGCAGCCCGTGGGTGAAGTGGAGAAGCCCTTCGTCGAGCAGCCGGCGGTGGTACATGCCGGCCCAGGCGAAGGCGTAGTCGACCGAGGTGGAGCGGTCGGCGGGCAGGATCACCTCCCGCGGGTTCATCACGTGGTCCCGCAGGCCGTGCGGCACCCGGGTGACCGAGCGCTTGCGGCCGGTGCACTGGACGTGATCGGTGCGGACGAAGTCGCACCCCAGGTCCTCTATGGCCGCGAGCAGCTGCTCGTAGTACCCCGGGGCGAGCCAGTCGTCGCCGTCGAGGAAGGTGATGTACTCGCCGTTGGCCGCGTCCAGGCCGGTGTTGCGCGCGGTGGCGAGCCCGCCGTTCTGTTCATGACGGATGTAGACGGCCCCCGGAAGCTCGCGTTCGGCGCGCTCGAGGATCTCCGGTGTCCCGTCGGTCGCATGGTCGTCGACGAGAATGAATTCGAAGTCCTCACGCGCGTTCGCACGAAGACTTCTGAGCGTGTCAGGGGCATAGGTCTGCACGTTGTAGAACGGCACGATGACGGAGAGCTTAACCACGCGGGTGACGCTAGGTCGCCGGGCGGCATTCGTCTTGACCGTAGGTGTACGTCAAGGTGAACGAAGAACGTCGGAACGGTTAACCAGCCGCTCCGGCCTGCCGATTCGCCATTCGTCGACGCGCTGTTAACCCTTTGTTGCTCCTACGTTGGGCCGTGAATCGGAATCCCTTCCTAGCGTCTCCGACGTGCCCTCACGTATCAAATCCCCCGTGCGAGTAGCCGTGCTCGCCGACTCCGACACCCGGTGGAAATGGGGCGCGCTCACCGCGCAGCGCCTCGTCCCGGACAGCTCGGATTCCTCGGAAGCGGGTTCGGCAGATTCAGGCCGGAGCCTGGACGGCTACCTGTTGCGCGGCCGCGCCACCCCGACGGTCCGGCAGCTGGCCGAGGTCGGCGTGCGTACGGACTCGCTGCGCGAGGTGACGGGCATCGAGTTCATACGGTCCATGGACCGCGAGCGGTACGACGTGATCGTGCTGTCCCTGGTGGGCGGCGGCGTCCAGGCCATGCTGCACGGTCTCGCCCACGCCTGGGAGGGCGCCACCCGCCGCCCGGTGATCGTCACCGGCTATGTGGGCGTCGTCTACGAGAAGCTCGCCGACGGCCTGCTGCTGCGGCACGGCGCCGATGTGGTGCTCGCCAACTCGCGCCATGACGCGGACCGGTTCCGCGAGGTCTATACCGGCGTCGGCGCCTCCGGGGACAGTGTCACCGAATGCGCGCTCCCCTTCCTCGGCGGGGCCCGCTACGACGAGAAGGCCCGGCAGGAGCGGAAGTACCCCGGCGGCACGGTCGTCTTCGCCGTCCAGCCGTCCGTCCCGGACAACCGTGCCGACCGTACGTACCTGCTGCGCCGGGCCGTCGACCACGCCCGCCGCCACCCGGACCGCGAGGTCGTGGTGAAGCTGCGCTCCAAGCCGGGCGAGCACACCACGCACATCGAGGAACTGCCGTACCAGAAGCTGATCAGCAAGTTCGGCGACCAGCTGCCGCCCAACTTCCGCCTCGCGTACGGGAACATGGGCGAGGTCCTGGACACCACCGACCTGCTGGTCACCATCAGCTCCACGGCCGCCCTGGAGTCCCTGCACCGCTCCATCCCGACGGCGATCCTCACCGACCTCGGGATCCGCGAGCCGCTGGGCAACCACCACTTCCTCGGCTCCGGCTGTCTGGCCTCGTGGGACGAGCTGGACGCCGGATACCGGCCCGAGCCCGACCCCGAGTGGCTCGCCCGCCAGGGCGTGGCCGCCGACGGGTCGTACGAGACCGCGTTCGACGCCGCCCGGCACAAGGTCTCCGCCCTGGCCGCAGCCGAAACCCTCCCGGCGCTCGCCCCCTACTACACCCGGGCCACCGCGCCCGGCTATCTGCCCCGGATCCTCGAACGGTACGGCTTCGAGCCGGACGGCCGGCCCCGCCCGGGCGCCGCCGGCGCGGACGAGGCCGAGGTCAGCGGATTGCGGCGGGTCGTACGCAACACCATGCGGGACGCGGCGCGCGGCGCCTACCGGCATGGCGTCCAGCGCGTGGCCCCGGTCATCCGGCGGATGGGGGAGCTGTGAGCGACGCACGCGCGGCCGCCGGGCCGCAGACGACCGCGATGCCCGCGCCTCTGCGCCGCGCGGGCGGAGAAGCGAACAAAACAGGCGCTGTGAGCGACGTGCGCGCGGCCGCCGGGCCGCAGACGACCGCGATGCCCGCGCCTCTGCGCCGCGCGGGCGGAGAAGCGAACGAAGGCGGCGGTGTGAACGCTGTTACGTCCGAATCCCCCGAAGGAGCCGCCATGCCCGCATCGAGCCCCCGTGTGCTCGCCGTGATCCCCGCCCGCGGCGGGTCGAAGGGCGTGCCCGCCAAGAACCTCGCCGCCGTCGGGGGTGTGCCGCTGGTCGCCCGCGCCGTCACGGAGTGCCGGGCCTCCCGCCTGGTGACCGACGTGGCCGTCTCCACCGACGACGCCGGCATCGCCGCCGCGGCGCGCGGCGCGGGCGCCGTGGTCATCCAGCGGCCGAACGACATCGCGGGCGACACCGCCACCAGCGAGGCCGCGGTCATCCACGCGATGGACGCGTACGAGGCGATGCACGGCATCCCCGTGGACGTCGTGCTCCTGGTGCAGTGCACCAGCCCGTTCATCACCCGCGAGGACATCGACGGAGTGGCCGGCGCGGTCGCCGAGCAGGGCGCGGACAGCGCGCTGACCGTGGCCCCGTTCCACGGCTTCGTCTGGCGCGAGGGCGACGACCCGGCGGTGGACGGCGGCGACGGCGTCAACCACGACAAGTCGTACCGTCCGCGCCGCCAGGACCGCCCCCAGGACTTCCTGGAGACCGGCGCCGCCTACGCCATGGACGCGCGCGGCTTCCGCGAGGCCGGGCACCGCTTCTTCGGCCGCACCGAGCTGGTGCGCACCGACGCCGCCCGGGTGCTGGAGGTCGACGACCCGCACGACCTGGCCCGCGCCCGCGCCCTCGCCCCGCTGCTGGACGCGGAGCGCCCGGGCGCCCTCCCCACCCGCGACGACATCGACGCGGTGGTACTCGACTTCGACGGCACCCAGACCGACGACAGGGTGCTGATCGATTCCGAAGGACGTGAACTCGTCTCCGTGCACCGCGGCGACGGGCTCGGGATCGCCGCACTGCGCCGCTCGGAGCTGGCGCTGCTGATCCTGTCCACGGAAAAGAACCCGGTCGTCGCCGCACGGGCCCGGAAGCTCCAGGTCCCCGTGCTCCACGGCATCGACCGTAAAGATCTCGCACTGAAGCAGTGGTGCGAGGAGCAGGGCATCGCGCCGGAGCGCGTGCTCTACGTCGGCAACGACGTCAACGACCTCCCGTGCTTCGGCCTCGTCGGCTGGCCCGTGGCGGTCGCAGGTGCGCACGACGTCGTGCGCGGCGCTGCACGTGCGGTCACTTCCACCCCCGGTGGTGACGGCGCGATCCGCGAGATCGCCTCGTGGATTCTCGGAAAGGAACTGTCTTAAGTGAGCTCCAACTCTCGCCTCCGCACCCTCGGCGCGAAGACCGCCGGCCCCGGCAACCCGGTCTACGTCACCGGTGAGATCGGCATCAACCACAACGGCGACCTGGAGAACGCGTTCAAGCTGATCGACGCCGCCGCCGACGCCGGTTGTGACGCGGTCAAGTTCCAGAAGCGAACCCCGGAGATCTGCACCCCGCGTGACCAGTGGGACATCGAGCGGGACACCCCCTGGGGCCGGATGACCTACATCGACTACCGCCACCGCGTGGAGTTCGGCGAGGACGAGTACACCGCCATCTCCGAGCACTGCAAGAAGCGCGGCATCGACTGGTTCGCCTCCCCGTGGGACACCGAGGCCGTCGCCTTCCTGGAGAAGTTCGACGTCCCGGCGCACAAGGTGGCCTCCGCCTCGCTGACCGACGACGAGCTGCTGCGCGCCCTGCGGGCGACCGGCCGCACGATCATCCTGTCGACGGGCATGTCCACCCCGAAGCAGATCCGCCACGCGGTGGAGGTGCTCGGCAGCGACAACATCCTGCTGTGCCACGCCACCTCCACGTACCCGGCCAAGGCCGAGGAGCTGAACCTGCGCGTGATCAACACGCTGCAGGCCGAGTACCCCAACGTGCCGATCGGCTACTCCGGCCACGAGACCGGTCTGCAGACCACGCTGGCCGCCGTCGCGCTCGGTGCCGCGTTCGTCGAGCGCCACATCACCCTGGACCGCGCCATGTGGGGCTCGGACCAGGCCGCCTCCGTCGAGCCGCAGGGTCTCGCCCGTCTGGTGCGTGACATCCGCGTGGTCGAGGAGTCGCTCGGTGACGGCGTCAAGAAGGTCTACGAGAGCGAGCTGGGCCCGATGAAGAAGCTGCGCCGGGTCTCCGGTGTGGTCGCCGAGGCCGAGGCCGCCGACCGTGAGCCCGTCGCGGTCTGAGCCTCATCTCCGTGATGCCACTGGCCGGTCGGACCGGCCTACGCCCGGAAGCGGCGGGATCCCTCGACTTTTCGGGGGATACCCGCCGCTTCCGGGCCCTGCCTTTGGACGGTGTGATGTCTTCGGACGGTGCGATGTCTGTGGACGGTGCAACTGTGGACGGTGCGATGTCTGAGGACGGGGCGCAGCCCGGGAACGGCGCGAAGGCCACCACCACGCTCGCCTTCGTCGAAAGTCCGGTCCAGCTCCTCAACGTGCTGGAGTGGGCGTACGCGGACGCGCTGCGCGCCCCGGGTCCGGGCCCGGCCGCGCCCCCGGGGCCTCCGGGTTCCGACGACGAGCCGTCCCCGCTGCCGTCGCTCGGCCGGGCCGCCGATCTCACCGTCGTCGTGCTCTCCCCGCACGACCCGATGACCCGCGGCCAGCTGCGCCGGATGGCCGAGCTGGCGCGCGACGAGGGCATCACGGTGCGCTGGGAGAACGCGCGGGGCGGGGCGGGCGCCCCGTTGAAGACCATCGGGGGGCTGCGCGGACCGCTGCGCCGGGCCGGCCGGATCGTGATCGGGGACCCGTTCTCCCGCTACGTCCAGCTGCTGCTGACCCTCACCCGGGCCAAGGACCTGGTCGTGGTGGACGACGGCACGGCCACCATGGAGTTCATCTCCCAGCTGGCCAAGGGGGAGCGCCTGGAGCGCTGGCACCGGCGCGGCAACAGCCGCGGGGCGCGCGACATGGTGTTCGCGCCGGTCTCCGCCACCGCGCGCCGCAGGCTCACCCCGGGCCAGAAGCGCCGGGTCGAGGTGTTCAGCTCGATGCCGGTCGAACCGCCCCCCGGGGTCACCGTCACCGCCAACGACTTCGCCTGGACCCGGGCCCGCTTCGGCCCGCCCCGGCTCACCCGCGGCACCGACCTGGTCGGCACCTCCCTGGTCGAGACCGGCGTGGTCGACCTGGAGCGCTACCTCGAGGCGGTCGCCGGACTGGCCGAGGCCCACGGCGCGACCCGCTACTTCGCCCACCGCCGGG
The DNA here is from genome assembly GCF_044332925.1 of Streptomyces sp. NPDC021212. Taxonomy (NCBI): domain Bacteria; kingdom Bacillati; phylum Actinomycetota; class Actinomycetes; order Kitasatosporales; family Streptomycetaceae; genus Streptomyces; species Streptomyces sp. NPDC021212. The sequence continues at coordinate 103,423 of NZ_JBIRPZ010000018.1, forward strand.
AGAGCGCCGAGAAGCTCAGCCGGGTCGCGCACGAGGTGGGTCTGGAGATCGTACGGCCGGACCTGCCGCTGGAGCTGATAGCGCGGCGCGGCCCCATCGGCCACACCATCGTGAGCTTCCCGTCCACCGTGGTGCACACCCTGCCGCTCGCGCTCGCGGGCACCGAGGTGAAGGTCGCCGTGTACGACGTCGACCCCGCCTGGCTGACCAGCGACGCGTCCCCGCGCGCCCAGGGGTTCCTGTCGGGCGTCACCGGCACCGCCCGGGAGGTCCACCGGCTCAGCTCCGTGCCGTCGCCCGCCGACCGCCCGGACCCGGCGGCCGCGCCCCCGGCCTCGCCCGGCGCCCCGGTGACCGCGTCGTGAGACGGGTCCCCCATGTGGCGCTTCTCACGAAACGATCACACGCTCACCGAGAAGCGGTGTCTTATACCCCCTGACTAGGGAGATCATGCACCGCCCGGGGTACTTTCCCGCCCCGAACGGGTTGAAGTTTTGTTGATCGACATTCGCTCCACCCCAAGGTCGTTCTACGCTTCCTTGGGTGAAGCAATTGATGTCCCTCGATGAGACCGCTGCCACACCGTCCGCCGACAAAGGGTTGCCCGGCGCGCTTCCCGATGAGCTGCGCGCCGAACTGATCGCCTTCCGGCGGGACTTGCACATGCACCCCGAGCTGGGGAACTGTGAGTTCCGCACCACCGCAGCCCTCAAGGCGCGGCTGGAGAAGGCGGGCCTCGAACCCCGCGTCCTGCCCAGCGGCACCGGCCTCATCTGTGACATCGGCCCCTGGGGCAGCCCCTCGGCGGTCCTCCCGGCCCTGGCCCTCCGCGGCGACATCGACGCCCTGCCCATCCCGGACACCAAGACCGTCCCGTACCGCTCGACCGTCGCCGACCGCGCGCACGCCTGCGGCCACGACGTCCACACCACCGTCGTCCTCGGCGCCGGTCTGGTCCTCGCCGAGCTGGCCCGCGAGGGACGGCTGCGGCGCCCGGTGCGGCTGCTGTTCCAGCCCGCCGAGGAGGTCCTGCCGGGTGGCGCCGCCGACGCGATCGAGGGCGGTGCCCTGGACGGCGTCGGCCGGATCCTCGCCCTGCACTGCGACCCCAAGGTCGAGGTCGGCCGGATCGGGCTGCGCACCGGCCCCATCACCTCGGCCTGCGACCGGCTGGAGATCTCCCTCGACGGCCCCGGCGGCCACACCGCCCGCCCCCACCTCACCACCGACCTGGTCACCGCGACCGCCAAGGTGATCACCGAGGTGCCCGCGCTGCTGGCCCGCCGGGTCGACGCCCGCTCCGGCCTCGCCGTCACCTGGGGCCGGGTCCAGTCCGGCCACGCCTGCAACGTCATCCCGCAGCACGCCGAGCTGTCCGCCACGGTCCGCTGCCTGGACCTGCCCGCCTGGCGCGCCGCCCCGGACCTGGTGCACGCCGCGGTCGACGAGGTCGCGACCCTCCACCGCGCCAAGTCGGAGATCAACTACATCCGCGGCGTCCCGCCCGTGGTCAACGAGGACACCTCCACCGAGCTGCTGCGCGACGCGATGGTGGCCCGCCGCGGCTCGTACGCGGTCGAGGACACCGAACAGAGCCTCGGCGGCGAGGACTTCTCCTGGTACCTGGAGAAGGTGCCCGGCGCGATGGCCCGGCTCGGCGTGCGCAGGGTAGGCGACACCACCCGGCGCGATCTGCACGCGGGCGACTTCGACGTGGACGAGGGCGCGATCGAGGTGGGCGTCGAGCTGTTCACCGCGGCCGCTTTGCTTGATCGAAACGTTCCGTAGACCAGGCTGTTACGAGAGGTTCGCGACGATCCGATAACGGCTTCGGCGCGGGCCTTTTTCTGGAATCTACGCGCGTTACGATGCGGCGGAGCCAGCGCCGCAGAGAGGCGCTTCGAGATTCAGAGGGGACCCTCGTGCGCCGGGTATCCACGATAGCTGTCGCGGGCATTGCCACCGCGGCTCTCGCAATGTCCGTCACCGCCTGTGGCAGCAGTTCCGAAGAAGGAAGCAAGAATGCCGGCGTCGGCCTCGCCTACGACGTCGGCGGCCGCGGCGACCACTCCTTCAACGACTCCGCCGCCAAGGGCTACGACCGCGCCCGGAAGGACTTCAAGGTCAAGGGCAAGGAGCTGACCGCGAAGGACGGCGACACCGACGCCGACCGCTACGACAAGCTGGCCAGCCTCGCCGAGGCGGGCTACAACCCGGTCGTCGGCGTCGGCTACGCGTGGACCCCCTCGCTGACCAAGGCCGCCAAGAAGTACCCCGACACCGACTTCGCGATCGTCGACTCCGTCGTCGACGCCAAGAACGTCGCGAGCCTGGTCTCCGCCGAGCACGAGGGCTCGTACCTCGCCGGGGTCGCCGCCGGGCTCAAGACGAAGACCAACAAGGTCGGCTTCATCGGCGGCACCGACAGCGCGCTGATCAAGAAGTTCGCGGGCGGCTTCCAGCAGGGCCTGAAGGACACCAACCCCAAGGCCTCCCTCGACGTCCAGTGGGTCCAGGTCGGTTCGCCCAAGGGCTTCGGCATGCCGGACCGCGGCAAGGACATCGCCGAGGGCATGCTCTCCAACAAGGCCGACGTGATCTTCTCCGCGGCCGGTGGCTCCGGCGCGGGCGCCATCGAGGCGACCGGCAAGAAGAAGGGCACCTGGTCGATCGGCGTCGACGGCGACCAGTACTACGACAAGGGTCTGGCCCAGTACAAGAACTCGATCCTGACCTCCATGGTCAAGAACGTGGACGGTTCGGTCTACGACTTCATCAAGAGCGTCGTGAAGACCAAGAAGCCCGAGAGCGGCGTGCAGTCCTACGACCTCAAGCGCGGCGGCGTCGGCCTCTCCTACTCCGGCGGCTTCATCGACGACATCAAGCCGAAGATCGAGGCGGCCAAGAAGAAGATCGTCGACGGCAAGATCAAGGTCGCGGACACCTACAAGTAATCGGTCCTCGCAGCCGAGGAACTGACGGGGGCGTGCTCTTGGGCGCGCCCCCTGCCTCTCCAGCCCCGCCCCTCAGGAGTGCGCCATCAAAGCCGCCAGCCCACCCAAGGGCGCCCCCGCCGGTGACGTTACGGACACCGCCGTCCAACTTCGCGGAATCACCAAGCGGTTCCCCGGAGTCGTCGCCAACCACGACATCGACATCACCGTGCGACGCGGCACCGTGCACGCCCTCGTGGGCGAGAACGGCGCGGGTAAGTCCACCCTGATGAAGATCCTCTACGGGATGCAGCGCCCCGACGAGGGCACCATCGAACTCGACGGCGCACCCGTGGAACTGCACTCCCCGGCGGACGCCATATCCCGCGGCGTGGGCATGGTGCACCAGCACTTCATGCTCGCCGACAACTTCACCGTGCTGGAGAACGTCGTCCTCGGCGCGGAGAAGCTGCACGGCATCGGTGGCAAGGCGCGCGCCCGTATCAAGGAGATCTCCGACGCCTACGGCCTCGGCGTCCGCCCCGATGTCCTGGTCGAGGACCTGGGCGTGGCGGACCGCCAGCGCGTGGAGATCCTGAAGGTCCTCTACCGGGGCGCCCGCACCCTCATCCTCGACGAGCCCACCGCGGTCCTCGTCCCGCAGGAGGTCGACGCGCTCTTCGCCAACCTCCGCGACCTCAAGGCCGAGGGCCTGACCGTCCTGTTCATCTCCCACAAGCTGGGCGAAGTCCTCTCCGTGGCCGACGACATCACCGTCATCCGGCGCGGTACGACGGTGGCCTCGGTCGTCCCCTCCGAGACCGACCCGCGGCGGCTCGCCGAGCTGATGGTCGGCAGCGAACTGCCCTCGCCCGAGACCCGCGAGTCCACCGTCACCGACACCGAGATGCTGCGGCTGCACGGGGTACGGCTCACCGCCACCGATGTGGACGGCGTCGAGCGGGCCGTCCTGGACGACATCGGCTTCGCCATCCGCAAGGGCGAGGTCCTCGGCATCGCCGGGGTCGAGGGCAACGGCCAGGCCGAACTGGTCGAGGCCATCATGGGTATGCGCGACCCCGACGAGGGCACCATCACCCTCGACGGCGCCGACATCTCCCACGCCCCCACCCGCAAGCGGCGCGAGGACGGCATCGGCTACATCCCCGAGGACCGCCACCGGCACGGCCTGCTGCTGGAGGCCCCGCTGTGGGAGAACCGCATCCTCGGCCATGTCACCGAGGCCCCCAACAGCAAGGGTGGCCTCCTCAACCCGGCCGCCGCCCGCCGCGACACCGAGCGCATCGTCGCCGCGTATGACGTCCGCACCCCCGGCATCGAGGTCACCGCGGCCTCGCTGTCCGGCGGCAACCAGCAGAAGCTGATCGTCGGCCGCGAGATGAGCCACCACCCCAAGCTGCTCATCGCCGCGCATCCGACGCGCGGCGTGGACGTCGGCGCGCAGGCGCAGATCTGGGACCAGATCCGCACCGCGCGCCGCGAGGGCCTGGCCGTCCTGCTGATCTCCGCCGACCTGGACGAACTGATCGGCCTGTCCGACACCCTGCGGGTCATGTACCGGGGCCGCCTTGTCGCCGACGCCGACCCCGCCACGATCACCCCGGAGGAGCTGGGCTCGGCCATGACCGGCGCGGCCTCCGGCCACCTGGAACACTCCGCGGCGGAGACGGCCGGGGGAGAGGACCGATGAAGAAGTTCGACAAGGAGCGGGTGCTCCTCGCGGTCGCGGCCCCGCTGCTCGCGCTCGTCGCCGCGTTCCTGCTGACCGCCCTGGTGCTGGCCGCCACCGGCAAGGCGCCGTTCGACGCCTTCGGCATCATGTTCGACTACGGCATCAAGGCGGACAGCCAGGTCTACATCCTCAACAAGGCGACCACGTACTACCTGGCGGGTCTCTCGGTGGCCATCGGCTTCCGGATGAACCTGTTCAACATCGGCGTCGACGGCCAGTACCGGCTCGCCGCCTTCTTCGCCGCCGTCGTCGGCGGGGCGCTCAAGCTGCCGGGCCTGGTGCAGATCCCGCTGATCATCCTCGTCGCCATGCTCGTCGGCGCGATGTGGGCGTCCATCGCCGGACTGCTCAAGGTCTACCGCGGGGTCAGCGAGGTGATCAGCACGATCATGCTGAACTCCCTCTCGGGCATCCTCATCAGCTATCTGCTGGTGGACGGCCGCCTGGCCGATCTCGACAAGCAGACCAACATCGTGGCCACCGACCCGCTGCCCTCCTCCAGCCACTTCTTCACCATCCCGGCGGGCGGCGACCTCGACCCCGTCTTTGGCTTCATCGTCGTCGCCGCGCTCGCCGGGGCCGGGTTCTGGTTCCTCCTCGGCCGCACCAGCTTCGGCTTCGACTTGCGCGCGGTGGGCCGCTCCGAGTCCGCCGCCCAGGCGAGCGGCGTGGACGTCAAGCGCATGGTGCTCACCAGCATGCTGCTCTCCGGCGCGATGGCCGGGCTCATCGGCATGCCCACCCTGCTCAACGACACCCACCAGTTCACCTCCGACTTCCCGGCCGGGATCGGCTTCACCGGCATCGCCATCGCGCTCCTCGGCCGCAACAACCCGGTCGGCATCGCGCTGGCCGCGGTGCTGTGGGGCTTCCTGGAGCGCGGCGCCAACCGGCTGGAGTTCGAGGGCTACGACAAGGAGATCGTCGGCGTCATGCAGGGCGTGATCGTCCTGTGCGTCGTCATCGCGTACGAACTGGTGCGCCGCTACGGGCTCAAGCGCCAGCAGCAGCGGGTCGGCGCGGAACTCGCCGCCCAGGCGCGTACGAACGACGAGAAGAAGGAGGTGGCGGTATGAGCGCCACGGCTACCGCCACCAAGAACACCACCGCGCCCGGGAAGAAGCCCGGCTCCCGGATGTCCGTCGCCAAGGTGCTGCTGATCATCGCCGGGACGCTGGTCGCGCTGTCCGTGCTGCGCGCCCTGGCCGGCGGCGGGCAGCAGTCCGCCTTCGAGAACATCACCTCCTCCGGCCAGATCGGCGCCGCCCTCTCCATGGCCGTGCCCATCGGGCTCGCGGGCCTCGGCGGGCTGTGGGCCGAGCGGGCGGGCGTCGTCAACATCGGCCTCGAAGGCATGATGATCCTCGGCACCTTCTTCGGTGCCTGGGCGGGCTACCAGACCAACCCCTGGGTGGGCGTCCTCGCCGGGGTCCTCGGCGGCGCGGTCGGCGGCCTGGTGCACGCGATCGCCACCGTCACCTTCGGCGTGGACCACATCATCTCCGGTGTCGCGATCAACATCCTCGCGCTCGGCGCCACCACCTACCTCGCCAAGCGCTGGTTCGAACCGCTCTCCGACCTCGGCGGCAGCCCCAAGCAGTCCCCGCAGGTCGACGACATCGCCTCGTTCACCGTGCCGGGCCTGTCCGACGGGCTGGCCACCGTCGAGAACCACCACTGGTTCCTGGTCTCCGACCTCGCGGGCCTGCTCGGGGGCCTGGTCACCGACATCTCCGCGCTGACCATCGTCTCGATCCTGCTCTTCGCGGGCACCTTCTTCGTCCTGTGGAAGACCTCGTTCGGGCTGCGGCTGCGGTCCTGCGGCGAGAACCCCACCGCCGCCGAATCCCTCGGCGTCAACGTCTACCTCTACAAGTACGCGGCCGTCGTCATCTCCGGCGGCCTCGCCGGACTCGGCGGCGTCTTCCTCGCCCTCGTCCGCTCCCACATCTACAACGAGGGCCAGACCGGTGGCCGCGGCTACATCGGCCTCGCCGCCATGCTCTTCGGCAACTGGCGGCCCGGCGGCCTCGCCATGGGCGCGGGCCTCTTCGGCTACTCCGACGCCCTCCAGCTGCGCAACGGCGGCCCCACCGTCCACGCGCTGCTGCTCCTGGTGGCCCTCGGGCTCGCCCTCCTGGCGGGCTGGCGGCTCTACCGTAAGAGGTACGTCGCGGGCGCGGTGTCCGGCGCCGCCGCGATCGTGCTGGTGCTGTGGTACGCCCTGACGGAGACCGTGGCCAACGACCTGGTCCCGGCGACCCCGTACATCGTCACCCTGCTGGTCATGGGGCTCGCGGCGCAGCGGCTGCGGATGCCCAAGGCCAACAACAAGCCCTACCGGAAGGGACAGGGCACATGACACCACCCGCCGCGGCGGCTCCCGACTGGGAGGCGCTGCGCACCGCGGCCCGGGACGCCATGTCCCGGGCCTACGCCCCCTACTCCCGCTTCCCCGTGGGCGCCGCCGCCCTCGTCGACGACGGCCGCACGGTCAGCGGCTGCAACGTGGAGAACGCGGCGTACGGCGTCGCGCTGTGCGCCGAGTGCGGCCTGATCTCCGCCCTCTTCGCCACCGGCGGCGGCCGCCTCACCGCCTTCACCTGCTGCGACCGTGACGGGGCCGTGCTGATGCCGTGCGGCCGCTGCCGCCAGCTGCTGTGGGAGCACGGCGGCCCCGAACTCCAGGTGGACACGGCGTCCGGCATCCGCCCGCTCGCCGAACTCCTCCCGGACGCGTTCGGCCCGGCCGACCTGGCCCGCATCAGCGCCCCGTAACCACGTCGCCCCCCGCGACACGCCCGTACGAAAGGCCCCTCCGCACATGGACGCCATCTCCGTCATCCGAGCCAAGCGCGACGGCGGCCGCCTGAGCGACGCCCAGATCGACTGGATCATCGACGCCTATACGCGCGGCGAGGTCGCCCACGAGCAGATGTCCGCCCTCGCGATGGCGATCTTCCTGCGCGGCATGGACCGCGCGGAGATCGCCCGCTGGACCGCCGCGATGATCGCCTCCGGCGAGCGGATGGACTTCTCCTCGCTGCCCCGCCCGACGGCCGACAAGCACTCCACGGGCGGCGTCGGCGACAAGATCACCCTCCCGCTGGCGCCCCTGGTCGCCGCCTGCGGGGCCGCCGTACCGCAGCTCTCCGGCCGGGGCCTCGGCCACACCGGCGGCACCCTCGACAAGCTGGAGTCCATCCCCGGCTGGCGCGCCTCGCTCTCTAACGACGACATGCTCGACGTGCTGCGCTCCGTGGGCTCCGTCATCTGCGCGGCGGGCGACGGCCTCGCGCCCGCCGACAAGAAGCTCTACGCCCTGCGCGACGTCACCGGCACGGTGGAGTCGATCCCGCTCATCGCCTCCTCGATCATGTCCAAGAAGATCGCCGAGGGCACCGGCTCCCTGGTGCTGGACGTCAAGGTCGGCTCCGGCGCCTTCATGAAGGACATCGACTCCGCCCGCGAACTGGCCACCACCATGGTCGGTCTCGGCACCGACCACGGCGTCCGCACCAGCGCCCTGCTCACCGACATGGCCACCCCGCTCGGGCTGACCGCGGGCAACGCGCTCGAAGTCCGCGAATCCGTCGAGGTCCTGGCGGGCGGCGGCCCCGCCGACGTCGTCGAACTCACCCTCGCCCTCGCCCGCGAGATGCTCGACGCGGCCGGTCTCCCCGACGCCGACCCCGCCAAGGCCCTCGCCGACGGCACCGCCATGGACCACTGGCGGCGCATGATCGCCGCGCAGGGCGGCGACCCCGACGCGTCGTTGCCGGTGGCCCGCGAACAGCACGTCGTCACCGCGGAGTCCAGCGGCGTCCTCACCCGCCTCGACGCCTACGCGGTCGGTGTCGCCGCCTGGCGGCTGGGCGCCGGGCGCGCCCGTAAGGAGGACCCGGTGCAGGCGGGCGCGGGCATCGAGATCCACGCCAAGCCGGGCGACGACGTCAAGGCCGGGCAGCCCCTGCTGACCCTCCACACGGACACCCCTTCGGCGTTCGCGTACGCCTTGGAGGCCCTGGACGGCGCCACGGATTACGCCCTGGCGGACACCGCCTTCACGGCGCGACCGATCGTTCTGGAGCGCATCGGCTGAGGCGCCAACCGAGGGGGAGCGGCGCGTATTTCGTTTGATCGCGCCGCGCCCTCCCCCGTATCGTCGTCCCCATGTTCACAGCCACGTGGTACGTGAGGCTCCGCACCCGCCGCTGACGGCGGCGCACCGAGCGGATCCACGTCTCCCTGCCCGCCGTTCCGGCCTTCCGCCGGGCGGCGTCTTTTCTGCTGCCCGGCTCCATCCCGAGCTGCGGAGCACCCTGTGTCATCCCTTCCCCCCGCGGGCTCTTCGAGCCTGCCCCCGAACGCCCATCTGCGCGCCGATGACGTCACCGTCACCCGTGGCGCACGGCATATCCTCCGGCGCGTGTCCGTCACCGTCTCGGCCCGCTCCCGGCTGGCCGTCGTCGGCGAGAACGGCCGAGGCAAGACCACGCTGCTGCATGTGCTCGCCGGTTTCCTCGCGCCCGACAGCGGCACGGTGCACCGGGCGGGCACCTTCGGCCTCGCGCGGCAGGCCCTGCACTCCCGCTCCGGCGAAACCGTCGGGATCCTGACCGCCGAAGCACTTCGCAGCGCCCACGCGGCCCTGCGCGCCCTGGACCTGGCCTCCGCCGACCTCGCCCGGGGCGCCGACGGGGCGGACGACCGGTACGCCTCCGCGCTGGAGGCCGCCACGCGGCTGGACGCCTGGGACGCCGAACGGCGCGTCGACATCGCCCTGGAGGCCCTGCACGCGTGCACCGACCGGACCCGCGAGCTGGCCACCCTGTCGGTGGGACAGCGCTACCGGGTGCGGCTGGCCTGCCTGCTGGGCGCCCGGCACGACCTCCTGCTGCTCGACGAGCCGAGCAACCACCTCGACGCCGACGGCCTGGCCTTCCTCACCGACCGGCTGCGCGGCCACGGCGGGGGCGTCGCCCTGGTCAGCCATGACCGCGCCCTGCTGCGCGACGTCGCGCGGGAGTTCCTCGACCTGGACCCCACCCAGGACGGGCGCCCCCGCCTCTACTCCGGTGGCTACGACGCGTGGCAGGACGGCCGCCGCCGCGACCGCGAGCGGTGGGTCCAGGACCACGAGGAACAGCAGGCCGAACACCGTCGCCTGACCCTCGCGGTCGACCGGGCCCGCGACCGGCTCACGTCCGGCTGGCGCCCCGACAAGGGGACCGGCAAGCACCAGCGCCAGTCCCGGGCGCCGGGCGTCGTGCAGGCGCTCCACCGCGAGCGGGAGGCCCTGGAGGCGCACCGCGTCACCGTTCCCGAGCCGCCGCTGTCGCTGCGCTGGCCCGATCTGGCCACCCGTACCGGCTCGGCCCTGGTCCGCGCGCGGGACGTGCGCGTCACCGGCCGGCTCACCGGCCCCGTCACCCTCGACATCGACGGCGGCGACCGGCTGCTCATCACCGGCGAGAACGGATCCGGCAAGTCCACCCTGCTGTCGGCGCTCGCCGGTGCCCTCACCCCGACGAGCGGTACGGTGCGCCACCTACCCGGTGCGCGGGCGGCCATGGTCGCCCAGGAAGTCCCGGCCTGGCCCGGTGAGTTCACCGCCCGGCAGGTGTACGACGAGCATGTGGGGCGCCTGCTGGTCCACGGCGCGGTGCCCGAGCGCGACCTCGTATCCCTGGGCGCGACCGGCCTGCTGGACCGCGAGGCGATGCGCACCCCGGTGGCCCGCATGTCGCTCGGCCAGCAGCGACGTCTCGACCTGGCCCTGTGCCTGGCCACCCGCCCCCACCTGATCATCTTCGACGAGCCCACCAACCATCTCTCGTCCGTGCTCGTCGACGAACTGACCACCGCCCTGCTGGGCACACCGGCCGCCGTCATCGTCGCCACCCACGACCGGCAACTCCTGACCGACCTCGCGGCCTGGCCGCGCCTGCACCTCACGCGGAACTAATCGCTGGGCGGCAACGGCGTCCGTCCCTACGCTGACCCGTATGCCGCCCACCGACCGACTGCCCGCCTTCGCGGCGATGTCGCTGCTGCTGATCGTGGTCCCCGGCCCCAGCGTGCTGTTCGTGATCGGACGCGCGCTGGCGCAGGGCCGCCGCGCCGCCCTGACCTCCGTCCTCGGCAACACCCTCGGCGCGTACACCCTCGTCCTGGCCGTGGCGCTCGGGGTCGGGACGCTCGTGGAGCGCTCGGTCCTCGTCTTCACGACGCTCAAGCTGGCGGGCGCCGCGTACCTGGTGTACCTGGGCGTGAAGGCCATACGCGGGCGCCGGACCCTCCCCGCCGCACTCACCGGCGACGGCCCCGCCGCCCACGGCGGCCTGCGCACCTTGGCGGAGGGGTTCGCGGTCGGCGTGGCGAACCCGAAGACCATCGTCTTCTTCGCCGCCGTCCTCCCTCAGTTCGTCGACCGCGACCAGGGCCACGTGGCCCTCCAGATGCTGCTGCTCGGCCTGGTCTTCAACGCCATCGCCCTCGCCTCCGACAGCGTCTGGGGCCTGGCCGCCGCCACCGCCCGCGGCTGGTTCACCCGCTCCCCGCAGCGTCTCGCCCTGGTCGGCGGCGTCGGCGGCCTCACGATGATCGGCCTCGGCGTCACGGTCGCCGCAACGGGCCGCAAGGACTAGGGAGTTGGACAGAAAATAATCTCCGGCACACCGAACCTCCCCCGGGTATCGCACATCTTCAGCTGCGTAGGCGCGCACTGATCTCGCGCCCCCGATTCGTATGCGAGGGGAACCCCGAACATCATGAAGAGCAAGCTGACCGCTGTGGCCCTTGCGGCTCTCGTCGTCGCCGGCACTGCCGCCACCGCCATCCCGGCCTCGGCCGCCCCCGCCAAGGCCGCGCCGACCCGCTGCCACACCGCCGACCTGAAGGCCGGCTTCGCCACGGGGGAGGACGCGAGGCCGGAGATGGAGCAGACCGAGAAGCAGACCCAGGCGCACATCTGGTTCACCAACCAGAGCAATCGCACCTGCACCCTGTCCGGCTTCGCCGGTGTCGACATGGTCGGCGCTCAGCAGACCGACGGCACGTGGTCGCTGGCGCGCTCCTCCAAGACCCCCGAGAAGATGACCCTGGAGCAGGGGGACACGGTGGACTTCAGCATCACCCTGCTCCCGGTGGCCGGGTCCACGCCGCAGAAGGAGAAGTTCGTTCCGGCGAAGTTCCTGGTCACCCCGCCGAACGAGACGGAGCACTTCACCCTGAAGTGGCCGTTCGGCGGCCAGATCCTCAAGCAGGACGGTGCCACCCACCCGGCCACCTACCTCAACCCGATCGGGCTGTAACCCTCTCCGCGCTTCCTTCAGCGCCGGTGGTGGCCACCGCAGGACTCCCGGAGTGAAGCCTCCGGGTGGTGTGGTGGCCACGTCTGACGCGCGGCCTGGTCTGGACGCCGCCACCGCGACGCACGTCCACCTGCTCAGCGCTCATTTCGAACTCGTAGGCGATGTCCTCGACCGTCTCCCCGGCTTCCCACAGGTCGGTGATCGGCGTCCCACGCCAGGTAGCGGAGGTAATGGACACCACCTCTTGGATGGGGACCTGCCCATCCCGGGCCCTGCCCGTCGGTGAATCTGTCGACCATGAGCCACCTCCCTTGGGCGTCCGTTCAGCACCCTGCTGGACAAGGGCCTCGTGCTGAACGCGGACATCATGGTGTCGGTCGCCGGGGTGGAACTGCTGGGCATCCGCCTGCGCGCGGTGCTGGCCTCGTTCGAGACGGCTGCCCGTTACGGTCTGGAGTTCCCCTCCGGCACGGACACGGAGACCGCCGCGTGGCGTCGGACGCGCGAGGAGAAGGAGACCTGCCCGGCGTGCGACAAGCGCGTTCCCGTCGAGCAACTGCTGAATGAGTGGTGCCCCTGGTGCGGATGGCGCAGCGCCCAGGCCCGGTTGCGGGACGGCTCCGGACACGCCCCCGAGGCCATCACCGAAGGCGGGCCCGACGAGGCGGCCGTCCCGTCCCCGGCCGAGGAGCGGCATGGACCTCACCGAGGGCATCGTCCGCTGCCGCTTCCACCGCTCCTACGAGAAGCCGGAGTCGCTCACTCCGGGCCAGGTGTACGAGATCGAGGTCACCGCCCCCGGCACGGCGAACCGCTTCGCCGCCGGCCACCGCATCCGGCTCGACATCTCCTCCAGCAACTTCCCCCGCTTCGACGTCAACACCAACACCGGCCCGAACCGGAAGCCGCCGCCCGCCGCACCGCCATCGCCGCGAACACCGTGCACATGGACGCCGCACACCCCTCCCACCTGCGGGTGTGGGTGGAAGGAGGAGCGGAGGCCCTAGGCGGACGTGAGCTCGCTCAAGCGTCGTTGCGTGGCGCGGAGTTCGGCTTGTCTGGCGTCGAGCCGTCGGGCCAAGGCGACCAGCTCGGCTCGTAGGGCGGGGCACATCTCCAGGGTGGTGCCGTGTTCGCCGCTGCGGGCGCAGTCGAGGTATTGCCCGATGGTCGAGGTGTTCAAGCCGGCGGAGATCATCGTCCTGATCTGCATTACGCGGGTGACATCGGACTCGGTGTAGTTCCGGTACCCGCTGCTGTCACGAGCCGGGACCAGAAGTCCCCGGTCCTCGTAGTGACGTAGCGCTCGCGTGCTCACCCCGGTCAGCTCGGCGAGTTCGCTGATCAGCACCGTTACTTCCTCCCCATCGGCTTGACCTTCACGCTGACGTGAACCCATACCGTCCTGCGGCATGACAACAGGAACAACCCAGCGGCGTGCCTCGATCATCCACGGCTACGGGGCATCCCCCGAAGACCACTGGTTCGGCTGGCTGGGCGAGCAGCTCGACGCCCACGGCATCGTGACCACGATCCCGGCCCTTCCGAACCCACAAGACCCGGACCCCGCACAGTGGACGGAAGCCGTACGCACCGACGTGGGAACTCCCGACGAGAACACGATCGTCATCGCGCACAGCCTGGGCTGCCTGACGGTGCTGCGCCACCTGCGATCACTTCCGGCCCCTTGGCGCCTCGGCACCCTCGTGCTGGTCTCCGGATTCGTCGACCAGCTGCCCGCGCTTCCGGAACTGAACTCCTACATCGGAGACGGCTGCGACGTGGAGGAACTCACCCACCACGTCGATCGACTGACGATCCTCCGGTCGGACGCGGACCCGTACGTTCCCCCTGGTCACACCGACCGTCTTGCCGGCCTGCTCGGGATCTCCGCAGAGGTGGTCCCCGGAGCCGGTCACTTCCTCGCCTCTGACGGCGTCACATCACTGCGCGAAGCCCTCGAAGCGATCGCACCGTAAGGGACATTCCGGGATTCACCGGAGCGGCGTAATGTCCGGTAAAGGGGCCGGTCGCGGCCCAACGGGCGGGAGGGGAAAACGAGGGTGGCGGACCGGTTATCGAGAGCGCGCCGCACGCGGGAGTGGCTGCCGGCCACTGTTGTCGGCCTGCTGTGCGTGCTGCTCTCCGCCGGGCTGTTCGCCACCGTGCCGGGCGCGCTGGCGGACGCGCGCGCGTACGCCGCCGCCCCCGCCTGCGCGGGCGGCACCCGGCCGGACGCGTGCACGGTGACGGTTCCGGCGACCGTCGAGGGCACGGAGGGCGAGCCCAGAGGCAAGAGTGTCCGTCACTGGCTCCTCGTCACCGAACGCGGCTCGGACACCGAGCGGCGCGTGCGCATGGCCGGGTCGCGGCCGGTGTACGACGCCGTGCGCACCGGCGACGAGGTGACGCTGACGTACTGGCGGGGCGAGATCCGCACCGTGCGGTTCGGCGCAGCCGCCCAGGAGACCCATGCCTCGCCGGCCGACGACTGGCGGCTTCCCACGGCCTTCGGCCTGCTGGCCCTGCCGTTCGGGCTCGCCATGCTCCTGACCGGCTGGGCGTACCGCCACCGCCGTCCCTCCGCGGCACGAACCGTCCCCTGGGTGTCCACCGTCGGGCTCGTGGCGGGCGCCCTCCTGAGCTGTGTCGGCTCTCTCGGGGGCATGCTCGGCGGCAGCGTACGGGACGCGTTCATGATCACGGCTGCCGGCATTCCGCCCGCCGTCGGCCTGGCGGCCCTGTACGCGTGGTGGTCTCGCCGACGTGCGGTCCGCGCCGCGGACACCAGCGACATCGTCGCGCTTCCCGCCACGGAGCGGCGATGTGTGCGCGCGTCGGTACACGGAGACGTCCCGTACAGCGGGCACGGCTGCGACCACGTGGTGATCGGGGACGGCCGCCCGGCGGCCACCCCGGACCCCACGGGGCACTTCGCCCGCAGGACGCTTCCGGAGACGCTGACCATGCGGCACGTGCGGGGGCTGGGGCCCGATGACCCGACTGACTGGCACAAGAGCTACGAGTACGACGGCCTCGTCATCGAATGCCAGGACGGCGACCGGCCGGTGCTTGTCGTCACCCGGCGGCGTGACGCCCCCTGGATCCTCGGCGCCCTGGCGACCCCGGAGGCGTCCCGCGAGCCTGTGATGCAGGTCAGCTCGCTGTCATAACGGAGCCGTTCTCTTCTGGGATCAACCCAGCTGTGAGGCCGGAACAATGGTGCGGGCGCGCTCGTGCAGTTCGCGTGCCGCCCGGTTTTTCAGGTGCGGGCGGACCATTGAGAACATGTCACGGATCTGCTCGTCGCATCGCCCCGATCGAACATCGGGGTAGTCGTCAAGGCACGAATCCCAGGTGGCGCACGCTTCTTCGAGATATCCGGTTTCGCATTGCCGAGATGCCAACCTGGCGGTCTCCAGGACGCGGCGGCGTCGCCGGTGATCCCCGGTCAATGACGCGACGTATTCACGCATGGGCGAGATCGATGCGGACGCATCTCCCAGACCGTATGTCACCTGCGCCACGTAGCGAGTCAGGGTCGGAGGGCTGAAGTGTCCGACCACCACCTTTCCGTATTCGGGCTCTGCCTGAGACATCGCCTTTTCTGTTCGCCGCAAGTGGGTACCAGCGCTGGAGCGCTCACCTGCAACGGCGGCCGCATACGCCTGCTGAGCGGCCAGGTGCGCACGCATATTGGGGCTGGCGGCGGGGGCCGCATCGGCCGCGGCGTCGGCCAGGCGTAATGCTGATGGGCCGTGTCCCAGATTCGCGGCCTGGGAGCTCATGCCATGCAGGGTGAGGCAGTATCCCGATTGGTCGTCCGCCGCACCGGCGAGCTCCAGCGCTTTGACGTAATACTTCTGGGCCGTGCCGTGTAGTCCTTCGTCAACGGCCATGTAGCCGATCAGGTAGCACAGTTCCGAGGCGGCGGACAGCATCCTTTTGCGCACGTCGTCGGGTGCTTGTGCCTTGAGGTGGGGCACCACGACGTTGACGAGGAACGATGCCGCACTGGGGAGTGCGATGCGCCCCCCTCGCGCGTAGTCCAGCTCGGAAAGTCGCTTGGTTACGTCCGTGACCAGCTCGACGTCGGGCATTCCCATGCGGTGTGTCTTGCCGGTCGGGATGGATTCGAGGCGCCCCGCCACCTCTGGCCACCCAGGTACTGCCAACGCGGCGGAGAAGAGGCTCGCTCCGAGCACACTTCGGCGGGACGGGTCCATGTCGAGCCTCCCCAGGGCAGCTAACTCTTCAACGGTATTGATGCCCGGATCGCCGTTCGGCTCATCCCTCGGAGTAGCGAAACCGGCGTCCGCGTGGGTGATCGGCCGACGCAACCGGCGGGCCAGTGCTTCGAGGATCAGCGTGCGTCGTTCCTCGTTCGGAACGTGTCCCTTGAGCCAGGTGTGAGCGGTCTGAGGCGTGTACGTCGTCGGGGTCCCGCGCTCCGTGCCGACGCGGTTGACCGCCTGGGCGAACTGGCGCAGCGTCCACCCCGTCTCGCGGAACAACCGCTCAAGGTCCTGGTTCGGCACCCGGTTCGCCATGCCCCCACCCTCCCGCGCGCACAGAGCATTTGACGCTTTTGAAAGCTGACGCGGCTTTCACAGTACCGCTCTGCGTAGTGGCGCGGTTGCCTAGAGCGAGAACGCAGGCATGGTCAACGCTGAAATGGAGCGTCAAGAGTGAAGAAGGCTATTGCCCGGATCCTTGAATGGGGGCTGCGACTGTGGCTACCCGCCCCGGAGCCCCATGAGGCAACCTGTGCCCCGAAACGTACCCCGGCACCGGCTGCCCAGCCTCGTCTGTCGGTCTTTGTCTGCGCCGTGGGCCCTCCGACGCTCCCGCTCCCGCGCGTCCCCGTCGCCGACCGTTTCCCCATCGCGTGGGACACCGAGCCCGTGCCGTTTTACATCGTCCGGTACGACCAGCAGCGTCGGGCGCTGGAAGCGACGCGGTGAGCGCGGACGCGCCGCCTCCGCCCGAGCGCCCCACTCCGAAGGAGTTGGACCAGCGCGCGGAATCCCTGAAAAGGAAGATCGACAAGCACCTCGGCCGGGGGAGTGGAGCATGACTGAGGAAACCCCGCCCTGCGCGGAGTGCCAGAAGTACACCGCGCTGCGTGAGAAGGCGAAGCGGTCCGGGGATTACCGGGCCGCGGCCGACTACGAACTGCTGCGCCGTCAGCACCCCTCCCACGAAGCGCCGTCCGTGACGGCGCGTTGGGGGCTGCCCGCGTGAACAAGGCGATGCCGTACGAAGGGCCGCAGCTGGGGCAGGAGGCTTACGACGCCGTCACAGGACGGGCCGGCGTGCTCCAGGCCATCTGCCACGTCAGCGAGCTTGCCTTCGACCACGGGATGCCGGGGCCGCTCGTCGCGTTCCTCCGCCCCGAGAAGGGCGGACAGGAGTGGACGGCCGACCCAGGGAACCTCCGCCGTCCCGAGTGAGTACGGAGGTGCCGCCCGCAGCGGCTCGGCGCACCTACCGAACGTCCTCTGGGACCAAGTGGAACAGGCTCTGCTCCTGTGGCGGGACGCGGGGGCGCCGGACCTGACGGAGTGC
Source organism: Streptomyces sp. NPDC021212 (assembly GCF_044332925.1). Lineage (NCBI taxonomy): Bacteria > Bacillati > Actinomycetota > Actinomycetes > Kitasatosporales > Streptomycetaceae > Streptomyces > Streptomyces sp. NPDC021212. The sequence continues at coordinate 120,993 of NZ_JBIRPZ010000018.1, forward strand.
GGGATGACCGCCACTCCCTTCGAACAGACCGTGTGGATCGGCTCTCCGGAGGGGCCCAGCCGGCAGCTCCCGGTCTGACCGCTCCGGAACGGGCGAAGGGGCCGCGCCCGCCGGACAGTGGCGGGGGCGGCCCCTTCGGGTTCGGGGGGCGTCAGGCGCGTGCCGATCAGTCGTCGTCGCCGTCGTTCTGGTCGTCGTCCTGGTCGACGTGCTGGGCGAGGACCTTGCCGTCGGCCGCGTCGACGGTCACCTCGTGGCTCTTGTGGTCCTTGCCGAGGACATCGAACTCCCAGGTGGCGGAGCCGCCCCGGTCGTTGTCGTCCAGGCCGTAGGAGGTGACGGTGCCGGGGGTGGCCTTCAGGGCCTGGGCGGTGGCCTTGGCGTAGCCGGTCTTGTCGGCCTTCAGCAGGGCCTGGGTCTCGGCGGCGTCCTCGGCTGCGTCGTCGTCGCGGTCGGTGTGCCGGTCCAGGACCTTGCCGTTGCCCGCGTCGATCGTCACGTCGTGGTTCTTGTGGTCCTTGCCGAAGACGTCGACCTCCCAGACGAGGGAGCCGTTGCGGTCCGCGTGGTCGAGTTCGGCGGAGGTCGCGGTGCCGGGGACGGCCTTCAGGGCCGCCGCCGTGGCCTCGTCGTAGCTGACCTTGTCGGCCTTGACCTGCGCCCGGTCCTCGGCGGTGTCGTCCAGGTGGCGCTGAGCCTGGGTCAGCTGGACCGAGGACTTCGGCGCCGGGCCGTCGTCGTCCGCGAAGGCGGTCGCGGCGCCCGTGCCGCCGATCAGGGCAATGGCGGCGGCCGTGGCGAGGACGACGGCGCGGGGGGCGAGCGTGCGCTTGGCGTTGGCCTTCATGGGGACGGTTCCTCCGGTTCGTGTCGCGGTTGCGGTCCGTCGGCGGGCCCTGTCGCGCCCTTCCGACGCCCACTACGTTGCCGAACCGGACCTGAAGGGACGCTGAAATCCTGAAGCGGTCTTCAGGTTGCCGCAAGCAGAACGGGCGAAGGGGCCGCACCCGCCGGACAGTGGCGGGGCGGCCCCTTCGAGCTGAGGGGTGGCGTTACGCGTGGGCGTGGGCGGGGGACATGGCCCGCCGTTCGACCCGCGCCTTGCGCGTCCCGTACAGGGTGATCGCCGTGGCGCCGACGACGGCCAGCAGGCCGAGGGCGACGGTGCCGGTCCAGCCGCCCGTGTGGAAGGCCATGGCGCCGAGCGTGCCGCCCGCGCTGCTGCCGACGTAGTACGAGGTCTGGTAGAGCGCGGCGGCCTGGGCGCGGCCCGTCTTCGCGGTGCGGCTGACGGCCGAGGAGGCGGCGGCGTGGCCCGCGAAGAAGCCCCCGGTGATCAGGACCAGACCGAGCAGGACGAGCGCCAGCGCGTCGGCGAGGCTCAGCAGGAGACCGGCGGTGGTCATGGAGACCGCGACGTACAGGGCGCCGCGCCGGCCGAGGCGGCCGACCAGCTTGCCGGTGGCGGCGGAGGAGACCGTGCCCACCAGGTAGATCAGGAAGATCGAGCCGATCATGCTCTGCGAGAGCCCGAAGGGCTCGGCCACCAGCCGGTAGCCGATCACCGTGTAGACGCCGCCGAAGACGGTCATGAAGAGCGCGCCGATGGCGTACAGCCGGCACAGCAGCGGGTCGGACAGGTGCCGGCGCACGGTGCGGGCCAGGGCCCGGGGGCTGACCGCGGCGGGGGTGAAGTTCCGGGCCTTGGGGATCAGCAGCCGGAAGGCGATCCCGCACACCAGCGCCATGGCGCCGACCGCCGCGAGGCCCATCCGCCAGCCGTAGCCGTCGGCGACCCAGCCGGTGATGAGGCGGCCGCTCATGCCGCCGACGCTGTTGCCCGCCACGAACAGGCCGATCGCGCCGACCAGCGCCCGCGGTTCGACCTCCTCGGAGAGGTACGCCATCGCGGAGGCCGGGATTCCGGCGATCGCCGCGCCCTGGACCGCGCGCAGCGCGATGAGCCAGCCCAGGTCGGGGGCGTACGGCACCACCAGCGCGACCGTCACCGCGACCGTCAGCGAGACCGTCATCATCGTGCGTCGGCCGAACCGCTCGGACAGGGCACTCAGCGGGACGACCATCAGCGCCAGCGCCAGCGTGGCCGCGGACACGCTCCAGCTGGCGGCTTCGGCCTGCACGTGGAGGTCGTCGGAGATCGCGGGAAGCAGCGCCTGCGTCGAGTAGAGCAGGGCGAAGGTGGCGAGTCCGGCCGTGAAGAGCGCGAGTCTCATCCGGACGTAGCCGGGGCGGCCGGGTGCCATGCGCTCGGGGGTGGAGGAGACGGGCGGGGCGGAGGCGTCCACGCGACGGTGGGTGGACGCCCCGGTATCAGCAGGAGGCATGGTTCGACCGTAGGACGCGGGCATTGATGCGTCCAATGCACGGAATCGCGATAATCGATCCACAGGAGCATCAGCAGAGGTCCAGGGGTGTTTATGTCACGCATCAGCAATGAAAACGACATTCCGGTGACAGTCGAGATCGAGGCCGAATCGTGGGCGGGGGCCCTGACACCCCGCCTCGCCCAGTTCGCCGCGGTCGCCCGCCACGAGCATGTCACCCGCGCCGCCCAGGAGCTGGGCGTGCCGCAGTCGACGCTCAGCCGGGCGATGGTGCGGCTGGAGGAGGACCTGGGCGTGGCGCTGTTCGCCCGCCGCGGCCGTACGGTGGCGCTCACTCCGGCGGGGCGTACGTTCCTGCGCTCGGTGGAACGGGCGCTGGCCGAGGTGGACCGGGCCGCCGAGTCCGTACGGGCCGACGCGGACCCGGCGGCGGGCCGCGTCGCGTTCGGCTTTCTGCACACGCTGGGTTCGGAGACGGTACCCGGCCTGATCCGCGGCTTCCGCGTCGACCACCCCCGGGTCCGCTTCCAGCTGGTCCAGAACTACGGCCAGGCGATGATCGAGCGGATGCGCGAGGGGGGTCTCGACCTGTGTCTGACCTCGCCCGTTCCCGACGCTCCCGACCTGGTCGCGCGCCGCCTGGACGAGCAGCGGCTGCGGCTGGTGGTGCCGGACGACCACCGGCTGGCCGGCCGCCGCCGGGTGCGGCTCGCCGAGGCGTCGGCGGAGCTGTTCGTGACGCTGGAACCGGGTTACGGGCTGCGCCGGATCACCGACGCCCTGTGCGCGGAGGCGGGCTTCACGCCGAAGATCGCGTTCGAGGGGGAGGAGGCCGAGACGCTTCGTGGTCTCGTCGCCGCCGGGCTGGGCGTGGCGCTCCTCCCGCCGCCCGCCGTGCCCCGCCCGGGCGTCGCGGAGCTGACGGTCACGGCGCCGCGCGCGGTCCGGGAGATCGGCGTGGCGTGGCTGGACGGCCACCCCGACACGCCTCCGGTGGCCGCCTTCAAGCGGTTCCTGCTGAGCCGCCGCGGTCAGCTTCTCGACTGAGGTCTTCCGGGCCGAGCTCTTCCGAGCAGGGGGCTTCCGGGCAGGGGGCCTCCGGGCAGGGGGCTTCCGGGCCGAGCTCTTCCGAGCAGGGGGCTTCCCGGCCGGGGTTCTCCCGGCTGAAGTCCGCGGCGTCCGGGCTGATCAGGACGTCGACCCCGGCCCGCAGGAACTGTTCGAAGACCTCCTGGTTCTCCGCCGAGGCCAGCGCCGGGGTCTGGATGGTGCCGCGCATCAGGCTCGTGCCGAGCACCCAGGCCACCAGCAGCTCGGCCCGCACCTCGGCGTGCGGTCCCTCCAGCCGGGCGGCGAACCGCTTGGTGAAGATGTCGGAAAGCTCCTCGCGCAGCCGGCCGATGGCCTCGTCGCGGCTGGAGGAGCGGAGCACGGTGAGCACGGGGTGCGGGAAGTCGGCGTCCTTGGGCTCGCCGGCGATCAGGGCGCTGAACCAGTCCGCGACGCAGTGCAGGGGTACGTCGAGCAGTGGCTCGAACACCCTGGACTTGCTCGACACCGTCTCGAACAGCGCTTCCTTTGAGCCGAAGTACCGGTAGACGAGCGCGGCGTCCACGCCGACGTCCCCGGCGATGTCGCGCACGCTGGTGCCGTCGTAGCCGTACCGGCCGAAACGGAAGGCGGCGGCGGACATCAGGGCGGTGCGGGTCCGTTCCGCGCTGCGCTTGCGCATGGGCGTGGCGGCGGGCCCGGAACAAGCCCCCGAAGTCCGGTCGTTCGCTGGTTCGTTCACCCGATAACTCCTCGCGCAGTACGCCCTGGTACGGCCGTTCGCCGATCGCCCATCCTCCAGGCTCTGCTGACTGTCTCAAAGTCACCGATCGTTGTCAGCGCTTGTTGACTTTCCAATCGGTGCACGCGCACGATGATCGATAAGTCAACGATCGATGACTTAGGGGTTGGGAGATCAACTGTGTCTGATGTATCGGATCGACATGTCGCCGTGATCGGAACCGGCTATGTCGGACTGACCACCGGCGCCTGTCTGGCGTCCCTCGGCCACCACGTGGTGTGCGCGGACGCCGACTCCCAGAAGGTCCAGCGGCTGCGGCGGGCCGAGGTCGACATCCTCGAACCCGGGCTGCCGGACCTCGTCCGGGACACCGTGGCCACCGGCCACCTGGAGTTCACGCAGGACACCGCCGCCGCCGTGGCGGACGCGGACGTGGTGTTCCTCTGCCTGCCGACGCCGATGGGCGCCGGCGGCGCGGCCGACCTGGCCGCCGTCGAGACGGTGGCCGGGGAGATCCGGACCGTCCTGCCCGACGGCAGCGTGGTCGTCAACAAGTCCACCGTGCCCGTCGGCACCGCGCAGCGTGTCGCGGACCTGCTCGGCCGCCCGGACGTGACGGTGGTGAGCAACCCGGAATTCCTCCGCGAGGGCCGGGCCGTCCACGACTTTCTCCACCCGGACCGCATCGTGATCGGCGCCGGGAAGGAAGCGGACCGGGAGGCCGCCCAGCGCGTGGCCGACCTGTACGGGGCGCTCGACGCGCCCGTGGTGCTGACCGACGCCGCCAGCGCCGAACTGACCAAGTACGCGGCCAACTTCTTCCTCGCGATGAAGCTGTCCTTCGCCAACAACCTGGCCACCCTCTGCGAACACTTCGGCGCCGACATCGGCGACGTCACCGACGGCATCGGCCACGACCCCCGTATCGGCCCCGCGTTCCTGCGGCCCGGCCCCGGCTGGGGTGGCTCCTGCCTGCCCAAGGACACCCACGCCCTGCTGACGATCTGCCAGGAGGCCGGGGTGGACTTCCCGCTGCTGCGGGCCACCATCGAGACCAACGTCGAGCACCAGCACCGGCTGGTCGAGCGCATCGCGGCCGAGCACGGCAGCGGTGACGGCTCGCTGCGCGGCGCACGGCTCGCCCTGCTCGGCCTGACGTTCAAGGCGGGCACCTCCGACCTGCGCGACTCACCGGCGCTGGCCATCGCCCGGCTCCTCAAGGAGCGCGGCGCCGAACTCCTCGCCTACGACCCGGCGTTGGGGGGCGCCACCCGCCCCGACCTCAGCGACCTGCTCACCCTCGTCGACGATCCGCTGGACGCGGCGGCCGGTGCGGACGCGTGCGTCGTCCTCACCGAGTGGCCGCAGCTGCGGGACCTCGACTGGGAGGCCATCGCCGGGCGGCTCGCCACCCCCACCGTCCACGACTTCCGCAACCTCCTCGACCCGGCCCGGCTGGAGCGTGCCGGGCTGCGGTGGCACGGCGTCGGCCGTACGCCCCTGCCGGCACTCCACGGCTGAATCCGGCTGAGGACGGCCGAAGCCGGAAACGCGGCTGAAGCCGCACGTCACCGCATCCCGAGCACGCATCCCGTCACCGAACAGAAAGGGTCCACCCCATGCGGGTCCTGTGCACCACAACCGGCAGCCCCTCCCACGGGCGTGCCCAGCTGCCCCTGCTCCGCGCGCTCGCCGCGGCCGGACACGAGGTGCTGGTGGTCACCAACCCCAGCCTGGCCTCGGTCTTCCAGGACGATGACCTCCGCCTGGACACCACCATGCCCGACCTCGACCCCCGGGCCCGGATGATGGAGCGCGCCGACGAACTGGCCGCGCTGCCGAAGGACGACACGGCCGTCCTGCACGGCGCGATCGCGAAGCTGTTGTTCCGCGGCATGGCCGAGACCGGGGCGAAGATCTCCCTGGAGGGCGTCTTCCCGCTGGCCAAGGAGTTCCAGCCCGACCTCATCCTGCGCGACGGCTTCGACCTGGGTGCCGTCCTGATCGCCGAGCGGCTGGGCATACCCCATCTGCCCACCCCCTCCGGCGCCATGAACATCCTCGACCCGGCCGATGTGCTGCCGTACTTCAACGCCACCCGCGAAGAGGTCGGGCTGCCCACCTACGACGACCCGCTGTCCGTCGTGCCGCACGGGCGCGTCGACTGCGTGCCGCCGGAGTTCACCTTCGCCCGGAACCTGCCCCCGACGTGGTCGTACCGGCAGACCGTCGATGTCGAGCGGGCGTCCGTCCTGCCGCGCTGGGTCGCCGAACTCCCCACCGACCGGCCGCTGGTGTACGCCGCCATCGGCACCGCGCTGCCGAAGATGCTCGAATTGAGCAACGACGCGAACGACGCACCGGAAGGCGCCCCCGAAGGCGCCGCGCCGCCCTTCGAGTTCCCGGACCCCACCGCCGCGCTGCGCACCATCGCCGACGCCCTGTCGCGGCTTGAGGACTGCACCGTCGTCCTCACCACCTCGGGCATCCCGCTGGACACCGACGGCCTCCCGTCGCACGTCCACGTCACCGAGCGGCTGCCGCAGCCGATCCTGCTGGAGTCCGTCGACCTGTTCCTCACCCACGGCGGCTTCAACAGCATCCGCGAGTCGCTGCGCACCGCCACCCCGCTGGCCGTCCTGCCGCAGTTCGGCGACCAGCACGCCAACGCGCTCCGGGCGCAGGAGCTGGGCATCGGCCGGGCCGTCACCGACACCGCGCCGGACGCCATCGCCGCCGTCTGCCGGGACGTCCTCGCCGACGACTCCATCGCCGCCCGGGCCCGTACGGCACGGCTGGCGATGCTGGCCATGCCGGGCATCGAGGCCGCGGTCGGCGACCTGGAGAAGCTCACCGCATAGCCCGCCCCGCTGCCTGTCAACGGTACGAAGCGACCCCCGGGAAGAGACGGACCTCCTCGTGACCACCTCCGACACGACCGAGCGGGGCGCGGCCCCCGACGCGGACGGCCCGACCGTACGGCTCACCCACCGCCAGATCACCACCGTCATGTCGGGTCTGGTGCTCGGGATGTTCCTGGGGGCGCTCGACGGGACCGTGGTGTCGTCCGCGCTGCGCACCATCGCGGACGACCTCCACGGCCTCACCGCCCAGGCCTGGGTGACCACGGCCTATCTGATCACCGCGACCATCGCGACCCCGCTGTACGGCAAGCTCTCCGACATCCACGGCCGCCGCCCGGTCTACCTGGCCGCGATCGTGCTGTTCACCATCGGGTCGCTGCTGTGCGGGATCGCCACCTCGGTGTACGAGCTGGCGGCCTTCCGGGCGGTGCAGGGCCTGGGCGGCGGCGGGCTGATGTCGCTCGCCATGACGATCATCGCCGACATCACCTCGCCCCGGGAGCGCGGCCGCTACCAGGGCTACTTCATGGCGGTCTTCGGCGGTTCCAGCATCGTCGGGCCGCTCGTCGGCGGGGCGCTGGCGGGTCGCGAGACCCTGCTGGGGATCGACGGCTGGCGCTGGATCTTCCTGATCAACGTGCCGCTGGCGATCCTGGCCATCACCGTGATCCTGCGTGTGCTGCGCTTCGTCCCGCACCGCCCGGTGCGGCACCGGCTGGACTACGGCGGCGCGGCCGCGCTCGCCGTCGGTCTCGTTCCGCTGCTCACCGTGGCCGAGCAGGGGCGCAGCTGGGGCTGGGGCGCGCCGCTGTCGCTGGCCATGTACGTGATCGGGGTGCTGGGCCTGGCCGGGTTCGTGCTGGTGGAGCGGCGGATGGGGGACGCGGCGCTGCTGCCGCCGCGGATGTTCGGCATCACGTCGTTCCGCCTGGGCACGACGCTGCACTTCATCGTCGGCATCGGGATGTTCGGCGCGATGACGACGCTGCCGCTGTATCTGCAGCTGGTCAAGGGCATGAGCCCGATCGAGGCCGGTCTCGCCACACTGCCCACCGTCGCGGCGAACCTGACGGTCACGCTTCTCGTCGGCCGGCTGATCTCCAGGACCGGGCGGTTCAAGGTCTACCTGGTGACGGGGATCGGCTCGTTCGCGGCCGCCATGGTCGTCTACGCGACGCTGGGGGTGGACAGCCCGCTGTGGCACGTCTCCCTCGGCATGGTGTTCATGGGCGCCGGGCTGGGCGCGGCGATGCAGACGCTCACCACCCTCGCCCAGAGCGAGGTGCCCCGGAAGGACATGGGCGCCGCGACCGCGGGGGTGAACTTCTTCCGTTCCAACGGCGGCACGGTGGGCGCCGCCGCGTTCGTCTCCATCCTCTTCTCGTTCGCGGGGACGCGGATCGGCGACCGCTTCACCGAGGCGCTTCAGCAGCCCTCGTACCGCACGCTCGCCGAACGGCCCGCCAACGCGGAGGCGCTGAAGGCCGCCGTCGGCCCCGGTGGCAAGGTCAACCTGGAGGACTCCGCCTTCCTGCACACCCTCGACCCGCGGGTCGCCCAGCCGTTCCTGGAGGGGTACGTCAGCTCCCTGCGGATCGTGTTCCTCACCGGCGCCGCCGTGATCCTGCTGGCGTTCCTGATCGCCGCCCGTCGGGTGCCGAACCTCACGCTGTCGGACGAGTAGAGGCCCGTACGCGGCTCACTGGAGCGGCGAGTCCGGCGGCGGGAGCCGTACGATGCGCTCCCGGTCGACGGCCTCCACCCCGTCCACCGCCTCCAGCACCGGGATCCGCTCCTCGTCGATGGTGCCGGACAGCGTGCCGAGCAGCGGCTGTTCACCGGTGACCGCGAGACCGGCCGCGCGGGCGGCCCGCACGACCTCCGCGAACCGGTCGGGGTCGACCGAGACGATCACCCCGACCGGTCCGGACTCCTCGCTCACGGGGCCCGTCACGGCGCCTGCAGCAGGCCCGCGCCGACATCCCTGGCGGGGAGCGGCAGCGGATACGCCCCGGAGATCAGCCGGGACTGCAGACCCGGCCCCGACGCCTCCGGCGCCGCCTGGGCGATCAGCGCGAGGACACCGGCGGCGTGCGGGCACGCCATGCTGGTGCCGCTCATCGTCTGGTACTTCCCGTCCCGCGCGGCCGAGAACACGTCGACGCCGGGCGCCGCGATGTTGACCTCGCCGCCCTCGCCGTTGATGGCGCCGCACGAGAAGAACGCCGTCCCCAGCTCCTTGCCGAGGGCCGCGACCGCCAGTATCGACGGGCAGTTGGCGGGCCGTCCGACGGGGGCGATGAACCCCGGCCGTTGGCTCTCGTTGCCCGCCGCGGCGACGGTGACCGCCCGGTGCTGATGGAGCGCGCGGTGGGTCGCCTTCTCGTACGTCAGCGGGTACAGCTCTCCCGGTGCCACCGGGGCGCCGAGCGACATCGAGATCACCCGTGCGCCATGGGCGACGGCCCAGGCCATGCCCGCCAGGATCTGGCCGTCGCTGCCGGTGCCGCGGTCGTCGAGCACCTTGCCGACGAGGATCCTGGCCTCGCCCGCCACGCCATAGCGGGGCGCGTGGGCGGGCTTGGCGGGGCCGGCGATGGTGCCGATGCAGTGCGTACCGTGGCCGTGGCCGTCCTCCACGCTCGAGCCCGGTACGAAGGACGCCGTCAGCTCGATGCACCCGGCCAGATCCGGATGGCCGGTGGCCACCCCGGTGTCCAGGACGGCTACCTTCACTCCGCGCCCGGTCAGGTGCGAGAGGTTGGCCCGGATCGCCTGCAGTCCCCAGGTGGTGTTCTGCTCGTCCCAGGCCGGGCCCAGCGCGGCGGCGAGTTCGGCCCGGGTGTGCCGGTCGACCTCCGCCTCGTCGCTGCGGTAGGTCGGGAAGAACCCGGTCAGCGTCCGCTGCGGCTCGGTGATGACCGAGGCGTACACCCTCCGTTCCGGCTCGGCGGCGATGATGGTGGGCTCGGTCTGTGCCGCGGTCACCAGCGTGTGCCGCTGGTCGGGCTGCACTTCGACGACGGCGGCGCCGAGTTCGTCGAAGAGCACCGAGACGTCGGGGCGTTGGAGCAGCTCGGCGGCGCCGGCGGGCTCGGTCCCGCGGACGCGTTCGACGGACGCTATCCCCGCGGACGAGCGCAGCGCGTCCAGCCCGCGTTCCGTCTCCTGCTGGTCGAGCAGCACCACGTACCGGCCCGTGTACTCGGTGGCGTGGGGCATGAGCGGCACATCGGCCCGCTCGGGGTGTTCGCCGTTGGGCGGCCTGCCCATGGGTCCGTTCGTCATGGGGATTCTCCGCTTCTTGAGCTTGTGTGCGCTGTCTCCCCCGAGGGAGGGGACGTGCGCCGCTTCGCGCGGAGGGTGGGGCGACGCCCCCACTCATCCACCGTCACCCCGCCCACCGGGGCCCGCAACTCAGCCGATCAGCCCCGCCATACGGACATCACAGAGATTAAAAGAGCGTCAAAACGGAATATAACGCACTCAAGAGTTTAACTTTGCGTCATGAATGCTCACTCTCTGTCCGTCGCGTCGACCGAGCCCCGGTCACGACGCGCCCGGCTGCCCCGGCGCCGTTCGCTCGTCTCGGCGGTCGCCGCGCTGGTCGTCGGCATCGGCGGCACCTCGGCCGCCGCCGGCCACCACGGGTCCTTCCTCGGCCCGCTGCACAGGGTCACCACGATCGCGTCCACCATCCCCGCCAACGGGGACCTCAACCCGTACGGCACGGCCGTCGTCCCGAAGAGCATCGGGGATCTGCACAAGAACAACGTGCTGGTCAGCAACTTCAACAACGCCGCCAACGAGCAGGGCACCGGCACCACCATCGTCCAGGTGCACCCGAACGGCAGCGTCAGTCAGTTCGCCCGGATCAACCCGGCCCGGCTCCCGAGCCCCTGCCCCGGTGGCATCGGCCTCACCACCGCGCTGTCGATCCTGCCCGGCGGCTGGGTCGTGGTCGGCAGCCTGCCCACCGGCGACGGGAACCCCGCGAACGCCGAGGCCGGATGTCTGCTGGTGCTGGACAGTCACGGCACCGTCCGCGAGACGTTCACCGGCCACGGCATCAACGGCCCCTGGGACATGACCGCGGTCAGCCACGGCGACCGCGCCGACCTGTTCGTCACCAATGTGCTCAACGGCACGGTCGCGGGCGGCGGCGATGTGGTCAACCGGGGCACCGTGCTCCGCATCGCGCTCACGCTGCACGGCAACAAGCCGCCGACCCGCGAGAAGACCACGAAGATCGGCTCCGGCTTCGCCGAACGGACCGACCCGGACGCCCTCGTCGTCGGCCCCACCGGCGTCGGCCTCGGCCGCGACGGCACCCTCTACGTGGCCGACACCGTCAACAGCCGCATCGCGGCCATCCCGAACGCTCTCAAGCGCAAGACCAGCGCGGGCACCGGCCGCACCGTCAGCACCGGCGGTGCGCTGGACGGCCCGCTCGGGCTCGCCATCGCGCCGAACGGCAACATCCTCACCGTCAACGGCGGTGACGGGAACATCGTCGAGACCACCCCGGCCGGCCGCCAGGTGGCCATCCGCCGGCTGGACTCCACCGGCACCCCGCCGGGCGCGGGCGCGCTGTTCGGACTGGCGGTCGCACCGGACCACCGCTCGGTGTACTTCGTGGACGACGCCACCAACACCCTGAACCTGCTCCACTGACAGGCGACTGATCCGCGACCACCCATGACGTGGGGTGGGGCCCCGCCACCCGGCGAGCCCCACCCCACTTCGCGTTCAGCGCCGCAGCGTGGAGCCGAACCCCGCCGCCAGCGGCATCCGCAGGCCCAGCGGGGGCGGTGCGGCCAGGGCGTCGGCCACCGGGCGGGAGAAGCCGGTGGCGAAGAGGGAACCCAGGAGGAAGTCGATGGCCAGCGCCTGGACCTCGGAGCGGTGCTGGTGCAGCCCGTGGCCGTCGGTGTGCACCTCGAAGCGGCACACATCGCGGTTGACCTTCTTGGCCCGCTCGGCGAACCGGTACGACAGCTCCGGGTCGACGCGCTCGTCGTTCGTCCCGTGGGCGATCAGCACCTGCCGCCCCACCAGGTGCTTGACCGGTTCGGGCTCCAGCGCGTCCGCCTCCTCCGGGAGCCAGGGCGCCAGGGCCACCACCGAGGTGACGGCGGGATGCCCGGCGGCGCGCAGCGCGGCGCGGGCACCCATACCGTGCCCCGCGAGGCACACCGGGACGTCGCCGTAGCGCCGGACGACCTCCTGGGTGGCCCATTCGGCGTCGGCGGCCGCGGCGGCGTCGGGCCCGTTCCAGCCGCGGCAGCGGTAGTGGACCACGTGGGCGGCCAGCCCCTCCTCCTGGCCCGCCCGGACCAGCCGCCGAGCCAGCGGCAGCACGGCCGCGGCGGACATCCGGGTGGGCCGCCGGGTGCCACCGTCCGGATCGCCGCCCGGAAGCAGCAACACCACACCGTGCACGGTCCTCCGCGAGGCGGCCGCGCCCATCGGCCGCCCCAGCCGGGCGCCCCGTTCGGGCAACGCTTGCTGAGCCATGGCAAAACGATCGCAGAACGGCGGGTGGAGTCCACTACCCGTGCGGGTCACTGTTCCGTATCTATCCGCGACGGGCCACGCGACGGTCTACGCGCGTAGGGGCTATGGTGCGCAGATGACGAGCGAGCACAGCCATCAGCCCACCCCCGAACAGATCCGCCGTGCCCCCAAGGTGCTGCTGCACGACCACCTCGACGGTGGGCTGCGGCCCGGCACGATCATCGACCTCGCCCGGGAGACCGGATACGAGGCGCTGCCGGAGAGCGAACCGGACAAGCTCGGCCTCTGGTTCCGCGAGGCGGCCGACTCCGGCTCGCTGGAGCGGTACCTGGAGACCTTCGCCCACACCTGCGCCGTCATGCAGACCCGGGACGCCCTGGTCCGGGTCGCCGCCGAATGCGTCGAGGACCTGGCCGAGGACGGCGTCGTCTACGCCGAGATCCGCTACGCCCCCGAGCAGCACCTCACCCGGGGGCTCACCCTGGAGCAGGTGGTCGAGGCGGTGAACGAAGGCTTCCGCGAGGGCGAGCGGCGGGCCCGGGACTCCGGCCACCGCATCCGCGTCGGCGCCCTCCTCACCGCGATGCGCCACGCCGCCCGCGCCCTGGAGATCGCCGAACTCGCCAACCGCTACCGCGACCTCGGCGTCGTCGGCTTCGACATCGCGGGCGCCGAGGCGGGCTTCCCGCCCACCCGCCACCTGGACGCCTTCGAATACCTGAAGCGGGAGAACAACCACTTCACGATCCACGCGGGCGAGGCGTTCGGGCTGCCCTCCATCTGGCAGGCGCTCCAGTGGTGCGGCGCCGACCGGCTGGGCCACGGGGTGCGCATCATCGACGACATCGACATCGCCGACGACGGCTCCATCACGCTGGGCCGCCTCGCCAGTTACGTCCGGGACAAGCGCATCCCGCTGGAGCTGTGCCCGACCTCCAACCTCCAGACGGGCGCGGCCACTTCGTACGCCGACCACCCCATCGGGCTGCTGCGCCGCCTGCATTTCCGGGCCACCGTGAATACGGACAATCGTCTGATGAGCGGTACGAGCATGAGTGCCGAATTCCAGCACCTGGTCTCGACGTTCGAGTACACGCTGGACGACATGCAGTGGTTCACCGTTAATGCGATGAAGTCGGCCTTCATTCCTTTCGGTGAACGTCTGGCGATGATCAGTGACGTGATCAAGCCTGGATATGCTGAATTGAAGTCCGAATGGCTGTTCCGGCAGGTGGGCACGGTCGCCGCTGTGACCAGGGGATCTATGGTCGAGGGCAGCTGATCGTACGGACGGAAGAAAAGGCCGGGAAAAGGGTTCGGCGTCCGTTCGGTCGCCGCCTTTCCCCGTTTGCGGGCGCCCGAAAAGCGGGGCTACGTTTCCGTATCGGTCAAGCCCCCCGTCTGCAAGGACAGATTTCTGATGAAGCAGGGAACCCTCAAGACCCTCGGCGTCATGGCCCTCGGTGCTGCTGCCCTCGTGGCCGGAGGCGGTGTCGCGTCCGCGGCCGGCAGCGCCCCGGGCCCGCACGGCTCCGGTGCTCCTGGCCTCGGCATCGCCGCCCCGCAAGCGTCGCTTCCCGGCCAGGCGGCCCCCGGCAAGGCTCCCGCCGCCGGCAAGCCCGCCGCCGCCCGGCCCAGCCAGTCCGAACCCCAGGGCCTGCTCGGCAACCTCAGCAACCTCGGCGGGCTCAAGAACCTGCCGACCAGCAACCTCATGCGTCTGGGCTGATCTTTCCGTCCGGCACCCGGCCGGGCCGCACACCCGCCCTCGGGTGTGCGGCCCGGCCGCGTCGTCAGCGGCCTCCTGTCATCACCAGGCCTCGCGGTAGGAATCCTCCGCCGGAAGGAGGATCCACAGCGCGATGTAGAGCAGGAACTGCGGGCCCGGCAGCAGACAGGAGACCAGGAAGATCACCCGCATCGTGGTCGGGGTCGTCCCGAACCGGCGGGCCAGACCGGCGCAGACACCGGCGATCATCTTGTCGTTGCGGGGGCGGACCAGTGCGGCTGCCATGATGGCGGCTCCTCGGGCGTATCGGATGTGTACCCTCCCGGGCCGAGTTGCCCGAGCTGGTACCTCCACGCTAGGTCCGCGAGCCGGATGAGGCGTCGCCCCACGGTGCGAGGCCGACCCTGGTCATCGTCGGGGTCACCGTCCGGGCGCCCTCCTCCCGAGGGAGGGCGGCGCCCCGGGCCCGGTCCGCCCGGCGGCGGACCAGGGCCCGTACGGCGGGCACCACCAGCAGATGCGCGAGCGCGACCCCGACGGTGTTCAGCAGCAGCGCGTCCACGCTCACGATCTGGCCGGTCACATCACTGCGCAACAGCGCGATCCCCATCGCCGTCATCGCCCCCGTGAAGGTCGTCCGGACGAACGAGGCGCACGGGTACGCGTCCACCCGGCCCCCGGCCAGCGGCAGCAGCACCCCCAGCGGCGCGAGCAGCAACAGCCCCCCGCCGATCGAACGGGCCGCGGCCCACGGGGTGAGCGCCAGATCGGCGCGGATGGCGCCCAGCGGTTCCAGGGTCTCGGCCGTCACCCACGGCACGGTCAGCGGGCGCAGGGTCAGCCAGCAGACGAACGCAAGGTGGGCGACGAGGAGAACGAAACCCGCGGCGCGGTAGCGGAAGGCGGCCCGACGGCCGAAACGACCCTGCACGTATCTCAGGACGCGACCGGCCGGGCTCTCGGTTCCGCACCCACCCCTGCTGGTCAGTAACGGGTTACCGACGAGTCGGTCACTGGATCGCCACGGGAAGCGGGCCGGGAACGGGCAGCGAACCGCAGGGAATCGGTCAGTCCGCGGGCCCCTGCGCCGGGGACGTGCGGCTCGCTCCCGCACGTCAGGACACCAGCACCCCGGAGTTCACCGCGACCTCCGGGCGGTTCCGCATCTCCTCGGTGCACTCGTACCGCTTCAGCGGATCCCGGTCACTGTCCGGGCCGCCGAGCACCACCTTGTGGTCATCGTCCGCCGCCGCCGAGCCCGCGAACGTGCAGATGATCTGCGCGAGCGCGTAGGACTGCAGCTCCTCCGGCGGCCGGTTGAGCCGCAGCGCCCCGTCCGGATCGCCCCGCGCCGGACCGGAGACCGTGACCCAGTCCTCCACCGCGGTGGAGAACCCGGCCGAGGACTCGGCCGCCGAGGGCGGCTGCCGCAGCTGCTCCAGCAGCGCCCGGGCCGCCTCCACCCGCTCGATCGGCGCCTTCTTCTCCGACAGCTGCGCGTTCCGGGTCACCGACAGGATCCGCGAGGTGCACAGCAGATAGATCCGTACGGAGATCCGGCCCGCCCCCTCGGCGGCCCGCCCCGTCTCCGGTGCCCGGCACGACGCGCGCGAGGGCGCGGCCCCGGCGTCCACCGGCACCGAGGTGCCGCGTATGCCGCACCCGGCCGCCAGCAGCGCGACCACGACGGTCAGCAGCAGGGCGGCGGGCCACCGGATCGTTCGCGCCCTCATGACGCGCCCCCTTCGCTCCGACGGGGACCGTCCGGGCCGTCGTCCTTCCGCTCCTCGCCCTTCCGCCCCTTCTCGCCCTTCTGGCCCTCACGGTCTTCGATCGAGGCGAGGCGGGAGGCGTCCATGGGCAGCCGCAGCGTGAAGACGGCACCGCCCTCCGGCGAGTTCGCGGCGCTGATGTCGCCGCCGTGGATGTGCGCGTTCTCCATCGCGATCGACAGCCCGAGACCGCTGCCCTCCGAGCGGGGCCGGGAGGCGCTCGCCTTGTAGAAGCGGTCGAAGACATGCGGCAGCACGTCCTCCGGAATGCCCGGACCGTGGTCCCGCACCTTGATCAGCAGATCGTCGCCCTCGGGCAGGATCGACACCCGCACCGGGGAGCCGCCGTGCTTGAGCGCGTTCCCGATGAGGTTCGCCAGGATGACGTCCAGCCGCCGCGGATCCAGCCGGGCCATGATCCCGCGCGCCGCGTCCAGCTCCACCGCGTCCAGCCAGGCGCGCGCGTCGATGCACGCCGTCACCTGGTCCGCCACGTCGACGTCGTCGAGTACCAGCCGGGCGGTGCCCGCGTCGAAGCGGGTCACCTCCATCAGGTTCTCCACCAGGTCGTTCAGCCGCCGGGTCTCGCTGACCACCAGCTGCACCGCCGGGGCGATCATCGGGTCCAGGGAGTCGGCCTCCTCCTCCAGCACCTCGGTGACCGCCGTGATCGCGGTGAGCGGGGTCCGCAGCTCATGCGACATGTCCGCGACGAAGCGCCGGCTGGACGCCTCGCGCGCGCTCAGCTCGTCCACCCGCTTCTGCAGCCGCTCCGCGGCCCGGTTGAAGGTGCGCGACAGATTGGCCAGCTCGTCCGAGCCCGAGACCTGGAGCCGGGTGTCGAGATGCCCCTCGCCCAGCCGGTTCGCCGCCTCGCCCAGCCGCTGCACCGGCCGCAGCACGGTGGCCGCGGCCGCCTGCGCGAGCAGCGCGGAACCGACCAGCGCCAGGGCGGTGGCGATGCCCAGCGACCAGGCGAGCGAATTCAGATCCTGCCGCTCGGTGTCCAGGGACTTGAGCATGTAGCCGGTCGGCCCGCCCCCGTTCACCTGCGCCCCGCCCACCAGGTACGGGGTGCCGTCCAGCGTGATCCGCTGCCAGTAGAGGTGGTACGGGGCGGCGTGCGACCCCTCGGCCGCGCGCCGCTCGTCCACCGCGCGCCGCAGCACGCCCGGCACGGCCTTCATGGTGAACAGGTCCGGAGCGGAGGCCGCCGTACAGGCGCCGCTGCCCCGGGGCCGGGTGACCAGCAGCACCTCGTACTTCTGCGTGTTGTCCGCCATGCGGTCCGCGGCGTCCTGCAACTCGGGACAGCTCGGCGTGGCCGGCAGCGGATCGGTGTCGTCCTTCAGCGCCTTGCGGAACTCGTCCAGCGCCGCGTCCTGCGTGCGGGTCAGCACCGCGTCACGGTTCAGCCAGTACGCGATCGCCGACGCGGACACCGCGGCCGCCAGCGCCACCAGGCCGAACACCAGCATCAGCCGCAGCCGCAGGCTGAGCCACCGCAGAATCCCCGCCGCCCAGCCCCGCGCCCGGCCGGGCTCCTCGCTCACACCGCTCAATTCCGCGACTCTCCGCCCCACCTGTGCGCACCGGCGTACGTGCCCGTGCCCGCGCCCGCGACCCTCACGCCGGAGCGTCCAACCGGTACCCGACCCCACGCACCGTGCGGATCAGCGTCGGCGACGAGGGCACGTCCTCCACCTTGGCGCGCAGCCGCTGGACACACGCGTCCACCAGCCGGGAATCACCCAGATAGTCGTGTTCCCACACCAGCCGCAGCAGCTGCTGCCGCGACAGCGCCTGCCCAGGGCGTCGGCTCAGCTCCAGCAGAAGCCGCAGCTCGGTGGGGGTGAGCTGAAGATCCTCGCCGTTCTTGGTCACCGTCATGGCCGCCCGGTCGATCACCAGGCTGCCGAACGACGCCGCGTCGTTCGCCTCCCGTTCGCCGCGGCGCAGCACCGCGCGGATACGGGCGTCCAGCACCCGCCCCTGCACGGGCTTCACCACATAGTCGTCCGCGCCCGACTCCAGCCCCACGACCACGTCGATGTCGTCGTTGCGGGCCGTCAGCAGAATGATCGGCAACTGGTCGGTGCGGCGGATACGACGGCACACCTCGAAGCCGTCGATCCCGGGCAGCATCACATCGAGCACGATCAGGTCCGGCCGCTGCTCGCGCAGCAGCTTCAGACCGTCCTCGCCCGTCGCCGCCGTCGCCACGCGGTGGCCCTGGCGGGACAGGGAGAGCTCGAGGGCCGTGCGGATGGCGTCGTCGTCCTCGATCAGCAACAGGAAAGGCACGTTGGTCATTCTGGCCTACAAGGGGCCTGTAGTTCGACCGTCGGGGGGCCACGAGCTTGATCCCCTGTGACGAGCCTGTGACAGTCGGCAGACAGCGCCATGAAACTGGTTCGGCAGAGTCTTCTGTGCACCGGCCGGAACGAGCGGCCGGGCAGCCAGCGGACAACCGAGCAGGCTCCACCGACGGGGGGCGCGACATGAGCACACTGCACTTCACCCACGACAGCGCAGTCATTCGCACGCGCCTTCACGACGCCGTCCGGAGCGCAGAGAAGTCCGGTGCCGTGAGCGGGCGGGGGTGCGCTCGCGGCACCGGGCGTCAGCGGCCGCCGTACATGGTGGCCATTGACGCGAACCCGGGGGCCGGGGAGGGCCCCGGGGGGAGCGGGGGTCCCGGGGGGGACCACGGGGGAAACAACGAGGGCAGCGCGTACGGGGAGGCAGAGGGGGAGCGGCGCGCGCAGAGCTTGGCGGAGGCGGAATTCACCGCCTACGTCCAGGAGCGCCGCGCCTCCCTGTACGCAACCGCCTACCACCTGACCGGCGACCGGTTCGAGGCCGAGGACCTGCTGCAGAGCGCGCTGTTCTCGACATACCGCGCCTGGGACCGGATCAGCGACAAGGCCGCGGTCGGCGGCTACCTGCGCCGCACCATGACCAACCTGCAC
Organism: Streptomyces sp. NPDC021212; assembly: GCF_044332925.1. Taxonomy (NCBI): domain Bacteria; kingdom Bacillati; phylum Actinomycetota; class Actinomycetes; order Kitasatosporales; family Streptomycetaceae; genus Streptomyces; species Streptomyces sp. NPDC021212. Next base: position 139,984 of record NZ_JBIRPZ010000018.1, read on the forward strand.
ATCAGCGCCTGGCGCCGGCGCAAGCTCAACGAGTACCCGACGGAGGAGCTGCCGGAGACGGCCGGCGACCACGACGCGATGCGCGGCACCGAGCTGCGCGCCGTCCTCTGGCAGGCCCTGGCCCGGCTCCCCGAACTCCAGCGCACGATGCTGGTGCTGCGGTACTACGAGGGCCGGACGGACCCGGAAATCGCGGACATACTCAACATAAGTGTCGGCACGGTCAAGAGCAGTATCTGGCGTTCGCTGCGCCGGATGCGCGAGGACGACGTCCTCAGCTTCGGCCGTGACGAGGAAGAGTCCTTCGGCGAACTCGTCGCCTGAGGGCAAGGGGAAAACGGGGGCCGGCGCTCGGGGGAGCGCCGGGAGCACGGGGAAAAATCGGGGGAAACGGGATCGGGGGATCCCCACGGGGGCGAGCGGGTCCGGACGGCCGGGGGGGTCGGTCCGGGCCCGTTCGTGTGTGTGGTCGCACGGTGCGGTTTGAGTACGGATACTCATGCCCCCGTATCGCCCGTTTCGACAGGCTGAGCCGCATGCTGATCCGCAGGAAAACACGCGACGTCCTACGACGCGTCCTCGACGTGGTCGCGGGCGACTGGCTGTCCCGCGGCTACCTCGCCGTGGTCCTCGCCCTGCTGGTCTGGGCCTGGGTGGACGCGAGCTTCTTCCCGTACGACGACGCCTCGTTGGCGGCGGTCGTCCCCGCCCTGTTCACGGCCCCGGCCAGCCTGCTCTTCGTCCTCCTCCCGGAGGGCACTGAGGGTTCCTACTTCGGCCTGGTCACGGCGGCGGCCGTGCTCAACGCCACCGCGATCACCCTCCTGGCCCGCGCGGCGCGCAGCGCCTAGTCCCGGGTGCCGGCGGGGTTCACCACGGGACCGTCCGGCCCCACCGGTCCAGATAGGCGAGACCGGGCGTCCCCAGCCTCGACAGCAGTACGTCCACCACCTGCGGGACGGCCTCGTCGATGGTGAACGGCGCGTCCGGCCCCCCGAGGGCCGTGCGGATCCAGCCGGGCGCCATGAGGACGAACGCGCGCTTGCTCCCGGCCTGCTGGGCCTGCCGGGCGGCGAAGCTGCGCAGGAACATGTTCAAGGCCGCTTTGCTGCCCCGGTAGACCTCGCGCATTCCGGTCGCGTTGTTCGTGATGCTGCCTTGCCCGGAGGACATCGCGCCGATGAGTCCCGTCGGGGACACCAGGTCTTCCAGCGTTTCGATGACGCGCATCGGGCTGAGCGCGTTGGTGACCATCACCTCGACGAAATCGGCGGTCGGAACCGCGCCGATCGGCGTCTGTTCGTTGTTGGTGGTCCCCGCGTTGACGAACAGCACGTCGAGTTCGCGTGGTGCGAGACGCTCGCGCAGGGCCGCCGACTGCGCGGGCTCGTTGATGTCGAGGTGCTCGACGCTTACGCGCCCGTCGGAGCGGTCCGCGAGATCGTGCAAGGGCGTTCGGGCGGTGGTGTTCCGGACCGTGCCGATGACGTTCCATCCGCGGTCGAGGAATGCGGCCGCCATCGCGTGACCGAGACCGCGCGACGCCCCGATGATGAGAGCGGTCGGCGTGTGCCGGTCCGCGTCATGGGATGACACTCCGTGTCATCTCCCTTCTTCTCCGCATCTTCTTCATCTTCTTCGCATCGTGAGCCGATGCGCGTCGAGTCTTTCCGCCACGCCGCCTTCAGAGCACGTCCGGTGCGCGAATTTGTACGATCACCTTTGTGGCACGTCCCTTCATGGCGGAATCCGCCGCTGTGCAGCCCGACGATGTGCGAATCATGCGTGCGCTCCAGATCGCTCCACGAGCCTCGTTCGCCTCGATCGCGGCCGCGCTCGGCCTCACCGAAGGCGCCGTCAGCCGCCGCTATCGTCGGCTGCGCGCCGATGGCGTCATCCGCGTCACCGGTGTCGTCGACCCCGGGGCGCTGGGACAGAGCAAGTGGCTGGTGCGGCTGCGCTGCCGACCCGGCGGCGTCACGGCGATCGCCGAGGCCCTCGCGCAGCGCGACGACGTCAGCTGGGTGGCCCTCACCGCCGCGGGCTCCGAGATCACCTGCGCGGTCCGGTCGCGCACGCGGGAACAGCGCGACGATCTCCTCGGACAGCGCCTGCCGCGCACCGCGGCGGTGATCGACATCAACGCGTCAGCGATGCTCCGTCAATTCGTCGGGGGCCGCGGCCACTACTGGGCCGCGCTCCACGGGACGCTGACCCCGGAGCAAGAATCGATGCTCGGGAACGAGGGCCCCCCTTTCACGGAATCCCCGGTGGTCGCCCGCGATCCCGTGCACCTCACCCCCGAGGACGAGAAGATCCTCGACCTGCTCGCCGCGGACGGTCGCGCCGGCCTGGTCGATCTCGCCGAGGCGGCGGACCTCACGCCCGGGCGCGCATCACGCCGCCTCCGGGCTTTGCTCCAGCGCCGTGTCGTCCACATCGACGTCGAGATCGCCGCGGCGGCCCTGGGCTATCACGCCCAGGCGAACCTGTGGCTCCTCGTCCATCCGTCGGCGGTCAAGAGCGTCGGACGCACGCTCGCGCGGGAGCCCGGAATCGCGTTCGCCGCGGCCGTCTCGGGGCCCCACAACATCCATGCCGTCGCCAACTGCCGGGATCTCGACGAGCTCTTCGAATTCACCACGGACCGCATCGGGGCCCTGCCCGGACTCCAGACCATGGAGGTCTCTCCGCTGCACCACCAGGTCAAGCAGGTCGGCACGCTGCTGTCCGGCGGCCGTCTCGTGGAGCCGCGCGGCGGTCGAGCGCGACGCCGCTCACGCACGTGAGGTGTAGAGCACGGCGGTCTCCGCGGCCTTGCGGGCCAGCGTCCGGCGGAGGTCGTCGGGGGCGAGGACCTCCGCGTCGGGGCCGAAGGCGAGCAGCGCCTCGGCGGCCGGGAGCGCGCGGAAGCGCAGCTCGACCCTGGTCCACCCCGGCTCGTGCTCCGGCTCCACCGGGGCGCCGTCGAGGTCGGGTTGGTGGATACGCAGGAACTTCGCGAGGATCTCGTCGCGGACCCTGACGGTGACGGCGACCGGCGCGGGGATGTCGTCGATGCGGCGGCGCAGGGTGTCCCACACCTCGGCCAGCTCCAGGCCGTCGCGCCGGCGGACAGGCTGATCGAGGACGGCGGCGGACACGGCGCGGTCGATGCGGAACAGCTTCGGTTCGCCGTCGTGGTCGGCGACGACGTACCAGACCCCGGCCTTGTTGACGAGGCCGTACGGGTCGAGGGTGTAGCCCTGCTCCCGGTTGTCGTGGCCGCGCCGGTAGCGCAGCCGCAGGCGCCGGTCGGCGAAGACGGCCTGCTGGAAGACGGCGAGACCGGTGGCGGGGTGCTCGGGGCCGGGGGTGCCGCGCCAGCGGACGGGATCGATGAGGACGCGGCGGCTGGCCAGGTCGGCGTCGGGGCGGTACGGGGCGGGCAGGGCCGCCATGACCTTGCGCAGGGCCGACCCCAGCGCCGGGGCCAGGCCGAGGTCGGCATGGGCGGGGCCGGAGAGCAGGACGAACAGGGCGCGGGCCTCATCGGCGGTCAGCCCGGTGACGTCGGTACGGAAGCCGGGCAGCAGGGCGATCCCGCCCTGGGGACCGCGGACGGTGTAGACGGGCACGCCCGCCGCGGACAGGGCCTCCACGTCCCGCATGATCGTGCGCACCGAGACCTCCAGACGGTCCGCCAACTCGGAGGCGGGCAGCTGTCCGCGGGTCTGGAGCAGCAGCATGATCGAGAGCAGGCGGTCGGATTTCATGGCTCCCAAAGTCCCTCGGGTATATGACCAAAGGTGTCATATATGGGCCGGAGGATGCAGTCATCGGGCCGCCGGCAGGGTGCGGCCCGGACGCTCCGCGCAGGCGAGCGACCCATCAGGAGAGGTGCACCTCCCATGACTGCCATCACCGGATCCGCCCAGAAGATCGCCGACGAATTCGTGCGGGCCTGGCTCGACCGCGACGTCGACAAGGCGATGGGCTTCATCGCCGACGACATCGTGTGCGAGGCCCCGAGCGGCCGCTTCGAGGGCCGGGACCGCTACCGCCAGTTCCTGGAGCCCTTCGCGAGCCGCCTCCTCGGCGGCGCGGTGATCGACGTCCTGGGTGACGACACCCACGCGGTGACCGTCTACACCACCGACACGCCCTTCGCGAAGGACTTCCGCGCCATGGACTACCTCACCGTCGAGGACAGCAAGATCACCCGCTCGATCGTCGTCTTCGACCTCTCCCCGGCGCTCCGGGCCCGCGGCGAGCTCCAGGACTGACCGTCCCCGGACCCCAGAGGGTCCGCCGTCCCCCAACCGGGGACGGCGGCCCTCCGGGGTCCCTCCTCCTAGGCCCGCACTCCCTCGGGACGGCGGCCCGCCGTGGCCGCCGCCGCTATCCGGGACAGCGCCGCGTCCCGGCCGCACGCGTACGCGCCCAGGGCCGTCTGCCGCTCCACGATGCCGCGCTCCGACCGCATCAGCCGCCACCCCCGCCGCACCAGATACGGCGCCGATTTGCGCCCCTCCCGCAGATCGCGCAGCAGCCGCCGCCGGAACGTGGTCGAGGGCCGCCCCCGCAGACAGATCGCGTCCGCCAGCACCCCCAGCTCCCGGCACCGGTCGATGATGTCCGCCGCGAAGATCCCCTCCGCCACGAACAGCGCCGCCCGCCCGATGTCCATCGGCTCCTCGCCCACCCACGAGCTGGAGGCGATGTCGTACACCGGCACGGTCGTTCGCCCCGTCCGGCACAACGCCTCGACAGCCGCCACCGCCGCATCCGCGTCCCACGCCAACGGCGAGTCCCAGTCGGTCCCTTCACCCCCGGCGAGCTGCGGGAGCGTCGGGTCGTCCCCCTCCTTGTAGAAGTCGTCGAGGTTCAGCACGGGCAGCCCGGTACGGGCCGCGAGGGACGACTTTCCCGAGCCGGAGGGCCCGGTGAGCAGGACAACGCGCGCGGAGGCGGGATGAAGGGTCACGGAAGACCAGTGTGAACCATCCCCCACGCCCACATGAACCCATGGTGCCGGGCCCCGTTCGGCGCTGTTCCCGTTCACGACCCTGGAGTGGTGTGGGTACGGTTCGGGTGACGAACTGGGATGGATGGGAGGGGATGCGCTGATGCTGGAGGAAGCCGAGGAGATCGGACGCCGGGTTCGCCGGGCACGGCTGCGGCTGGGGATGCCCCAGGCGGACCTGGCCGCAGCTCTGGGAAAGACACAGGGCTGGGTCTCGAAGATGGAGAACGGTCTCATCGAGCTGGACCGGGTCGGCCTGCTCAACCTGGTGGCTGCCGAGCTCCACGTCCACCCGAACGACCTCATCGGGCGTCCGTACAACAGCTCCCCGGCGGAGAATCAGTGGCAGGTGTCCGCCGCGTCCATCCTCCGGGAGCTGCGCCGGTATGATCTGGCGCCTGTCTTCGAGGGCACCCCCCGCTCGTCCGGCGAGCTATGGGGTGAGGTGACCCGGCTGCACAGACTGCGGGACGCGGCGGCGAACGTGGCCATTCTGCGGGTGCTGCCCGATCTGTTCCGCGAAGCCCGTGCGCTGGCGGAGGTCTCGTCCGGCCACGAACAGGAAGAGGCGTACGCGATCTACGCGGTGTGCTGCAAGTTCACGCATACGGCAGCACATGCGCTCGGCCACCCCGAGCTGATCGCCATGGCCGGTGAACGCGCGGCCTGGTCCGCCCGACTGTCGGGCGACCCGGTGCTGCCCGCGGTGGCCGACTGGATGAGGGTCTGGGACATGTGGGCCACCGCCGACTGGTCGGACGCCGTGACGCTCTCGGACAAGGCCCTCGCCGGAATCCAGCGCGATTACGAGCGGGGCGAGCCGCTGGCCGTACGGGCATGGGGGACTCTTCAACTGCGCGCCGCGGTGTCATCGGCGCGGGGTGGACGGACGAGCGAGACCGAGGATCGCATCGCCCACGCCAGGGCAGCCGCCGACCGTATCGGCGAGTACACCGGACCACCCGTCTACGACCGGCATTCGCTGACGTTCTCTCCCGGCAACGTCCACATCCATGCCATCAGCGTCGCGTTGGAGTTGGGCAAGCACGACAGCGCCCTTGAGATCGATCGCCGTACCGGCCCGGAACTTGTCGCCGTGCTGCCCAACTCCCGCCGGGGACACCACCACATGGACCTGGCACGGGCCTGGCTGTGGGAGGGCAACCGGGACAAGGCCCTCACCGAACTGGAAACGGCCGAGCGGACCGCCCCGCAGCTCATCCGCAACCACCCCATCGCCCGCTCCACCTTGCGCAGCATCGTCTACGCCGAGCGGAGTAGCACCCGCGAGAAGTTGCGTCGTATGTCCGATCGATTCCGTCTGGATGGGTGAGGATGTATTCCTCCGCTTCATAATCAGCCCCTGACGCGCTTCTAACGTCAGGGCATGACTGGACGACTCATCCCTCATCTCCCGACGCAAGGCGCCGGGTTAGGGACAGCGGCTCCCTTCTACCCCCCGGCTCGGCGACCTCGCCCACGACACCGCGCGCGACGGCAGGATCGGCATCGTGGTGGCTCTCCCCGGTGAAGGGGCGGCCACCTATCACCTCAAGCCCCCGGGCGGCGGATGCGAATGGGCGGCGCCTGCTGACGGCTCCACCCTGCGGCCGGTACCGGCCATGGTCACCCACCTGACCCCGATCAAACGCGACGCTGTCTACGATCACCGGGCCCGGCAAGGCGCTCTTCCGGTCCGGGTCCACCGCGAGGACGGCAGCACCAGCGAATCGGTTCTCATCCTCACGCCAGACGAGGTCGAGCTGTACCACCACCAGTTCGCCAGGATCATTGATCAGCGGGAGAAGGCCCGCGGAAGCCGCCCGTGATTCCCGCGGGGCGTTCCGCCGCCCGTCACAGGCGCATCGCTGACGTTCCCGGCGCCGTCATCATGCAGCCGACGACCCTGTGCCTCCCACTCGACTGCCAGTACTGCTATCTGCCCTTTCGCAAGATCGAGCAGCGGATGCCGATCGAGGTGGCACAGGCCGTGGCCTCGTCCGTCAACGCATGGAGCTGTGACGATCCGCGGTTCGAGGTGGTCTGGCATGGCGGGGAGCCGCTGTCCGTCGGCCGTGAGTACCTCGGCCGCCTGATGGCGCCGTTCGTCGGTGTGAAGCACACCATCCAGACGAACGCAGTACTGCTCGACGACGCCTGGTGTGAATTCCTGCTGGCTCGGAACGTGGACGTGGGGGGTTCTCGGCCATCGCTGTGATCAACGATCCTGACCCGACGAGAGCAGCCGAATTCTACGACTTCTTCGTGGGCCTGGGATGCCATTCACTCGGCATCAACATCGAAGAGCGCGAGGGGGTCAATGTCCCTGCGTACGAGGTCATCCACACCCAGGTCGTCGAATTCTGGGCAGCGCTCACGGCGGCGTGGGAGGCCAATCCAGTGATCCGCCTGCGGGAGGTGTCCCGAGTCATGGAGTTCGCCGCAGCTGTCTTGCAGGGGAGGCCGTTGTCCGGGCCCATGACGGGGCCCTGGGATCCGCTCCCGACCATCGCCCATGACGGAGGTGTGGTCGTCCTCTCCCCGGAACTGGCCGGATTCACTGACCAGCGGTTCGGTGACTTCACCTCCGGAAACGTCCTGCGCCACGGGTTGGATCGGCTGATGGGGGAGGTCGAGCGCCGAACCCCGTGGTTGACGGAGTTCTGGCGTGGGGTCGACGCGTGCAGGGAGGGCTGCGCGTATTTCGAGTTCTGCGGCGGCGGTCACCCGGCGAACCGGTACTTCGAGCACGAGGGGCGCTTGGACGGCACCAGGACTCGCTACTGCACCTCAGCGAAGATCGCCCTACTGGAAGGAGTCGTCAAGCATGTCAGGACCCACGGCCGCTGATCTCGTTCTCGCCGCGGCCGATCAGTTCCGGGCCCTGGTGCGACCGACCGGAGAGACGTCCATGGCGACGTTCGACAACCGTCCCACCTGGGCCAATTCAACACCGACCTTTGATAATCGGCCAACTTGGGACAACTGGAACAAAAAGAAGTAGTCTCGGGCGGCCTCGAGGAGATGCTGCACGGGGCCGCCCCTGAAGCGCAGACCGGAAAGATGGAGACTGCCCGTGAAGAGCCAGACCTTCGGACGTGTCACGCTGACTTTGCCGAACCTCGACGAGCCGGGTTTGTATCTGTCCAATCTCACGGCTCTCGAAGGAGGGCGGGGCGGGGTACGAGAGTTCCGGTACGCAGACGCCGATCTGCGTGCACTTGATCTCACCGATTGCCGGCTCGCCGTCGGGTGGATCAGTGGCCTGCGGGCTTCCCGGGTCCACTTCAATAAGCTGCGGATGCACTCCGTCCAGATTGACGACTGTGATTTGGCCTCAGCGCGCTGGCGTGACTGCAAACTCTCCCGGGTCCGCTTCCGGAACTGCAAGATCATGGGAGGCAATTTGACCGAACTGGTCTTGGATGACGTTCTGTTCGAGAACTGCAAGCTCGACTACACGACTCTTGAAAACGTCCGAGCCGCAGGTCCGGTGGCGTTCTCCGGCTGTGTCCTCACAGAGACTTCCTTCGTCGATTGTGACCTCTCCGGTGTTGCCTTCGACGCTTGTGCGATGCGGCTGACGGAGTTCATGAGAGGCCGCTACCAGGGCCTCGATCTGCGTGGCAATGACCTTTCCGCGGTGCGTGGTGCCTCCGCGCTGTCCCAGGTCGTCGTCGACCGAGCGCAGCGGCCCGAATTGGCCGAGGCTCTCCTCCAAGAACTCGACGTGACCTACGGCGAAGACCTCGATGGTGACCGTTGATCCGGAAAGAGGAACCGGCATGGGGCTGAGCGTCGCATTCGATGACATCACCGCCTTACGCGAGCGCTGCCAGGTCGCGCACCTCCGTGTCGTGAACGGCAGGTACGCGTACGAAGAGGGTGCGGTGGTCCCTTCGAGGGCGTGGGAGAGCATCACCGAACCGACCGGGAACTCTGTCAAGGCCTTACCGCAGACACCGGACAGCGCCTTGGTAGAAATCGTCAAGCCCCCACGTCGAGTAAAACTCCTTCGTAATATGGTCGATCACTTGGGTGATACGGACGCTGTCCACCTCGGTCAGGCTTACGCACCTGCCGGGGCACTCACGACCACCGTCAACAACGCGAACGGTCTCCGCATCGGCCTGCACGTCGACAACTGGGACAGGCTCCCGTACGGCACGAGACACACCGGCCGTCGTCGGCTATGCCTCAACCTCGGACCCGGCACCCGATATCTCCTGCTCGGTGACACGGACATCCAGCAGGTATGTCGTGCTGTACACGAACATTACGGCGAGCGGTACCCGCACACTGACGACATCCGACGTTACGTCGCCGCCGAACGTCCGATGCGGTGCTTCAGAATCCGTCTGGACCCAGGTGAAGGCTATGTGGTCCCCACGGAGTTGTTGCCGCATGACGGATCCACCGAGGATCAGCCTGAACAGTCAACGGCGGCGTTTTGGCTGGGCAACTGGCAGCGCGGTGTTCTGCCTTCGCTGGTGTAACGTGGCGTCACCGTCCGGTCGTGTTCGCTGATCGTCACGCTATGTGCGGGGGAAGCGAGACCAGTGTCATCTTTGTGTGTTTGTGGTGAGGAAATTGCTGATCATTTTTCTTTTTGTCCGCGATGTGGAATTGATCTGAACTGGTCTGCCGAAGTGCGTGGGACGCCAAGTCCGTCGATGACTCGTTCTCTGTGCCGAACTCTTCGTGCCTGCGCGACGCGGACATTCGAGCGTCTGGCGCATGACCATTTCGCAGGTCCCGTCCCAGGAGAGGAAGCGTACACTCAGCTCAACCTCCAAGACCTCCATCGACTGCATGGCGATCGCGTGATTATTCGCGATTTTATGCGGCGCGAAGAATCTCGTAATGGAGCCGATTGGGAGTGGTGGTTCCATGCGGGGGGCCTCGGCTTCGGGATGCGAGTGCAGGCCAAGCGTGCGAAGCGCGGGGGCGGATACGACTTGGAACATACGGTTCGCAGCACTGGCGATCGCCAGAGTGAGCTTCTGGTCAATGACGCGCTGGCCGCCGGCTGCCTCCCAGTCTACGTTCTGTACAACCACCGAAACTGGGTGCCGACTTCGAGGTTCGGACAAGCCGTCGATTGCCGTCATGGGCGTGGCGAGCAGGCCCAACTCGGTTGCACTATCGTCTCCGCGCTCACGGTGCAGTCCGTGCTTCGTAGTCGTCCCGTCAGGGCCGCGCACGTTCGGGATCAGAGTGTTCCCTGGCATCGCATCCTTTGCGATGCTCCGAGCGAGAAGCGGACTGGCCTTGAAGCGGCGCACATGGAGGTGCAACACCTCCACTTCCGTGGAGTCGAAGACCTTCAGGCTGCCGTTGTCCGGGTCGAGCACCTCTCAGACGAGAGGGCACGAGCCCGCTATGACACCACCGCTGAGTACGGGGATATGTCTGACGTGGTGGAGCCCCGCCGGGTCGTTGAAGAGGTCCACAGTGTTCCGACTGAAGCAGACTTCTACCGGGCAGACCAGGACGTGTTGAATACGCCTGTTTACCGCGGGCTGAACGTCATCGCTGACCGGCCCCTGGCTCCGTTGCCTGGCCGGGTAAAGGCCATGCTCCGAGGGAACGCTGCTGAGCCCCCTGACGAACGAGCAGCCGGAGCCGTATTGGTGGATCTCGCTGACTGACCTCGCAGTCGTCGGATGCTTGACGCATGCACGTTTGCATTGACGGGGACTGGAAATGGGGCGCCAGCCACAGCGCCAGTCCCCGCCACTGCTAGACGCCCATGGGGTGCCAGACCGTCTTCGTCTCCAGGAAGGAGAGGAGGCGGCCGGTGCCGGGGTCGGCGGTCCAGTCCACAGGGTGTGGACGGACCACGCGCTTGAGGTTGTCGGCGGCGGACCGCTCCAGGTCGGTCGCCAGCTCAGGGGACGCGCCGGTCAGGTCGATCGCGTTGACGTCCTGGTGGGCGGCGAGCGGGGTGGCCAGTTCGGCGGTGCGGCCGGAGAGGATGTTGACCACGCCGCCCGGGAGGTCGGAGGTGGCCAGGACCTCGGCCAGGGAGAGGGCGGGCAACGGGGCGCGTTCAGCGGCCACCACGACGGCCGTGTTGCCCGTGACGATCGCGGGGGCGACGACCGAGATCAGGCCCAGGAACGAGGAGTCCTGGGGGGCCAGGAGTGCGACGACACCCGTCGGCTCGGGGGTGGAGAGGTTGAAGTACGGCCCGGCGACGGGGTTGGCGGAGCCCGCGATCTGGGCGATCTTGTCGGACCAGCCCGCGTACCAGACCCAGCGGTCGATCGCCGCGTCCACCTGGGCGGTGGCCTTGGGCTTGGACAGGCCCTCGGCGGCCGAGACCTCTTGGACGAACTGGTCGCGGCGGCCCTCCAGCATCTCGGCGATGCGGTAGAGGATCTGGCCGCGGTTGTAGGCGGTGGCGCCGGCCCAACCCCCGAACGCCTTGCGGGCGGCGGACACCGCGTCGCGCGCGTCCTTGCGGGAGGCCAGGGGGGCGTTGGCCAGCCAGTTGCCCTTTGCGTCGGTCACCTCGTACACCCGGCCGCTCTCGGAACGCGGGAACTTCCCGCCGACGTACAGCTTGTAGGTCTTGAAAACGCTGAGACGGTCAGACATTGAGGTACGCCTCCAGGCCGTGGCGGCCGCCCTCGCGGCCGTAACCCGACTCCTTGTAGCCGCCGAACGGCGAGGCGGGGTCGAACTTGTTGAACGTGTTGGACCAGATCACCCCGGCGCGCAGCCTGCTCGCCAGCTCCAGGATCCGCGAGCCCTTCTCCGTCCAGATGCCCGCCGACAGGCCGTACGGGGTGTTGTTCGCCTTGGCCACCGCCTCGTCGGGGGTGCGGAAGGTCAGCACGGACAGGACCGGGCCGAAGATCTCCTCGCGCGCGATCCGGTGGGCCTGGGTGACGCCGGTGAAGAGGGTGGGCGCGAACCAGTAGCCGGAGCTGGGCAGGTCGCACTCGGGAGCCCAGCGCTCGGCGCCCTCGGCCTCGCCCGCGTCGGCCAGGGTACGGATACGGGCCAGCTGCTCGGCGGAGTTGATCGCGCCGATGTCGGTGTTCTTGTCCAGCGGGTCGCCGACGCGCAGCGTGCGCATACGGCGCTTGAGCGCGTCCAGCAACTCGTCCTGGACGGACTCCTGGACCAGCAGGCGGGAGCCCGCGCAGCAGACGTGGCCCTGGTTGAAGAAGATGCCGCCGATGATGCCCTCGACCGCCTGGTCGATCGGCGCGTCGTCGAAGACGATGTTCGCGGCCTTGCCGCCCAGCTCCAGGGTGACCTTCTTCTCCGTGCCGGCCACCGTGCGGGCGATCGCCTTGCCGACCTCGGTCGACCCGGTGAAGGCCACCTTGTCGATCCCGGGGTGGGCGACCAGCTCGGCGCCGGTCGAGCCGTCGCCGGTGACGATGTTGACCACGCCCTTGGGCAGGCCCGCCTGGCGGCAGATGTCCGCGAAGAAGAGGGCGCTCAGAGGCGTTGTCTCCGCGGGCTTCAGGACGACCGTGTTGCCGGTCGCCAGCGCCGGGGCGATCTTCCACGCCAGCATCAGGAGGGGGAAGTTCCAGGGGATGACCTGGCCCGCCACGCCCAGCGGCTTCGGATCGGATCCGCTCGTGCCGTTCAGCGGGCTCCGCCCGCGGACCGCGTACGCGAGCTTGTCGGCCCAGCCCGCGTAGTAGAAGAAGTGCGCCGCGACCAGCGGCAGGTCGGCGTCCCGCGACTCGCGGATCGGCTTCCCGTTGTCCAGCGACTCCAGCACCGCCAGCTCGCGCGAGCGCTCCTGGATGATCCGCGCGATGCGGAACAGGTACTTGGCGCGCTCGGCGCCCGGCAGCGCCGACCAGCCCTCGAACGCCTTACGGGCCGCCTTCACCGCGCGGTCGACGTCCTCGGCGTTGGCCTGGGCGACCTCCGACAGCACCTCCTCCGACGAGGGGGACAGCGTCTTGAAGACCTTCCCGTCGCCCGCCTCGCGGAACTCGCCGTCGATGAACAGCCCGTACGACGGGGCGATGTCGACGACCGCGCGGGACTCGGGTGCGGGGGCGTACTCGAAAACGGGCATGGCGTATCAGTCCACCGTCACGTAGTCGGGACCGGAGTACCGGCCGGTGCTCAGCTTCTGGCGCTGCATCAGCAGATCGTTCAGCAGACTCGACGCGCCGAAGCGGAACCAGTCCGCGGACAGCCACTCCTCGCCCAGCGTCTCGTTCACCATCACCAGGTACTTGAGGGCGTCCTTCGTCGTACGGATGCCGCCCGCGGGCTTCACCCCCACCTGCACCCCGGTCGCCGCGCGGAAGTCGCGGACCGCCTCCAGGAGGACGAGGGTGACCGGCGGCGTGGCGTTGACGGACACCTTGCCGGTCGACGTCTTGATGAAGTCGGCGCCCGCGAGCATCGCCAGCCAGGACGCGCGGCGCACGTTGTCGTACGTCTGCAGCTCGCCGGTCTCGAAGATCACCTTCAGATGCGCGGCGCTCCCGTCCTCGCGGACGCACGCCTCCTTCACCTGCCGGATCTCCTCGAAGACGTCCAGGTAGCGGCCGGAGAGGAACGCCCCGCGGTCGATCACCATGTCGATCTCGTCCGCACCGGCGGCCACCGCCTCCCGGGTGTCGGCCAGCTTCACGGAGCGGGCCGCCCGGCCGGACGGGAACGCGGTCGCCACGGCCGCCACGTGGATGCCGCTGCCGCCGAGGGCCTCCTTGGCGGTCGTCACCATGTCGCCGTAGACGCAGATCGCCGCGACCTTCGGGACGGTGCGGTCGGTGGGGTCGGGGTTGATCCCCTTCGCGCACAGCGCCCGGACCTTGCCCGGGGTGTCCGCGCCCTCCAGGGTCGTCAGGTCGATCATCGAGATCGCCAGGTCGATGGCGTACGCCTTCGCCGTGGTCTTGATCGAGCGGGTGCCGAGGGTCGCGGCACGGGCCTGGAGGCCGACCGCGTCGACGCCCGGCAGGCCGTGCAGGAAGCGGCGCAGCGCGCTGTCGGTGGCGGTCACGTCCGCCATCGACGCCAGTCGCTCCGCGGCCTCTGTGCCGTATGCGGGAACTGTGGTGGGCATGGTCACCACCTGAGCATATCTACGCGCGTAGCGGTATGTCACCCCCCGCCGGGATCGGCTCCGGGGCCGGCCGTGTCCGCCCCCCCGGCCCCGATCCGTGCTCGTTCCGTGTTGATCCCGAGGCCCAAGGCAACGAACCGTGGGGCACAATCGCCCCATGACGAGCCCGGACGACCCCGCCGACCCTCCGCAGCCCGACGCGGAGCCCACCCCGTACGCCGACCGCGTCTACCGCTCCCCGGGCGGCATCGTGGGCGGCGTGCTGCTGCTCGGGCTCGGCGGCTGGCTCGGCATCGACGCCATTCTGCGCGGCGAGGGCCGGACGCCGTGGCTGGCCCTCGCCGGGCTGCTGTTCGCCGTGCCGGTGGTGATCGCCTTCACCGTGCGCCCGGCGGTGTACGCGGGCGCGGACCGGCTCCTCGTACGCAACCCCTTCCGCACCATCACCCTCCCCTGGGGCTCCGTCGACACCCTGCGCGCGAGCTACACCAGCGAAGTGCTGGCGGGCGGCGCGACGTACCAGCTGTGGGCCGTCCCCGTCTCGCTGCGGCAGCGCAAACGCGCCGCCCGGCAGCAGAGCCGCGACGCGGCGTCCGGCGGCGTCGCAGGCCCCGGCCTGGGCGCGACGGCGGACCGCCGCGCCCAGGCCGACCAGACGATCGGCGATCTGCGCGAACTGGCCGAGACCAACGCGGGCCGCGAGGGCGCGCAGGGCGAGCCCGAGGTGCGCTGGGCGTTCGAGGTCATCGCGCCGACCCTGGCCGGGGCGGTGCTGTTGGTGATCATGCTGCTGATCTGAGGGCGGTGTGGTGATGCCAGGGCAGCGGAAGCGGCGGCGGCACCGGCAGCAGGAGTTCGCCGCCGGTGCCGGGCGTTGGGAAGTGATCTTCGAGACCCAGGACGCCGCCGAGTGGCGTGCGCGGCCGGCCCGCATGTGGGCCGGGCAGGAACCGGTCGACTGGTCGTCGGTCCGTGTGGACACGCTGTGCGGGCGCTCGACGCGGCCGACGACCTACCGGCTGAGCCGGTTCGTACCGGGCGAACCGACGGCTTAGATCCCGGCTACCGTCGAGAGGTCCTTCTTCAGGGCCGTCAGAACCGTTTCCGCCGTGCTGCGGGACGCGGGCAGGTCCGCGGCGGCGGGCACGTCCACGACCACCTCCAGGTAGCACTTCAGTTTGGGTTCCGTACCGCTCGGGCGGACGATCACGCGGGCCGACCGAACGGTGTCCTTCCCGGCGAGCTGATAGCGCAGGCCGTCCGTCGGGGGCAGGGTCTCCGTCCCCCGGGTCAGGTCCTCGGCCGAGGTGATCTTCAGACCCGCCAGTTCGGCCGGGGGCCGCTCGCGCAGGCGCCGCATCGCCGCCCCGATCAGGGACAGGTCCTCGACCCGCACGGACAACTGGTCCGTGGCGTGCAGACCGTGCGCGACGGCGATGTCGTCCAGCAGGTCCGTGAGGGTACGCCCCTGCCCCTTCAGCTCCGACGCCAGCTCCGCCACCAGCAGCGCGGCCGTGATCCCGTCCTTGTCGCGCACGCCGTCCGGGTCCACGCAGTAGCCCAGCGCCTCCTCGTACGCGTACGCCAGACCGTCCACCCGGGCCAGCCACTTGAAGCCGGTCAGCGTCTCGGCGTACGGCAGGCCCGCGTCCGCCGCGATGCGGGACAGGAGCGACGAGGACACGATCGTCGTCGCGACGGCGCCTCGGGCGCGCTTGTGGACGAGGTGGGTGGCGAGCAGCGCGCCGACCTCGTCACCGCGGAGCATCCGCCAGCCGGTGCCTGTCGTCGGTACCGCCACCGCGCAGCGGTCCGCGTCCGGGTCGTTCGCGATGACGATGTCGGGCGCCGCCTCGCGAGCCGTCGCGAACGCCAGATCCATCGCCCCCGGCTCCTCCGGGTTCGGGAACGCCACCGTCGGGAACGCCGGGTCGGGCTCCGCCTGCTCGGGCACCACCGTGGGCGCCGGGAAGCCCGCGCGCACGAACGCGGCCGTCAGCGTTTCGCGTCCCACGCCGTGCAGCGGCGTGTAGACGACGCGAGCGTCACGGGGCGAACCGGGGGTCAGCACGGCGTCGGTACGGGCCAGATACGCGTCGAGCACGTCGTCGCCCAGCGTCTCCCAGCCGGTGTCCGGGCGGGCGACGTCGTTCAGGCTGCCGATCGCCGCGATCTCCGCCGCGATCTCCGCGTCCGCGGGCGGGACGATCTGCGAACCGTCGCCCAGGTAGACCTTGTACCCGTTGTCGCGCGGCGGATTGTGGCTCGCCGTGACCTCGACCCCCGCGACCGCCCCCAGGTGGCGGATGGCGAACGCGAGCACCGGCGTCGGCAGCGGGCGCGGCAGCAGCGCCGCGCGGAATCCGGCGCCGGTCATGACGGCGGCCGTGTCGCGGGCGAACTCCGCGCTCTTGTAGCGGGCGTCGTACCCGATGACGACGAGGCCGGTGGTGCTCTGCCGCGCCCTCGCCAGGTACGCGGCCAGGCCGGCGGCGGCGCGGATGACGACGGCGCGGTTCATCCGCATGGGGCCCGCGCCCAGTTCGCCGCGGAGGCCGGCGGTGCCGAACTGAAGCGTGCCGTCGAAGCGCTCGGCGAGCGCGCGCCGCGCCTCGGTGTCGTCCCCCTCGTCCTCCTTGGCCGCGTCGAGCAGCGCGCGCAACTCGTCGCGGGTCTCGGGGTCGGGGTCCTCGGCCAGCCAGGTGCTGGCCTGGTCGATGAGGTCGAGCGCCATTGGGGGCCTCCTGGGTGCGGGTGCGGTGTGTTGTTGTGCGGGTGCGGGTGCGTGGGTGGTGCGCGGTCGCTGGGGTGGCGGGTGCCTGGTGCGGGGCCTCCGGGGCGGCGCCCTGGACCGTATATTTACGGCGCCGCTGCCGAAAAGCGTGGGGTGGGCCGGAAGTCCACGGCGCCACACATACACGTCAGCGTCCAGGACCCCACCCCTGCGACCCCGCCCCCTCCCGCCGAACAGCGGCCCCCGGTCGGGACACCGGGCCACGGCTCGGCCCAGGTATGCCCGGCGGGCCGGGTGCCCGGCGGGGGTGGGAGCGGCCCCGCCCCCTCCCGCCGTATGGCGGCCACCGGCCTGTGGCTCCGGCGGCTGGTGGCGGGCGGCGGCGTGGTGAGGCCCTGGTGCGTGGCCCCGGACGGGCCGGACCGTGGGCCGCCGGCGGGTGGCCGCCGACGATGCGGGAGGGGCGGGGTCGCAGGGGTGGGGTTCCGGACGCTGCCGTGTATGTGTGGCGCCAATCGCTCGACGTCCACGACACGTTTCCGGTCGACGGCGCCGTAAATATACGGTCCGGGACCCTGCCCCGGAGGCCCCGCACCGGCACCACCCACCGGACGCGTCGCGCCCCGGGGGCCGGGGCGGAGCCCCGGCGGGGGGTTTGGGGGGCGGAGCCCCCCAAGACCTCAGCCCCCAAGACCTCAGAGGCGGTCCAGGACCTGGGCCAGCAGCGTGCCCATCCGGGTCGCCGAGTCGCGGCCGGCCTGGAGGACCTCTTCGTGGTTGAGGGGTTCGCCCGTCATGCCCGCGGCGAGGTTGGTGACCAGGGAGATGCCCAGGACCTCGGCGCCCGCCTCGCGGGCCGCGATGGCCTCGAGGGCGGTGGACATGCCGACCAGGTCGGCCCCGATGGTGCGGGCCATGGTGATCTCGGCCGGGGTCTCGTAGTGGGGGCCGGGGAACTGGGCGTAGACGCCCTCTTCCAGGCTGGGGTCGACCTGCTGGCAGAGGGCCCGCAGCCGGGGGGAGTAGAGGTCGGTGAGGTCGACGAAGTTGGCGCCCACGATGGGGGAGGCGGCGGTGAGGTTGATGTGGTCGCTGATGAGGACCGCCTGGCCGGGGCGCATGCCTTCGCGGAGGCCGCCGCAGCCGTTGGTGAGGATGATGGTCTTGCAGCCGGCGGCGACGGCGGTGCGGACGCCGTGGGCGACGGCGGCGACGCCGCGGCCCTCGTAGTAGTGGGTGCGGCCGAGGAAGACGAGGGCCCGCTTGTCGCCCAGCTTGTACGAGCGGATGGTGCCCGCGTGGCCCGCGACGGCGGGCGGCGGGAAGCCGGGCAGCTCGGTGACGGGGAACTCGTGTTCCGGGCTGCCGAGCGCGTCGGTGGCGGGGACCCAGCCGGAGCCCAGGACCAGGGCGACGTCGTGGGTCTCCGCGCCGGTCAGCTCGCGCAGGCGCGTGGCGGCGGCGTCGGCGGCGGCGTGGGGGTCGGCGGGGTCGCCTTGGCTGTTCCTGGTAACAGATGCGTTCACGCGCACGAGGGTAGCCCCTCCTGGCCTACGCGCGTAGACGGGCTCCGTGGGTGGTGTTCGGATCGTTGTGAACCGGTCGCGCTACGAGACACCGAGACGCTACGAGACGGTGGCGAGGCGTTCGTAGGGCTGGGAGAACCGTTCCAGGGGGTCGCCGTCGGCGTTCCAGGGCCAGGGGGTCACCACGCCCGTGGTGGCGCGCAGGGCCTTCGTGGCGTCGGCCATGCGGCCGGACCTGACCAGGGCGTAGGCCAGGACGTTGAGGTCCGCGAGGGCGGCGGCGTGGTGGAGGAAGCCGGGGCGGGTCCAGTCCTGGGTGGCCTGGTCGAGGACCGAGGCGACCTGCTCGCGCCGCCAGTGCTCCCCGGCGCTGATCGCCTCCATGCCGCCGGTGGCCATGGCGCGCTGGTGGCCGCGGACGATCGCGGTCAGCTCCAGGGCGGCGGCGGGAGCGTCGGCGGGCATGCGGCCCCGGACCGAGTCGAGGAGGTCGAGGAGCTGTACCTCGGAGCCGCATTCGTCGGGGGAGAGATAGCCGAGGACCTGGAGGTGGGCCTCGCGGTTCCACGGGTCGCGGGCCATGACCTCCTGCCAGACCGCCGACAGCTCGCTGTGGGGGCGGCGCTCGCGGCGCAGGGTGGCCAGGTGCACCACGTAGGGGGTGGGGTCGGCGGGGACCAGCTCGGCGGCGAGGCGGCAGGCGTCGCGGGCGTCGCTCAGGTCGGACTGGTCCTGGACCAGGTCCGACCAGGCGTGCAGCAGCAGGGCTCCCTGGTCGCGGGGGTGGTGACGCCGCCAGATCCCGGGCAGGGCCCGCCCCGCGGCGGCGGCGAGCACGGAGAGGCGGTGGCCCTTGCGGTCCCAGTCCTGACCGGCGTCCTCGACGACCCTGGAGACCTGGGCGATCACCGTGGTGTCGAGTTCGCCGCGGACCCAGCTCGTCTCGAGGCGTTGCCGGACCCGGCCGAGGGTGGTGTCGTCGAGTTCGGGGACCAGACGCGGGCGGTTGCCCTTGCGGCGCCTGAAGACGGGCATATGGGTCGCTTTCGATGGTGGCGGTCGATAGGGACCCGCATCTTCACCCGGGTCCCACGTGGGTGAACAGGGGGAGGGCCACATCGGCACGATGATTTCACCAGCCGCGCGCAAGCGGAATCAGCAGGGGCGCTTGCGCAGCTCCATGACGTAGTCGTGGGGCGCGCCGGCGGATTCGGCGGCGTCGGCGATCTCGCCGAGGTAGCGGGCGGCGGGCAGGCCGCCCTCGTAGCCGTTGAGGACGTACAGCCAGGCGGGTTCGTCGCCGTCCAGAGTGTGGACGCGGATCCGCATGCGGCGGTATATGTCCAGCCCGACGCCCTCCCAGCGGTCCATGGAGTCCTCGTCCATGGGGGCGATGTCGTAGAGGGCGACGAAGACCTGGGAGCGCGGGGCCTCGACGATGGTGGGGAGGGCGCCCTCCCAGCCCATCTGCTCCCCGCCGAAGGTCAGGCGCCAGCCGGTGATCCAGCCTGTGCCGCGCAGGGGTGAGTGCGGTGCGCGGCGGGACATCAGCCGCGCGTCGAGGTTGCCGGCGTACGCGGCGTAGAGCGACATGGATCAGAGGGTACGGGAGAGGGGTGGAAGCGCTCTTGGGGTGGCGGGTTCGTATGAGGATGCGCACGCGAACCCCCGGGCGGAAGCCTAGCGTGTGGGTACGGGACAATGGAGCATGTGACTCGGATCGTGATCATTGGTGGCGGACCCGGCGGGTACGAGGCGGCGCTGGTCGCCGCGCAGCTCGGTGCGGAGGTGACCGTCGTCGACTGCGACGGTCTGGGCGGGGCGTCGGTGCTGACCGACTGCGTGCCGTCGAAGACGTTGATCGCCACGGCTGAGGTGATGACGACGTTCGACTCTTCGTACGAGGAGTTGGGCATCATCGTCGCCGATGACACCCCGCCGCTGGAGCAGGCGGCCCGGGTGGTGGGCGTGGACCTGGGCAAGGTCAACCGGCGGGTGAAGCGGCTGGCGCTCGCGCAGTCGCACGACATCACCGCCTCCGTGACGCGCGCCGGCGCGCGCGTCGTGCGGGGGCGCGGCCGGCTGGAGCCCGCGCAGGCGCCGGACGGATCGCGGAAGGTGATCGTCCGGGCGGCGGACGGCTCCGAGGAGACCCTGGTCGCGGACGCGGTGCTGGTGTCGACCGGCGCGCACCCGCGGGAGATCCCGGACGCGCAGCCGGACGGCGAGCGCATCCTGAACTGGACGCAGGTGTACGACCTCGATGAGCTGCCCGAGGAACTGATCGTGGTCGGGTCCGGTGTCACGGGCGCCGAGTTCGCGGGCGCGTACCAGGCACTGGGGTCCAAGGTCACGCTGGTCTCCAGCCGGGACCGGGTGCTGCCCGGCGAGGACTCCGACGCGGCGGCGGTGCTGGAGGACGTCTTCCGGCGGCGCGGGATGAACGTGATGTCCCGGTCGCGGGCAACGGCGGTGAAGAGGGTCCCCGGACCTGCATCGGCACAGGGACCCTCCTCGCCGAAGGCGGGCGAGGAGGGACGGGTCGGCGACCGGGTGGAGGTCACGCTCGCGGACGGGCGGGTCATCACCGGCAGCCACTGCCTGATGGCCGTGGGCTCGATCCCGAACACCGCGGACATGGGCCTGGAGGAGGCCGGGGTCCGTACGAAGGAGTCCGGGCACATCCTGACCGACAAGGTGTCGCGCACCAGCGCGCCGGGCGTGTACGCGGCCGGTGACTGCACCGGGGTGTTCGCGCTGGCGTCGGTGGCGGCGATGCAGGGCCGGATCGCGATGTACCACTTCCTGGGGGACGCGGTCACGCCGCTGAACCTGAAGACGGTGTCGGCGAACGTCTTCACCGACCCCGAGATCGCCACGGTCGGCTACTCGCAGGCCGATGTGGACGGCGGCACGATCGACGCCCGGGTGGTGAAGTTGCCGCTGCTGCGCAACCCGCGGGCGAAGATGCAGGGCATCCGGGACGGCTTCGTGAAGATCTTCTGCCGTCCGGGCACCGGCATCGTGGTCGGCGGTGTGGTGGTCTCGCCGCGCGCGAGCGAGCTGATCCATCCGATCGCGCTCGCGGTCGACAACAACCTGACGGTGGAGCAGATCGCCAAGGCGTTCACCGTGTACCCGTCGCTGTCCGGCTCGATCGCCGAGGTGGCGCGGCAGTTGCACACGCGCAAGTCGTCCGAAGGGTAGTCAGGAGACGTCCCCGGGGCGTGAAGTGCGCCCCTTATAGCAGCTTGTGCCCGCACAGATGAACAACTTCTGGTAATTAGTGCAAGCTGCTGAAAACAGACAGTCGTTGGCATTACTGTCAGTTTCGTGTTCGCTGCAGAACGTCGCCAATTGATCCTTGAAATGGTGCGTGCGAACGGAGCGGTGTCGCTCCGTGAGCTCGCCCGCGTCGTCCAGACCTCCGAAGTGACCGTACGGCGTGATGTGCGGGCGCTGGAGGCAGAAGGACTGCTCGACCGCCGGCACGGCGGTGCGGTGCTGCCGGGCGGATTCACCAGGGAGTCCGGCTTCCCGCAGAAATCCCATCTAGCGACCGCGGAGAAGACGGCGATCGCCGATCTCGCGGCCGGTTTCGTCGAGGAAGGCGAGGCCGTCGTGGTCGGCGCCGGTACGACCACGCAGGAGCTGGCCCGCCGGCTCGCGCGGGTCCCCGGGCTGACCGTGGTCACCAATTCCCTGCTCGTCGCGCAGGCGTTGGCGCATGCCAACCGGGTCGAGGTCGTGATGACCGGCGGCACCCTGCGCGGCTCCAACTACGCGCTGGTCGGCAGTGGCGCCGAGCAGTCCCTCCAGGGGCTGCGGGTCTCGCGCGCCTTTCTGTCCGGCAGCGGGCTGACCGCCGAGCGCGGGCTGTCCACGTCCAACATGCTGTCGGCCAGCGTCGACCGGGCCCTGGTCCAGGCCGCGGCGGAGGTGGTGGTGCTCGCCGACCACACCAAGCTGGGCTCCGACACCATGTTCCAGACGGTGCCGACCGATGTGATCACGCGGCTGGTGACCGACGAGCCACCCGCCCAGGACGACCGTGCGCTGACCGAGTTGCAGGCCCTGGCCGACCAGGGCGTGCAGATCGCGGTGGCGGGGCCGGGCGCGGGGTCCGGCCCGGCCGGTGGCGAGGCAGGCGGCCCGTCGGGCGCGGGCCGCCAGGCGGGCGGGCGGCTGGGCTCATCGGCCCCGCGGGCCGGATCCGGTGAGGACGGGCTGCCGTTGCCCGGCCCGCGCCGCAATCCGCACGGCCAGGGGCCCGGCACCGGCCAGCTGCGCAGCACGGCGTCACTGCCCGAGCAGCAGACGGGCGGTGGCCGGGTGGCGGATCTGGCGCCGCGCCGGCGCTGACCGGGCCGGCGGAAGGGGGGCCGGTTCAGTGCGCCTTGAGACCGGTGAAGGTCAGGGCGAGCAGCCGGTCCGCCAGTGCCGGGTCGTTCGGCGACTGCTCGACGGCCAGCGCGATGGCGTTGGTCAGCTGCATCAGGTCGGCGATCACCACGTCCGGCCGGACGGCCCCGGCCCGCTGGGCGCGGGCGAGCAGTTCGCTGCCCGCCTCGCGCAGCGGCAGTCGACAGCCGCGGGACAGCTCGGAACTCTCGTCGCCCGAGCACGCCATCAGGGCCTGGGCGAGTCCGCGGTAGGTGCTCGCGTGCTGGACGATCGCCCGCAGCCAGTCGATCAGCGCGGTGCACGGCTGGGGCGCCTTCGCCAGCTCGCGGGAGCGCGTCAGCAGGGCGTTCATCTCGCCCTGGAAGACGGCTCCCATGAGCGCGGTGCGGTTGGGGAAGTGCCGGTAGAGCGTGCCGATGCCGACGCCCGCGCGGCGCGCGATGTCCTCCAGCGAGGCTTCGGTGCCGTGCTCGGTGAAGGCGGTGCGCGCCTCGGCCAGCAGCCGCTCGTAGTTGCGGCGCGCGTCGGCACGCATGGGGCGGGGGAGCGGTGGCGTGTGCGCCGGGGCTGTCTCGGTCGCCATCGCGGTCCTCCCTGCTGTGCCGTACCTGTCCGTAGGTCAAGCATGCCATCACGTGAACATCCGGGTGGCCGGACGCCGCCGTTCTCCGGCCGCCAGGGTGCCGCGGCGACCGGGCGGTGGCGGCACGGTGAACCGCGGGCGCGCGCGGGGGAACGGCTGGGAAACAACGTCGGCGCCGGGCAACGCCGTTTCGCGCAATCGCCATCAAACAGGGCGTAAGGCGCCGTACGTTGCGGTGACCGGGAGTGGAAGAACCCATGGGACTGACCAGTCGATCACTTGAGTACGTCATGATCGCCACCGCCGTGGCCTGCGTCGCGCTCACGGCCTGGCTGTGGCCGCGCTTCGCCGGGCGGGGCGTACGGGCGTGGCTCGGCAGGCTCGGCTCGCTGGCGGTGACCCAGTGCGCGATCGTCACCGCGCTGGCCCTCGCGGTGAACGCGAACTTCCAGTTCTACGGGTCCTGGGACGAGCTGCTCGGCCGGGGCGAGACGGCCCCCGCCGCGCTCTCGGACGTACACGGCGGCGGCGCGATCCCGGCCGGCCCGTCCGGGGCCCTGGTGCAGCCCGCGCCGCCGCAGGGCCTGGACAAGGTGCACGGGCTGCCCGGCGGGCCGCCGGAGAAGACCGGCACGGTCGAGTCGGTGCGCATCCTGGGCCGCCGCAGCCAGGTCACCAACCCGGCGTACGTGTTCCTGCCGCCGCAGTACTTCCAGCGCCAGTACGCCCGCCAGCGCTTCCCCGTCATCGTCGCGATCAGCGGCTACCCGGGTGGGTCCTTCCTGCTGGCCCAGCATCTGCGGGTGCCGCAGACCGCGGGCGACTTGATCCGCCGGGGGACGATGCAACCTTCCGTGATCGTGATGCTCCGGCCCACCATTGCCCCGCCGCGGGACACGCAGTGCGTGGACGTCCCCGGCGGGCCGCAAGCCGAGACGTACTTCGCGGAGGATCTCCCCGAGGCGCTGGCGCGCCACTACCGGATCGGCCACGATCCCAGCGCCTGGGGCGTCATGGGCTACTCCTCGGGCGGCACCTGCGCGCTTCAGCTGGCCATGCGTCATCCGCGGGTCTACTCCGCGGCGGCCGCCCTCTCGCCCGACTACCGCGTGGTCGACGACCCCACCACCGGGAACCTGTTCGGCGGTGGTCCGGAGGGGCAGCGGCGGATGCGGGAGCACGATCTGCTGTGGCGGCTGCGGAACCTGCCGCGGCCCGAGGTGTCGGTGCTGGTGGCCTCCAGCCGCCGGGGCGAGTCGGACTACGGCGCCACCCGGTCGTTCCTGGCCGCCGTCCGGCCGCCGATGCGCGCCGAGTCGATCATCCTGGACCGGGGCAGCCACAACTTCCGCACCTGGCGGCGCGAACTGCCCGCGACGCTGCGCTGGATGAGCGGGCAGCTGACCTTCCCGCAGGACGTGGTGCGGCGCTGAGCATGCGGCGGGCCCCGGCCGTCCCGTGGACGACCGGGGCCCGACAGCGGCCCGGGGTGCGGGGTCAGTCCTTGATCTCGCAGATGACCGAGCCGGAGGTGATCGAGGCGCCGACCTCGGCGCTCAGCCCCTTGATGGTGCCCGCGCGGTGGGCGTTGAGGGGCTGTTCCATCTTCATGGCTTCGAGGACGACGACGAGGTCGCCTTCGGCCACGGTGTCGCCCTCGGAGACGGCGAC
>NZ_JBIRPZ010000019.1:0-2627 GCF_044332925.1 Streptomyces sp. NPDC021212
CCGATCCAGGTCAGCCCGGCGTCCAGGACCGCCTGGGCGAACTCGGCGTTCTCCGAGAGGAAGCCGTAGCCGGGGTGGACGGCGTCGGCACCGGATTCGGCGGCCGCGGCCAGCACCTTGGCCTGGTCCAGATAGCTGGCCGCCGGGGTGTCACCGCCCAGCGCATAGGCCTCGTCCGCCGCGCGCACATGTACGGCGTCCCGGTCCGGATCGGCGTAGACGGCTACGCTCGCGATCCCGGCATCCCGGCAGGCACGGGCAACACGGACAGCGATCTCGCCACGATTGGCGATGAGCACCTTGCGCACGATGGCTCCCTCCTTGAAACAAGCCGAGTTTAGGTACAGGCGACACCCCACGCCGAGAAGCCATCGGGCGTGAGCTTGACCACACGGAGCGTTAACCCTGCCCGGGCCAGACAGCCGGATCCCCCGTCGCTCCACGGTACGCCCGGTTTTCGGGCCCGCGGCGAAGTCCGTGCCGTGGACAGGATCTCCGCCCGGCCGTGCTGGGCAGCTTCACGTTTCTTTGTGGGATCCCTACGAACGAGGGGCGGAAACTTTGCCGCACCGTCCTGCTCGGACAAGGCCCTCGCGCACCTCTTGTGGGGCGGCTTACCCGTTAGTAGCGTTCACGATGTCGAACCGGAAGAGGTGGGCGGGGTGGCACGCAGACCAGTGGCCGCGGTGGCGGCCGTGACGCTGATGCTGGAAGCGGTCGGCATAGCGCTGCTGAACTGGATCCTGGGCCTGGTCGTGGACCGGCAGCAGATGTCCCTCGGCGGCCTGGACACCGACGCGATGTCCGTGGGGACTTGGGTCGGCGGCGGCGTCTTCGGCGTCTATCTGCTGCTGTGCGGCGTCGTGCTGCTCCGCATGGCGCTGCGCGACCGCGCGCCCGGCCGCCTCGGCCGCATCCTGCTCCTCACCTGCGCGGTGACGCACGGCGTGGTCGGCGCGTTCTCGGTCGGCCTGGTGGGCTGGCCCGCGTTCGCGTTCCTGATGGTGGTGCTGGGGCTGGTGGTGCTCAGCCTGCTGGCGTACGAGCCGGAGGCGACGGGCCGGGGCGGGGCCGAGGGCGGCCAGGACGCCCCCAGCCCCGCCTGAACCGTCTGGACCGGCTGAGGCCCCTTCAGACCCTCAGGCCCAGAGATCGGTGATGCCCACGCCGATCTCGGCCAGCAGCGTGCGCAGCATCGGCAGCGACAGCCCGATGACGTTGCCCGCGTCGCCCTCGATGCCCTCGATGAACGGCGCCGACCGCCCGTCGAGCGTGAACGCGCCCGCCACGTGCAGCGGTTCGCCGCTCGCCACATACGCGGCGACCTCGGCATCGCTCGGCTCGCCGAAGTGGACCGTGGTGGAGGCAGTGGCCGAGGCGCGGCGGCCGCTCGCGGTGTCGATCACGCAGTGCCCGGTGCGCAGGATGCCCGCCCGGCCGCGCATCGACTTCCAGCGGGCGGTGGCCTCCTCGGCGTCCGCGGGCTTGCCGAGCGCCTGCCCGTCCAGCTCCAGCACCGAGTCGCAGCCGACGACGATCGCGCCGCCGGCCTCCGCGAGACCGGCCACGGCCGCCGCCTTGGCCTCCGCCAGCACCCGCGCCAGCGCGGCGGGCGTCTCGGCGGTCAGCGCGTCCTCGTCCACTCCGCTGACGATCACCTCCGGCGCGAATCCGGACTGCCGCAGCAGACCGAGGCGGGCAGGGGAGGCGGAGGCGAGGATCAGGGTGCGCTGGGGAGTCATGCGCACCAGCGTAGGCGGGCGGCGCGCCGGGCGGGGGCGCATGAGCGGGTGGAGCCGTGGAGCGCGCAGTTCCGGGTGCCTCTCGCGCCCCTCGGCACGCCCTGACATGGGCGTTTCCAGCGCACCAGACTGGCTCCCGCCCGGGCGGTTGCCCGGGGACACCGACGGGAGGGGATCTCTTCCATGCGTCATGCCACTTCATTGGCCATCGCCTCGCTCGCCTTCGTGGCCGCCCTCGGCACGGCACCCGCCGCCTCCGCCACCGGCTCGGCCCCGGCCGCCCCGGGGGCCGGCGCCGGGGCCGCGGCATTCCGCTGCGATCCGGGCAAGTTCTGCATCTACAGCGGCTGGGACGGCGGTGGAACCCGCTGCCAGTGGGGGTCGGAGAAGGTCGCGAACACCGCCGATCTGTGTTCGTTCATCCGCAACGGCCGGAAGGTCCTGTCCGTGTGGAACGGAACGGGCCACCGCGTCCAGTACTACACGCAGACCAACTACAACGCGCGCGTCGGATCGACGACCGCCGGCCACGGGGGCAACCTCCAGGGCAGCTACCAGATCCGCTCCTTCAAGAAGCAGTAGACCGGTGAATGCGGAGCCGGCCGTCAGGGGTGCAGCGTGAGCAGGCAGGTGGCGATCATGATGGCGATCGCCAGGACGGCCCGGACGCGGCGGAGCATCGCCTGAGCGCGCCGTAGATCTTCTGGCGGCTCATCGGGCGGCTCGGACCACAGCATGCGACCGATGGTGCGGCCGGACGGCGCCGTGGGGGGGGGGGGGGGGGGGGGGGGGGCGCCCCGCCGGGGGGGGGGGGGGCGCGGGGCGCGGGGGGGGGGGGGCGGCGCGGGAGCGGGCGGGGGGGGTGGAGGGGTGGGGGAGTCCGGG
>NZ_JBIRPZ010000019.1:2637-154814 GCF_044332925.1 Streptomyces sp. NPDC021212
GTCTTGGGGGGGCTCGTCCCCCTCCTTGCTAGGGGGGGGGGGGCGGGGGGGGGGGGGGGCGCGGGGGGGGCCCCCCCCCCCCCCCACGGCGTGGAGGAACTATTTCCGGGTCGAGCCGTCGAGCCGTCGAGCCGGTCGAGCCGGGTATGTCGGATCAGGCGGGCCAGTACGTCGTGCGCCACGCCTTGGGGCCGGGCTGCGGGACGCGGCGGCTCGGGATGGTGCGGGCCGGATCGGACCACTCCTCCGGCGCGCCCTCGCCCTGCGCGGCGGACGTCGCGGCCGCCGCGCGTGCTTGTACGACCGCCAGTGCGGCTGCCAACTCCTCTGGGGTGGGATTGCCCCGGACGATTCGGATCATGGAAACAGCCCTTCCTGAACCTAGAGCGGGATGTTGCCGTGCTTCTTCGGGGGCAGTTGCTCGCGCTTGTTCCGCAGGGTGCGCAGCCCCCGAACGATGTGGCGGCGGGTCTCGGACGGGATGATGACCGCGTCGACGTATCCGCGCTCGGCCGCCGTGTACGGGTTGAGGAGGGTGTCCTCGTAGTCCGCGATGAGTTCGGAGCGGGTCGCCTCGGGGTCGTCGGCGGCCGCGATCGTACGGCGGTGCAGGATGTTGACCGCGCCCTGGGCGCCCATGACGGCGATCTGGGCGGTGGGCCAGGCCAGGTTGAGGTCGGCGCCCAGGTGCTTGGAGCCCATCACGTCGTACGCGCCGCCGAACGCCTTGCGGGTGATGACCGTGATCAGCGGGACGGTGGCCTCGGCGTACGCGAAGATCAGCTTGGCGCCGCGCCGGATGATGCCGTTGTACTCCTGGTCGGTGCCGGGCAGGAAGCCGGGCACGTCCACGAAGGTCAGCACGGGCACGTTGAACGCGTCGCAGGTGCGGACGAAGCGCGCGGCCTTCTCCGAGGCACCGATGTCCAGGCAGCCGGCGAACTGCATCGGCTGGTTGGCCACGATGCCCACCGGATGGCCCTCGACTCGCCCGAAACCGGTGATGATGTTGGGCGCGTACAGCGCCTGGGTCTCCAGGAACTCGCCGTCGTCCAGGACGTGCTCGATGGCCCGGTGCATGTCGTACGGCTGGTTCGCCGAGTCCGGGATGAGGACGTCCAGCTCCCGGTCCTCGTCCGAGGTCTCCAGGTCGGCCTCGTCGGGGAAGGCGGGCGGCTCGGAGAGGTTGTTGGACGGCAGGTACGACAGCAGCGTCTTGACGTACTCGATGGCGTCCTTCTCGTCGCCGCCCATGTAGTGGGCGACGCCGGAGGTGGTGTTGTGGGTGCGGGCCCCGCCCAGCTCCTCGAAGCCGACGTCCTCACCGGTGACCGTCTTGATCACGTCCGGTCCGGTGATGAACATGTGCGACGTCTGGTCGACCATGACCGTGAAGTCGGTGATCGCGGGCGAGTAGACCGCGCCGCCCGCGCACGGCCCGACGATCAGGCTGATCTGCGGGATCACCCCGGACGCGTGAACGTTACGGCGGAAGATCTCGGCGAAGAGGCCGAGCGCCACCACGCCCTCCTGGATCCGGGCGCCGCCGCCGTCGTTGATTCCGATGATGGGGCAGCCGGTCTTCAGCGCGAAGTCCATCACCTTCACGATCTTCTCTCCGTAGACCTCGCCCAGCGAGCCGCCGAAGATCGTGAAGTCCTGGGAGTAGACGCACACCGGGCGCCCGTCGACCGTGCCGTAGCCGGTCACGACGCCGTCCCCGTAGGGCCGGTTCTTCTCGATGCCGAAATTGGTCGAGCGGTGCCGGGCGAACTCGTCCAGCTCCGTGAAGGACCCCTCGTCGAGGAGCAGGTCGATGCGCTCGCGCGCGGTCAGTTTGCCCTTGGCGTGCTGCTTCTCGACCGCCCGCGCGGAGCCCGCGTGTGTCGCTTCTTCGATCCGGCGCTGCAGATCCGCGAGCTTCCCCGCGGTGGTGTGACGATCTGGAATCTCGGGGGCAATCTCCGGCTCGGACATCGGGATGCGGCTCCTGCTCGTCCTGGGGGTGGATTTCGGGACCGTGACGCTGGGGTGGTTCCGGAGGCTCGGTGGGGTTTGTGCCGGCTGGGGCTACCGGTCCGTAGCGTATCGGCGCCATCGCCGGGTGGCACTGCGTCGTTGGCCACACCTCCTGGTCCTAGGCTGGCCCGTATGACGCCATCTGACACCCCCGAGCCCCCAGGAGACCCCCGGGGCCGCTGGACGGACCTGGAACGGCCGCCGCTGAGCGCGGCCGCCCTGCGCCGCGCCCTGGTGCGCCCCGGCGGGCTGTGGACGGAACTGGAGGTGGTGCAGGCGACCGGCTCGACCAACACCGACCTGGTGGCCCGGGCCGGGGCCGGCGCCCCGGAGGGCGTGGTCCTCGTCGCCGAGGAGCAGAACGCCGGGCGCGGCCGCCTGGACCGCACCTGGACCGCCCCGGCCCGGTCCGGGTTGTTCTTCTCCATTCTGCTGCGGCCCGGCGCGATCGGCGTCCCCACGCACCGTTGGGGCTGGCTGCCGCTGCTCGCCGGGGTGGCGAGCGCGGGGGCGCTGAGCCGGGCGGCGGGCGTGGACACCGCGCTGAAGTGGCCGAACGACCTGCTGGTGAAGGTCGGCGGCGAGGAGCGGAAGTTCGGCGGCATCCTCGCCGAACGGGCCGATGACGCCGTGGTGATCGGGGTCGGCCTGAACGTTTCGCTGCACGCCGGTGAACTTCCGGTGCCGACGGCCGGCTCGCTCGCCCTCGCGAACGCGGTCTCCACCGACCGGGACCCGCTGCTGAGGGCCGTACTGCGGTCCATCGAACAGTGGTACGGGGAATGGCGCCGTTCCGAGGGCGACCCCGCGGCCTGCGGCCTGCAGGAGGCGTACGCGGCGGGGTGTGCGACCTTGGGACGGCGGGTCCGCGCGGAACTTCCGGGCGGCGGGGCGACCGTCGGCGAGGCGGTCGCGATCGACGGCGACGGACGGCTCGTGCTGGCCTCGGACGCCGGGGTGCAGGAGCCGGTCGCGGCCGGGGACATCGTGCACCTGCGTCCCGCATCACCGGAGGACGGAGAGAGTGAGCTAGGGCACACCTGACGTATCGTGGTGGCGGTCCGTTCCAGTTCGGGGCGGCCGCGGGCCGAACCGGAAGAAGGAACGTAAGGGCAGTGCGCAGGGATCGGACAGGGGGCGGGCGGTGACCGCCGACGACGCGGGTTCCGGCACGGCCAAGGGGCGCGAGGTGTGGGACGACGCCGTGGACGCCGCCGCCGGGCAGGAAGCCGCCGTACGGGAGACCGGGGCGCGCGAGGGCGGCCCGGCCGCCGGCGCCGACCGTGCTCGTCACGCCGACGACACCGGCCACGCCGACAGCGCCGCCGCCACCCATGACGGCACCGACGAAGACATTGAGGACGGCATCGAGGACGACGCCGACGCCCCGGACCCCATCGCGCTCCGGCTGGAGCAGCTGATCCTCGGCGCCGAACGGCGCTACACCCCCTTCCAGGCCGCCCGCAGCGCGGGCGTCTCCGTCGAGCTGGCCACCCGCTTCTGGCGGGCCATGGGCTTCGCCGACATAGGTCAGGCCAAGGCGCTCACCGAGGCCGACGTGCTGGCGCTGCGCCGGCTGTCCGGTCTGGTCGAGGCGGGGCTGCTGAGCGAGCCCATGGCGATCCAGGTGGCCCGGTCCACCGGGCAGACCACCGCACGGCTCGCCGACTGGCAGATCGACTCCTTCCTGGAGGGGCTGACCGAGCCCCAGGAGTCCGGGATGACCCGGACCGAGATCACCTATCCGCTGGTCGAGCTGCTGCTGCCGGAGCTGGAAGAGTTCCTGGTGTACGTCTACCGGCGGCAGCTGGCGGCCGCGACCGGCCGGGTCGTGCAGGCGGCGGACGACGCGGAGATGGTGGACCGGCGGCTCGCGGTCGGCTTCGCGGACCTGGTGAGCTTCACCCGGCTGACCCGACGGCTGGAGGAAGAGGAGCTGGGCGAGCTGGTCGAGGCGTTCGAGACCACGGCCGCCGACCTGGTGGCCGCGCACGGCGGCCGGCTGATCAAGACGCTGGGCGACGAGGTGCTGTACGCGGCCGACGACGCGGGCATCGCCGCCGAGATCGGGCTGCGGCTGATCGAGACCCTGACCCATGACGAGACGATGCCCGAGCTGCGCGTAGGGATCGCCTTCGGCACCGTCGCGACCCGCATGGGCGACGTCTTCGGTACGACGGTGAACCTGGCGAGTCGGCTGACCTCCATAGCCCCCAAGAACGCGGTCCTGGTGGACGGCGCGTTCGCGGAGGAGCTGAGCCACACCGGGGAGGCCCCGGTGTCGGAGGCGGAGGCCGCGGAGGCGGCCGCCAAGGCCGAGAAGGAGGGCGAGGAGCCGCCCTCGTACCGCTTCGCGCTCCAGCCGATGTGGCAGCGGCCGGTGCGTGGACTCGGGGTCGTGGAGCCGTGGCTGCTGAGCCGCCGCGGTTGAGTCGCGGCGCCGCCGCGGTTGACGAATATCACCAAACATCGAAGTCGGCACGGAGCGGAAAACCGTTCCGCTAGCGTACGTCGGCATGATCGACGAGCCGGATGAAACGGGCGGCGCGGCGGGTGCCGAGGCGGCTGAGCCGCTCTGCACACCCGAGTTCGCCAAGGACCCGTCCGCCGTCTACCGGCGACTGCGCGAGACGTACGGCCCGCTGGCACCGGTGGAGCTGGACCCGGGCGTCACCGCGACCCTGTGCGTCGGCTACGACACCGCGCTGGAGATTCTGCGCCGCCCCGAGACGTTCTCCAAGGACCCGCGGCGCTGGCGGGCGAAGAACGAGGGCCGGGTCCCCGACACCAGCCACGCCGGGCAGCTCATCCGCTACCGGCCGCAGCCCACCGCGGTGGACGGCGAGGAACACCAGCGGTACCGCAACGCCATCGACGACTCCACCAGCCGCATCGACCTGGGCGCGCTGCGCGGCTACGTCGAGCGAATAGCCGACTCGCTGATCGACCAGTTCTGCGACGCGGGCGAGGCCGACCTGATCGGCGAGTACTGCGCGCTGCTGCCGCTGCTCGTCCTCGGCGAACTCTTCGGCTGCCCGCGCGAGGTCGCGGACCGGCTCTTCACCGGGCTCGCCAACCTGTTCGACGGCACGGACGTGGCGGAAGCCGACCGTACGATCACGGCGGCGCTCCAGGAACTCGTCGCCCTCAAGCGCGCCCGGCCCGCCGCCGACGTCACCTCCTGGCTGATAGCCCACCCCGAACGGCTCGCCGACCACGAACTCGTCGAACAGCTGATGCTGCTGACCGCCTCCGGCAGCGACCCGGTGATCAACCTCATCGGCAACGCCCTGCGGCTGCTGATGACCGACGACCGCTTCGCGGGCCGCCTCTCCGGCGGCAGCATGCTCGCCGAGGACGCCCTGGACGAGGTGCTGTGGACGGACCCGCCGCTGGCCAACCTCGCTGTCCACTTCCCCCGTCACGACGTCACCCTGGCCGGGGTGCGGCTGCGGGAGGGCAAGCCCGTCGTGATCAGCTTCGCCGCCGCCAACCAGGACGCGCTGCGCACCTCCGACCGCAACCGCGGCAACCGTGGCCACCTGGCCTTCAGCGCCGGGCCGCACATGTGCCCCGGCCGTGGCTCGGCGCGTCTCATCGCCTCGGTGGCCATCGAAAAGCTGCTGGACCGGCTGCCGGACATGGAGCTGGCGGGCCCGGAGGAGGCCCTGCGTTGGCGCCCCGGCATCTACCAGCGCGGCCTGGTCTCCCTCCCGGTCCGCTTCCTGCCGCCGCCCCACGACCCGGCCGACCCGGCGGAGGCGGGCGCGCGTCCGGGCCCACTCCCGCCCGAGGCCTCGGCCCCGGGCGGTATCTCGGCCCCCGCCGCCGGCGGTGCTTCGGGCGCGGGTGCCGCCCCGCCCTCGTCCCCGGGCGTGGAGAGGGCCGCGGGCACGGCGCCGGTGCCCTCCTGGGCCGTGGGGGCCGACGAGGGTGACCCCGCGGCGGACGGGGACGGGGCGCACCGCCCCCGGCCGTCCATGCTGGGCTTCCTGATGCGGTGGCGGCGGCGCCGGTAACGTAGCCCGGGCAACGGTTCACGGTCGTTAACCGGGAGGGTGCGAGATGGGTGAGCAGCGGTACGGGGAGTGGGTCGCGGTCCGGCGGGACGGCTTCGTGGCCGAGCTGGTGCTGGACCGGCCGAAGGCCATGAACGCGGTGTCCTCCGAGATGGCCCGGAGTATCGCGGCGGCGTGCGCCGCGCTCGCGGACGACGCCTCGGTGCGGGCCGTCGTGCTCACCTCCACCCACGAGCGGGCCTTCTGCGTCGGCGCGGACCTCAAGGAGCGGAACTCCTTCTCCGACGCCGAGATGATGCGCCACCGCCCGATCTCCCGCGCCGCCTATACGGCCGTGCTGGAGCTGCCCGTGCCCGCCATCGCCGCCGTGCACGGCTTCGCCCTCGGCGGCGGCTACGAGCTGGCGTTGTCCTGCGATGTGATCGTCGCCGACCGTACGGCCGTGGTGGGGCTGCCCGAGGTGTCCGTCGGCGTGATCCCGGGCGGCGGCGGTACGCAGCTGCTGCCCCGCCGGGTCGGGGCGGCGCGCGCCGCCGAGCTGGTCTTCTCCGCTCGCCGGGTGTCCGCCGAGGAGGCCCACGCGCTGGGGATGGTGGACGAACTCGTCGCGCCCGGTGAGGACCGTACGGCCGCGCTGGAGCTGGCCGGGCGCATCGCCGCGAACTCGCCCGTCGGCCTGCGCGCCGCCAAGCGGGCCCTGCGGCTCGGGCACGGCCTGGACCTCAAGGCCGGGCTGGAGGTCGAGGACGCGGGGTGGCGGACGATCGCCTTCTCCGCGGACCGGGCCGAGGGCGTGGCGGCCTTCAACGAGAAGCGCACGCCGGAGTGGCCCGGCGAGTGAGGGCCGCGCCCCGCGGCCACCCGTACCAGGGGCGAATATCAGGGGCGAACGGGCCAAAGCGGATTGTCCTCGACATTCTTACTCTTGAGTGCAGAGCGGATATGTGGTGAGGAATGCGAGGCCGACGTGAGCGACAACGGGGACGACGGGGGACGAGCGGTCGACCGGCGGTTGCGGGCGGTGGTGGGTCTCGCGCAGGCGATGGCGGCGGCGCCCACCCCGCGGGAGTCGGTGGGCGCCGCCGCCGAGAGCGCGCGCCGCGCGCTGGACGGCACGTTCGCGGCGGTTTCGGTGTGGGAGCGGGAGCGGGGCCGGCTGCGGGTCCTGGTGAACGTCGGCGAGCTGATGCCGGGGGAGGAGCCGGCGCCGGAGGACGAGTCGTATCCGGTGCACGACTTCCCGGAGATCACGGAGTTTCTGCACGAGCGGTGGGCCGCGGGCGGCGAGCCGCACGCGTGGGTCGAGACCGCGGAGGGCACCGGGCCCGGCCCGGCCTCGTACTGCCATCAGCGCGTGGCCGCCCTGCGGCGGCGCGGGCGCGGCTCGTGCGTGGTGGCGCCGCTGGTGCTGCACGGGCGGGCGTGGGGCGAGCTGTATGTGGCGCGGGCGGCCGGGAGCCCGGTGTTCGACCGGGGCGACGCCGATTTCGCGACCGTCCTGGCGTCGGTGGCGGCCGCCGGGCTCGCCCAGACCGAACGCCTGGCGGAGGCCCGCCGGCTGGCCTTCTCCGACCCCCTGACCGGCCTGGGCAACCGGCGTGCGGTGGACATACGGCTGGACGAGGCGCTGGAGGCGTACCGCGAGCACGGCACGGTGGTGAGCTTGGTGGTGTGCGACCTCAACGGCCTCAAGCGGGTCAACGACACGCTGGGGCACGCGGTGGGGGATCGTCTGCTGGAACGTTTCGGCACGGTGTTGTCGCTGTGCGGGGCGATGCTGCCGGGCGCCTTGGCGGCGCGGCTGGGCGGCGATGAGTTCTGCCTGCTGGGGGTCGGGCCACCGGCGGACGAGGTGGTGCGGGTGGCCGACGAACTGTGCCGGCGGGCGGCGGAGCTGGAGATGGGGGAAGGGGTCGCCTGCGGGATCGCCTCGACCGGCGACCCGATCGGGCCCGTGTCGTCGGCCCGCCGCCTGTTCCGCCTGGCGGACGCGGCCCAGTACCGGGCGAAGGCGGCCCGGTCCCAGAAGCCGGTGGTCGCGGGCCGCGAGGGTGGCCCGGACGACCCGGTGGTCCGCCTGGCCGACACCCCCGCGGACCACCCCCCGGAACGCCGCCGCTTCCGAGGCCGCCGGCCGTAGGGGGCGCCTCGCCGATCATGCCGGGCTCCCGACGCCGCTGTGACATCAGCCGCTGCCGCGGCGGCCGGCACCTCGCGGCCCCACGCTCGTCGCTCCCCCAGCTACCGCTGGGCGGTGCCCCCGGCGCTCTCCTCGCGCGGGTTGCGAGCCACCGCACCGGCAGCGCGTCGCCTCGACGTGTCATCCGTGACGGCTCGCGCGAACCCTCGTCCGTGCCCGTCGTGCCCCATATTCATGGGTGGATCACCAGGGCATCTCACCGTGGCGGTCACGGAAGGTTCCGGTCGGTCCGTCCGTCCCGATGGTGGCGAGTTCGACGATCGCGTCGGTTCCCTCGGTCACTGTCTGCGGGCCGCTGTGCCCGGTGAAGTCGGTCGCGGTGTAGCCCGGGTCGGCCGCGTTCACCTTCACGTCCGGCCAGGATTTCGCGTACTGCGTGGTCAGCATGGTCACGGCGGCCTTCGATGCCGTGTACAGCGGTGCGATGGCCCGGCCCTCGACGCGCTCGGCGTCGTGGGTGGCCGCGAAGGATCCCATGCCGCTCGACACATTGACGATCACCGGGGTCGCGGACTTACGCAGCAGAGGCAGGAACGCGTGCGTCACCCGGACGATCCCCACGACGTTGACCTCGAACACCTCGCCGGCGTCAGCGGCCGTGATCTGGTCGGCGGGGTTGTGCGTCCCGAAGACGCCGGCGTTGTTGATCAGGACGTCGATGCCGCCCTCGCGAGCCGCGACGTCGTCGGCGGCCGCGGCCACCGACGCGTCATCCGTCACATCGATCTGGACGAAACGGGCACCGAGTGCGTCGGCGGCCGCCTGGCCGCGCTCTGGATCGCGTGCACCGACGAGGACGGTGTGGCCGGCCTCGATCAAGCGGCGGGCGGTCTCATATCCGAGGGACTTGTTGGCTCCCGTGATGAATGTTGTCGTCATGCGTTCACTCTCGGCCCGTGAGGAGAGGACAACCAGTGCCCTCTGCGACGGTAGGAAAGCCAGTACCAGGCACAACGGCTGCACGGCGGACACACTGGTGGTGTGGACGAGACCCTTGGCACGGCATTGCGCCGCTGGCGCGACCGGCTTTCTCCCACCGACGTCGGGCGGACCTCGCGGCCCGGACGACGTGCGGTGGGCTTGCGACGCGAGGAGCTGGCCGAGCTCGCGGGGCTGTCGGTCGACTATGTGGTGCGGCTGGAGCAGGGGCGCGCCACGAGCCCTTCTGCGCAGGTCGTCGCGAGCCTGGCCAGGGCACTGCAACTGCAACCCCTGGAGCGCGATCACGCCTACCGGCTGGCCGGCCTCCTCCCGCCACAGGAGGGGACGATCTCCACGCATGTTCCGGCAGGGGTCCAACGGATGCTGGCCCGCCTCGGTGAGTTCCCTGTGGGCGTGTTCAGTGCCGACTGGACCTTGCTGTCCTGGACTCCGGCGTGGGCGGTGCTGCTGGGTGACCCCAGCGCACGGACACCCGTCGAGCGGAACCTGGTGCGGGTGGTCTTCACCGCAGGGCCCTCGGGGCTGGCGGCCTGGCCCGTGCTCCAGGAGGGCGGCGCCCTCGACCTCGCCCTCGTCGCCGATCTGCGCACGGCTCTCGTCAACTACCCCCGTGACCGCGGCCTGATCGACCTTGTCGAGGAATTGCGGTCCGCCAGTGCGGAGTTCACCCGGCTGTGGGACGAGGGTGCGGTCGGTCCGCACGTCTCGGCCCGCAAGACCATCGTGCACCCCCAGGTCGGCGAGGTGACGTGCGACTGCGACGTGCTCACCGTCCCGGGCTGCGACGTCCGCCTCGTCGTCTACACGGTGACGGCGGGTTCCGCCGATGCGGAAAAGCTGGAGTTCCTGCGGGTCACGAACGGCGTCCGCGCCGACGGCCCCGCGCCCCCGGGTCCCGGCCTGTTCTCCACGCCGTAAGTTCCAGCTCAATCCCCATGACCCCATCCTTCGGCCTCGGACAGGCCGACGCAGTGTTTCCGCCGACGCCTCACCGCTACGGCCGCCCCGTCTGTGGCGCCACCGGAGAGGTCGCCGAGTGGCGGCGGGCGATCAGCTGCTCCGCTTGCAGCGCCACCCGATAACGGAGCCGGGGGTTCGGGTGGGGAGCTCGCGGGGTGACACCTGGCGATTCACTCTCTAGGGTGCCTGAATATGGATATGCACACTGTGGTGGTGGGGACGTCCGGAACGACCGCCGAGGACGTTGTCGCCGTGGCGCGGGGCGGGGCACGGGTCGAGCTGGGGGAGGAGGCGCTGGCGGCCGTGGCCAGGGCGCGGCGGGTCATCGACGATCTGGCGGCCAGGCCCGAGCCCGTCTACGGCGTCTCCACCGGCTTCGGCGCACTCGCCGTACGCCACATCAGCCCCGACCTCCGCGCCCAGCTGCAGCGCAACATCGTGCGCTCGCACGCGGCCGGCATGGGGCCGCGGGTGGAGCGCGAGGTGGTGCGGGCGCTGATGTTCCTGCGGCTCAAGACGCTCGCGTCCGGCCACACCGGGGTGCGGCCCGTGGTCGTGGAGACGATGGCGGCCCTGCTCAACGCGGGCATCACGCCCGTGGTGCACGAGTACGGCTCCCTCGGCTGCTCCGGCGACCTCGCGCCGCTGTCCCACTGCGCGCTCGCGCTGATGGGGGAGGGCGAGGCCGAGGGCCCCGACGGGGAGGTGCGGCCCGCCGCCGAGCTGCTGGCCGCGCACGGCATCGAGCCGGTCGAGCTGCGCGAGAAGGAGGGCCTCGCGCTGCTCAACGGCACCGACGGGATGCTCGGCATGCTGGTCATGGCCTGCGCCGACCTGGCCCGGCTCTACACCGTCGCCGATGTGACGGCCGCGCTGTCGCTGGAGGGGCTGCTCGGAACGGACCGGGTGCTCGCGCCCGAGCTGCACGCCATCCGCCCGCACCCCGGCCAGGCGGCGAGCGCGGACAACATGCTGCGGGTGCTCGCCGGTTCCGGGCTCACCGGGCACCACCAGGACGACGCGCCGCGCGTCCAGGACGCGTACTCGATCCGCTGCGCCCCGCAGGTCGCGGGCGCGGGCCGGGACACGCTCGCGCACGCCCGGCTGGTCGCGGACCGGGAGCTGGCCTCCGCCGTGGACAACCCGGTGGTGCTGCCGGACGGCCGGGTGGAGTCGAACGGCAACTTCCATGGCGCGCCCGTCGCGTACGTCCTGGACTTCCTCGCCGTGGCGGCGGCCGACCTCGCCTCGATCGCGGAACGCCGCACCGACCGGCTGCTGGACAAGAACCGCTCGCACGGGCTGCCGCCCTTCCTGGCCGGGGACCCGGGCGTCGACTCGGGGCTGATGATCGCGCAGTACACCCAGGCGGCGCTGGTGAGCGAGCTGAAGCGGCTCGCGGTGCCCGCCTCGGTGGACTCGATCCCGTCCTCCGCGATGCAGGAGGACCACGTCTCCATGGGCTGGTCGGCGGCGCGCAAGCTGCGCACGGTGGTGGACAACCTGACCCGGGTCCTGGCGATCGAACTGGTCGCGGCGGCCCGCGCGGTCGAGCTGCGGGAGGGGCTGGTGCCCGCGCCCGCGACGCGGGCGGTGCTGGCGGCGGTGCGCCGGGCGGGGGTCGAGGGGCCGGGCGGGGACCGCTATCTGGCGCCGGACCTGGCGGCCGCCGAGGCGTTCGTACGGTCCGGGGGGCTGGCCGAGGCGGTCGAATCGGTGACCGGGCCGCTGGCCTGACGGAGCATGGGCCGAACGGCCCGGGGAGAAGGTCCGGGCACAACGGCCCCGGGCGAACCGGGCGAACGGGCACAAAGGCCCGTCAGGACGCCTCCGGGCGCGTACGGCGCGCGGAGGCGGTCACCATGGTGATCCCGAGCCCCAGGAAGGCCGTGCCTCCGGCGAGATACGGGGTGACGTCCACGCTGCCGGTGTCGGCGAGGTTTTCGCCCGGGACGGCCTCGGTCCGCGGCTGGGACGGCTCTTGGCTACTGCTCCCGGAGGGCGCGCGGCCGTCGGTCTCGACCGTCGCGTTGGCGGAGGGGACGAACCACAGGGCGCACAGCAGCGAACCCGCGGCGGCGGCGGTCAGCAGCGGTCGGCGTGCGGACACAACGGCATCCTCCTTGAGGCTGCGGCGAATTGACCCCGGGGGCCCGATCGTAGTGACTTATAGGGGTCGGACGGTAGCGAACCGGGACGGCAGCCTGCTCCGCGCCGTATGACTAATCCAAGACTGTCATGGTTTGTCCGGATTCACGGCGCTGCGTCATAAGCTGGACCAGCGTCTTTGCTAAGTGGCCTCGCGCACAGTTTTACTGGGCGTGGAACCGACCAAAAGGTACAGGCGTTCTTCCTGGATAGGTCTTGCTGGATAGGTCTTGGGTTTCTGGGGTCCAGTCGCAAATGGAGAAGCGTGTGATGACGTACGGCAAGCGCCGTAGGGGGCTGGTGGCCGCGGCCGCCGTGCTCAGCGGTGCACTGACTCTCGCCGCCTGTGGCGGGGATGGGGACAGCAGCGACAGCAAGGGCGGTGGCAAAGGGCAGTCGCAGGTGGACGAGGCGGCGGCCAAGGACGCCTCGGATGCTCGCATCAAGATCACGCCGAAGTCCGGTGCGAACAATGCGGGCATCAACCGCGACACCAAGGTCAGCGTCACCGACGGCAAGCTCACCTCGGTGACCATGACATCCAAGGCCGACGGCTCCACCGTGGCCGGATCCATATCGTCCGACGGGACCTCCTGGAAGCCGGACGGGCAGCTGGAGCGGTCCACCCAGTACGAGATCAGCGCGAAGGCCAAGGACTCCGACGGCCGCAAGGCCACGGAGCACTCCTCCTTCACCACCGTCTCCCCCTCCAACAGCTTCATCGGCAACTTCACGCCGGAGGACGGCTCGACGGTCGGTGTGGGCATGCCGGTGTCGATCAACTTCGACAAGGCGGTGACCAACAAGAAGGACGTCCAGTCCCACATCAAGGTCACCTCCAGCAGCGGCCAGAAGGTCGTGGGCCACTGGTTCAGCGGCAACCGGCTGGACCTGCGCCCGAAGGACTACTGGAAGGCCAACTCCACCGTCACCCTGAAGCTGGACCTGGACGGCGTCGAGGCGTCGTCGGGTGTGAAGGGTGTCCAGGAGAAGACCGTCACCTTCAAGATCGGCCACTCGCAGGTCAGCACGGTCGACGCCAAGTCCAAGACGATGAAGGTCGTCCGCGACGGCAAGCTGATCAGGACCATCCCGATCTCGGCCGGAAGCCCCGACAACACGACGTACAACGGTCAGATGGTGATCTCCGAGAAGTTCAAGGAGACCCGGATGAACGGTGCGACGGTCGGCTTCACGGACGACGACGGCAAGGGCGAGTACGACATCAAGGACGTGCCGCACGCGATGCGGCTGTCCACCTCGGGCACCTTCATCCACGGCAATTACTGGGGCGCGAAGTCCATCTTCGGCAGCCAGAACACCAGCCACGGATGTGTGGGCCTGTCGGACACCAAGGGCGCGGGCGACCCGAACACGCAGGGCGCCTGGTTCTACAACAACTCCCAGATCGGTGATGTCGTGGTGGTGAAGAACTCCAACGACAAGACCGTGGCCCCGGACAACGGCCTCAACGGCTGGAACATGGACTGGAGCCAGTGGGTGGCGGGCAGCGCGACCGGCGCCTGACGCCGCGTTCGACCTTCACCGCCGGGGGGGGGGGGGGGGGGGGGGGGGGGGGGGGGGCCCCGGGGGGGGGGCGGGGGGGGGGGGGGGGGGGGCGGCGGGGGGGGCGCGCGGGGGGGCGCCCCCCCCGGGGGGGGGGGGGGGGGCCCGGCCCCCCCCCCCCCGCCCGGCGTTTCGGGGTCTGTTGGCGTGCCGTCAGCCGCGGTGCCGCAGCCGCCGCAGGTCCTTGACCCGCACGTACCGGATCTTGCAGTGGTCCTCGTACGGATCGCCGTCCGCGCAGATCAGGCTGCGCACCGGCTGCATCGGCAGCCAGGTCATCCCGAGCAGCCAGCGGTACATCAGCCGCCAGAAACCCGGCCGCCCGGCGTCGGTCTCGCGCACCACGCGCATCCGCAGCATCCACTTGCCGACGGAGGCCCGGAAGATCCAGGCCCCCAGCACCTGGTTGGCGATGGACAGCCCGAACACACAGCCCACGGCGAGGAGCAGGGAGTCGACCTCGACCTTGAGCATCGGGAGGACGCGCAGGCCGAGCGTGGAGCCGCCGCCCCAGGCCAGGACGCAGTCCACCGTCGCCGCGAGCAGGCGCCGCTCGTCACCGGCCGGTTCCGGGACGCGGACCGGCGGGGGCCACGGGGCGGGTGGTGCGGAGCGCTCATCGGGCTGCGGGGAGGGGTGCGCGTAGGGATGCGGGTACGGCTGACCGTGCTGACCGTGGGGCTGGGAGTAGGGGTTGCCGGAAACGGGCGGAGGGGAATGCGGAGTGGGCTGGTACTGCCCCCGTGGATCACTCATGGTCGAAATCCTGCCAAGGCCCATGACGTGGCCCGTCGGCGCCCTCCCACCGAGCCGCCTCCCCGCCGAGTGGCGCTCCCGCCGTACCCGGGGAAAATTGACAGCAGTGGCCGAACCGGGAGGCACCGATGTCCGAAGTCACCGCTCCCTATGAGCCCGGCACCCCCTGCTGGATCGATCTGACCGCCTCCGACCAGCAGGCCGCTCTCGACTTCTACTCCGGGCTCTTCGGCTGGGCCGGGGAGATCGGACCGGCCGAATTCGGCGGGTACACGGTCTG
Organism: Streptomyces sp. NPDC021212; assembly: GCF_044332925.1. Taxonomy (NCBI): domain Bacteria; kingdom Bacillati; phylum Actinomycetota; class Actinomycetes; order Kitasatosporales; family Streptomycetaceae; genus Streptomyces; species Streptomyces sp. NPDC021212. The sequence continues at coordinate 17,528 of NZ_JBIRPZ010000019.1, forward strand.
CACGCTGAAGGACCGGCCGGTGGCGGGGGTGATGGCCGCGCAGGCGATGGACGATCAGCCCGCGCCGCCGACCGTCTGGACCACCTACTTCTGCTCCGCCGACGCCCAGGCCACCTCCGAGGCGATCAGCCGCAACGGCGGCACCGTGCTGCTGCCCGTCATGGACGTGATGGACCTCGGGAAGATGATGGTGGCGGCCGACCCCACCGGGGCCGTCTTCGGCGTCTGGCAGGCGCAGGAGTTCCCCGGGGCGGGCATCGTCAACGAACCCGGCACGCTGGTGTGGAACGAGCTGAACACCAGCGACCGCGAGGCGGCGAGCACCTTCTACGCGGAGGCGCTCGGCATCGAGACGACCTCCATGGAGGGCGCCGAGGGCTACTACGGGCTCACCGTGAACGGCCGCACGGTCGGCGGGCTCCAGTCGCTGCGCGAAGGGGTGCCGCCCGGGACGCCCTCGCACTGGCTGGTCTACTTCTCCGTCGAGAACACCGACCGGACGGTGGCGAAGCTGTCGGCGGAGGGCGGGACGGTGCTCAAGCCGCCGTTCGACATGGTCGCCGGGCGGATGGCTCTGGTGCAGGACCCGCAGGGCGCGCCGTTCGCGGTCATCGCCCCGCAGCCGATGGGCTCTTGAGCCGGAGCAGGAAGTAGCCCCCGGCGGTCGCCAGCGCCTCGTACCGCGCCTTGGGGTGTAGCTGCTTCGCGTACGCCAGCTCCTGCCGCACCGTGCGGTCCGGCGGCTCCGCGAGGGCCAGGTACCGCGGGGTGACGCCCTGGGTGGCGCCGACCCAGAAGACCCGGCAGCGGCTGGTGAGGCGGGCTATCGGGCCGACGTTGGCCTCGACCGTCGCGCCGTCGGGTATGCGCTCCAGCAGCCGCTCCGCCGCGGCGACGTCGGGCGGCTTGCGGTACGTGGCCTCCTCGGTGAGCCCGGCCAGCGGCAGCGAGGTGGTCAGGGCCAGGGCCGCGGCGCAGACCGCGGCGGGCAGCTGACGGGCGTAGCGGACGAGCCAGCCGCGGCGGCTCTCCCGGATCCGGTCGAGCGCGTCGACCAGGGCCAGGAAGACGACCGGCATCAGTACCGCGCTGTAGTGCCAGTCCGTGCCCCAGTAGTGCTCGTCGTGGGAGAGGAAGCGCCAGCCGAGGGTGGGCAGGGCGGCCAGCAGCAGCGGGGAGCGCAGCGCGAGCAGCCCGGTGGTCGGCAGCAGCGTCCACAGCAGGGTGCGCAGTGCGGTGGCGAAGGGGATGGTGGCGTCGGAGCCGCCCCCGCTGCCGACCTTGTCCCAATAGTCGTACGAACCGGCCCCGTTGAAGCCGGGTATGACGACGCCCAGCGCGAGGGCCGAGCCCAGCACGCCGAAGCCGATGAGGGCGATGGCGAGCGGCGCGATGCCCCTCTCCCGCTCGCGCCACACGCGGACCACGATGACGGCGCCGATCGCGGCGACCGTGCCGCCCATGTCCTCCTTGACGAAGACCAGCGGGGCGGCCCACAGCATCGCCGCGTACCAGCGTCGGAGGATGACCGCTTCGAGGGAGAAGGCGATGAGCGGGATGGCGAAGCAGATCTCGTGGAAGTCGAAGTCCACGGCGCGCTGGAGGCCCCAGGCCAGCCCGTACGCGGTGCCGATCGCGAGCCCCCGGGCCCGGCCCAGCAGCCGGGCGGCGGTGCGGGCGACGGGAACGGCGGAGAGCGCGAACAGGGCGGCCTGCGCGACGAGCAGCGTGAGCGGGCTCGGGAAGATCCGGTAGAGCGGGGCGAGGAGGGCCGTGATGGGGCTGAAGTGGTCGCCGAGGATGTTGGCGCCGGGGCCCTTGAGATCGGCTATCGGGGCCTGGAAGTGCGCGTACGCCCGTATCGCCTGTTCGAATATGCCCAGGTCCCACGACATGGTGGCCATGCGGCGGTAGCGGCAGACCGACAGGGTCGCGAAGGCGGCGAAGAGGCCGAGGGCCAGCCAGTACGGATCCATCCGCGGGTGGCGCAGCACGACTGTCCGGGCGGGGAGCCGGGTACTACGGCTCGCGGTGGCGGCGGCCCCTTCGGCGGTGGTGCCGGGCGGAGCTGTCACAGCCGTGTCCATCCAGGGTCCTTATCGTGTGGGTGGCGGTCTGTCGAAAAGATACGCGAAGGGGGCGGTACGGTTGCGGAAACGGTTCGCGATACCGGGGTTCGCGGGGAAGGGCGCGGCAGTGGCGCTGGCCGCGCTGCTGTCCCTCACCGGATGCCTGCCCGAGGACAAGGGCGGGCACGGGAGCGGCGCACCGTCCGGGCCTGCGATGTCCGCCGTGACGTCGCTCACGGTCAAGGGCCGGGCGCCGAAGACGGGTTACGAGCGTGCCGCCTACGGCAGCCCCTGGACCGACACGGACGACAACCACTGCGACACCCGCGATGACGTCCTCCGGCGCGACCTGACCGGCGTGCGGCTCCGCGACGACCGTTGCGAGGTGGTCTCGGGCACCCTCGCCTACGATCCGTACACGGGCAACAGCGTGCGGTTCGTCCGCGGCCACAGCAAGATCGACATCGACCATGTGGTGGCGCTGTCGGACTCCTGGCAGAAGGGCGCCCGGGCCTGGGACCGGGACAAGCGTGTCGCCTTCGCCAACGACCCGCTCAACCTGATCGCCGTGGACGCCGGCACCAACCGCGGCAAGGGCGACGGCGACGCGGCGACCTGGCTGCCGCCCAACAAGGGCTACCGCTGCGAGTACGTGGCGCGCCAGGCGGCGGTGAAGAAGAAGTACGAGCTGTGGGTGACGCCCCCCGAGCGGGACGCGATGAAGCGGGTGCTGGGCACGTGCCCGGGGGAGAAGCTGCCCTCGGCGTCGGACCGGGGCGCGCGCCGCTGAGCCGATCCGCGGCCGGAGGCTGACCAAGACGCTTGTGAATCGTTGTCCAAGCAGTGGCCCAGGCCGCGCCGACTCCTTACCATCGATCAACGCCAGATCGTTTGTCGCGCCGCACGATCTCTGCCGGGAGGCTCAATGATCCGCCGCCGTACTGCGCTCTCCGTCTCCGCCGCGTCCGCCCTGCTGGTCTGCGCCCCCCTGCTCACCGCCTGCGGGGGCACCCCGAAGGCCGGTGCCGCGGCCGTCCTGCACGACGGGCGGATCACCGAGTCGCAGCTCCAGGCCCAGGTGAAGGACGTACGGGACGCGCAGCGCGGCTCCCCGAAGGCGGACCAGCTGGTGGCCGCCAGCGGTCAGCTGACCCAGAACACCCTCATCCGCATGATCCAGTTCAAGGTCATCGAGCGGGCCGGCCAGGACAACGGCATCGGCGTCAGCCGCCGGGCGGTGCAGCGCGCCCGCGCCGCCACCGAGCAGCAGGCCGGCGGGGCCGCCGGGCTGCGCGCCGCCTACCTGGAGCAGGGCATCGCCCCGGGCCAGATCGACGACGCCGTCCGCATGGAGCTGACCCGCACGGAGCTGCTGCGCAAGCTCGGCGTCGCCAAGGTCAACGCGGTGTTCACCCGCACCTCCAAGGACCTCGACATCAAGGTCAACCCGCGCTACGGCAGCTGGGACGACACCAAGGGCACCGCGGTCCTCGCCAAGGAGGCCTGGCTGCGCACCTCCACCGCCTCCCAGCAACCGGCGTAGGTTACGTTTCAAGGGTGACCACGTCTGACTCCGCCGCCCCCGCGGCCGGCCTCGCCACCGGCCGCGTCGTCCTCCTCACCACCAGCCACCGGGTGGCGCCCGGACTGCTCTCCTGGCCCGCCTGGCAGGCGCTGCGCGGCGCGGACCGGGTGCTGTGCGCGGACCCCGACCATCCGCAGCTGCCGTATCTGCGGGAGGCGGGCATCGAGGTCGAGCACGCGGTCCCGGCGGCGCGCGAGCTGGTCGACTACTGCGTCGCCGACGGCGGCCGCAGCGCCGTCGTGATCACCTCGGCCGACGGCGAGTCCGCGCTGACCGACGGGCTGGCCCGGCTGGCGGGCTCGGGCCGCGAGGCGATGCCGGACCTGGAGCTGCTGCCCGGTTCGTACGACCTGCCGGGCGCCCGGCTGCTCGACCTGGTCCAGGTGATGGACCGGATCCGGGCGGAATGCCCGTGGAGCGGGGCGCGGACCCACGAGGAGCTGGTCAAGTACGGCATCGAGGAGGCGTACGAACTCGTCGAGGCCATCGAGGAGGGCGACCGGGAGGCGCTGCGCGAGGAGCTGGGCGATGTGCTGCTCCAGGTCGTCTTCCACGCCCGGATCGCGCAGGAGCACGAGGACGAGCCGTTCTCGGTCGACGATGTGGCCGGCGCCATCGTGGACAAGCTGATCCGCCGCCATCCGCATGTCTTCGGCGAGGAGGCCGCGGAGACCGCCGAGGACGTCAAGAAGCACTGGCTGCGCACCAAGGCGCTTGAGAAACAGCGCGATTCGGTCACCGAAGGGGTGCCGCTCGGCCAGCCCTCGCTCGCCCTCACGGCCCAGCTCGCCTCCCGCGCCCGTACCCGCGGTCTGGAGGTGCCCCTCCCGGAGGGCGAGGGCTTCGGCTACGAGCTGCTCGCGCTCGCGATCCGCGCCAAGGAGGCGGGCGTGGAGCCGGAGACGGCGCTGCGCGCCGCGGCCCGCGCCTACCGGGACGCGATCCTGGCGGCGGAGGGCACGGCCTGAGCCGATGGCCCGAACCGGCGGCCTCACCGCGGCCTGATCAACGGCCTTTACGGGGACGGGTCAACCGGGCGGGGCGGGGTACCCGGCTGCCATGGATACGTACGCCATGGACCTCGCCGTGCCCCACGACTTCGTGGTCGGGACCGCACCGCTGGTCGTCGGCATCGTGGTGGTCGTGATCCTCATCGTGGCCGTCGTGGCCGGCATCCGGATACGGGCCCGCGAACCGGTGGCCTCCCAGGACCCGCAGCCCCGTGCGAACGCCTGGCAGCAGGTGGACGAGAGCGAGCGCGAGGCTCGGCGGGCGGGACACGGCCCGGGACACCAGGACGATCAGGACCCGGTCGGCTACCAGACGCAGAACCGGGAGCCCGAGGAGCTGTCCCAGGACGGCGTCCGGCGCCGCCCGCACCAGCTGGGCGGCTCCGGCACCAAGGGCTCCGGCTCGGGTGGCAGCGAGGACCGCAAGACATGGAACGAGGGCAGCAGCGGTTCGTTCGGAAGCGGGTGAGCGCCCGGCACCGGTGGATCCGGTGCCGGGCGCTCGGCGGATCAGCCCGGTCCGCGGGGACCGTGGGCGCCCCTCAGCGGGCCGTGGCGGCGGTGCGCCGGGAGCCGCGTGCCGTGGCGGCGGCAGCGGCCGGAGCCGGGGCCGCCACCGGCTCCAGCTTGGCGCGGAAGTGACGCAGGATCGGGGACTGGTCGAAGATCCGGAAGCCGCGCACCGACTCCGCGTTGCCCGCGATCTTCGCCAGCGTCGCGCCGACGTGGTCGTAGTGACTTCGGGTGTAGACCCGGCGCGGCAGCGCGAGCCGGACCAGCTCGTACGGTGCGCTCTTCACCGGGTTCCCGGCCTCGTCCTCCTCGCCGAGGTACAGGGAGCCGAGTTCGGCCGAGCGTATGCCGCCCTCCAGGTACAGCTGGCAGGCCAGCGCGTGGCCGGGGTACTGGTGCGGGGGTATGTGCGGGAACAGCCGTCCGGCGTTGAGGTAGAGGGCGTGCAGCCCCGGCGGCTCGACGATGTCGACCCCGGCGGCGCGCACCCGCTGGGCGAGGTGCGCGGCGATGTCGGCGCGCTCGGCGAGGTACCCGGGATCGGTCACCTCGGTGAGGCCCTGCGCCATCATGTCGAGGTCGCGGCCGGCCAGACCGCCGTAGGTCGCGAAGCCCTCGGTGGCGATGAGGAGCAGTTCGCACCGCTGGGCCAGCTCGGGGTCGTTCGTCCCGATGAAGCCGCCGATGTGGACGATGCCGTCCTTCTTGGCGCTCATCATGCAGCCGTCGGTGAGCCGGAAGGCCTCTTCCGCGACCTGCCGCGGGGTGCGGTCGCGGTAGCCGGGCTCGTGCCGGGTGACCAGCCAGGCGTTCTCGGCGAACCGGGCGGCGTCCAGGAACAGCGGGACGCGGTGCTTCCGGCACAGGGCGGAGGTCTGCTTCAGGTTCTCCATGGAGACGGGTTGGCCGCCGCCGCCGTTGTTGGTGACGGTCATGACCACCACGCCGATCCGGGAGGCGTCCGGCCCGGTCAGCGCCTGTTCGAGCGCCTTGAGGTCGATGTTCCCCTTGAACCGCTCCTTGCTGTCGAGGTCCTTGGCCTCGGGGCAGGGCAGGTCGCGCGCCTCGCAGTGATTGAGTTCCACGTTGGCGCGCGTGGTGTCGAAGTGCGTGTTGGCCAGGACGATGGAGTCCGGCTTCAGCAGGGACGAGAAGAGCACCCGCTCCGCCGCGCGCCCCTGGTGGGCCGGGAGGATGTGCTGGTACCCCGTCAGCTCGGTGACCACCTCGTGGAACCGGTAGAAGGAGCGCGAACCCGAGTAGGACTCGTCGCCGGCCATGCCCGCGGCGAGCTGCGCGGCCGACAGGGCCCCCGTGCCCGAGTCGGTCAGCAGATCGATCGTCACCTCGTCGGCCCGCAGGTCGAACAGGTTGTAGTGGACGCGCTCGAGCGCCTCCTCGCGCTGCTTCCGTGTCGTCATGGGGATCGGTTCGACGACCTTGATCCGGTAGGGCTCCACGCTGACCGTTTCTCCTGTTTCATCGCTGTTGCGGATGTGGCCCCGGGCCCGTTCGAGGTCGCGGACCACCGGGGTCTGGTCTTCCGGCGCCGTCTCGTGGACCGGCCCCGGCTCGTACGCCGGCTCCGTCTCCCGGGGCGGCAGCACCTCGTACGCCTCCGCGGAGAGGTACGCGGTCACCCGCGGCGGCCGGCCGCGTTCGTGGGCCAGGGCCAGGTACGCGATCAGACCGGAGCCGTCCTCCAAGGGGCGGGAGGTGATGGCGGACAGCGCCCGGTCGAACGCCGCGCTGTCCATGCCGTGGCGGCGCAGGACGGCCACGGCCCGCTCGCGCGCCTGTGCGTCGTCGCGCACGTAGTCGCGGACGGGCACATGGGAGGTGAAGCCGCTGGGCAGGCCGCTGTCGGTCTCCGTGATGGAGTGGCAGGAGATGGCGGAGCGGCCGTACAGCCCCTTGCCGGTCCCCGCCGTCAGGAGGCCCCCGGCGGTGCGGAAGAACTCCTCCAGCTTCGCCTGGCCGGGGTGGGGTTCCATCCGGGAGAGGGTCGCGGCCCGGGCGGGGCCCAGGCCCCGGTGGGTGAGGTACACCTTCAGCCGCGGCGCGGGCCAGTCGCCGAGGTCCAGGGCGAGGAACGGGTAGCCGTCGGCTGCCGGCAGGGCGTCGAACGCCTGCCGGCAGCCGAGCCGGTCCACTGCCTCGCGGACCGTCTCGGCGGCCCGGTCCGGGCCGTTGGCCGAGGGGTTGAGGTACACCTTGACCGCGGGGACGCCGCCGGGGCGCAGCTCCAGGGCGTACCACAGGGCCAGCGGCCCTTCGGGGGCGTCGGGGAAGAACAGGTCCTGGAGCCGGTCGAGCCGGTCGGTGGAGAACGCCCAGCGGTCGGCCATGCCGCGGATGGTGCGCAGACCGATGCGGCCGTTCTCCTTCAGGTCTTCGGCGCCGCACCCCGGATCCACCAGCACCCTGAGCGCCGGCGGTTTGTCCGGTGTGAAGGCCAGGGAGTACTCGACCGGGGTGTGGTCGTCGGACAGGAAGCTCTGGGACGGCGGTGGCAGCGCCAGCGAGCGCGTCGCCACCGGTCCCAGGGTCTCGGTCACCACCTGTGCGTATGCCGTCGTGTCGGCTTCGCTCAGCCCCGCCACCTCTCCCAGCCGGGTGAGCTGGCCGGTGACGAGGTCGCCGAGCCGTGCGGGATGCGCACGGGTTTCGCGCGCGCCCACACGTTTCCTTCTCCCGAAACGGAAAAGCTTCACCGAACCTCCCGGAGTCCGGTGGAGTGAGGAAAGCCGGATGGGGGAGGCGCGTAAACGTAGCGTGGTGGCACACTTCGAGAATCGAAAAGATTTTCGAGCGAAACCGCGGAACGTTGATCGACGGTGGCGTCGCCAGCAATTGGCTTCACGACGGCTCCTTTTTATAACTCTGCCAACAATTTTTTCGCGATACGGCCTACCCGAGCTGTTGATTGAACATGCGATAGGAAAAGAGGGGGTGGTGTGACGTGGGTCACACCCTCCACCAGGCGAGGAACGAACTCCACAAGCCGCCCTTTTCCCGCTTGGTGTTCTGTTGTCCGCGATCGACGGATGTAACAGGCTGTTGCTGTTGAGACGGGCGTTTATCTGCCCGTACCGGAGTGAAACGGGCGGGCAGCGCGGTCAGGGCGCGGTGGAATGGGCCGGGGCGCCAGGTCAGGCTTTCGCTGGGCACCGCCAGCTCGATGTCGGGCAGCTGGTTGAGCAGGTTCTCGATGGCCGACACCGTGATGAGCTGCGCCGGGTCCTTCGCCGGGCAGGCGTGCGGACCGGCGCTCCAGGACAGGTGGGCACGCTTGCTCTGCTGCTCGCGGGAGGCGGTGACCGCCGGATCCGAGTTGGCCGCGGCATAGCTGACCAGGACGAGATCGCCCGCCCTCAGTGTGGTTCCGCCGAATTCAACGTCGGATACCGGGTAATGCGGCGAGTAATTCGCCATGGGCGGACTGTTCCACAGCACATCGTCGATGGCGTCCTCGACCAGCAGCCCGCTGCCCGAATACCGGTCGTCGGAGAGCAGCAGGTGGAGGCAATTGGCGATGAGATTGCGCAGCGGTTCGGCGCCGGATCCCAGCAGCAATACCAGCTGATGCGCCATTTCCTCGTCGGTCAGCTGTGCGGGGTGCTGCATAAGCCAGGACGTGACATCGTTCCCGGGGTTGGACCGTTTCAGTGCAACCAGCTCGCCGACGCTCTGGTTCAGTACCTCGTTCGCCTTTTCGGCGTTGGTGCCGTCGAAAATTCCGGATATCCCGAAGATGACCCGGTCGCCGATTTCCGCGGGGCAGCCGAACAGCTCGCTGAACACGAAGAGCGGCAGCAGCTTGGCGTAGTCGTTCAGCAGGTCGACCGAACCGCGCGAGCCGAACTGCTCGATGAGGTAGCGGGAGATCCCGTCGACGTGCCGGCTCAGCTGGTGGGTGTCCACCTTGGCCAGGCTGTCGGTGACCGCCTGACGCAGCCGCATGTGATCGGCCCCGTCGGTGAACATGCAGTTCGGGCGGTACCCGAGCAGGGGCAGCACCGGACTGCTGGGGCTGATCTTGCCGTCGTTCAGGTCGCGCCAGCGGCGCGCGTCCTTGCGGAACGTGTCCGAGTTCTGCAGCAGCTGGAGCGCGGCCTGGTAATCCGTGACGAGGGTGGCCTCGACGCCGGGAGCCAATTCCACCGGGGCGGTGGCCCCGTAACGGCGCATCCAGTCGTAGTAGGCGTCCGGGTTCGCCTGGAACTCGGACCCGTGCAGCGGTACCCGCCCATGTGCAGGGCAACCCGGCGGCGGAACCGGGAAGTCCGATTGTGTGTCCATAGTCGTGCTCCTAGCGGGTACGTTCCTGCAGGTAGCGGACAAGTGCCATCAGTGCATTGGCCGATGACTTCTCGTCACGTGCGTCACAGGTGACGATGGGGGTATCGGGCAACAGGTCGAGCGCCTCGCGCAGTTCCTCGTCGGGGCGCGTCGGAGTGCCGTCGAAGTGGTTGACGGATATCGCGTAGGGAAGTCCGTACTGTTCGACCAGGTCGATCACCGGGAAGGATTCCTTGAGGCGTTCCGGATCGACCAGGATCAGCGCCCCGAGCGCACCCCGCGTCATGTCCTCCCACACCTGGACGAAGCGTTCCTGCCCGGGTGTGCCGAAGAGATAGAGGACGAGGCGTTCGCTGAGCGTGAGGCGGCCGAAGTCCATGGCCACGGTGGTCGTGGTCTTGCCCCGGGTGCCCATCAGATCGTCGACGTGCGCACCGGCCTGCGTCATCCGTTCCTCGGTGCGCAGCGGAGGGATTTCGGACATGGTGCCGATGAACGTCGTCTTTCCGACCGCGAAGTGCCCCACGACCAGGATCTTGGCCGCGATCTGCACCGCGTCGTCCAGATAGACGTCCTCATCCGAAGCGGGCCTGGAGACCATCCAGTACCTCCTGAAGGAGTGAAACGTCGACGAGCTGGGCGGGAGGCGCGGGGGCGCGCGTGACCAGATAGCCGTCCGACGACAGGTCGGACAGCAGAACCTTGACGATGCCGATCGGCAGCCCCATGTGGCCCGCGATCTCGGCAACCGACAGATAGCCCCCTGAACACAGGTCCAGCAGGCTGCGCTTCTCCGGGTCGAGCGTCGGGGAACGTCTCTGTTCGGAAGCGGTGACCAAGGTGATCAGGTTGAACTGGTCGGTGTCCGGGCGCCCGCGGCCGTTGGTGATGACGTACGGTCGCACTAATCCAGCGGTCTCGGGCTCCTGCTCCTCGGGGGCAGTCATGCCTGAACGCCCGATTCGCGAGGCGGCGTGGTCAGCGCCTTGCCGAGCTGACCGACGAGCTGCTGCATGCGGAAGGTGATGTCGGCCATGTCGACATCGGGCGCGGAGGAGACCGCCAGATACGCGCCCTCCCCGGCCGAGATGAGGAAGACCCAGCCGCCGTCGAACTCCACCAGAGTCTGACGCCAGTTCATGTGGGGACCGCCGCAGAAGCCGGCCATGGTGCGGCTCAGCGACTGGATGCCGCTCATCGCGGCGGCGACGGTGTCGGCCTCGTCCTTCCTGACCTCTTGAGATCGGGCCATCAGCAGACCGTCCGCGGACACCAGGATCGCGTGACGTGCCCCGGGTACCTCCAGGGCGCTGTCAAGCATCCATGACAGGTCGTTGTTCACTGAGGATCATGCCCTTCCCTGTTCGGGTTTGCGGAGCGACCGGACTGGGTGCCGCGCTGGAAGGCGCCCATGATCGAGGCGGTTTCCTCGCTCGTCCGGGCTGGGGCGTTGGATGTGTCCGATTCGGGCACGATCGAAATGGAGCCCTTGCGGCGACGTTTGGGAAGTCCGCCCGCGGTGGAATCACTCTCTTCGGGGGCGGGCGTCTCGGACCTACGGGGGGCGGGCTGTTCTGCCGGCTCGGGCATGTTGGTCAGGAGGTCCTCGGGAAGAAGCACTACCGCACGCACACCACCGTAGGGAGAGGCCGAATCGACGGAGACGGTGAAGCCGTAGCGGGAGGCGAGCACGCCGATCACCGCGAAGCCGAACTGCGGCGGATTGCCCAGGCCCGTGACACCCGCCGCGCGCGTGGCGGAGAGCAACTCGTCGGCCCGGTTCTTCTCCTCCTCGTTCATACCGACGCCGGCGTCGTCGATGATGATGCAGACGCCCTTGGGGACGGTGCGGATGGTGATGTCGATCGGGGAATCGGGGGCGGAGTAGCTGGTCGCGTTGTCCAGCAGCTCGGCAAGGGCGAGCGCGACCGGTTCGACGGCCCGGCTGACCAGGGCGAAGTTGCTCTGGGAGCGGATCTCGACGCGCGTGTAGTGGCGGATGCGGCCCTTGGCGCTGCGCACCACGTCATAGACGGAGGCGACGGCCCGCTGACGGCCCAGCCAGCCGTCACACAGAACGGCGATCGACTGCGCACGGCGGCCGAACTGCGAGTTCATGTGGTCGATCTCCAGCAGATCCTGGAGAATGTGGTGCTCGCCGTAGCGGTCCTGGAGCTTCGAGATCGCCAGCTGCTGCTCGTTGGCCAGACCCTGAAGCGTCCGCATGGCGGACTTCAGCGCGCTCTTGGTGGCTTCTTCGGCGCGTACCTGAGCGTCCTGCACCATCGCCGCGTAGTTGTTTTCGAGTTCGGCGGCGCGGTTTCCGAGTTCCGCCTTCTCAGCGCTGAGCTTAGCTCTCGCTTTTCGACCGCGAACAATGGCGGTCACGGCGAGAGGCGTGCCGGCGATCAGGGCCCAGATTGCGGGATCCTGTATGAAATGCGTCATAAGACTCTCTTTGAACGACTAGACCGCCAGGGACTGAAGGGTTGCTGCGCAATAAGGAATCCGGGGGTTATGGAGAGGCGGCGGTAAGTCAGCGCCCGCACGGCGCCCAGGGGGACGGGATACACCGCACTCGTCCGGCCGCGGGCAGCGCACGGGCGTGGGTGCCATATGCCCAACTGGCGGCATAGTGCTCCTCAGAGTGGTAACCCTCTCGGCTGATTTACCGGATCGCCGTGTGTCTTACGGGCCCTTGGCTCGCCTGGCAAGCGCGGTGATCGTATCACCAGGGCCAGGTGGCCAGGTGCATGTGCCGGAGGCCCATTCAATCACCTGACACCGTTTCAGCCATCCTCGTATTCTGCCGCATTGGTCGATGTCAGCGCATGTGCCGCAGGTCTGGGCCGCCCTCGTCGCGGGCCGCTCCGGGTGACGGTCCCAGCCGTCAGATATCGGGCATTCGCCGCGTGCTGTGAGCGCATTGTGGAGGGTGTGTGGAGATGGTCGTCGAATTGCTTCGACATTAATTGACTTTACTTGCGCGTTATGGATTTACTTCCGATAAGTGGCGTATCGGAATCCATGGACAGCGGCCGGTATCGTCGGGGCGTGCCAGAACAGCCCTGCCCTGCCCCCGCTCCCACCCTCTTCACCTGGGAGTTCGCCACTGATCCCTACCCCGCGTACGCGTGGCTACGCGAGCATGAGCCGGTGCGTCGGACCACGCTCCCCAGCGGGGTCGAGGCCTGGCTGGTGACCCGCTATGCCGATGCCCGGCAGGCCCTGGCCGACGCCCGGCTGTCGAAGAACCCCCAGCGGCACAGTGAATCCGCTCACGCCCGGGGCAAAGTGGGCATCCCGGGCGAGCAGCGCGCGGATCTGATGACACATCTGCTCAATATCGATCCCCCGGACCACACCCGGCTCCGGCGGCTGGTGTCCAAGGCGTTCACCCCGCGCCGCGTCGCCGCGTTCGCCCCGCGGGTGCGCGAGCTGACCGACGACCTCATCGACGCCTTCGCGGCCCGGGGAGAGGCGGACCTCATCCATGAGTTCGCCTTCCCTCTCCCCATCTATGCGATCTGCGATCTGCTCGGCGTCCCGCGGGAGGACCAGGACGACTTCCGGGACTGGGCCGGAACGATGATCCGGCACGGCGGCGGCCCGCGCGGCGGGGTGGCCCGCGCGGTGAAGCGGATCCGCGCGTATCTGGCCGAGTTGATCCACCGCAAGCGCGCCGCGCTCGGCGACGACCTGATCTCCGACCTGATCCGGGCCGGCGACCACGGGGACCACCTCACCGAGAACGAGGCCGCGGCGATGGCCTTCATCCTCCTGTTCGCCGGTTTTGAAACTACCGTCAATTTGATCGGTAATGGCCTCTATGCCCTGCTTCGCAACCCCGAGCAGCGTGCCCGGCTGCACCGCGCACTGGAAGAAGGGGACGAGGGGCTGCTCGCCACCGGGGTCGAGGAACTGCTGCGCTACGACGGCCCGGTGGAGATGGCCACCTGGCGGTTCGCCACCGAGCCGGTCACCCTCGGCGGCCGGCACATTGCCGAGGGGGAACCGGTGCTGGTGGTGCTCGCCGCCGCCGACCGCGACCCCGAGCGCTTCACCGACCCCGATGTCCTCGATCTCGGCCGCACCGACAACCAGCACCTCGGCTACGGTCACGGCATCCACTACTGTCTGGGCGCCCCGCTGGCCCGCCTGGAGGCACAGACCGCGCTCGCCACCCTGCTGCGCCGGCTGCCCGACCTCCGACTGGCAGTGGAGCCGGACGCCTTGCGCTGGCGCGGCGGGCTCATCATGCGTGGACTGCGCACCCTCCCGGTGACCTGGGGAGAGTGACATCCGATCAGGCGTGTGACCGTGGCGTGACCTCCAATACACCGGCTTGTGATGATCCTGTGGCCTCGCTATGTTCAACCGACAAACGAGCCCCACACGAGAGGCGATTCGCATGCTTTCCGGGAACGGACGTCACCGCCGCCCCCGCCAGGCTCCGGCCATCGTCGTCGCGGCGGGGGTGACCGGCGCGAGCATCGCCATCCCGCTCCTGGGGGCGACCGGCGCCCAGGCCGCCCCCGCGTCCACGTGGGACCGGGTCGCCGAGTGCGAGAGCGCCGGGATGTGGAGCGCCAACGAGGGCAACGGCTTCTACGGCGGTCTTCAGCTGACCCTCGACATGTGGAAGAAGTACGGCGGCACCGGCTACGCCCCGCGCCCCGATCTCGCCAGCCGCTCCCAGCAGATAGCCGTCGCCGAATCGATCCTCGGCGACCGCGGCCCGGACGCCTGGCCCAGCTGTGCGCTGAACGCCGGGCTGACCGCCGACGGCGACAGCCCGGACGTGAACCCGGGCAGTACGGCACGCCCCTCCCAGCAGGCCCCGCAGCCCGGCGACTCGGACCGGGACTCCGGCGGGGTGGAGCGGAACCATGTCTCCAAGGCGCCCGCCGCGCCGGACGACGACGCGCCCTCGCCGTCCCCTTCTTCTTCCGGCGCGTCCGACCCCTCGTCGTCCCCTTCCTCCGGTGGGGAGACCTCCGAAGAACCCTCCGAGACTCCCTCTGAAACCCCGTCCGAGACCCCCTCCGCGGGTGCCTCGGACCCGGCTGACTCCGGTGAGCACCGGGGCGAGTCGGACCAAGACGCGCGGCCGAGCGACCGCGCCTCGCGCGGCGGGGCCGATCGTGTCGAAAACCCCACGGATGGCGGCTACACGGTGCGTCGGGGTGACAACCTTTCAGCAATCGCCGAAAAGCAGGAATTGGGCGGCGACTGGCGTCGGCTCTACGCGTCCAACGAGAAGCTGATCGGAGCCGATCCGGATCTCATCATCCCTGGTCAGCGGCTTGACCTCACCATCAGGGGCCAGTAGTTCGGGGGGATTTGCCCGATCTGGCGCCGGTGAGACATACCTCTCGTCACATTTTCCCGCCCGTCCCTCGTGTCCGGTCTCTCCATACCCGGCCCCACCTGCACCAATGTGGGCCGAGTGAGATCGATAACGTACCTCTTCGCTGCGATAAGGGTGTTTGAACGTTTCCCTGAGGTGTGTTTAACGTCTTTCCGCTCGCCACCAAGCGAGCACCGTCGACCGTCACGCCGAGTCCTGCCGGCGGTCGTCCGGTACCGACGCGCCAGCGCCGAAGGCAGGAGCGGGGGACCCAAGGTAAGTGCCGCGAGGCCAGCGGAATCGGCCGAACGGCTAGGGGTGAAGCAGGGTGCGGACCCCGCACCCGGCCGGGCAACTCACGCCCGAACCCGACAGCTCACCTCGTAGGCGTCGGTGAGGAAACGAACGAACATGTCCAACGCTCAGGGCAAGCACCGTCGTCCGTCCAAGGCCACTCGTATCGCAGCGTTCGCCGGTCTCGCCGGTGCCGCCGTGGCCGCCCCGCTCATCGGGGCTACGTCCGCCTCTGCCGCCACCACGTCCCAGTGGGACCAGGTCGCGCAGTGCGAGTCCGGCGGCAACTGGTCGGTCAACACCGGCAACGGGTACTACGGCGGCCTGCAGTTCTCCTCCTCCACCTGGGCCGCCTACGGCGGTACCGCCTACGCTCCCACCGCTGACAGGGCCGGTAAGGCCCAGCAGATCCAGGTGGCCGAGAAGGTCCTCTCCAGCCAGGGCAAGGGCGCCTGGCCGGTCTGCGGCAAGGGTCTGACCGCCGGCGGCGCCCCGTCCGCCCCCGCGCAGTCCACCCCGTCGCAGAGCCAGTCCGACTCCTCGCAGTCGGCCCCGGCCGCCAAGCAGAAGGCCGCGCCCCGCAGCGCGCCCGAGCACGCCGCGCGCGGCGAGGCCCGTGGTCCGGTCAAGAAGGGCGACGGCGAGTACAAGGTCAAGTCCGGTGACACCCTTGGCAAGATCGCCAAGACCGAGGACGTCAAGGGAGGCTGGAAGAAGCTCTACGACCTCAACAAGAACGTCATCCAGAAGGCCGACCTGATCTTCCCCGGCCAGCAGCTCCACCTGAGCTGAGCCGCCCCACCCTCTTGACGAGCCCCGGCCGGGTGTGCCGCCCCCCACGGTGCACCCCGCCGGGGCTTCGGTGCGGTTAGGCTCATGCTGCTACCGCAGACACATACGAAGGAGATCCTCGTGCCGTCCATCGACGTCGTCGTAGCTCGCGAGATCCTCGACTCGCGAGGGAACCCCACGGTCGAGGTCGAGGTCGGCCTCGACGACGGCAGCACCGGCCGTGCCGCCGTCCCGTCCGGCGCCTCCACCGGCGCCTTCGAGGCCCTCGAACTCCGTGACGGCGACAAGAACCGCTATGGCGGCAAGGGCGTGGAGAAGGCCGTCCTCGCCGTCATCGAGCAGATCGGCCCCGAGCTGGTCGGATATGACGCCACCGAGCAGCGCCTGATCGACCAGGCGATGTTCGACCTGGATGCCACTCCGGACAAGTCCTCGCTCGGCGCCAACGCCATCCTGGGCGTCTCCCTCGCCGTGGCGCACGCCGCCTCCGAGGCGTCCGACCTGCCCCTTTTCCGATACCTCGGTGGCCCGAACGCGCACCTGCTGCCGGTCCCGATGATGAACATCCTCAACGGCGGCTCGCACGCCGACTCCAATGTGGACATCCAGGAGTTCATGATCGCGCCGGTCGGTGCGGAGTCCTTCTCCGAGGCGCTGCGCTGGGGTGCGGAGGTCTACCACACCCTGAAGGGCGTCCTGAAGGAGCGGGGCCTGTCCACCGGTCTCGGCGACGAGGGCGGCTTCGCGCCGAACCTCGACTCCAACCGGGACGCCCTGGACCTGATCGTCGAGGCCATCAAGAAGGCCGGCTACCAGCCCGGCCAGGACATCGCGCTCGCGCTCGATGTCGCCGCCTCCGAGTTCCACAAGGACGGCGTCTACCAGTTCGAGGGCAAGGACCGCACCGCGTCCGAGATGACCGCGTACTACGCCGAGCTGGTCGAGGCGTACCCGCTGGTCTCCATCGAGGACCCGCTGAACGAGGAGGACTGGGACGGCTGGAAGACGATCACCGAGCAGCTCGGTGACAAGGTCCAGCTGGTCGGCGACGACCTGTTCGTCACCAACCCCGAGCGGCTGGCCCGCGGCATCGAGAACGACACCGCGAACGCCCTGCTGGTCAAGGTCAACCAGATCGGCTCGCTGACCGAGACCCTCGACGCCGTCGAGCTGGCCCAGCGCAGCGGCTTCAAGTGCATGATGTCGCACCGCTCCGGTGAGACCGAGGACGTCACCATCGCCGACCTGGCCGTCGCCACCAACTGCGGCCAGATCAAGACCGGCGCCCCGGCCCGCTCCGAGCGGGTGGCCAAGTACAACCAGCTGCTGCGCATCGAGGAGATCCTGGACGACGCCGCGGTGTACGCGGGCCGCTCCGCGTTCCCGCGCTTCAAGGGCTGACCCTTCTCCAGCGTCAAAAGCGGACACGTCTGACGCATGTCCCCGGCCGCGGTCCCGTACCGTGGCCGGGGACGGCCGCTACTCCAGCGGGCACTGCTCAAGCGAAGTCATCACCGGGGAGGCGACGTGCCGGCGGATCGGTTCTCCACCGCGACCAGGCTCAAGGCGCTCGGCGAACACGCCGCCGCCCGGGTCTACCGTGCCCGGATCAAGCGCCGTCGCAGCCGGCTCACCGGCCGGGCCGCCCTCCTCGCACTGGTCGTCTGCTCACTGGTGGTCGCGCTGGCCTATCCCATGCGGCAGTACATCTCCCAGCGCTCGGAGATCGCCGACCAGCGCCGCCAGGCCCAGCGCGAGCGCGCCGAGGTGGCCAAGCTGCGCGAGCAGAAGGCCCGGCTGCGCGACCCCGCGTACATCGAGCGGCAGGCCCGCGAGCATCTGCACTATCTGATGCCGGGCGAGACCGGCTTCAGCATGGTGGACCCCGACGCCAGGGCCGAGCACTCCACCGACCAGGGCGCGGCCGACCGCCCCTGGTACACCAACCTCTGGGACACCGTGGACGCGGCGGACGCGCCGAAGGCGGCCGCCGAGCGCCGCTGACGCGCCGCGCCGGCCCGTCACGGTCGCACCCGGTCCGACACCGAGCGAAGAGAACTTTTCCCCTCATGGACACGCCCCCTCCGCAGACGGAGCCCACCGCGCCCACCGACGCGGACATCGCCGCCGTCAAGGAGCAGCTGAACCGCGTACCGCGGGGCCTGCGCGCCGTCGCGCACCGCTGCCCCTGCGGCAACCCCGATGTCGTCGAGACCGCGCCGCGCCTCGAGGACGGGACACCGTTCCCCACCCTCTACTACCTGACCTGCCCGCGCGCCGCGTCCGCGATCGGGACGCTGGAGGCGGAGGGCGTGATGAAGGAGATGACGGCCCGGCTGGGCAGCGACCCCGAGCTGGCCGCCGCCTACCGCGCCGCCCACGAGGACTACATCGCGCGCCGCGACGCCATCGAGGAGCTGAAGGGCTTCCCCAGCGCGGGCGGCATGCCGGACCGGGTGAAGTGCCTGCACGTCCTGGTCGGCCACTCCCTCGCGGCCGGGCCCGGGGTCAATCCGCTGGGCGACGAGGCGATCGCGCTGCTGCCGGAGTGGTGGCGCAAGGGCCCGTGCGTGAGCCCGTGCGCAGCCGCCGAGACGGAGCGGGAGGAGACCGCATGACGCGCGTCGCGGCCGTGGACTGCGGCACCAACTCGATCCGGCTGCTGGTCGCCGACGCCGACCCGGCCACGGGCGAGCTGACCGAGCTGGACCGCCGGATGAAGATCGTCCGGCTGGGCCAGGGCGTGGACCGCACCGGTCGGCTGGCCCCCGAGGCGCTGGAGCGCACCTTCGCCGCGTGCCGGGAGTACGCGGAGGTCATACGCGAGCTGGGCGCCGAGCGCGTCCGCTTCGCCGCCACCTCGGCCTCGCGGGACGCCGAGAACCGCGAGGAGTTCGTGCGCGGCGTCGTGGACATCCTGGGTGTCGAGCCCGAGGTGATCACCGGTGATCAGGAGGCGGAGTTCTCCTTCACCGGCGCGACGAAGGAGCTGACCGGCCACGAGCATCTGAGCGGACCGTTCCTGGTGGTGGACATCGGCGGCGGCTCGACCGAGTTCGTCAGCGGCGACGACGGGGTGCGCGCGGCCCGCAGCGTCGACATCGGCTGTGTGCGGCTGACCGAGCGTCATCTGGTGGTCAACAATCAAGTCTCCGATCCGCCAACGCCCGGTCAGATAGACGCCATGAAGGCGGATATCGGCCGGGCGCTGGACCTGGCCGGGGAGACGGTGCCGCTCCCCGGGGTCTGCCGCCCCGGGGACGGCGGGCACACCCTGGTCGGACTGGCCGGTTCGGTCACCACCGTCGCGGCCATCGCGCTGGGTCTGGCGGAGTACGACTCGGCCGCGATCCACCACGCCAGGATTCCGGCCGACCGGGTCGGTGAGATCACCAGCAAGCTGCTGACCTCGACGCATGCCGAACGGGCGACGATCGGGGCGATGCATCCGGGCCGGGTCGACGTGATCGGCGCGGGTGCCCTCGTGCTGCTTTCGATCATGGAACGGACCGGTGCCGAGGAGGTCGTGGTGAGCGAACACGACATCCTCGACGGCATCGCCTGGAGCATCGCCTGAGCGGACCCGTTACCGTATGAGCGGCTGCGGAGGGCCGAATCGGGGGCCTGCCGCAAAAGCCCGCCACAAGAGTTCGTGAAATCCTTCACATGAAAAAATTGCCTGGTGGCCGCCTCCCGGGGGTCACCGGCGGTGCTTTTGGTGACGGTGTTCAACAAGTGGCCGGATGATGGGCCGGCCCACCCGGTGCGACGGACCGCGCGGGAACCATGTGGTCTACTCACGCGTTCAACGACTATCGCTGCTCAGAGCGCTGGGAACGCCTTGATCCGCTTCTCGGTTCCCCGCTGGAGCTATGGCGTCGATCACGGGGGCGGCGGAGTGTAGCAGATACCCCCACATTGCTTGTGAAGGGGCTCACGAGGTCCCCCTCGGGGGGTGCTGGATACTCGAATCATGAGCACCACGGAGCGTCCCAGGATCCTCGTTGTAGGCGGTGGGTACGTAGGCCTGTACGCGGCGCGCCGCATCCTCAAGAAGATGCGGTACGGCGAGGCGACTGTCACGGTCGTCGACCCCCGCTCGTACATGACGTACCAGCCCTTCCTCCCCGAAGCTGCGGCCGGCAGCATCTCTCCGCGCCACGTCGTGGTTCCGCTGCGGCGTGTGCTCCCCAAGGCGGAGGTCCTCACCGGCCGGGTGTCCAACATCGACCAGGACCGCAAGGTCGCCGTCGTCCAGCCGCTCGTCGGCGAGTCGTACGAGCTGCCCTTCGACTACCTCGTCATCGCGATGGGCGCGGTCTCCCGCACCTTCCCGATTCCCGGCCTGGCCGAGAACGGCATCGGGATGAAGGGCATAGAAGAGGCCATCGGCCTGCGCAACCACGTTCTCGAGCAGCTCGACAAGGCCGACTCCACCACGGACGAGGACATCCGCCGCAAGGCCCTCACCTTCGTCTTCGTCGGCGGTGGCTTCGCGGGTGCGGAGACCATCGGCGAGGTCGAGGACATGGCCCGCGACGCCGCCAAGTACTACCCGAACGTGAAGCGCGAGGACATGCGCTTCGTGCTCGTCGACGCGGCCGACAAGATCCTCCCCGAGGTCGGCCCGAAGCTCGGCCAGTGGGGCCTGGAGCACCTGCAGAACCGCGGTGTCGAGATCTACCTCAACACCTCGATGAACTCCTGCGTCGACGGCCACGTGGTGCTCAAGAACGGCCTCGAGGTCGACTCCAACACCATCGTGTGGACCGCGGGCGTCAAGCCCAACCCGGCGCTCGCCCGGTTCGGCCTCCCGCTCGGCCCGCGCGGCCACGTGGACACCGGCGCCAACCTCCAGGTGAAGGGCACCGACTACATCTGGGCCGCGGGCGACAACGCCCAGGTGCCGGACCTCGCCTCCGGCGAGGGCGCCTGGTGCCCGCCGAACGCCCAGCACGCGCTGCGCCAGGCCAAGGTCCTCGGCGACAACGTGATCTCGGGCATGCGGGGCTTCCCGCAGGGCGAGTACAAGCACGCCAACAAGGGCGCCGTCGCGGGTCTCGGCCTCCACAAGGGCGTCGCGATGATCGTCATGGGCAAGATGAAGATCAAGCTCAAGGGCCGGCTGGCCTGGTACATGCACCGTGGCTACCACGGCTTGGCGATGCCGACCTTCAACCGCAAGATCCGGGTCATCGCCGACTGGACGCTGGGCATGTTCCTCAAGCGCGAGGTCGTCTCGCTCGGCGCCATGGAGAACCCCCGCGAGGAGTTCTACGAGGCCGCCGCCCCGGTCTCCGCGGCCGCCGCCGCGAAGAAGCCCGCCGCCGACGTCACCTCGGAGAAGGCCAAGGCGTCCTGACCCGGGCCCCGATACCGGGACAGATCCGACTGTCTGCACATCTGAACATCGGACATACGCCGAGGGCGTCCGCCATCCGTGGGGCGGACGCCCTTCGCGTGCGCCCTTTTACCGTTTCCAGACGTGTCGGCGGGACTGTACGGGCGGTTCCATGGTGTTTACGTGGTGAGTAAATCTTCCCTGACTCGCCATCATGGAGGTGTGCCGACATGACCGACGCCGCCGCGCGACTCGCCGCCCTGGCCGAGAGGGTGCTGGGAGCCCCGCTCCCCCTTCGCATCCGGGCCTGGGACAGCAGCGAGACCGGTCCGCCCGGCGCCCCCGTCCTCGTACTCCGGCGCCGCCGGGCGCTGCGCCGGATGCTGTGGAAGCCGGGTGAACTCGGACTGGCCCGGGCCTGGGTCGCGGGCGATCTCGACATCGAGGGCGATCTCTACGAGGCCCTGGAACAGCTGGCCGGACTGCTGTGGGAGCGGGACGAGCCCGCATCCCGGCGCTCGAACCGCCTCGCCACGGCCCTGAAGGCCCTGCGGTCCCTGGGCGACCCGAAGACCCGCACCACCGTCCGCGATCTGCTCGCCCTCGCCGGCCCCGGACTGCCGCCCGCCCCGCCGCGCGAGGAGGCCGGGGCGACCCGCGGCCCGCTGCACACGCTGCGCCGCGACAAACAGGCCATCAGCCACCACTACGACGTCGGCAACGAGTTCTACGAGCTGGTGCTCGGCCCCTCGATGGTCTACTCGTGCGCGTACTGGGAGAGAGCCGACACCACGCTGGAAGAGGCCCAGCGGGCCAAACTCGACCTGGTCTGCCGCAAGCTCGCGCTGGAACCCGGTCAGCGGCTGCTGGACGTGGGGTGCGGCTGGGGCTCGATGGTGCTGCACGCGGCGCGCGAGTACGGGGTGCGCGCGGTCGGCATCACGCTCTCCGAGGAGCAGGCGGCGTACGCCCGCAAGCGCATCGCGGACGCCGGGCTCACCGAGAAGGTCGAGATCCGGGTGCAGGACTACCGCGAGATCGACGACGATCCGTACGACGCGATCTCCTCGATCGGCATGGCCGAGCACGTGGGTTCCGTGCGGTACGCGGAGTACACCGGCATCCTGCACCGGCTGCTGGTCCCCGGCGGGCGGCTGCTGAACCACCAGATCGGCCGCCGCCCCGAGCCGGACGAGGAGGCGTACCACGTGGACGAGTTCATCGACCGCTACGTCTTCCCCGACGGCGAACTGGCCCCCGTCGGCCGGACCGTGACCCAGCTGGAGGAGGCCGGCTTCGAGGTGCGCGACGTGGAGGCCATCCGCGAGCACTACGGGCTCACCCTGCGCCGCTGGGTCGGCAACCTGGAGCGGTCCTGGCCGCAGGCCGTCCGGCTGACCTCCCCGGGCCGGGCCCGGGTCTGGCGGCTCTACATGGCGGCCTGCGCCCTGTCGTTCGAACGCAACCGGATCGGCGTCAACCAGATCCTCGCCGTCCGTACGCCGGAGAGCGGCGCCTCCGGGCTGCCGCTGCGGACCCGCGACTGGCGGGGCTGACGGCGCTGGACAACGCCGGGACAAACGCGGAACGGGCTTGACGCGCGGGAAGCGCGTCAAGCCCGTTCGGCTACGTCCAGGGCGCTACTCGGCCTTGATGGACTCCAGCATGTTGAGCTTGGCCGCCCGGCGCGCGGGCCACAGGGCCGCCAGCACGCCCACGAACGCGGCCATCGCCAGGAACAGGCCCATCCGGCCCCACGGCAGCACCAGTTCGTAGGTCGTCAGACCGGTGGAGATCAGCTCACCGGCCGCCCAGCCGAAGAAGACGCCGAGGCCGATCCCGAGCACCCCGCCGAAGAGCGAGATGACCAGCGACTCCAGCCGCACCATCCGCTTGATGCCGCGCCGGTCCAGGCCGATGGCACGCAGCATGCCGATCTCCTGCGACCGTTCGAAGACCGACATGGCCAGGGTGTTGATGACCCCGAGCACCGCGACGATCACGGCCATGGCCAGCAGGCCGTAGAGCATGTTCAGCATCAGGGTGAAGAACTTGGCGATGCTGTCGGAGATGTCCTTCTTGTTCTGGATCTGGAGGGCCGGGTTGTCGCCGAGCGCCTTCGTCAGCTTGTCCTTGTTGGCCTCGGTCGCGCCGCCCTTGGTCTTCAGCATCACCTGGAAGTCGGTGACGGTGGCCATGTGCGGGGTGATGGTGGCGGCGTCGACCATGACGCCGCGGATCATCTGGTTGCCCTCGTACACACCGCCGACGGTCAGCTTGCCGCTGCGGCCGTCCTGGTACGTCACCGGGATCGCCGAGCCGACCTTCCAGTGGTTGCTGTCGGCGGTCTTGCCGTCGACGACGACCTTCTGGCCGCCGAAGCCGGAGAACGAGCCGTGGCGGAAGTCCACGCCGACCAGCTCGGTGATGGCCTTGGGGTTGACGCCGGTCAGGGAGTCGGTCTCGCCGCCGATCTTGGCCGGGGCCTGGCGCAGCGGGCTGACCGCGGTGACCTCGGGCTGCTTCTCCAGCTTCTTGGCCACGTCCGGGGACAGCGGCCGCGGCGCCCCGCCGGCGCCGCCCATGCTGACGACGTAGTCGGACTTCAGGCCGTCCGAGGCCATCTGGTCGATGCCCTTCTGGACGCTGCCCGCGATCACCGTCATGCCGGTGATCAGAGTGAGGCCGACCATCAGCGCGGAGGCGGTGGCGGCGGTACGGCGCGGGTTGCGCACCGCGTTCTGCCGGGCGAGCTTGCCGGACATCCCGAAGAGCCGCAGCACCGGCGCGGCCGCCGCGATCAGCGGCCGGGACAGCAGCGGGGTGAGCACGAACACGCCGATCACCAGGACCGCCGCGCCGAACGCCATCGGGCCCTTGCCGTCCATGCCCTGGCCGGAGCCGTACAGCACCAGCGCGACACCGGCCGCGGCGAGCAGCGCGCCGATCGTGTTCCGCACCACCAGGCCGCGGGTCGTCGGCGTGGCGTGCACGCTGCTCATCGCGGCGACCGGCGGGATCTTCGCGGCGCGGCGGCCCGGCAGCCAGGCGGCGAGCACGGTCACCACGACGCCGACGAGCAGCGAGGCCGCCACGGTCGTCGGCTCGATGATCAGCGGGCCGTCGGGGACGGTGGCCCCGGTGGAGCTGAGCAGCGAGCGCAGCCCGGCGCCGATGCCGACACCGGCGGCGAGCCCTACGACGGCCGCGACGGCGCCGACGGCGGTGGCCTCGATCAGCACCGAGCGGGTGACCTGACGGCGGCTCGCGCCGACCGCCCGCATCAGGGCCAGCTCCTTGGTGCGCTGGGCGACCAGCATGGTGAAGGTGTTGGCGATGATGAAGATGCCGACGAAGAGCGCGATCCCGGCGAACACCAGCATGGCGGTCTGCATGCTGCTCATGCCCTGCTTGATCTGCTCGGCCTGGTCGTCGGCGAGCTTCTGGCCGGTGGTGGCCCGGGCGTCCTGCGGCAGGACCTTGTCGACCGCGGACTTCAGCGCGGCCTGCGAGGTCCCGGCGGCGGCCTTCACGTCGATCTCGTCGAACTGGCCGGGCTTGGCGAACAGCTTCTGCGCGGTGGCGTTGTCGTACAGCGCGAGGCTGCCGCCCGCCGCCACATTGCCGTCGTCGGTGGTGAAGACGCCGGAGATCTTCTCGGTGCGCACCGGGCCGTTCACGGACACCCGGATGGAGTCACCGGCCTTGTAGTGGCCCTTCTTGGCTGACTTGGAGTCGAGCGCGATCTCGCCCGCGGCCTTGGGCGCGCGGCCCTCGGTCATCGTGTACCGCGGGTCCTTGCCGTCGGGACCGGGGTAGTAGTTCCCGCCGAGGGTGGAGAAGCCGCCGCCGAGCAGGTCGCCGTTGCGGTCGGCGAGGGCGCTGTAGCCCTTGACGACACCGGTGGCGGAGGCGGCGCCGTCCACCTTGGCCGCCTTGTCGAGCACTTGCTGGCTGAGCCGCGGCGTGGGGCCTGGCATGCCCGAGCCGGAGTCGGACTTGTGCGGGGTGATGGCGACGTCGACGCCGTCGAAGCCCTTTTCGGAACTCTTCTGATAGGCGGCGGAGATGGTGTTGGTGAAGACCAGGGTGCCGGAGACGAAGGCCACGCCGAGCATGACGGCGAGGACGGTCATCAGCAGCCGGGCCTTGTGCGCAAGCACATTGCGCAGGGCGGTACGGAGCATGGAAGTCAGTCCCGGGGAGGAAGGTGAGAGAGGCGGAGGCTTCTTCGCGGTGTGCGGTGACGGACGCGCGCCTCGCGTCAGCTCGTACGGCCCTTGGCGTCGAACCGCTTCATGCGGTCCAGCACCGAGTCGGCGGTCGGATCCAGCAGCTCGTCCACGATCCGGCCGTCGGCGAGGAAGACCACCCGGTCGGCGTAGGCCGCGGCGACCGGGTCGTGGGTCACCATGACGACCGTCTGACCCAGCTCGCGCACCGAGTTGCGCAGGAAGCCGAGTACCTCGGCGCCGGAGCGGGAGTCGAGGTTACCGGTGGGCTCGTCCGCGAATATGATCTCGGGCTTGCCGGCCAGTGCGCGGGCGACGGCGACACGCTGCTGCTGACCGCCGGAGAGCTGGCTCGGGCGGTGCTTGAGCCGCCCGGCCAGACCGACCGTCTCCACGACCTGATCCAGCCACTTCGGGTCGGCCTTACGGCCCGCGATGTCCATCGGCAGGGTGATGTTCTCCAGCGCGTTCAGCGTCGGCAGGAGGTTGAACGCCTGGAAGATGAACCCGATCTTGTCGCGGCGCAGTTGGGTGAGCTTCTTGTCCTTGAGGGCCGTCAGCTCGACGTCGCCGATGCGGGCCGAGCCGCTGGAGACGGAGTCCAGGCCCGCCATGCAGTGCATGAGCGTCGACTTGCCCGAACCCGAGGGGCCCATGATCGCGGTGAACTCGGCCTGCCGGAACTCGACGGACACGGAGTCCAGGGCGACGACCTGGGTCTCGCCCTGTCCGTAGACCTTGGAGAGGTCCGTTGCTCGGGCTGCCGCCGTCGTGGAACGGGCGGCGGTCTCGACGCCGGAGGTGGTGGTGGTCACGGTGCGGAGCTCCTGTCGTGCGGGTGCTGGTCGGCCAGGACGTCCTTCCATCGTCCTTGCCGTAAAGGGGGACGGGATCCGCCGCTCCTCCGGTTTCGGTGCGCGACTCGGGTCGTAGGCGCGTCGGCCGGACTCCTCCTTGGGTAGGAGAGGACCCCCGAACGGGGGCATCGAGATTGCGTCAATCCGCCGTCAAAGGGGTCACAGGGCATATAAGCAGGTCCGGTCGGGCGCCGGCATCGGCGGGTACCCTGACCCACTGCTGATGGGCCCTCAGTTGCCAATAAAATAAGACAACCTCGGTCCGGTGGTTCGCTGTTCGGGTCCATCGGCCCGGATAGGCTCGTCCTGCTCTCCTGCGGGGAGGGAGGTACGTACTTCGTGCCCCCAGGGTGAGCCGCTGCCCGGATGGTGGAATGCAGACACGGCGAGCTTAAACCTCGCTGCCCCTCGCGGGCGTACCGGTTCAAGTCCGGTTCCGGGCACCTCCAGATCTCATGGGCGCACTCTGCGTGCGCAACCGGTCGCCCACCGTACGACCAGGGCCTTTGTCCGGTCCCGCATCGGCTCCCAGGGGGCCTCGCGCCCTGTGCGCACGCGTGAAAAGATCCTCCTTGGGCACTAGGGTGCTTTCTTTGCTTACCCATTACTCTTGAGTCAAGGTCGCGCAGGGCGGCCATGGAGGAGTGAGATGAGGAGTAGCAACCCGGTCTTCTCGCGACGGGGGTTCAGCCGCGGCGGCGGCTACGCCGGCTTCGGCGCGGCCCAGCAGGCCGGGGGCCCCGCCGCAGCCCAGGGCAACCCCTACGCGGGCACCAACCCGTATGCGCAAGCGCAGCAGGCACCGACCAATCCCTATGCGGCCGGTGCCCAGCAGAATCTGACGCCCGAGCAGCTCCAGCAGATGTACGGAGCGCCCCCGGCCGGTCAGCAGACCGGCCGGATGACGATGGACGACGTCGTCATGCGCACCGGCATGACGCTGGGCACCGTCATCGTCGCCGCCGCCGTCGCCTGGATCGCGCACCTTCCGGTCGGTGTGGGCTTCGGTGCCGCGCTGGTCGCGATGGTGCTGGGCTTCGTGCAGGCGTTCAAGCGCAAGGCGTCGCCCGCGCTCATCCTGGGATACGCCCTCTTCGAGGGGCTGTTCCTCGGCGTCATCAGCCAGGTCTACAACGAGCGCTGGTCCGGCGCCCCGATGCAGGCGGTCCTCGGCACGATGGCCGTCTTCGTCGGTGTGCTCGCCGCGTACAAGACCCGGCTCATCCGGGTGAACGCGCGCTTCCAGCGCTTCGTGATCGCGGCGGCCATCGGCTTCCTGCTGCTGATGGCGGTCAACCTGCTGTTCGTCGCCTTCGGCGGCGGTGACGGCCTGGGCTTCCGCAGCGGCCCCCTCGGCATCGTCTTCGGGATCATCGGCGTCGTGCTCGGTGCCGCGTTCCTGGCGATGGACTTCAAGCAGGTCGAGGACGGCGTCCGCTACGGCGCTCCGCGCGAGGAGTCCTGGCTGGCCGCGTTCGGTCTGACGCTGTCGCTGGTGTGGATCTACCTGGAGCTGCTCCGGCTGATCTCCATCTTCAGGGACTAGCGTCCGGGGGCCGACGGCCCCCGGCGGTCCGGACAGTCGAAGGGCCCGTGGAGGCGATCGCCTCCACGGGCCCTTCGCGGTCTTCTGCGGTCTGAGCCGCTCTCATGTCGTGCCCGTCTGTGATACACGCTTCTGCCTCCAGGCAGCGGGCGCAGGGGGCTGCTACAGCAGTTTGCGTGCCGCGCGCCTCAGGTCGTGTTCGTGGATGATCGCTTTGGCGTGCCCATAGGCGAGCTGGTGCTCGCCCCGCAGCCAGCTGACCTTCTCCTCGAAGCGGAAGAAGGCGGGACCTTCGTCTACCGTGCGCAGCCAGTCGGCAATGTCACGGCCGGTGCATTGGGGGATGCGGGAGAGTAGGTTCCGGTGAGTCTCGTCGGAGAAGATCTGGGACATCGGCGCCTCCGGACGCGGTCATTCCGGACCCGGGTTCAAGCACCCGGGTGGGGTCCTTCAGCTCACCGTGCCTGAGTGTTCGGCCGTTGGCAACAGTCCGTGGGTGGCGCATACGCTCTTGGCGTGGATGATGCGACCCCCCTGCTCCGTGCCGTCGACCGTCTCGCCGACCGGCTGCGCACCCTTCCGCAGTCCCGGCTGAGCCAGGGCGCGGCGGCCGAAGGACTGGCCCTGGCGAGGGAGTTGTCGGTGCGGGCCCAGCGTCTGGAGGAGCCCGGGAGCCCGCCGCGGATCATGCCGGATGCGGGGATGTTCATGATCGCCGACCAGGTCGCGGTGGCCGGTCATGATTTGGTGCACGCGCTGGAGCGCGCGCCGGGTGGCGCGGCGGAGAGCGATGAGGACGGGCGCGTGGCCGAGGCGGTCGCGCTCGTCGAGGCGGCGGCCGGGCGCTGCGGGTTCTGAGACCCGCCTACGAGGTGTACGGCGACTACAGCGACGCGATGACGCGGTCGGCGAGGACATACACGTTCTCGTCCCCGCAGCCGAAGGTGAGCGCGTACGCGCCCGAGACGCCCGAGCCGCCGAGCAGTACCGGGGCGGTGCCCTCGCGCAGCGCCTCCGCCAGCCGTTCGGCCGTCTCCCGGTGGCCCGGGGTCATGCAGATCGTGGTGCCGTCGGCGAAGACGTACACGTCGAGCGTGCCGAGCGGGCCGGGGCGTACGTCCGCCAGCGGGGTACGGGCTTCCGCCAGCTCGGTCAGCCGGGCCACGGTCCGGTCGTGGTCGGCGATCGGCGACGAGGGCGTGAAGTCGGGGTGCGAGGGGTGGCGGCGGCGCGCGGCGGCCAGCTCGGGCGACTCGACCGCCTCGGCCTCCTGCTCCGTCTCGCCGCCGATCTCCGCGCCGACCTCGGCGCCCACCTCCAGCTCCATCGGCTCCTCCGGCTCCTGGGCGTCCGGACCCAGCGCGTCCAGGCCGAGCAGGGGCTCCAGACCGGCCAGATCGGCCTGGCGGGGCACGAAGAGCTGCGCGTCGTGCGGAGTGTCGTGCTGCGGTGCGTCCTCGCCGAGCCCGGCCAGCCCGCCGAGCAGCGAGGGGACGTCGGACGTCCCGGCCGAGTCCCGGGCCTCCTGGGCGGCCCAGAACGCCCGTGCCTCGGCCAGCTCGCGCTCCCGCTCCTCGGCGAGCGCGTCGGCGACGGCCGCGCGTATCTCGGCGGCGGGAGTGGCGCGGGCGGCGGGCACCGTGACGGCGTCCTCCCCGGACCGGTCCGCCCGGCCGGCGGCGGCGGCGACCGTGGCGGCCAGCTCGGCGCGCAGCTCGGTGATCTGCCGCCGCACTCCGCGCGCGGTGTGCAGGGCTGCGGCGCCGGTGGCCGTGGCGGCCACCGCGGCCAGCAGGAGGGCAAGGGTCATGGGGCTCACTGACGTAACTCCCGGTTGCTGTCGATCCCCCGAATTCCTACCTCAGCTTGACTCGGTTCGCCTCTCGGCGTCAGTGCATGACGTCACCCGGCGGACCGAAGTCCCTGCCCGGAAGGGGGCCGCCCACCCTAGCTGAGCTGGGGGGACGGGGCTCCCCCAGGACGTTGGTCACATCCTGGGGGAGATTGGGTCACAACTCGCGTTCGGGCCGCGTATGTGCCGTGATCCGGCTCAGCTCAGCCGCTCGATGACCATCGCCATGCCCTGGCCGCCGCCCACGCACATGGTCTCGAGACCGAACTGCTTGTCGTGGAACTGCAGCGAGTTGATCAGCGTGCCGGTGATGCGGGCGCCGGTCATACCGAACGGGTGGCCCACCGCGATCGCGCCACCGTTGACGTTGAGCCGGTCCAGGTCGATGCCCAGGTCCCGGTAGGACGGGATGACCTGCGCGGCGAACGCCTCGTTGATCTCCACCAGGTCGATGTCGCCGATCGCCAGCCCGGCCCGGGACAGCGCCTGCTTGGACGCCTCGACCGGTCCGTACCCCATGATCTCGGGGGAGAGGCCGGAGACGCCGGTGGACACGATCCGGGCCAGCGGGGTGATGCCCAGCTCGCGCGCCTTGGTGTCGGACATGATCACGAGGGCGGCGGCACCGTCGTTGAGCGGACAGCAGTTGCCCGCGGTGACCAGGCCGTCGGGGCGGAAGACCGGCTTCAGGCCCTGCACGCCCTCCAGCGTGGTCCCCGCGCGCGGCCCGTCGTCCGTGGCCACCACCGTGCCGTCGGGGGTCGTCACCGGGGTGATCTCGCGCTCCCAGAAGCCCTTCTTGATGGCCTCCTCGGCGAGGTTCTGGGACCGCACGCCGAACGCGTCCATGTCCTCGCGGGTGATCCCCTTGAGCCGGGCCAGGTTCTCGGCGGTCTGCCCCATCGCGATGTACGGGTCCGGGATCAGCCCGTCCTCGCGCGGGTCGTGCCAGTCGGTGCCCTCCTGCTCGGCCAGCGCGGCCGTACGGGCCTCGGCGTCGGCGAACAGCGGGTTGTGGGTGTCCGGCAGCCCGTCCGAGGTGCCCTTGACGCTGCGCGACACCATCTCGACGCCCGCCGAGATGAACACGTCCCCCTCGCCCGCCTTGATGGCGTGCAGCGCCATCCGCGAGGTCTGGAGGGACGAGGAGCAGTACCGGGTGATGGTGCAGCCGGGGAGGTGGTCCATGCCCATCTGCACGGCCACGATCCGCCCCAGGTTGTGCCCCTGCTCCCCGCCCGGGAGGCCGCAGCCGAGCATCAGATCGTCGATCTCCCGCGGATCGAGCTGCGGAACCTTGGCGAGGGCCGCCTGGATGATCTCGGCCGTCAGGTCGTCGGGACGCAGATCCTTGAGCGACCCCTTGAAGGCACGGCCGATGGGCGAACGGGCGGCAGAGACGATCACGGCTTCGGGCATCACGGCTCCATGGGGCGGATCGGGGGGTGCGACGTGGGACTGTGAGGGAAGTTACCCGTACGTAGAGCGGGGGTCACGGGGCGAGTGCTGTGACGCGGAACTCTTTTTTCTAAGCGTACGCTCAGCTGGCCGGAGGCGGTGATTTTTCCCCACCCCGCCCCTTCCCGAAACCGTGGGCTCCGCCCCCGGCCCCCGAGCCCCATCCGGCTTCCGGGGCTCCGCCTCGGGGGAGTGGGGTCCAGCGCCGACGGCGAGGAGCAACACCCAGCCCGGCCGGCCCCGCACCCCGAACCCGCGGGGCGGGACCCAAGGCCAGCAGCCCGCCCCCTCCGGGCGCACCACCCATTCCTTCCGGGCGGATCACCCGCGAACCCAGCCCCTCCGGCGTTTGAGGAGCGGGGGTGTGGGGGCGGACCCCCACGTGGGGTCCAGGGGCGGAGCCCCGGTGGGGGTTCGGGGGCGAAGCCCCCGCCGGGGTCCGGGGCTGAGCCCCGGTTCGGGGAGGGGCGGCGTGGGGGAAATCAGCGCGGCAGCGGCGGGACCTCGGTGGAGTCCTCGGCAGGGACCTCCCCGGCCGGTTGCCGCCGCCGCAGCAGCCGCGCCCACGGCCCCCGCGCGGCCGTCACCTCGGTGCCACCCTCCGCCGCGGCCGCGGCCGCCGCCGTGGCCACCGGCAGGATGCCCTCGTCGCGGGTCTCCGGCGCCTCCTCCGGCCACAGCCCGAGCGCATCGCACAGCGTGGGCAGCACGGCCATCGCGGCCGTGGCGTACCCCTCCGCCGAGGGGTGGTAGTTGTCCGGGCCGAACAGCTCCCGCGGATTGGCCGCGAACTCCGGCCCCAGCAGATCGCCCAGCGACACCGTACGGCCGCCCTGCTCCACCACCCCGATCGTCTGCGCCGCCGCCAGCTGGCGGCTGAGGCGGCGGGCGACGAAGCGCAGGGGCTGGTAGACGGGCTCGATGGTGCCCAGGTCGGGGCACGTGCCCACCACGACCTCGCAGCCACTCTCGCGCAGCCGCCGCACCGCCTCCGCCAGCAGCCGCACGGACTGGGCGGGCGGCATCCGCCCGGTGACGTCGTTCGCGCCGATCATGATGACGCAGACGTCCGGCAGCTGCTCCGGATCCGCCAGCACCAGCGTGACCTGCCGCTCCAGGTCGCTGGACTGCGCGCCGGGGAGCGCCACGTTCCGCAGGTCCACCGGGCGCTCCGCCACCGCCGCGAGCCCCGAGGCCAGCAGCGCGCCCGGCGTCTGACTAGGGCGGTGGACGCCCTGTCCGGCGGCCGTGGAGTCGCCGAGAAAGGCCAGCCGCAGCGGGGGCTGGCCGGTCCTTCGGGCGAAGGCGAAGCCGTAGCGGCCGTCCGCGCGCGGCGGCGCCTCCTCCGACCCGCCCACGATCCGCCTCGCCAAGGAGACCTCGGTGAGCAACAGCACGGCGGTCACCCCGCCCAGCAGCCCGATCCCGCCGCCCCCGTACGCCGCCGCTGCGGCGATCCGCCGCGCAACCCTCGCCCTCGACATCGACATCGGTCCAGCCCACCTCCGTCCGAACGCCTTCTGTACCTTTGTACGCCTTGCCAACCAGTTGGTGCCCCCTGCGTACCCGACCACAACCGCACGGGTCGGCGGGCGGGTCCGCGCAATAAGCTGGCTGTACGGGCCCGCGACGCGGCCGTCCCGACGCGGAGATCCCGCGGATTCCGGACCAGGAGCAGGCGTGCAGTACTACGAATCGATGATTGAGCTGGTCGGCAACACCCCGCTGGTAAAGCTCAACACCGTGACCGAGGGCATCCGGGCGACCGTCCTGGCCAAGGTCGAATACTTCAACCCCGGCGGTTCGGTGAAGGACCGCATCGCGGTACGCATGATCGAGGCGGCGGAGGCGTCCGGCGCGCTCGAGCCCGGCGGCACCATCGTCGAGCCGACCTCCGGCAACACCGGCGTGGGCCTCGCGATGGTCGCCCAGCGCAAGGGCTACAAGTGCGTCTTCGTCTGCCCGGACAAGGTCTCCACCGACAAGATCAACGTGCTGCGCGCGTACGGCGCCGAGGTCGTCGTCTGCCCGACCGCCGTCGACCCCGAGCACCCCGACTCGTACTACAACGTCTCCGACCGCCTGGTGCGCGAGACCCCCGGGGCATGGAAGCCCGACCAGTACAGCAACCCCGACAACCCGCGCTCCCACTACGAGACCACCGGCCCCGAGCTGTGGGAGCAGACGGAGGGCAAGATCACCCACTTCGTGGCGGGCGTCGGCACCGGCGGCACGATCAGCGGCACCGGCCGGTATCTGAAGGACGTGAGCGACGGCCGGGTCAAGGTCATCGGCGCCGACCCCGAGGGCTCCGTCTACTCCGGCGGCACCGGGCGCCCGTACCTCATCGAGGGCGTCGGCGAGGACTTCTGGCCCACCGCGTACGACCGGACCGTCGCCGACGAGATCGTCGCCGTCTCCGACAAGGACGCCTTCCAGATGACCCGGCGGCTCGCCAAGGAGGAAGGGCTGCTGGTCGGCGGCTCCTGCGGCATGGCCGTCGTCGGCGCGCTGGAGGTCGCGAAGCGGCTCGGCCCGGACGACGTGGTCGTCGTGCTGCTCCCGGACAGCGGCCGCGGATACCTTAGTAAAATTTTCAACGACGAGTGGATGGCCGACTACGGCTTCCTGGAGGAGGACGGCCCGGCCGTGCGCGTCGGCGACGTCCTCCAGGGCAAGGCCGGCGGGCTGCCGTCGCTCGTCCACATGCACCCCGACGAGACCGTCGGCGAGGCCATCGAGGTCCTGCGGGAGTACGGCGTCTCGCAGATGCCCATCGTGAAGCCCGGCGCCGGACACCCCGACGTGATGGCCGCCGAGGTCATCGGCTCGGTCGTGGAACGGGAGCTGCTGGACGCCCTGTTCGCCCAGCGCGCCTCCCTCTCCGACCCCCTGGAGAAGCACATGAGCCCGCCCCTGCCGCACGTCGGCTCGGGCGAGGCGGTCGAGGACCTGATGGCCGTCCTGGGCCGGGCGGACGCGGCGGTCGTGCTGGTGGAGGGCAAGCCCAAGGGCGTCGTGAGCCGGCAGGATCTGCTCGCGTACCTGGCCAACGGGGCCAAGTAGTACCGGAGTTCGCGCTTCGGTGAAGTGGTACGTGAGCGTCACGTGACCGCAGCACAGCGTTAACACTGCCCCGGCAGATTAGGGGGTGTCGGAAAGGACGGCACCGACACCCAGAATGCGGCGACAAGGACATCCGGAGCGGCTCCCGGACCTCCATGGTCGCCCCGGGGCGCGGCCTATCGCGTCCCTCGCGGGAACCGCCGTCGTCCCGCCCTCGGCCAACCGGCCGGGGTGCGGCGGTTCCCGCGATTACCTCTCAACGCCGCTCTTGGCGGAACCGGGAGAAGAACCCCAGCGCGTGCACCGCGTTGACGCCGACGATCCCGCACCAGGTGATCAGCAGCCCGGACACCCCCGCGTTGACCGCGCCGATCGCCGACAGCGGGATCGCCAGCACCAGGGAGACCCCGACGAAGGCGAACCGCTCGCCGAGCCCCAGCCCCGCCGCCTCCCCGTCCCCGCCCGCCCCGCCCGCGTACGGGCGCGCGCCGCGCGCGGCGGCCATCTGGCGCTCGGCCCGCTGCCGCCGCAGTTCCCGGTCCGACGTATCGTCGAAGCGTTGCCGGACCTTCTCCATGAAGGAGTCGATCAGCTCGGACTCGTATTCCGCGCCCAGCTCCTTGCGGGTCTGGAGGGTCGCGTCGAGTTCCCTTTTCAGGTCCGGGTCATGGGCGTTCATGGGTACGAAGGTACGGTCACGGGGACGCTGTGTCGGTAGGGCCAGCCCCCACGAAAGGCGCAGGGGGCCGAAAGGAGTCAGTTCCGTGACCGCACCCCTCCTCTCCTCCCTCACCGCGCCGGGCGGTGACCGCCCCGACGCGCTCACCGTCGGCGGCCGTGCCCTCTCACGCGAGGACCTGCTGGGCGCCGCGGGCGCGGTGGCCGCCCGGGTGGCCGGGGCGCCGGTCGTCGCGGTCCGGGCGACCGCGACCGCGGAGACGGTGACGGCGGTGGTCGGCGCGCTGCTCGCCGGGGTGCCCGTGGTCCCCGTACCGCCGGACTCCGGACCCGCCGAACGTGACCACATCCTGCGCGACTCGGGCGCCGCCCTGCTGCTGACCGGCGACGCCGCTGTCGAGGCGCCGATCGAGACGGTGCCCGTGGACCTGGCCGAGCGGGCGGCGTGGACGAAGCCGGAGCCCGACCCGGAGTCCACCGCCCTCATCCTCTACACCTCCGGCACCACGGGCGCGCCCAAGGGCGCCCTGATCTCGCGCCGCGCGGTCGCCGCCGACCTCGACGGGCTGGCCGATGCCTGGGCCTGGACGCCGGACGACACCCTGGTCCACGGGCTGCCGCTGTTCCACGTCCACGGCCTGGTGCTGGGCGTCCTGGGCGCGCTGCGCACGGGCAGCCGCCTCGTCCACACCGGCAAGCCGACCCCGGCGGCGTACGCGGCGGCGGGAGGCAGCCTCTACTTCGGCGTGCCGACGGTCTGGAACCGCGTCGTCCAGGACCCCGAGTCCGCCCGCGCCCTCTCCGCCGCCCGCCTCCTGGTCTCCGGCTCCGCGCCGCTGCCCGCCCCGGTCTTCCGCGACCTGGAGCAGCTCACCGGCCAGCGCCCGGTCGAGCGCTACGGCATGACCGAAAGCCTCATCACCATCTCCACCCGCGCCGGCGGCGAACGCCGCCCCGGCTCCGTCGGCACCCCGATCACCGGCGTCCGCACCCGGATCGTCGCCGAGGAGGGCGCCGAGATCGGCGAACTCCAGATCACCGGCCCCACCCTCTTCGACGGCTACCTGGGCCGTCCCGAGGCCACCACCGATTCGTACACCGAGGACGGCTGGTTCCGCACCGGCGACATCGCCGCCGTCGACCCGGACGGCTTCCACCGCATCGTCGGCCGCGCCTCCACCGACATGATCAAGTCCGGCGGCTACCGCATCGGCGCCGGCGAGGTCGAGAACGCCCTCCTCGACCACCCCGCCGTCCAGGAGGCCGCCGTCGTCGGCGCCCCCCACGACGACCTCGGCCAGCAGATCGTCGCCTATGTCGTCGCCGACGGCGTGGGCGAACAGGACCTGATCGACTTCGTCGCCACCCAGCTCTCCGTCCACAAACGCCCCCGCAAGGTCCGCTTCCTGGACGCCCTCCCGCGCAACGCCATGGGCAAGCCCCAGAAGAAGCTCCTGCCCCCGGCTTGATCCCGATCTTCGGCCCCCGAGCG
Organism: Streptomyces sp. NPDC021212; assembly: GCF_044332925.1. Taxonomy (NCBI): domain Bacteria; kingdom Bacillati; phylum Actinomycetota; class Actinomycetes; order Kitasatosporales; family Streptomycetaceae; genus Streptomyces; species Streptomyces sp. NPDC021212. The sequence continues at coordinate 53,965 of NZ_JBIRPZ010000019.1, forward strand.
CCATTGCCTCCTGTGAACTCCCTGTCTACCGTTGGCCATTCCGGACAGACGGATGAGTGGAGGAACCGATGGCCCGCGCCTGGGAAGCCGACCCGTCCGCCTCGTTCGCGCGCCGATTGGGAAAATCGGCGCGCGAACTCGGAAAGACCGGAGGGCGCGACGGATGCCCCGACATCTGGCAGCTCGACAACGGTGACATCGCGGTCATCGGCCGCGACCTGACCGACGCCTATCGCGCGAAGCTCCCCGACGACGCCAGCATCGCCCCGGACGAGCGCCTCGTCGTCATCCCGGGCGCCACCCTGAGCGCCGCGAAGCCGGATATCCCCGACGCCCGGGCTTGAGGGCCCGCCGCGAGCCGGTCACTCCGGTGGGACGCTGTACCGCTCCAGGGTCGCCTTCGAGGTCGAGGTGTCCATCAGGCGCAGTTCCCACGGTCCCGTGTTGACGTGGAAGTCCTTGCCGAACCCGACCCACTTGCCGGCCATACGGCGACCGGTCGGCTCCACGAGCATCTGGATCGCGCCGTGGTAACACGCTCCCTGGTAGTAGCCATCGGTGGCCGTCTGCTCGGTCCAGGCTCCCGTGACCACGCTGCGGTCGACGGTGAGGTCGAGGGAGAGCGGGGAATCGGGGTTCAGGGATGCCCCGTTCAGTGACCGTCCCGTCAGACGGTTGCCGTGCTGGACGAGCACCACGTAATGCCTGCCTTCGTAGGCGTCGTCACGGCCTGACGAGTAGTACTCGTACCGGGAAAGCCAGACCCCGCTGAAGTTGTCCCCGGCCGTCTGCTGAGCCGCCCGGGTGTCGGCGGACGCGGGGGCGATGCCGACGATGCCCTCCGTGCTCGGTGCCATGTCATGGCCCCCTGTCCCATCGCCTCGGACCCTTGCCATGGGCACCTGCGGGACGAATCCCAACGACTCGACCGGCACCCCTGTGACCCTCTCCAGTGCGCGGATGTAGACCGGCCTCGGCGACCTGCTGATGCCGGATTCCCAGCGTTGGACCAGTCGTTTGCTGGCCTCGTTCGGCTCGCCCATCTCCACACCTGCTCGGCGGAGCGCCTTCGCCAGGTCGTCCTGGCTCATCCGCAGGCCGATCCGCACGGCCCGCAATGCGTCGTTCGGTGCGTGCACCTCGGTCGTCATGATGTCCACGCTAGCCTCAGATGCCCGCCAATGACATCTAAATGACGCCTTTTGAGGGACACCCGAACAACGCCCTTTCTGTCGTCGCGATGGCCTGGGCGCCGAGGGCACCATCACGACCGAACGCGGCAGAGAAGGCGGATCGTGATGGACAGAGCAGCAAAACGGCAACGGCTCATGAGCATGCGCGTGTCCCGTGACGGCGGCCGGACGTGGGGCGCCGAAGTGGTGGTCATCAGCAGTGACCCGCTGGCTCCCCTGTCCACCTCGGCGTGGCCCCCGTGCCAATGCTTACGCTGTGCGGTCGGCCCAGGTCCGGCGCCCGACCGATTCACGGGCGGAACGGCCCAGTGAACCGCTACGAGTTGCGCCGGGTGTTGCTCTGGTATCTGCACTCAGCAGACGCGGCCCAGACCTGGATCAACCCGCAAGAGGCCCACATCCCGCTGGAGCCCCTGAGCGAGGGGGGCACTGCGGCCTCCTTCGCGGACTACGACGAGGCCATGCGGTGGTACGAGGCGGAGCGGGGCAATCTGCTGGCCGCGACGCGGGCCGCCGAGGAGGCCGGTCTCGACGTGATCGCCTGGCAGTTGCCGGCGGTGCTGCGGAGCGTGCACATGATCCTCAACCCGTTCGAGGAATGGCTCGCCATGAGCCGGATCGGGCTGGGCGCGGCGCGCCGGGTGGGTGACCGCACGGCGGAGGCCGAGCTTCTGGAGAGCCTCGGGATGGCCTGTACGCAGTCCCATCGCCTCGCCGAGGGCGCCGAGTACCACCAGGGCGCCCTCGCCGCCCGCCGGGAGACGGGGGACCGTCTGGGGGAGGCGCTGTCCCTCAACGACATCGGGCTGATCCACCTGCGGGGGCGCCGGCTGGAGGCGGCCAGAAGCCACTTCGAGCAGGCCGCGGCGCTGTTCCGGGAGCTGGACTCGGCCCACTGGGAGGCCGTCGTCACGGCGAACCTCGCCGAGGTGACGTACGAATTGGCCCGGCCGGACGAGGCGGCGTCCTTCGTCGAACGGGCCCTGGAGATGCACCGCGAGCTGGGCAACCAGGGCGGCGAGGGCAACGCGCTGCGCATCCTGAGCGCCGTTCAGCGGGACCTCGGCCAGGCAGGCGAGGCGCTGGCCTCCGCCGAGAGCGCGCTGGAGATCGCACTGAGCCACCGCAACCACATGTGGGAGGGCTACTGGCTCCTGGAGCTGGGCCGGGCGCAGCAGGCGAACGGTGACTTCGACGCCGCCCTGATCTCCTTCCAACGTGCCGCCTCGCTTCAACGCCGCCTCGGCGACCGTGCGCGAGAGGCGCGGGCGTGGGACGGCGCGGGGGAGACGTACCGCCTGCTCGGGCGTCCGGCAGAGGCGGCCGACTTCCACCGCCGCGCCGCAGCGACCCACCGCGAGCTGGACGACCAGTGGCACACGGCGCTCGCCCTCGACGGCCTCGCCGGTGCGCTGCGCGAGGCGGGGGAGGCCGAGGAGGAGGCGCGGCGGCACTGGGCAGAGGCTCTGCGCGCGCTCACCGCCTACGATGACCCCCGAGCGGCCGCCCTGCGCGAACGCATCACCGCCGCCCTCGCGTGACGCCGCACTGACCGTCGAGGCCCACTTGGGGGCGCTATGCCCGATGCTGAGGCGACGGCATGCGGGTCGCGTACAGCTTCGCGAGTCTCGCCGCTTCGTCGTCTCGGAACGCGGCGACCTCTCGGCAGCGCTGGCTCATGATGAACTCGCCGAGCGGTAGGCACAGGTCCATCCGCTGAATGCACACGCCGACCATGAATGGCCCGTCGGTGGCCCGGTACATCCGGACGCCGTAGTCTCCCTCTTGGCAGTCGTCGGGGTTGTTGAACCGGCAGTCGGCGCACGTCTCCGGGAGGCGCACGGGCCGGATGCTCTTCGCGTACAGAGTCCGCCCGTCCGGCAGCCGGTACCGCACTCGCTGATCCGACGCACCCGCTGTGACGATCCTCCGGACCGGCACGGCGTCGAGGTGGTCGACGACTTCCTGCATGGCGGCCAGTGACGCCCCGTCGTCCTCCAGCGACACGAGCATGCGCACCACCACCGAACGACCGTGCTGCTCAATGATGCGCTGCACGCGTTCGGCTTCGGGGATCAATCAGGACGTGGTTAGCGGTTAGCCCCTGATGATCAGGTCGCGGCCGTGATGCGGGTGGCGTAGACCCGGTGGGCCTTGCGCTCGGCCGGGCTGGCCGTGTCGGTGGCGAGGACGGCACTCTGCTGCAGCACGGCGTGGTGGAGTTCGAGCGGCACGGTGATCCGGAGCGAGTGGCCCTGGCCACGGCGAATGGTCCGGCCGGAGGCGAGCGCCGCGCGAACAGCTTCGTCGCCTGCGGCGCGCAGGTGGTCGGCAAGCAGGCCGGGCAGGTCGAGGGTGACCACCTGGTCCGGCTCCGGCTGCTGCTCGGCGGGCGGGTCGTGGAGGACGTCGAGCTGCTCGGGCAGTTCGCGAGCGCCGGCGGCGTCCAGGACGCGGCGGATCGTCTTCGGGTCGACCTGGTGCTGCCGGGCGAGGGCCTTGACGGCGATGCCTTCGCCGAACGCCTCGACCACCTTCGCCGCCTGCTCCGGGTCGAGCGCGGCGGGGCGGCCGAGCGTCTTGCCGGAGGCTTCGGCGGCGGCGACGCCTTCGCGGGTGTTCTCCGAGATCATGTCGCGTTGGAACTCCAGTACGGCGGCGAGCACGTTCACCATCATCTTGGTGCCGGGGTCGTCGGAGGCGAGGTCGATGCCGGACAGCAGCCCGGACTCGACTCGCAGGTGCAGGCCGCGGCGGATCAGCACCGGCCGCAGGGCGAGGATGTCCGCCACCGAGCGGAAGAGCCGGGCGGCGTCGGCGATGCGGATGGTGTCGCCGACGGCGGCCTCGTTCAGCAGCCGGGTGAAGCCGAGGCGGTCGAGGGAGAGCTGCCGGGTGGAGGTGGCGGGGTCCTCGTAGACGGGGGCGCCGGCCGCCAGCAGCGGGGCCAGGGCATGGCGCTGGCGGGCGTCGGTCTGCTTGTCGGTGGAGTGCCGCAGGTAGAGCCGGTCGGCCATTGCTCTTCGCCTCCCCGGTGGGCCGGGCGGGGCCCGGCGGTGGCCGCGGACCACTCTAGCGGGGGCTGAATGGGGAGGCGGAACGGTGGACCGGATTCGATTGGATCGGCGGCCGGTTCCGGCAGGTCGGCGGGCCGAGCCGATTGGATCTGCGCCTGGGAGCGGAATCGACTGATTCCGCCCCCCGCCCGCCATTCGACCGGCAGTGCACGTCCGGTCACATCAACCGACAACCGTTCAGTCGCCTACCGGCGCATTGGGGGCAGCCCACCCTTGCCGGTCGCGAGCGTCAAAAGTTTTGACAGTAACCCGGACTCTGCGTTCCGTTCCTACCGTGACCCCTGCTGCGAGCGCCTGCCTTCGCGGTCTCACGGGGAGGCGGGGTACCCGCTGGAGGCGACCCATTGTCGGGTGAGGCGGACGAAAGCCCGGGCGGCGGCGCTCTGGTAGGCGTCCGAGCGGCGGAGGAGAGCGACGGTGCGCTCGGGCAGGGGCGGGTCTAGAGGGACGGGGCGCAGGTGGGAATGGTCGCGGGCGATCGCCGCGGGCAGGACCGAGGCCAGAGGGGTGCGCCGGACTATCTCGGTGACGGCGTGGATCGAGTTGGCTTCCACCGCGATGTGCGGTGTGGTGCGGTGCCTGTCGAAGTACGCGTCGATGTGCCTGCGGGTGACGAAGTCGCTGCTGAGCAGGGCCAGAGGGCGCCCCTCCAGTTCGCGCACCGGTAGTGGTGCGGTGCGGTCGGTGTCGGGGTGGTGGGTGCCGACGACGAGGCCGAGGGTTTCGGTGAACAGGTTCTCTGCGGTGATGCCGGGCAGGTGGGAGCCGTGGAAGGCGATGCCGAGATCGAGGTCGTCGGCGAGGAGGGCGGACTCGATGCGGTCCTGCGTCATCTCCCTGATGCTCAGGGAGATGTGGGGGTGGCAGGCGTGGAGCTGCCCGGCGAGGGGGCCGATGAGGTAGGTGGTGAAGGTGGGGGTGACCGCCAGGCGCAGGCTGCCGCGGGAGAGGTCGGCCACGTCGTGGACGGCGCGTTCGGCGGCGGCGAGTTCCTGCAGGGCACGACGGGCGTAGTGAAGGTAGGCCTCGCCGGCGTCGGTGAGTCGTACGGCACGGCCGGTGCGGTCCAGCAGCTGCGCGCCCACCACGCGTTCCATCTGCCTGATCTGCTGCGACAGGGTGGGCTGGGAGATGTGCAGGGACTCGGCGGCCCGGGTGAAGCTGCCGTGTTCGGCGACGGCGAGCAGATAGCGCAGATGACGCAGTTCGAAGCCCATGGAACAGACTATAGATGAGACCAATAGCTTTCATGCTCACAGCGTCTTGGACGCTATAGGTAGTGCTCATGCACGGTGGATCTCGTCAGCCCACACGACTTCGGTACTCGCCAAAAGGAGTGGCCATGCACGACCTCGCCAAGGGAGTCGCACATTTTCAGCGCGGCGTCTTCCCCGCCAAGGCGGAGCGTTTCCGGCGCCTCGCCACCACGCACCGGCCCGGCACCTTGTTCATCAGCTGCTCCGACGCGCGTGTCGTACCGGAGCTGATCACGCAGAGCGAGCCGGGCGAGCTGTTCGTCATCCGCACGGCCGGGAACCTGGTGCCCGCCTATGCCGCCGGCGCCGACGGGGTGGCGGCGAGCATCGAGTACGCCGTGGCCGTCCTGGGCGTGACCGACATCGTCGTCTGCGGTCATTCCGGCTGCGGGGCAATGACCGCCCTGGCCGACCACCACGACCTCACCGCCCTGCCGACCGTCGCCCACTGGCTGCGACACGCGGACGCCTCCCTGGCCCGTGCGGCGCACGCCGCCGAGCCCACGGCCGGGGAGGACAAGGTCGGCGCCCTGGTGCGGAGCAACGTGATCGCCCAGCTCGCGAGCCTGGAGACGCACCCCAGCGTCGCCGGGGCCCTGGCGACGGGGGCGCTCACGCTCCGCGGCTGGGTCTACGACATCCCCACCGGCGCAGTCGACCAGCTCGACCCCGGCACGGGCTCGCCCGCCGCCCTCGCGGCCTGATCCGCCCCGCGCCCTCTTCTCCAGGCGGCCGCCGTCCGGCACCCCTGGTCCCTCGACCGATCGAGTCCGCTGTGCCCGCCGAGGTGCGGGCCGGCACGTAGGAAAGGAACACCCCATGGTGCACGCCCAGTTCGACCCCGCCGCCCGCCAGGCCGTGGCTGAGGAGGTCGTCGACGCCAAGACTCGCAAGAACCTGACCTGGCAGCAGCTCGCCGACGCCAGCGGCCTGTCGGTCGCATTCACCACCGCCGCCCTGCTGGGTCAGCACCCTCTGCCGGAGGCGGCCGCCAAGGCGGTCGCCGAGCTGCTGGGCCTGGACGAGCAGGCGGCCGTGCTGCTGCAGGCCATCCCGACCCGGGGCTCCATTCCCGGCGGCGTCCCGACCGACCCGACGATCTACCGCTTCTACGAGATTGTCCAGATCTACGGGACCACGCTCAAGGCGCTGGTCCACGAGCAGTTCGGCGACGGCATCATCAGCGCGATCAACTTCAAGCTCGACGTCAAGAAGGTCGCCGACCCCGACGGCGGAGAGCGGGCGGTGATCACCCTGGACGGCAAGTACCTGCCCACCAAGCCGTTCTGATCCGGCGACCGGCCACGCCGGGGCCCACCAATGAGGTGCCCGGCAGCCCCGCCGTCGGCTTCGAGTGATCAGAGCCGCCGCCGCGGATCGCCGCACGCGGACGTCTGCGTCACCCCCCGGCCTCGTGTCCACCCCACGGGGCCAGAGGGAGGCCGGCGTCGCGGCCGCCGTGGGCACACGGGGACGGTGACCGCGCCTCAACCGGCCTCCGTGGCCGCGCAAGGGCCCACCGCCCATGTTCCGACCGCATTCTTGCGCATCCCTCGCTGCGCGACCGTCGGCCCTGGCCCCTGCCGAGGCCGGGTGCCCAGGTGCTCGCGCCTGGGAGGCAGAAGACCGGGCCCGCTCCGCCACATCGGCCAGGTCGGTCCAGGAACGCCGCGGATCCGCCGCCTCGCCGACCCGCGACCGGAAGGGCGCGCGCGAAGGCTGCCCCTACCCGCGCCGCCCATCGGCGCCCCGCCTGCCATCCCTCAGCGTGCCGCCGAGAAGTGCCCGCTCCGGACGCTGAGAGAACAGGCCGTGGCACCGTACTCAGAACCTGGTGGCCGCGGCGCCGCACCGCTGCCGTCGGCCAAGCGGCCTCGGCTCCCAGCCAGGCAGGGCCGGGCAGGGCCGGGCCGGGCCGGGCCGCCTGACCTCACCGGCTGGCACCCTCGGGGGAAACGCGAGCCGGGGTGCGAGCCGAGGCGACTGCCTGCTGCGGCAACGGTGTCGCCGACGCGCGAGCGACCGACAGCAGGACGCGCGCGGCATCCCTGGCGTGTCGGGCTGGGTCCGGGGACCCGGAGATGGCCGCCATGGTCATAGCGCCCTCGGCGAGAAGGACAAGCTGCTCGGTCAGCGAAGTGGGCGCGTCTGCGGCGGCCACGAGATCGGCGAGGTAGCGGCGGAAGGCCTCCTTGTGAGCCTTCGCGATGCCGGCCACCTCCTGCGAGGTCGCTCCCAACTCGCCGAAGGCGTTGATGAAGCCGCACCCGCGGAAGTCCGGCTCGTTGAACCAGAGGAACAGCCAGTCGAAGACCGCCAAAATCCGCTTCTCCGGTGCGTCGGAGGTGTCCACGTACTCGGCCACATTGCGGAGCCACCTCGCGTCCCGCCGCCTCAGGTACGCCTCGACCAGGGAGTTCTTGGAAGGGAAGATCTGGTACAGGCGCTTGAGGGGCACGCCGGAGGCGGTGCGGATCGCATCCATTCCCACCGACTGAATGCCTCGGCCGTAGAACAGTTCCTCGGCAGCATCAAGGATCCGCTGCTCAGTCGCCTCGAGTTCCACGTTGATCTCCTCATCTGAGAAAACGACCGTTCTCACACCGTACAGTGCGCCGCCCCGCAAGGTGCATTCCCCGTGCGGACCAGGTCGCCCTCCGACTACCGCCGCGAGCAGAGCCGGGAGGGCTCTGTCTGTCACCGACTGCCCACTGCCCGCTCGATCGAGCGCAAGTCCCGCCCGGGGCGCATCCGCCGACACGGTGGCGATGCGCAGCCGGCGCTGAACGCGCATGATGAAACGCTCTTTGCGGTGACCGCTCACGTGCTGGTCAGCGGGTGTGCGCGGCGGCGCCTGCCTCCGTGCTTCGGGGTGGCCAAGTCCACTGTTCGCCGCCGCTTCCGCAGCTCGTCGCGGGCCGGGGCGGGCGGGAGGCCGGCTGCACGAGGCGGTCCTGCGACGTCCCGACGATGCCCGCCTGCTCGACTCCTCCCGCACTTGCCCGACCCCGTCGGCACGGAGGGCGCGGGCTTACGGTGGCCAGCGCCCTGGGCCGACAAGTCCGCTTCGTCTACAACATCGCTCCGGCTTCGACATGGCCGGCGCTCGGCTGCGCGGAAGTGCTCGGCGCGCGGTTCTCGGCGGAGACCATCCATGCGAGCTGCTCGAGGCGACCGATGAAGCCGTGGAGGAGGTCGGCGGTCGTCGGGTCTTCCTCGTCGACCTGATCGTGGACGTCGCGAATGGTTCCGGTGGCCTGGTAGAGGCGCAGGGCCACCTGGTCGACGGCGTCACGGGTCGTAATCTCCCCCTCGGGGAACCGGTCGAGGCGGCTGGTGGCGGCGACCGTGGAGGATCGCCCGTCCGGGACCGCGTAGAGCGCGCGCATGCGCTCGGCGGTGTCGTCGGCGAACTCGCGAGCAGCGTCGACGATCTCGTCGAGCTGCAGGTGGAGGTCGCGGAAGTTGGTCCCGAGGATGTTCCAGTGGGCCTGCTTTCCCTGTAGGCGCAGGTCGATGAGGTCCACCAGGACGGCCTGGAGGTTCTTCGTGAGGGTGGGCGATGCGTGCATAGTGCCGTTCCTTTCGAGGGTGCGAGTCCAGGGGACCAGTGAGAGGTGCGGAGGGCGGTTCGGTCGCGGAGCCCCCCTGGGTGGGAAGCGGGCGAGCCCGACGGGGCCCCGTGCGTCGTTGGGCGCCGCCCGGCAGGGGACCGTTCACCGGATGCCGACTCCCGCGAACGCGTGGCCTCCACGCGGTCTGCAGAGGGGGACGGCTGAGCCGAGACGTTCACGATCATCGGGCGCTGAGCGGGTGATGATCGTGGACGTCTCGGCTCAAGCGCGGTCAGGGCTGCCGGACGAACGCGAGGATGTCGGGGTTGATGTCGCCGGCGTTGACGGTGAGCATTCCGTGCGACAGACCCTCGTAGATCTTCAAGGTCGCGTTCTGCAGGAGCTCCGCCTGCTTGAGGGCGGCTTCCCGGTACGGGACGACCTGGTCGTCGTCGCCCTGCAGGACGAGCACCGGCACGGTAATGGCCTTGAGGTCGGCGGTCTGGTCGGTTTCCGAGAACGCCTTGATGCCCTCGTAATGGGCAAGGGCGCTTCCCGTCATCCCCTGGCGCCACCAGTTGTCCACGACCTGCTGCGACAGCGGGACGCCGTCACGGTTGAACCCGTAGAAGGGGCCGGAGGCCACCGCGTGGAAGAACTCCGCCCGGTTGGCCGCCAGAGCGTCGCGGAAGCCGTCGAAGACCGAGACGGGAACACCGTCGGGGTGCTCGGCGGTCTGCACCATCAGTGGGGGTACCGCCGCGACGAGCACCGCCTTCGCGACGCGGCCCTGGGGCTGGCCGAACTTCGCCACGTACCGCGCGACCTGTCCGCCGCCGGTGGAGTGTCCGATGTGCACAACGTTGCGCAGGTCCAAGTGCTGCACGACAGCGTCGACGTCGCTGGCGTAGTGATCCATGTCGTGACCGGAGCCGATGTCGGAGGAACGCCCGTGTCCGCGACGGTCGCTGGCGATCACGCGGTAGCCGTTGGTGAGGAAGTACAGCATCTGCGCGTCCCAGTCGTCCGAGGACAGCGGCCAACCGTGGTGGAACATGATGGGCTGGGCGTCGCGCGGGCCCCAGTCCTTGTAGAAGATCTCGGTGCCATCTTGCGTGGTGACGAACGGCATGTCTTTCTCCTTGTCTGTGCCGCCGGGAACCGGCGGCATGCATGGCGTCTTGACGGCTTCGCCGCAACGGTCAGCTGCGCCGGGAGAACGGCAGCGGCGAGGTGTGCCGGCCGGGGGAGGGCGACAGCGTGCTCAGGCAGCGGTAGCCACGTCCGCATGGGCGGCCCGCAACAAGGTGCGGGCGGCGTCCTTGGCGTGACGGGCGGGCTCCGGGGAGCCGGAGATGGCCGCAGTGGTCATAGCGCCCTCGGCGAGGGGAACGAGCTGGTCGGTCAGCCACGCGGGCGCGTCCGCGGCGGCCACGAGATCGGCGACATAGCGCCGGAAGGCCTCCTTGTGAGCCTTCGCGATGCCGGCCACCGCCTGGGACGTCGCTCCCAGTTCCCCGAAGGAGTTGATGAAGCCGCAGCCGCGGTAGTCCGACTCGCTGAACCAGCGGTACAGCCAGTCGAAGACCGCCAGAATCCGCTGCGCAGGTGAGTCGTGGACGTCCACGTACCGGGCCAGGCCCTGAAGCCACCTCGTGTCCCGCCGCTTCAGGTACGCCTCGACCAGGGCATCCTTTGAAGGGAAGATCTGGTACAGGCGCTTGAGGGGCACACCCGAGGCTGCGCGGATCGCATCCATCCCCACCGACTGGATGCCTCGGCCGTAGAACAGCTCCTCGGCAGCATCGAGGATCCGCTGCTCGGCCGATTCGAGTTCCACCTCGACCGCCCATTCTCGAAAACGAACGTTCTCACACGGTGCCGCAGGCACGGCCTCACGCGAACCGCTGCGCTGTGGACCAGCGTCCGGCCGGGATCCACGGCGCGGGGGCGCACAGTCAGAGACCGAGGTCGCTCAGGCCGGGGTGGTCGTCAGGGCGGCGCCCGAGGGGCCAGTGGAACTTGCGCTCCGACTCCTTGATGGGAAGTTCGTTGATGCAGGCGTAGCGGTGGTGCATCAGGCCGTCGTCACCGAACTCCCAGTTCTCGTTGCCGTAGGCACGGAACCAGTTGCCCGAATCGTCGCGATATTCGTAGGCGAAGCGCACGGCGATGCGGTTGCCGTCGAAGGCCCACAGCTCCTTGATGAGCCGGTAGTCCAGCTCCCGGTTCCACTTGCGGGTGAGGAAGGCGACGATCTCGTCGTAGCCGGTGGCGAACTCCGCGCGGTTGCGCCAGTAGGAGTCCACTGTATAGGCGAGGGCGACCTTTTCCGGGTTGCGGGAGTTCCAGCCGTCTTCCGCCAGGCGGACTTTCTGGATGGCGGTTTCCCGGGTGAACGGCGGGAACGGGGGGCGCGGTTCGTGACTCATGTCGCTTCCTCTGGGTCTGTCGGTGTGCCGCTGGCGGGGCGTGAGTTCCGTTGGCGTGGGTGCACTGCCGCGAGAACGCACGTTCTCGCCGGCAAGCACAACCGTACGGGAACGATGGTTCTCGCGCAAGACCGACACGACCACGACCTGGCCGCCCTCCCTCCTGTCGGGTCATCGCGCGCAGACGCCTCGGCCGGTGGAGAGGTACTTCCGGGGCAAGCCACCGTGAACGGGCGCGCGACGAGGGAGTCGGCCTCGTGCAGCCGCTGCCAGCTCCCTGCCCCGCCGACCTCATTCCCGACGCGACGGGCACGGCGGCCTTCAAAGCGGCGTACCGGCAGCCAAGGAGCAGGACGCCGTCTTCGTCGCCATCGAGTCTTTGGGCGAGCACTGGACGGTGAAGGCCGACATGATCATCGCCCCGCAGCACGCCGTCGTCGACTCGGTGTACGACGCCGTCCGCGCCGCGGTCCTCCAGCTGCTCCGCGCCGGCGGGATCCGCTCGGACTCCTCCGCGGGGCCGGTCTACTTCGTACTGCACGACGTGGCAGAGGAGGGCCGGGCCCGCGAACTCACATCCGCCCTGCACGCCGCCCTGCACGGAAACCTGGCGCCGTTCGCCCGCGCGATGCCTACCGCATCCTGACCAGCCACCTTCAGGACTCGATCATCTCGTGGCGGCTTGTGGGCTCACCTTGGAAGCGGCCGCAATTTCATCTGATGCAGGACTGCGTTCTGCCCGCACATAGGCAGGGTTCTGACGTTACCGCAGGTCGGGGGGCCTTCGTGTGCGGATCTCCCGATCTCGGCTCGGCAGTCGAGTCGTGGTCAGCCTGCGTCGGGTCGCGCAGGGGCCGAAGCGTCCCGCCAGCCGGGCCGGAGTGCCGGAAGCTGTAGCGGCCCAGGACGTTCAGATTGGCATGCTTGAGCGGGGAGAGCCGGGCGACGTCCTCGTCCAAGACGTCGTGCTCGCGCTGGTCGGCGGGCAGGGCCCGGAGCTGTTCGACGGCGGCGTCCAGGTAGCGGGTGGTCCACAGCACCGCGGCGTTGAGCACCAGGCCGAGCGCGCCGAGCTGGTCTTCCTGGCCGTCGCGGTACGCCTGCATGATCTGGCCGCGCTTGCCGTGGCAGATGTCCCGGGCGAGCTTGTGCCGCGACTCCTGGACGGTGAGCTGACGGTTCATCTGGCGCCGGTAGGTGTCGTCCACCGGGTCGACCACCCGCAGCAGGTGCAGGGTCTTGGCGATCCGCCCGTACTCCATGAACGCCTGCCCGAGCGGGGTCGGGCGGCCCTCGCGGCCGAACATCCGCAGCAGGTCGTAGGCGCGGACCTGACCGGTCACCAGGGAGCCGGCCACCCGCAGCATGTCCGGCCAGTGGACGGTCACCTTGCCCAGGTTGACCTTGTTGCGGGCTAGCGGCTCCAGTGATCCGTACCCGCTGGTGGCCACCCCGGGCAGCTCGGCGCGCCAGAACCGCTGGTCGGTCAGATCCCGGAACCGCGGGGAGAAGTTGTAGCCGAGCATCGAGAACAGCCCGAACACCATGTCGGAGTACGAGGCATTGTCGGTCGCCACCATCTCCGGCCGGGCCCCGCCGTCCAGGTTCAGCAGGGTGTCCAGGATGAACAGCGAGTCGCGCGGGGTGCCCGGCACTACCATCTGCCCGATCCCGGCAACCTGGTCATTTACGACATTTAGCCATGTAATACCCCTTTTGAAGTGGTAGTACTTTGGCGAAGCGCCCGCGCTGATCGTCCGCTTCGGCACCACGAACCGCAGCCCGTCCACCGACGCCAGCAGGCCCTCGCCCCAGTGCGCGACGATCGGCACCCGCCCCTGGGCCCGTATCAGCTCCGCGTTCGCCGTGGCCAGCGTGTCGGCGCGCAGGTAGTACTGGTCGACGTGCACCAGCCGGGCCCGGGTCAGGGCCTCCTCGTCGGCGTCGATCACCGGGGTGTACCCGATGTTGCACGCCTCGGCGACCAGCAGCGCCACCAGCGAGGTCTTCAGGTTCTCCATCCGGGTCCGGCCGTCCCCGAGGTGCACGAAGGCGTCCAGGAACCCGGTCCAGGAGTCGACCTCGAACAGCAGGTCCGGCAGGTCGATCTTCGGGAGCATCGCCGCGGTGGTCCTGCGCAGCCAGCGCAGCGACTTCGGCTCGCCGAGCGCGCCGAGCCGGTCGACGTTGAGCTTCAGCCGGCCGCCGGGCTGGACCTCGAAGGAGAGCTTCGCGTCCTGCCCGGCCTCCTCCAGCCGCTCGGCCATCAGCTGCCAGGCCGCGTCCAGCGCCCGCACCCGTCCGGCCAGGTGCTCGGCCACCGGCTCCTCCAGGCTCAGCCCGTGCAGCACGTCCGCCTGGACCGCCTCCCACTGCGCGCCGTCCAGCAACCGCGCCCGCGGGTCGGCCCAGCGGTTCGACGGCGAGGCGAACACGTCCCGGCGCCCGAGCGCCTTGTGCAGCTGCTCCAGCACGCACACCGCGTAGGCGTCGCGGTCCACCGCGCCGACCGGCAGATCGGGGTTGGAGAACACCGCCTTCTTCCAGGCCGGCGGCACGAGCTTCTGGTCGATCTCCCGGGGCAGCAGCGGCTTGGTCTTCACCTTGCGCCGCGCCAGCGCGGGCAGCCGCTTCACGGCCTCCAGCACCCGCCGCCCCCCGGAGGCCGCCCTGAGCGCGCTCGACTCGCCGAGCAGCGACAGGAACGGGCGCACCGTGCTGTAGCGGCCGGCCAGCTGGCGGCGCATCTCCGCCTCCGCCTCGTCGTCGCCCGGCGGCAGCAGCTCGTCCAGCAGCCGCACCGCCGCCTCGACCTCCGCGCGCGGCGCGACCTCGGTCTCCAGCGCCAGGAAGAGCGCCGCCGCGTCCAGGTCGGCGCCGGCCTCGGCGACCAGGTCCAGCTGCTCAGACCACAGCCGGTACACCGCCTGCACCGTGCGCGACGCCTTCGCCAGCCGGGGCCGGGAGGCCAGCCACTCCTTATCCGTGGCCCGCTTCGCCACGTTCAGCAGCTTCACCTGCATCAGCAGCGAGAACACGTCCAGCGCGTCGTCGATCGCGGAGGCCTCCAGATGCCGCACCACCGAGGTCAGCAGCGCGGTGCGGCGCGGCTCCCGGGCGCGTTCCAGGATCGGCGCCTTCGACCCCAGTCCGACCCGGGCCAGCGTCGCCAGCCGGTTCGGCGGCACCTTGTCCAGCCTCACCCGGCCCAGCCGGAAGCCGGAGATCTCGTCCACCCGCTCCAGCGCCTTCGCCATGCTCGTGCCGGTCGTGCGCGTCGGCGGCTGGCGCAGCCGCTCCAGTTCCGAGATCCGACGGCCCTCCGGCACCTGCAGCAGCGCCACCAGGTCAGCGGGCAGCGAGGGGTCCGCCCGCCGGGCGGCGTTGGCCACCGTGGCGTACAGCCGTCGCTCCGCGACCGTCCGGACCTCCGCGACCTGCCGCACCAGCGCTGACACCCCGGGCAGCAGCACCCGGTTTCGCCGCAGCCACCCCGCCGCCTGGTTGAACAGCGCCACCGGCCCCTCGGCGTGCGTCCAGGCCCGCCCGTGCAGGAAGGTGCGGAACCGCCGGCCCCACGCCGCGTCCTCGAACTGGTGGTAGCCGTAGGCGTCCCGGACCTCCCAGGCGTGCTCGTACGCCGTCATCTGCCGCTCGGTGTACCGCTTCACCACCGACGGGTCCTCCACGCCCAGGTGCTCGGCCACGTACGCGACCACCGACCACGGCACGTCCAGCGGGTCCTCCAGGAAGAGCCCCAGGTACCGGACCGTGCACATCTGCAGCGCGAAGCCCAGACGGTTGTGATCACCCCGCCGTTTCCCGATCAGCCGCCGGTCCACGTCGTCGAGGTAGAAGAACCTCTCCATCTCCGGGCGCGTCGGCTCCTCAACGAACCGTCCGTACGCCCCGGCCTGCTCATCCGTCAGAAACTCCATCGGCACGCGGCGGACGGTATCCGCCAGCCGATCACCTCATACGATCTTCGGTCGAAGTCGAGCGGGCCGGACGATCACTGTGCTAGCGAGCAAGATCGTTCCTTACCGCTAACCACGTCCCGATTGATCCCCGAGGCCGGCGTTCCACATGGTCGGGGTTCGGGACCACGATGTTGGCCGACACCTTGATGCCGTAGGAGCGAGCGGTCTCGATCGTCTTCGCCAGCGCGTCGAGCTTGCGGGCGGCGAGCCTCGGCGAGGCCAGGCGTGGGCTCCGACGGTCAGCCCGAGGCGCCGGGCGATGCGGATCACCCCGGGCAGCTCCGGATGCAGAATGGGTTCCCCCACCCGTGAAGTTGGTCAGACGGCGTAGTCGTGGTGTGGAATGCCCCGGTCCCACACCGCCTCGAAGGCAGTCGTCACCATCTTCACGGTGGCCGGGTCCTCGTTGAATTCGTGTCCTGCCCACTCGCCGTCACCAGTGAACCAGTGGAACAGGACACGGCGCTCATCGATCAGCCACAGGTCGTTGCCCGGGAGGGCGAGATCAGAGGCGAGACGCCGAGGCAGCCAGCGAACCCGCTCGCCGAGCGCGACATTGTGCCGCTCGGTGATCGCATGCTCCCAACGGATGTAGTCGGTCACCGGTTCGGAGACGACTCGCGCCCGGCGCATGACGACGCCCCTGGCGACGGTCTCGCGGACCAGGCCGGCCCACTCCTGGTATTCCTGCGGGAGCGGGTACTCCTCGGGCCGTTCGACTGGCTTGCCCGCCCGCCAGTCGGCGAACACCGGGTCATCCATGTAGGAGTCGCGCATCTCCAGGTGGCACGCGGAGTGCTCAGCGCTCCTCAGCAGGGCGGCAAAGTCCGGCACGCTCTGCGTCATCGCACACCTTCCTCAGGTAGGGGATCATCCTGACGGGAATTCGGACCACGCCCTCATGACCCGGAATGCCGATCGGGTGTCCCTCTACCCACTCGGTTCCGGCGATCTCGGTGTGCATCTCCCGGTCGGGCAGCCACCCCTGAATGACGATCTCTGCTTTCTCGTCTTCGAGCCAGACCGTGGGCGAGCCCCCGTTGGGTGTGTCCGGGTCGATGTCAACGAACCTTAGTGACATGGCTAAAGGCCGTGGGTTCGAGTTTTCCCAAGGGGGCTCTATGGCGAACCGACGGTGGTGTAGTCCGTAACCATAGCCGGGGGGACGTGGGTTTGCCCGCAATCACCGAACTTGAGGCCGGGGGTCGGTACAACAGACCGAGAACTGGCGCCAAAATCTTGCCGCAGTAATGGGACCGCTTCGGCTCTCCTACGCTGATGGCGATATTTGAATCTCCTCACCCTGTGCTGAGGAGAGCCTCGGAGTTGCTCACCTTGACTCCCCAGGTGTGTACGTACTGATCCCGAAATTGAGGGCTGGCCAGGTGGTTGGGTGGCTGGGTACGACGGCCTGGAACGGCGGTCCGGAACGAACGGGCTCCTCGCGTGAGGCGGCAACGGGTGGCTCCGGCAGGGACTCAGGGTTCGATGACGAGTTGTTCGATGAGGCCGTCGCGGAGTGTGAACTGGTAGCGCAGATCGATGGTCCCGCCGGGGAAGTTGCCTTCGAGGTGGTGGGTGGCGATGTAGCGGGTTGCGTCGGTCTGCTGGGCGCCGGTGAGGTGGATGGTGTAGGTGAATTCGGTGGCCGATCGGTTGAGCCACTTCCCGATCGCCTGGGTGCCCTCGTAGGTGTTGCCGTCGTCGATCACGGTGGCGTCGTCGGTGAACGCCGCGACCGCGGCGGCGACGTCGTGGGCGCGGTGCGCCGTCAGGTAGCGGGTGATCACCTCGGGCAGGTCGTCCGGGCTGATGGTTTGGGGCTGGTTGTCGTACATGACGTTCCTTGGGGTGGTGGCGGGTTCAGACGGTGGGGGTGGTGCCGCCGTCGATGACGTGTTCGGCGCCGACGATGGCCGAGGCGCGGTCGGAAACGAGGAAGGCGACGAGCTCGGCGACTTCCTCGGGGCGGTTGGGACGGCCGAGCGGGATGCCGCCCAGGGAATCCATGAGCCGGCCCAGCGCCGCTTCCTGGCTGATACCGGCGTCGTGGGCGATCCGGGCGACGAGGTTGTCGGCGGCCGAGGTCTGGACGAAGCCGGGCGAGACGGTGTTGACGCGGACGCCGTGCGGGGCGACCTCGTTGGCCAGGCCCTTGCTGTAGGTGGTCAGGGCGGCCTTGGCGGCTGCGTAGGCCAGGGTTCCGTTCCACAGCGGCATGCGGCGCTGGATCGAGGTGACATGCACGATCACGCCCTTACCTGTGGCGATCATGTGCGGCAGGAGGGCGCGGTCCAAGCGGACGGCGGCCAGCAGGTTCGTGTTCAGCTCCCTGGCCCAGTCGTCCTCGCCGAGCGCGGCGAACCCTCCGGCCGGCGCCTCGGACCCGCCGAGGCTGTTGACCAGGATGTCGACGCCTCCTACGCGGGCGTCCACCTCGGCGGCCACGTGGGCTGCGCCCTGGGCGGTGGACAGGTCGGCGGTGATGAACGCCTTCTCCTCGACGTCGTCGGGGCGGCTGCGGGCCGTGACCAGCACGGTCGCGCCGGCCTGGGCGAGGCGTCGGGCGATGGCGGCTCCGGTGCCCTTGGTGCCGCCGGTGACCAGAGCGCGGCGGCCTTCGAGGGATTCGCTGATGGGTGTGGTCACGGTGTGCTCCGTTCCCGGGTGCGGGCGCGGAAGGCACCGCTCCCGTCGTTACTGCTAAAATAGAAGCTACTAACTTCGACTTTAGCAGTAACCGAAGGGATGGCCACCATGGCAAGCCGGATCAGGCTGGAGGACCGGGAGTGCCCGCTGTCCACGACGGTGGAACACGTAGGCGAGTGGTGGACGCTGCTGATCCTCCACGACGCGTTCGACGGCCACACGCGCTTCGACCAGTTCCAGGAGAGCCTGGGCATCTCCTCCAGCATGCTCACCACCCGGCTGAAAACCCTCGTCGCCGACGGACTGCTGGAGCGCCGGCCCTACCAGACCAGCCCCGTACGCCACGAGTACGTCCTCACCGAACTCGGGCGCTCCCTCCGGCCGGTGGTCCTCGCCCTGGCCGCGTGGGGCAACTCCCGCCTCACGCCGGCCGAACGCAGCATGATCCTCATCGACGCGCACAGCGGCGAGGAAGTCGAGCCCGTCGTCGTCGACGCCAAGACCGGCCGCCGACTCGACGACAGCGACACCTACGTGTTCACCGCAGGTCCCGCGGCCAGCGACGCCATGCGCCGCCGATACGCGACACGACCGACCACCCCCGCGGAGGGGTAAGGCTGCCCCAAGCCGGCGGGACAGCCGCGTGCAGTGCCGGACGTACCTCGTACCTCATCGACCAGGCAACACCGAATCGCTGCCAGCACCACGCATGCCAAGCATCCCGAGCCGTTGATGAACTAGATCAAGTGGGGCGAAGAGCAACACCGGTCGTTTCCAAGAATCGCCATCAACGCGATGTCCTCGCAGCTCAGCGTGACCGATGCCACGACTTCAGGCGGCCTGAGCCGAGGCCTTCCCAAGTCATACCCCATACGATCAACGGCATGGACGCGGGACTCGCAGGACTGATTGGTGCGTTAGGGGGAGGTCTTATCGGTGCAGCAGGTGCCTCGGTTGCTGCTTGGGTTACATTTCGTGGAGCCCGTTACCAAGCCGATCGCCAAAGCGCGGCAGCACATGAGCAGTGGTTGCGTCAGCTCCGGCATGACGCATACTCCAGTACCTCACAGGTGCACTCGCCGTGTCTGAGACTGTCCTCAGGTGCACGGTCCCCGGCTTCGCTCCGCAGCAGCAGGAGCTTGATGCGCTCGCCGATGCAGTTGCGTCGATGCGTCAGACGTTGTCATCCCTAAATTTGGCAGCCTCCGCCGAGCTGCACGCCAACGCTCACGGGCTGACGACGGCCGCCTATAATCTTTGGCTCGCTCTGTCGGACAACGAGGAAGTAGCGGAGTTGGGCGTGGTGTGGATGCAGGACTACCTCAGGCTCACGGAGCGGCTCAGGAAGTCGCTCCAGGAACCAGAGGTGACGAACGGCTCCTCGGGCTGAATACAGATCGACACGGCGGTACGGTTCGTCACCGCACCGTTCAACCACTGTCGCCGACTCGGGCCTTCCGGCATGGCCCTGCGTTGCGGAGGCTGTGTTCGATGAGGCCAGGTTGGTCGATGGTGCCGGTGTAGCGCAGGGCCGCCCCGACGGACAGGCCGAACAGGTCGCAGATGCGGCGGGGGTCGCCACCGGTGGCCTGGGCCTCGTGAAGGAGGCGGTCCTCCCGGAGCCGGCTGGTGGGCATGCCGAGCACGTCGTTGATCCAGACGTGGCTGACCGGCTCCACGCCGCAGCCCGTGGTCTGGGAGACGAACAGGTGGGGGTTGGCGGTGCGGGGCCAGCGGCGGTTTCGGTAGTCCAGGTAGGCCGCCAAGCGGATACGCACGGGGTCCGCGAGCAGGACAGTCCGGTTCGGCAGGAACAGTCGCCCGTCGCGCAGGTCGGTGGTCTTCAGGCTGCGCAGTTGCCCGGAGGTGAGGGCGTGGCAGATGGCCAGGGCGGCCCGCGGTACCTCCTGGCCGTGGAGGACTTTGCGGAGGGCATCGACGTCGATGGGCAGGGGGATGGTGGGGGTCGGCATGCCGCAGAAGATCCGGGCGGTGGGGTCGGTGAAGATGATCTGCCGGTTCTTCAGCGGTCGCAGGATGTGCCGCAGGCCTTGGAGCATGTCGACGCGCGGGGTGCCGCTGTCGGGCAGGATGGCGACGACGTCGGCACGGGTGACGGACCTGAGCGAGTCCTTTCCCTGGTCCGCCCAGGTTCGCGGGGCGGGCAGCGCCTTCGTCACCATCCTCTGTATCCACCGGTGCGGACGCGCTTTGACGCGCGGCGCGGTGGTGCTGCCGGACAGCTTCAGTTCGAACCAGGTGGTGAGCTCGTCATCCCCTTCGCCGCTGATGGTTTCGGCGGGGCGGGCGACTCCATGCTCTATGCGGACGGTCCTGTGCCCAAGCTCGATACCGTTCAGATCGACGCGCTGCACGGCTTGTTCCTTCTGGATGCGGAGTCACAACTCGTGTGCTACCGCGCGCTCTTCAAGCGGGCCGTTACCTTCTCGCTCGGTATCGAGGAGTCCCGGGATTTCATCAAGCGCATCGCTGACGAACTGTGAAAGGTATGGTCATGCTCTATCAGGTGAACTGGCGGAAGGCGACATTCTCCGGGCACGCCGACAACAACTGCGTTGAGCTGGCGTGCGCCGACGGCAAGGTCTTGGTGCGCGAAAGTGACGACCCCGCAGCGGTCGTCACCATCACTCCCGCCTCGCTCGGGACGTTCATACGCACCGCTAAGCGCGGTGGACTCGACCACCTCACCCGCACGCGGTGACGCGCCGGGATTGAGGGGGTGCGGGCGCACCAACGATACGGATCACTCCAGGTCGTAGGCGGTGTCGTGTCGTGGCTGGTACAGCCCGATCGGGCCCGCGCCCGGCACGGCCAGGGTGGTGACCAGTCCCCAGCGCTGTTCGGTGATTTCCGAGGTGAAATCGACGCCCTTGTCCTTCAGGTCCGCGACCGTGTCGGCGAGGCTGTCGCACATCAGGAACAGTCCGATGGCGCCGTCGGCCTGCGGGTCGGTCGGGTGCACGGCCATTTCGGCAGGTGGGGATTTGAAGATGAGCCAGCCATTTCCGGCGTCGACATGGATCGCGTTGCGTGAGGATGATTGCCTCTCGACGGCCGTCATCGCCGGTTCCCCATCGATAGTCAATCAGTTATCAATCGCGTTGGTAATCCTATCGAGTTGCGGCACCGGAGTGGCGCCCGGTTCTGGAAGACTTCTGAGCGGTGGATTCCTGATCTGCTCTGCCATGTATCCGACATGCGCGAGGATGTAATGGGCTCGAAGCGTTGGTTGAGTAAAACGGCGGCACGTCGCAAGATCACCCGCCAGGTTGGTCTCGCAGCCGCGACCGCACTGATGGCCGGCGGTTTGGCGGCGACTCCCGCAGCCGCTGCCACCACGAACGATGACCGGCTGACCGCCCGCTATTCCGTCGAGATCTTCAACCTTCCCGACTTCGGTTCCGGCACCGCCGGAACCATCTACCAGGGTCACAAGTACCAGACCGGTCAGGTGGTCGACGGGCCTCGCTTCCCTGACGGCTACTGCGAAACCTGGCCGCAGCGTGGCTGGTGGCGTTCCGTCGTCCTGCCGGACGGCAAGATTGGTTACACCTCGAGCTACTGCATTTTCTGACAGCGCGTCCAGCGAGTCCGGGGGCTCTTGGTCCCCGGACCGCCGCGCGCATGAGCAACCACGCCCGCCGCGCCCCCGTGAGTCCGGCATCCTTGCGGATCTCGACCAGCCGGTTCCGTTGTTGAACACCCTGATGAAAGCCGCTTGTCCGCTCCAGTTTCCCGCCGTGTGCAGCGTCCCGTTGCCGTTCGCGTCCTGGCGCAGAAGTACCCATTTTCGCAGCCGGGCGGATTGGGCTCTGCGGCTGCCGTGGGCGCGAACCCCACCACTCCGCCGAGCGTCAATGCAGATGTTGCCACACCTGAGAAATTGCGGGTTATCGGTGTGTCGCACTCCGACACATCGACGGCTGTGGACAACATCCGCAATTTCAATGGCAATCGGATCCCTGATCTAGGGCACCGCTGTCGGCGCTCCCCTTCTGTCGGCCTCCGACGTCCGTGGGTTCCTGGAGGGCACGGTCTGCCCGCCAGATTCGGCTGCGCAGGTCGATGCCTCGGATTACTTGGATGCGCCATGGCGTCACGCGAAGCACGTGCAGCTGCGGATCCGATGGCGCTTTCCAGAAGTCGCCGAGATGGTAGCCGGCGCCGCGCGGGCTGGTCCTGCGGTAGAGGTCCCACACGTGCTCCTTGATCGGCAAGGCGTTGTCCCATCCGGCGACGGCGTCGATGGCAACCGAGTTGTTTCCTGGTGCCCAGTAGGAGAAGTTGGTGTGTGGGTTGCCCGCTATGTGCGTCGCCTTGACCGGGGTCCGGTAGGTGGCGAGCCAGCCGAGCGGATCACCGTCGACCTTCTCCCACACCGGGATGAGCACGCGGGTCCGCGGGCGGTTCTTGGCATCGACCGTGACCATCGTGGCGTAGTTGATGGCTCCGATGTAGGCGTTGAATTCGGCTTCCAGATCGTTGAAGTCGAGGACTGCCAAGCTCATGCCGCACTCCTGAGCGATTCGACGACGCGCGCGAGGCTGGCTGCGCCGTGGCCGGCTGCGACTTGCTCGTCGATCAGCTTCTTGAGCGGGGTAAGGGTGGCAGCCGGGACACCCTGCGACTGGCTGGCCTGGATGATCGTGTCCAGCCCGGCCTGGTTCATGGCCAAACTTGACTCTTCGGTGGTGTAGTCGCCGCTGTCGATCTCCTTGGCGAAAGCGGACAGTGCAGGGAACGAATCCGCCAGCCAGGACACCAGCATGGGGGTGAGCTCGGTGGCGCTGACTCCGGCGACTTTCGCCATCGCCGTGGCGTGCAGGAAGCCGCCCAGCATGCCGTACATCCCGGCGAGGATGGCCACGTCGTAGCCCGAGGCGAGACCGGCGTCCGTGCCGAGGAAAGTGCCCTTTCCCAGCAGGCCCAACTGCGTCTGCCAGCGTTGGTGGACGGCTGCCGAACCGCTGTAGTTGACCGACGATTCCGTGGTACCGATCGTTTGTGGCACCGCATACACGGCGCCGTGGAGGTACTGCGCCGCATGCTCGGCCGCCCAGCCGGCGAGTTCCCGTGCGTCCTGCGGGCCGCCGGAGGTGAGGTTGACCAGTGCGCGCCCGCGAACGGCGTCGGCCGCGCCGACCAGTACCTCCTGGGCAGCCGTGGGATCCAGCAGGGCGACGAGCACGAGTTCGCTGGCCGCGATCGCCTCGGCAGCCGTGGCCGCTGCCGTCGCGCCACCCGCGATGAGTGTCTCCGCCTTGGCTGCGGAACGGTTCCAGACCGTCGTGGGATGGCCGTTGTGCAGGAACGTCTCGGCCAGCGCGCGGCCCAGGTTGCCCAGGCCGATGACGGTGACCGGTTCAGGTGTTGTGCTCATGCGTCCAGACTCGTGACGCGAGACAAGTGCCGCCAGTGGCACCAGTGACCGTGACCACCAAATTCGTGCCATACGATGGCGGTTATGAATGCCGGCTCGGTTGCTCTCGTCGTGCCCGCGGAGATCGGCGTCTCGTTCTGGGATTTGTACGAGCTCAGCATCCCCGCCACGGTTTTCGGGGTGCCGCAGCCCGACCTCGCCGACCCCTGGTACGACCTGCGGATGTGCCGGACCACCGAGCGGGCCGGGGCAGCTGCCCCGGGGTTCGCGCTGCGTACCCGTTACGGGCTCGACGACATCGTCGGCGCCGACACCGTCATCGTGTCGTCGGTGCCGGAAGACGTTGTCGATGAGGGCAAGCCCGTGCCGCCCGAGCTGGTCACAGCGCTGCGTAGCGCGTACGACGCGGGCGCCCGGATGGTGTCCTTGTGCACCGGTGCCTTCGCCCTCGCCGAGGCGGGATTGCTTGACGGCCGCCGCGCCACCGCACACTGGATGCACACCGTCCAGCTGGCCGAGCGATACCCGAAGGTACGCGTCGACGACACCGTGCTCTACGTGGACGACGGCGACGTGCTCACCAGCGCCGGGATGACAGCCGGGCTGGACCTCTGCCTGCATGTGGTCCGTCGCGATCTCGGCGCGCACGTCGCCAACCAGCTGGCCCGCCGGATGGTCGTGCCCGCGCACCGGCCCGGCGGTCAGGCACAGTTCATCGACCTATCGGTGCCCGTGACCGACGATCAAGGGCTGGCACCCGTGCTGGACTGGGCACGAGCCCGCCTCGACCGGCCGTTGACGATCGACGACCTGGCGCGGCGCGCCATGATGAGCCGACGAACCTTCTACCGGCGCCTCCAACAGGCCACCGGCACGACTCCACTCCAGTGGCTGCTCAACCAGCGTCTCGCCCAAGCGCAGAGCCTGCTCGAATCAACCGATCTCCCGGTGGAGAAGATCGCGAAGCTCAGCGGCCTCGGCACCGCGAACAACCTACGCCACCACTTCCTCAAGCAGATCGGCATTTCCCCGAGCGACTACCGAAGCGCGTTCCCCCGACAGCCGCAGCAAGCCCCCTCTGCCAGGAACTCCGAACGATCGACCGAGCCATGTGTTGACAGAACGCGTCCGCGTTGTCCATGACCGGACGGGCAGTCGAAGGTGATCGCGCCGCTGTCCCGACGGTCTTTGTCGCAGCCGATGTCACGGCGATCATCTGGGCATGCACAGTCGCGCGCCGAAACCTACCAAAGCCGAGAACGAGAAGCGTGCCGTCCGGGCGACCGCTGACCACACCCCGGTGCGACGGCACCAAACACCCGTTCCGGCGATGGAGGCGATCCAGCGGAGTGCGGGGAACGCCGCGGCGGTGGCGGCCCTGCATGCCGTCCAGCGTGCCCCGGAGGGTGCCCAGGAGGCCCGAGCCGGAGCCATTCCTTCCGAGGCGCAGGACCTGATGCGCAAGGCAGGAGAGGGGGGCGTGTTGGTTCGGAGCGTGCAGTGGAACAACCTCCCCTATGAGTTCACCAGCGACGATGTGAGAACCCCGGAAGCCTCTCGGGGGCGAAACGAGGCGGGCCAGCACGGTGGGCTGACGAAGTGGTCTCTGCTGCATCAGGATCTCGTGCCGAACTTCTTCAAGATGCACTTCGACCCCGAAACCGCCGCTCCGCCGATGTCGCGCTTCATGGGCACGATGGCGGATCCGGAGGCCTTCATGGACGGCGAGGGAAGCCGGTTCCTCGAAATCTCCAGTAATGACCGGGCAAGTAACAACTTCGCTCCGGAGGGCTCCGAGAGCAGGTCCTCCGGTGAGGCACGTGAGGAGCTCAAGCGGCTCCTCGCGGAAATGAAGGAAAGGCAACAGGGCTCTCCCGGGGAGCGGTTGGACAACACCGAGATCCAGACGCTCGGCGTTCCCTCCGGCGCGGTGTCAGGATTCCTGTTCTCCCCGAACGGGCAATATGCGAACTGGGCCCAAGCAAGGCCGACGTTCCAGAAAGTGGTGGACGCGGTCTGCGCGTCGGATGCCCCTAAAGGCCTGAAGGGTCGGGATCGCGAACACTTCAAGCCTTCTGGGCGCCGGGAGTTCCACGTTTTCACCTGCGAGCATGGCGATACCAGCCGTCTCACTTATCTGGAAACTCTCCGACCCACGTAACCCGCGTGGTACGGACCGCCGGGGTCCGTTCCGGGGGAAGGATCATGCGGTCCGGGACGTGTTCGGTGTCGCGGCGGGCCAGGAGCCAGTAGAGGGCGGCGGGGACGGCGAGGCCGATGAGCCAGGAGATGTCGGCGCCGCCGAGAGGGGTGACGAAGGGGCCGGTGTAGAAGGTGGTGGACAGGAAGGGGAGTTGGGCGAGGACGCCGAGGGCGTAGGCGGACAGGGCCTTCCAGCGCCAGGCGCCGTAGCGGCCGTGGGGGTCGCTGAGGGCCGGGATGTCGTAGCGTTCGCGCGCGATGGCGTAGTAGTCGACCAGGTTGATCGCGCTCCACGGAGTGAAGAAGGTCAGCAGGAACAGCAGGAAGTCCTTGAAGGAGGACAGGAAGCTGTCCTTGCCGAGGAGGGCGACCGCCGTGCCCGCGACCATGATCCCGGCGATGTAGGCGGCCCGGCCGCGCGGGGAGAGGGTGGTGCGGCCGCGGAAGCCACTGACGCTGGTCACCAGCGACATGAAGCCGCCGTAGGTGTTGAGGACGTTGATCGTCAGTTTGCCCAGCGCGATGACGAAGTAGAGCAGTGAGGTGATCACGGCCGCGCCGCCGCCGAGGCCGACGACGTAACTGACCTCGTGGCCGACGAAGGCGTCACCGGCCGCGGCGGCCGCGAGGGCGCCGAAGGTCATGGACCACTGGGAGCCGAGGACGGTGCCCGCGAGGGTCCAGCCGAAGGTGGCCCTGGCGGAGGTGGTGCGCGGCAGGTAGCGGGAGTAGTCGGCGACGTACGGGCCGAAGGCGAGCTGCCAGGAGGCGGAGAGCGACACCGCGAGGAGGAAGAGCGGGAAGTCGAAGCTCCGGTCGTGGAGGAGGGCGGCCAGGTCGGCGCGGTCCAGCAGCCGGATGCTTAAGGAGACGAAGGCCAGCGCGCAGACGGCTCCCGCGATCCGGCCCAGGGTGTGGATCAGGCGGTAGCCGACGGCGGCGGCCACGGCGGTGACGAGGGCGAAGAGGACGATGCCGGCCGTGTCGCCGAGGTGGGTGAGTTCGCCGACGGCCTGGCCTGCCAGCACGCTGCCGCTGGCGAAGAAGCCCACGTACATGACGATGACCAGCAGCAGCGGGACGATCGCGCCACGGACCCCGAACTGGGCCCGGGAGGAGATCATTTGGGGGAGGCCGAGCCGTGGCCCCTGGGCGGAGTGGAGTGCCATCACGGCTCCGCCGAGGACGTTGCCGACCAGCAGGGCGATGGTCGCCCAGAAGGCGCCCACGCCGAAGACGACGGCCAGGGCGCCGGTCACGACAGCGGTGATCTGGAGGTTCGCGCCGAGCCACAACGTGAACTGGCTGAAGGCGGTGCCATGGCGCTCAGCGTCGGGGACGACGTCGATCGAGCGCTGCTCGACCAAGGGTGTGGGCATGCGCCGCTACTTCTTCGTCAGGCCGTGGTCGGCTGCCCAGTTGGCGGCGACCTCGTCCGGGTCCTTCTTCTCCTTGTCGACCAGCTTGTTGAGCTTGGCCAGCTCATGGGTGGTCAGGGCGACGCCGAGCTTGGCCAGGGCCTTGCGGACCTTGGCGTCGGCCTTGGCGCTGCGGATGACGGGGACGATGTGCTGGGCGGGGATGAGGGCCTTGGGGTCGGCGAGGATGACCCAGCCGTTGCCCTCGATGTCGGGGTCGGTGGAGAAGAGGTTGGCGACGTCGACGTCGCCCTTCTTCAGGGCGCCCTTGACCAGGGGCCCTGAGGCGTCGAGGGCCTTGAACTCCTTGAAGGTGACGCCGTAGCGCTTCTTGAGGCCGACCAGGCCGACGACCCGGTTCTTGTCCTCCGCGGGGCCGCCGAAGACGAGTTTGCCGTTCTGCTTCTTGAGGTCGGAGAAGCTGCGCAGGCCGTACTTGTCGGCGGTTTCGCCGGTGACGCAGAAGACGTCCTTGTCCTCGGCGGCCGCGTACGAGAGGGCTTCGAGCCCGGCGGGGAGGGCGACGGTCAGGGCGTTCTGGAGGTCGCCGGCCTGGGTCTGGGGGGCCTTGTCGTCGAAGTAGAGCAGCAGATTGCCCTGGTACTCGGGGAGCAGGTCGATGTCGCCCCCTCGGAGGGCGGGGAGGACGATCTCGCGGGAGCCGAGGTTGGGCCGGACGCTCGCCTTGACGCCGACGCCGCCCAGCGCCTCGGCGTAGAGGTAGCCGAGGAGCTGGTTCTCGGTGAAGTTGGCGGTGCCGATGACGAGGCCGCCCGCGCTGCTGCCGCCGCCCCCGCCGCCGGCGCCGTCGCCCTTGAGCGAGGTGATGCCGCCGCTGCAGGCGGCGAGGGTGGGCACGGAGGCGCCGGCGAGCAGGCCGCCGAGCAGTTTCCTGCGGTTCATGGGGTCTCCGTAAGTGTCAGGCCGCTTGGGAGGGGGCGGGGCGGTTGCGGAAGAGCAGGCGTTGGACGGAGGCCAGGGCCAGATCCAGGGCGATGGCCAGGATGGCGACGAGCACCGCCCCGCCCAGGACCTGCACCAGGTCGCGCTGGGCGAGCCCGTCGAAGACGTAGCGGCCGAGGCCGCCGAAGCTGACGTACGCGGCGATGGTGGCGGTGGCGACGACCTGGGTGCAGGCCAGCCGCAGCCCGGTCATGATCAGGGGGAGGGCCAGGGGCAGTTCGACCTGGAAGAGGACCTGGTGCCAGCGCATGCCCTGGCCGCGGGCCGCGTCCCTGACCTCGGGGTCGACGGCGGCCATGCCCGCGTAGGTGTTGGTGACGATGACCGGGACCGCGAGGGCGACCAGCGAGACGTACACCGGCCACATGCTCAGCCCGCTGGCCAGGAAGACCAGGGTGACCAGGCCGACGGTGGGCAGCGCGCGGCCGAAGCCGGAGAGGTTGATGGCGAGGAACGCGCCGCGCCCGGTGTGGCCGATGAGCAGCCCGACGGGAAGGGCGATGACGGCGGCGACGAGGGTGGCCAGCAGCGAGTACTGGAGGTGTTCCAGGAGGCGGGTCGCGATGCCGTCGGGCCCGGACCACTGGGCGCCGCTGGTCAGCCAGCGGCCGAGGTTCTGAAGCAGTTCGATCATGTCAGGCACGCCTCCTCAGCCAGGGGGTGCACAGCCACTGGATGGCGACCAGGACGGCGTCCGCGACCAGTGCGAGCAGCAGGGACAGGACGACTCCGGCGACGACCGGGGTGGGGTAGTTGCGCTGGAAGCCGTCGGTGAACAGCTGGCCGAGGCCGCCGTATCCGATGTAGCTGGCCACGCTGACCAGGGAGATCGCCATCACGGTTGAGACCCGTACGCCCGCCATGATCACCGGGAAGGCGAGCGGCAGCTCGACCGTGAGCAGGGTGCGCAGCGGGCGCGCGCCCATGGCGGTGGACGCCTCGCGCGCCTTGGCGGGGACGCTGTCCAGGCCCTCGACGGTGTTCCGGAGCAGCACGGTCAGCGTGTAGATCGTGAGGCCCGTGATCGCGGTGGTGCGGGTGAGGCCGGTGATCGGCAGCAGCAGCACGAAGATCGCGATGGAGGGGATGGTGAAGAGGACGTTCGACATGCCGAGGAGGACGCCGCGCAGCGGCCGTACGCGATGCGCGATGACGGCCAGCGGCACCGCTATCAGCAGGCCGAAGAGGACGGCCGGGAAGGCGGTGGAGAGGTGGTCGAACGTGAGCGTGGTGAGGTCGTCCACATGGTCGGGGAACCAGCCCCAGTCGACGGTCATGCGGTCACGCTCGCGTCGGGGTCCGGAGCCTGGGATGCGGACGTACGGCCCGCCTCCGCGTGGCGGCGGCCCGCGTGCTCGTGGATCCGGTCGCGCCCGGTGACCCCGGTCAGCACGCCGTCCGCGTCCACCCGGGCGACCAGCCCGGCGGGGGAGGCCAGCGATTCGTCGAGGGCGGCCAGCAGCGAGTCGGTGTCGCGCAGCGGGCGCACCGGCACCAGCGGGGCCTCGTCGCCGTCCGGGCCCTCGGTGTCGCGCCAGCCCAGCGGCTCGCCGCGGGTGGAGGTGACCAGCCGCCAGCGGGCCCTGTCGCCGTCGGAGGGCGCGGGCTCCTGCGGAACGTCGGCGAGCGTGGAGAGCGAGAGCAGCTTCAGCCCGCGCTCCGCGCCGAGGAAGCCCGCCACGAAGTCGTCGGCGGGGGCCGCCAGCAGCTCGGCCGGGGGCGCGCACTGGACGAGATGGCCGCCGGTACGGAAGATCGCTATCCGGTCGCCGAGACGGACGGCCTCGTCGATGTCGTGGGTGACGAAGACGACCGTCTTGCGCAGCTCGCTCTGGAGCCGCAGCAGCTCGTTCTGGAGCTGGGTGCGGACGACGGGGTCGACCGCACCGAACGGTTCGTCCATCAGGAGCACGGGCGGATCCGCGGCCAGTGCGCGGGCCACGCCGACGCGCTGCTGCTGACCGCCGGAGAGCTGGTGCGGATAGCGCTTGCCGGAGCCGGCGGGCAGCCCGACCAGCTCCAGCAGCTCGGCGGCGCGCGCCCGCGCCTTGCGGCGGCCCCAGCCCAGCAGCAGCGGGACGGTCGCGATGTTGTCGATGATCGTGCGGTGCGGGAAGAGTCCCGCCTGCTGGATCACATAGCCGATGCCGCGCCGCAGCTCGGCGGCGTCGGCCTTGAGGATGTCACGCCCGCCGACACTGACCGTGCCGCTGCTCGGCTCGACCATGCGGTTGACCATCCGGAGCGTGGTGGTCTTGCCGCAGCCGGAGGTACCGACCAGGACGGTGATGTCGCCCTCGGGTAGTTCGAGAGTGAGATCGTCGACGGCAGTGGTGCCGTTCGGGTAGTGCTTGCTGACGTGCTTGAAGCTGATCATCCGCTTCCCCTTGCCCTGTCTGCATATAGTCATGCACAGTCGTAGTCGAGTGAATAGAAGTCAATAGGTCTGCGTTAATCGACGGTTACTTCTGCTCGCAATATGGGACGAAAGCGCTTGGCGGCTAGCCCGAAAGGGCGGGTTCGAGAGGGGTTGCCCTGGATGGTGTCTCACATGCTGGATTCGACGGCGCGCGCCGACCTGAGTGGCGCCGGTGCCGCCGCGCCGCGGATCACGCTCGACGGCCGCGGCCTGCGCGTCGCCGATGTCGTACGTCTGGCCGACCGCAGAAACCTACCCGCCGCCCCCGACCCCGCCGCCCTCGCCCTCGTCGAACGCGCCTGGGAGACGGCGGACCGGCTCGCCGCCACCGGACGGGTCTACGGCCGCTCCACCGGCGTCGGCGCCAACCGCACCGAGGACGTCGGCCCCGGCGCCGACCACGGCCTGCGGCTGCTGCGCAGCCACGCCGGGGCCATCGGCAGTCCGCTGCCCGGCCGCGAGGTCCGCGCCATGATGGCCGTCCGCGCCAACCAGATACTCGCGGGCGGCGCCGGGCTGCGCCCCTCCGTCGTCACGTCCCTCGTCCAGGCACTGGACGCCGGTGTCCATCCCGTGGTCAACGAGTTCGGCGCGGTCGGCACCGGCGACATCGCCGCGCTCGCCCAGGCCGGGCTCGCCCTCGTCGGCGAACACCCCTGGGACCTCACCGACGCCGCCCCCGGCGGCCGGGCCCCCGACCCCATCACGCTCGACAGCAACGACGCCCTCGCGCTCATCAGCAGCAACGCCCTCACCCTCGGCCAGTCCGCGCTCGCCCTCGCCGACCTGCGGCGGCTGCTGTCCGCCTCGCTCGCCGTCGCCGCGCTCTCGCTGATCGCGGTCGGCGGCTCGTACGAGGCGTACGCCGAACCCGTCCAGCGCGCCCGCCCGCACCCCGGCTCGATCCACGCCGCCGCCCTCGTACGCGCCCTCATCGGCGCCCCGGCCCGGCCCACCCCGCCGCTCGGCCGCATCCAGGACCCGTACGGCTTCCGCTGCCTGCCGGCGATCCACGGCCCGGCGCTGGACGCCGCCGACGCGCTGGAGCGGGTGCTGAACGTCGACGTCAACGCGGCCGCCGAGAACCCGCTGATCAGCTCCGAGGACGAGGCCGCGTACCACAACGGCAACTTCTACGCCGCGCACGCCGCCCTCGCCCTCGACCACTTCCGGCTGGCCGCCCTGCAGACCGCGCGGCTGTCCACGGCCCGGCTCGCCGCGCTCAGCGAACCCGACTTCACCCGGCTCCGCCCCTTCCTCGGCGACCCCGCGCCCGCCAGCTCCGGCGTCATGATCCTGGAGTACGCGGCGGGCGCGGCCCTCGGTGAGATGCGGGCCGTCTCCCACCCCGCCTCCCTCGGCCACGCCGTGCTCTCGCGCGGTGTCGAGGAACAGGCCAGCTTCGCCTCGCTCGGCGCCCGCCAGACGCTGCGGGTGGCCGACCACTACCGGCAGGTGCTGGCCTGCGAACTGGTCGCGGCGGTCCGTGCGCTGCGGCAGCGCGGCATGGAACCGGAGCCGGGGGTGCCGGCGGCCGCCGCCTACGCGCTGGCGGCGGAAGTTCTCGATCCGCGGATGGAGGACCGGCCGTTGACGGAGGATGTGGCGGACGCGGTGGGTCTGCTGGATCCGCTGGCCGAGGTGTGCGAGGGCGTTGAGCCTGCTGAGGCTCGTGAGTGTGCTGAGGGTCAGGAGGACTGATGGGTACGGACAACGGGGCGGCGGACGTGGCGGATGTGGCCGGTGCGGCGGCGGATGTGGCCGGAGCGACGGTGGACGTGGCCGGAGCGGCGGCGGACGTGGCCGGTGCGGCGGATGTGGCTCATGTGACGGGTGCCGGGAGCGCCGCCCGCCTCCAGGCCCTGTTCGAGGGCCACCGCCTCACCCCCACCCAGCGCCGCATCGCCCACTGCATGGTGCGGCGGCCGGCCGACGCCCCGTTCCTCTCCAGCGTCGAACTCGCCGAACTCGCCGGGGTCAGCCAGCCCTCCGTGACCCGCTTCGCGGTCGCGCTCGGCTTCGACGGCTACCCCGCGCTGCGCAAGCACCTGCGCGACGTCGCGCCCGCCGCCGACGAACGGGCCGCGGGGGACGGGGCGTACAACTCGTACCAGCAGGCCGTGCAGTCCGAGATCGACAACCTGCGCCACCTCGCCGCCCTGCTCGCCGACCCCGAACCCGTCCTCCGCGCCGGCCGGCTGCTCGCCGCGTCCAGCCCGCTGCCGGTCCTCGGCCTGCGCGCCGCCTCCGCCCAGGCGAGGGGCTTCACGTACTTCGCGCGCAAGGTCCACCCCGACGTCCGACTGCTGGACGAGGGCGGCACGATGCTCGCCGACCGCATCGACGCGGCCCACCGGGCGGGCGCCACCGCCCTGCTGTGCTTCGCCCTGCCGCGCCATCCGCGGGAGGTGGTGGAGGGTCTGGAGTACGCCCGCGAAACCGGCCTGACCGTCGTCACCGTCGCCGACAGCACCTTCGCCCCGGTCGCCCGCCACAGCGATCTGCTGCTGCCCGCGGCCGTCGGGACCGGGCTGGCCTTCGACACCGCCTGCGCGCCGATGCTGCTGGGGCGGGTGCTGCTGGAGGCCATGTGCGACGCGCTGCCGGACGCGCAGGCGCGGCTGGAGGAGTTCGACGCGCGGGCCGCCGCGCGCGGTCTGTTCGTCGAGTAGGTCCCTGCGGGCTGGAGTCGTCCCGTCTCACCTGATTCTCAGCCGACCTGACTACAGTCCTCGCTCGATGGCCTGAGACGTCGAGGAGGTCGGCAGTGGCAGGACGCGGGACACATGCGCTGATACGGGTCGCCGTGATCGTACGGGCCCCCGCCGGATGGCTGTGGTGGCCGGGCCTTTTGGCCGCGGGCATCGGAATGCTGATCCCCGGCCTCACCGGACGCCGTATCGGCCTGCCGGCGGGGGCGGCGCTCTTCCTGCTCGCGGCCGCCGCCGTCCTCGTCGTACGGCGCGGCCGGTATCTGACGCTGGCCCAGGAGGCCACCCGCGCGGGTACGTCGGTGTTCCTCCAGGACCGCGCGGTGACCCTGCGGAACCGCCGCCGTGCCCTGCGGTGGTGGCTGCTCCTGGCCTTCCTGGCCGCCGTCGGCTCGTCCTTCGCCGTCCCGGCGGCGGGCGGCCTGCTGCTGGCGGGCCTCGGCGCCGGGCTGTGGGCCAAGGCGCTGTGGCTGGGCCGCTGGGAGCGCGCGCACGGCGCCCTGCTGTGGGTCCGGACGGACTGGGTCCCCCGGGGCCGCCCGGCGGGCCCCGCCGTCCGCGCCTACGAGACGACGGGCCCGGCGGCGGGGGACGCGGGGCCGGGCGGCGCGAAGCGGTGAGGTTTTTCGGGGTGCGCGATGGGTGCGGTGGGTGGTGCCGGTGCGGGGCCTCCGGGGCAGGGCCCTGGACCGTATATTTACGGCGCCGCCGAGGCGAAGCGTGGTGTGAACGTCGGCCAATCGGCGCCACACGTACACGTCAGCGTCCAGGACCCCACCCCTGCGACCCCGCCCCTCCCGCCGTTGGCGGCTCCCCGCCCTACAGGGCCGTCAGGCCCTCGGCCTCCGCGCCGCCGCTCTCGGCCACGATCTCTGCCACCGTCTGCGGCTTCCGGACCTCCGCGAAGCGGACGCCGTCGTTACTGGATGCGTACCCGTACACGCCCGGCCGGGGCAGGCTGTTGTAGGCGAAGTGGTTCGAGAAGTAGTAGGCCCCCGTGTCCAGCAGCGCCACATGGTCTCCCGCCGCCAGCTCCGGCAGGGCGCGGTTCTCGGCCACCAGGTCGCCCGCGAAGCAGCAAGGGCCCGCGATGTCCTGGGTGACCGGGCCGCCGGGGCCCGTCGGCTTGGGGCGGCCTTCCGCGTCGTACGTGGCGACTCGCAGGGGCCAGGAGGTGGGGGCGAAGACCGTACGGGTGGCCAGTTGCGCGCCCGCGTGGGTCACGGCGATCGGGCGGCCGCCGGCGGACTTCGCGTATTCGACGCGCGCCAGCACCACCCCCGACTTGGCGATCAGCGACCGCCCGAACTCGGTGACCAGGCCGTACCGCCCGTCGAGGAGACCGGGGACCGTGGTTTTCAGGAGTCGCGCGTACTCGTGGTAGCTGGGCGTGACCTCGTCGGACGTGAAGTTCACCGGGAGGCCGCCGCCGATGTCGAGGGTGTCGATCTGGCGGCGGCCGATGGTCTCGTTGATCTCCTCGGCGAGTTCGTACGCGGCCTGGACGCCCGCCACCATCAGCTCCAGCGGGCACCCCTGCGAGCCGACGTGGGCGTGCAGCCGGGTCAGCCAGGGGCGCTGGGCGAAGGCGCGCACGACCCAGTCGCGCGCCCCTACGTCGCGCAGGGCGACCCCGAACTTGGAGGTGGCCGTGGCGGTGCTGAGCGCGTCGATGCTGCCGCCGCCGACCTGCGGGTTGACCCGCAGACCCAGCGGGGAACGGGTGCCGTTGACGAGCGCGTCGAGGCGGGCCAGCTCCTGCGGGTTGTCGGCGTTGACGGCGATGGCCAGGTCGAGGGCTTCGCGTAGTTCGGCGGGGGTTTTGGCGGGCGAGTCGAGGACGATGCGGCCGGGGCCGAGACCGGCGGCCCGGGCGAGGGCCAGCTCGCCGGGGCTGGCCACCTCGCAGCCCAGCCCCTCGTCGGCCAGCAGCCGCAGGACGGGGACGAGCGCGGCGGCCTTCACGGCGAAGGCGTGCAGCACGGGCGTGCCGGGCGCCACGACCTCGTCGAAGGCCGCGCGCAGCTCGGCCGCGGCGGCGCGGATGCCGGTGACGTCGAGCAGCCCGACGACGGGCTGCTCGGGCCCGAGCAGCCCCTGCTCGATGGCGGCACGCACGGCCCGCTCCCGTCGCTCGACGGCGCCGGCCGGGACCGGGATCGGGATCGGGGCCGAAGCCGGGTTCGCAGTCATGACCTCAGCCAACCACCCGGGCGGGGCGGTGGGCCAGGCCGACGGTGCGCGGGTGAGGGGCGAGTCGGGGCCGCGGCCCCGCTCACAGCTCCACCAGCACCGCGCCCAGGTG
Source organism: Streptomyces sp. NPDC021212 (assembly GCF_044332925.1). Classification (NCBI taxonomy): domain Bacteria; kingdom Bacillati; phylum Actinomycetota; class Actinomycetes; order Kitasatosporales; family Streptomycetaceae; genus Streptomyces; species Streptomyces sp. NPDC021212. The sequence continues at coordinate 89,525 of NZ_JBIRPZ010000019.1, forward strand.
GCGGCCCTCCAGCAACTCGACCAGGGCGCGGGGGGCTTGGGTGATGCCGGTCAGGCGGGTGTGGGGGTAGGTGATGGCACCCTCGCGCAGCGCGCGGCCGAATTCGCGCACGTACGTCGGCAAGGCGTCCGAGTGATCGTAGGCGCTGATGCCGCGCAGGGTGATGCCGCGGGCGATGAGGGCGAGGGTGCTGATCGGGGTGGTGGCGAGGGCGTCGTCGGACAGCTGGGCGGCGAGCGCGCCGACGATGGCGAAGCGGGCCTTGCGGCGGGCCAGGGCGAGGGCGGCGCGCAGTTGCTCGCCGCCGACGGTGTCGAACAGGACGTCGATGCCGTCCGGGGCCGCCGCGCGCAGCTGCTCCTCTATGGGGGCGGCGCCGCGGATCACGGCCGCGTCGTAGCCCAGCTCCGCGACGAGCCGGTCGGCCTTCGCCTGGGAGCCGGTGGAGCCGATGACCCGCGCGGCGCCGTGGAGCCGCGCGAACTGTCCGGCCAGGGTGCCGACCCCGCCCGCCGCGCCGGTGACGAACACCGTGTCGCCGCGCCGTACCCCGGCGCCGCGCACCACGCCCAGCCAGGCGGTGAAGCCCTGGGAGAGGTACGCGGCGGGGTCGGGCAGCGCGTCGGGGTCGAGCGGGGGCGCCTCGGCCGCGTCGAGGACGGCGTACTCGCGCCAGCCGGAGTGGTGGCGGACGAGGGCGCCGGTGGTCAGGCCGGTGCCGGGCGGGGCGACGATCACCTCGCCGAGGGCGGGGCCCCGCATGACGTCGCCGACCCGGCTCCGCAGCTGCGGCAGGCCGAGGGCTTCGGGGACGGCCGCGGGGAGCGGGCGCATGGCGGCGGCGACGCTCATCAGCCGGTTCCGTACCAGCACCTGGCCGCGGCCGGGCACGGGGAGCGGGGCGGTGGTGACCTCGAAGTGGCCGGTGGTGAGCGGACCGTCGGGGCGGGCGGCGAGGCGCACCTCGCGGTGGGTGGCGGGCAGGGACACGGCAGGACGCTACGTCCTGGCGCGGACGCCGACCGCGCGGCCTGTCCACACGCCTCCGGGGAACCACCCGGGTGTATGCCACAGTCGCCCCTATTGACTAGCTATATTCATCACAGTCAAGATGTGAATAACTCGATCCAGTAGACGACAGGGAGGCACGGCCCATGTCAGGACCGCGACCCGTACGGGCCCCGCGAGGTACGGAGCTGAGCGCCCGGGGATGGCAGCAGGAGGCCGCCCTGCGGATGCTGCAGAACAACCTCGACCCGGAGGTGGCCGAGCACCCCGACAAGCTCGTCGTCTACGGCGGCACCGGCAAGGCGGCCCGCGACTGGCGTTCGTTCGACGCCATGGTCCGTACGCTGCGCACGCTGAAGCAGGACGAGACGATGCTCGTCCAGTCGGGCCGTCCGGTCGGCGTCATGCAGACCCACGAATGGGCGCCCCGCGTCCTGATCGCCAACTCCAACCTGGTCGGCGACTGGGCCAACTGGGAGGAGTTCCGCCGCCTGGAGGCGTTGGGCCTGACCATGTACGGCCAGATGACCGCGGGCTCGTGGATCTACATCGGCACGCAGGGCATCCTCCAGGGCACGTACGAGACGTTCGCGGCCGTCGCGGAGAAGAAGTTCGGCGGGACCCTCGCCGGGACGATCACCCTCACCGCCGGCCTCGGCGGCATGGGCGGCGCCCAGCCGCTCGCGGTCACCATGAACGACGGCGTCGCGATCTGTATCGACTGCGACCCGCGCGCCATCGACCGCCGTATCGAGCACCGCTACCTGGACGTGCGCGCCGACAGCCTGGACCACGCCCTCCAGCTTGCGACCGAGGCGCGCGACGCCCGCCGCCCGCTGTCGATCGGCGTGCTGGGGAACGCGGCCGAGCTGGTCCCGCAGCTGCTCGCGATGAACGCGCCGATCGACATCGTCACCGACCAGACCAGCGCCCACGACCCGCTGTCGTACCTGCCGATCGGCGTGGACTTCGACGAGATGGCGTCGTACGCCGCCGAAAAGCCCGCCGACTTCACCCAGCGGGCGCGCGAGGCGATGGCCCGGCACGTGGAGGCCATGGTCGGCTTCATGGACGCGGGCGCCGAGGTCTTCGACTACGGCAACTCGATCCGCGGCGAGGCCAAGCTCGCGGGCTTCGAGCGCGCCTTCGCCTTCCCCGGCTTCGTCCCCGCGTACATCCGGCCGCTGTTCTGCGAGGGCAAGGGCCCGTTCCGCTGGGCGGCGCTGTCCGGCGACCCGAAGGACATCGCGGCGACGGACAAGGCGATTCTCGACCTCTTCCCGGAGAACGAGTCCCTGGCCCGCTGGATCAAGATGGCGGGGGAGCGGGTCCACTTCCAGGGGCTGCCCGCCCGCATCTGCTGGCTCGGCTACGGCGAGCGCGACAAGGCGGGGGAGCGGTTCAACGAGATGGTCGCCGACGGGACGCTCGCCGCGCCGCTGGCCATCGGCCGCGACCACCTGGACTGCGGCTCGGTGGCCTCCCCGTACCGCGAGACCGAGGCCATGCTGGACGGCTCGGACGCGATCGCCGACTGGCCGCTGCTGAACGCCATGGTCAACGTCGCCTCGGGCGCCTCCTGGGTCTCGATCCACCACGGCGGCGGGGTCGGCATGGGCCGCTCGATCCACGCGGGCCAGGTGACGGTGGCCGACGGCACGCCGCTGGCGGCCGAGAAGATCCGCCGCGTCCTGACGAACGACCCGGGGATGGGCGTGATCCGCCACGTGGACGCCGGTTACGACCGCGCCGACGAGGTGGCCGCCGAACGCGACGTCCGCATCCCGATGAGGGAGTCGGGAGAGTGACCGTTGTGGGCAATCGTCCCGCTGAGGAGGCACCTCCCAGCGGTAGCTGGGGGAGGGACGGGCGGGCACAACCCACCCACCGGTCCGCACCCGCGCACGAAACGGAGGCTGAGACCACAGTGGGCACACCCCCCACGACCGGCGCGTCGTTCCACGAGATGTGGCGCGACCTCGCCCCGATCGGCCGCCACGCGGAATCCGGCGGCTACCGCCGCTACGCCTGGACCGGCGCCGACACGGACTGCCGCGCCTGGTTCCAGGCACAAGCGGAAACCCGCGGCCTGACCTACGAGCTGGACCGCAACGGCAACCAGTGGGCCTGGCTCGGCGACCCGGAAGCCGGAGACGCCATCGTCACCGGCTCCCACCTGGACTCCGTCCCCGACGGCGGCGCCTTCGACGGCCCCCTCGGCGTCGTGTCCTCCTTCGCCGCCCTGGACGAGCTGCGCGCCCGCGGGGCCACGCCCGCCAAGCCGCTCGCCATCGTCAACTTCGGCGACGAGGAGGGCGCCCGTTTCGGGCTGGCCTGCGTGGGCTCCCGGCTCACCGCCGGGCAGCTCGACAAGGACCGGGCGCACGCCCTCCGGGACACGGACGGCGTCACGCTGCCCCAGGCCATGGAGCGCGCCGGGTACGACCCGGACGCCATCGGGCCGGACCCGGAGCGGCTGGCCCGCATCGGCGCCTTCGTGGAGCTGCACATCGAGCAGGGCCGGGCCCTGGGCACGCTGTCCGATAGTGGCTCCGCCACGGGGAACGCCCCCGTGGGCGTCGCCTCCGCGATCTGGCCGCACGGCCGCTGGCGGTTCGACTTCCACGGCGAGGCCAATCACGCCGGGACGACCCGGCTGGACGACCGCCGCGACCCCATGCTCACGTACGCGAACACGGTCCTCGCGGCCCGCAAGAAGGCCCGTCTGGCCGGGGCCCTCGCGACCTTCGGCAAGGTCGGCGTCGAGCCGAACGGGGTGAACGCGATCGCGAGCCTGGTGCGCGGCTGGCTGGACTCCCGGGCCCCCGACGAGGAGACCCTGGCCGCCGTCGTCGGCGAGATCGAGCGCGCGGCGGTCGAGCGCGGGCAGCGCGACGGGGTGGACGTCAAGGTCACCCGGGAGTCCTTCACGCCCATCGTGGAATTCGCCCACGACCTGCGTGACCAGCTGTCGGGCCTGCTCGGCGGCGTCCCGGTCCTCCCCACCGGCGCCGGGCACGACGCGGGCATTTTGTCCGCGTCGGTTCCGACCGCCATGCTGTTTGTAAGGAACCCCACCGGCGTCTCGCACTCACCCGCGGAGACGGCGGGCGAGGATGACTGCCTCGCCGGTGTGGCCGCGCTCGCGCAGGTACTGGAGGGGTTGGCGTGTCACTGACGGCGCAGACCTACTGGGCGGAGTACGCCTGGCTGGACGGCCAGGTGGTGCCGGACGTGGTCATCGTGGTGGCCACGGACGGGCGGATCAAGGCCGTGCGGCCCAGGAGCCGCGCACATCCGGCCGGGTCCGTGACCCTGCGCGGGCTGACCGTCCCCGGCCTGGCCAACGCGCACAGCCACGCCTTCCACCGGGCCCTGCGCGGCATCGTGCAGGCGGGCGCGTCGGCGAACCCGGCGGACGGCGCGGCGCCGGACTCCTTCTGGACCTGGCGCACGCTGATGTACGAGGTGGCCGACCGGCTCACCCCGGACAGCTACTTCGATCTGGCCCGTGCCGTGTACGCCGAGATGGCCATGGCGGGCATCACCTGCGTCGGCGAGTTCCACTATCTCCACCACGCACCCGGTGGCAGCCGCTACGCCGACCCCAACGCCATGGGGCAGGCCCTGATCGCGGCGGCGGCCGAGGCCGGTATCCGCATCACCCTCCTCGACACCTGCTATCTGTCCTCCGGTTTCGGTGCGGAGCCCGATCAGCACCAGCTCCGCTTCTCGGACGGCACCGCGGACGCCTGGGCCGAGCGGGTCTCCGCGCTCAAGGGCGACGGCAACACCCGCATCGGCGCCGCCATCCACTCGGTGCGGGCCGTCCCCGTCGATCAGCTCGCGACCGTCTCCGGCTGGGCCGAGGGGCAGGCGGCGCCCCTGCATGTGCATCTCTCCGAGCAGACCGCCGAGAACGACGCCTGCGTGGAGGCCCACGGCTTCACCCCCACCCGGCTGCTCGACGACCACGGGGTGCTGGGCCCGCGCACGACCGCCGTGCACGCGACCCACCTCACCCCCGGCGACATCCGGCTGCTGGGCCACTCGGCCACCGGCGTGTGCATGTGCCCGACCACCGAACGGGACCTCGCCGACGGCATCGGCCCGGCCGCCCAGCTGAGCCGGGCGGGCTCACCGCTGTCCCTGGGCAGCGACAGCCACGCCGTGATCGACATCCTCGAAGAGGCCCGCGCCATGGAGCTGGACGAGCGACTGCACACCCGCACCCGCGGCCACTGGACCGCCGCCCAGCTGCTGCGTGCCGCCACCGCCGACGGTCACGCGGCGCTCGGCTGGGGCGCGGACACGGGCCGGATCGAGGTGGGCGCGCTCGCCGACCTCACCACGATCGCGCTGGACTCGGTCCGCACGGCGGGGCCGCCACCCCGGCTGGGCGCCGAGACGGCGATATTCGCGGCGACCAACGCGGACGTCCGGCACACCGTGGTCGGCGGCCGCCATGTCGTACGGGACGGGGCCCACCAGCTCGTCCCGCGCGTCCCCGAGGCACTGGCCGAAGCCATCGCGGCTCTGCACGGCTGACGACCAGGCTGACCAGGCCGGCCAGGCCGATCACGTTGACCAGGCCGGCCAGGCCGAGCCGGCTGATCAAGGAGAACGCCCCCACCATGACCACCGCAACCGACACGGTCACGACCCCCACCACGACGGCCCTCATCCACATCTCCAGCCTCGTCACCAACGACCCCTCCCTCGGCGAAGGCCCCCTCGGTCTGATCCAGGACGCGGCGGTCGTCATCGACGGTGACCGCATCGCCTGGGTCGGTGAGACAAGCAAAGCACCCGCCACCGACAACCGGGTCGACGCGGCGGGCCGGGCCGCCATTCCGGGCTTCGTCGACTCCCACTCCCACCTGGTCTTCGCGGGCGACCGCACCGAGGAGTTCAACGCCCGGATGTCCGGCCGGGCCTACACCGCGGGCGGCATCCGCACCACCGTGGCCGCCACCCGCGCCGCCTCGAACAACGTGCTCAACGCCAACGTCGCCCGCTATGTGGTGGAGGCCCTGCACCAGGGCACCACCACCCTGGAGATCAAGTCCGGCTACGGCCTGACCTCGGAGGACGAGGCCCGCGCCCTGTCCATCGCCGCCGCCCACACCGACGAGGTGACGTTCCTCGGCGCGCACATCGTCGCCCCCGAGTTCGCCGACGACCCGGCCGCGTACGTCGACCTCGTCACCGGCCCGATGCTCGACATGTGCGCCCCGCACGCCCGCTGGGTCGACGTCTTCTGCGAACGGGGCGCCTTCGACGGCGACCAGGCCCGCGCCGTCCTCACCGCGGGGAAGGAGCGCGGGCTCATCCCGCGCGTCCACGCCAACCAGCTCTCGTACGGCCCGGGCGTGCAGCTCGCCGTCGAACTGGGCGCGGCCTCCGCCGACCACTGCACGCATCTCACCGACGCCGATGTGGACGCCCTGGCGCAGGGCGACACGGTCGCCACCCTGCTGCCCGGGGCGGAGTTCTCGACCCGCGCGACGTATCCGGACGCGCGCCGGCTGCTGGACGCGGGCGCCACGGTCGCGCTGTCGCCGGACTGCAACCCCGGCTCGTCCTTCACCAGCTCGATGCCGTTCTGTATCGCCCTGGCCGTACGGGACATGGGGATGACCCCGGACGAGGCGGTCTGGGCGGCCACCGCGGGCGGGGCGCGGGCGCTGCGCCGCGACGACGTGGGGCGGATCGCCCCCGGCGCCCGGGCCGACCTCGCGCTGCTGGACGCGCCCTCGCACGTCCACCTCGCGTACCGCCCCGGCGTACCGCTGATCTCGGCGGTCTGGCGGGCCGGCACGCTCGTCTGACCGCCTGTCAGGGGATCAGGACACGAATAAGGACCCGTCCCGGAAAGCGGGGGGCGGGCCCTTATCCGTCTGCGGAAGCGTTACTCCTCGATCATCAGCCCCTTGCGGAGCCGACGGAGGGTGCGCGACAGCAGCCTGGACACGTGCATCTGGGAGATGCCCAGTTCCTCGCCGATCTCCGACTGCGTCATGTTGGCGACGAAGCGCAGGGAGAGGATCTGCTTGTCCCGGGCGGGCAGATCGGCGATGAGCGGCTTCAGGGACTCGACGTACTCGATGCCCTCGAGCCCGTGGTCCTCGTACCCTATGCGGTCCGCGAGCGCGCCCTCGGAGTCGTCCTCCTCCGGCTGGGCGTCCAGCGAGCTGGCGGTGTACGCGTTGCTCGCGGCCATGCCCTCGACGACCTCGGCGGTGGTGATGTCCAGGCGCGCGGCCAGCTCGCCGACGGTCGGCGCGCGGTCGAGCCGCTGGGCCAGTTCGTCACCGGCCTTGGCCAGGTCCAGCCGCAGCTCCTGGAGCCGCCTGGGAACGCGCACGGACCAACTCGTGTCCCGGAAGAAGCGCTTGATCTCGCCGACGATGGTCGGCATCGCGAAGGTGGGGAACTCGACGCCACGGCCCGGCTCGAACCGGTCGATGGCCTTGATGAGGCCGATGGTGCCGACCTGGACGATGTCCTCCATCGGCTCGCTGCGCGAGCGGAAGCGGGAGGCGGCGAACTTGACCAGTGCCAGGTTCAGCTCGACCAGGGTGTTCCGGACGTAGGCGTACTCGTGGGTGCCTTCTTCGAGTACCTCGATGCGTTCGAAGAGCGTCTTCGAGAGGGCCCTCGCGTCGACCGGACTCACCGTCTCAAAAGACGGGATTTCCGGCAGATCAGACAATTCGGCCAGTTCATCGTAGGAATATCCGGCGATCGCCTGGGCATCCGCATCAGTGACGAACTGTTCGGGTGCGTGAGTCGACGAGACGGTGGCCCTGGTACTCCAAGACGGGTCGGTACGCGAGTCGTCGAGCTGGGGTGACATAGTCTCCTCCGTCGTTCTCGGCATATGGCTGCCGATGCCATGACGTGCTGCTCCGGTGAGCGGCGCCTCCAAAGCCGGGCCGTGTTCGGGTGTGTCCCTACTACGCCTACCCGTATTCGCTGGTGCGTGGCAAGTCCACGTTGTCCATATTTGCCGAACTATGCGAAATGTTCGGCTACCGGAGTACCGGTCAAAGGCGTAAGGTTCATTGCGCGCAATCGAAAGCAACGAGACGCCAGAAGAGGTGCGCACATGGACCGCGGGATGGTCGGCAGCGCCAGCAAGGGCCGGCTCCAGGTCGAGGTTCGGCACCACGGGGCGAGCGCGGTCGTGACACCGACGGGTGAGTTGGACCACCACACCGCCGAGGTGCTGCGAGAACCGCTGGAGCAGTGCGTGGAGGGGGGTCGTGTGCGGCTGGTCGTGGACTGCTCGCATCTGGAGTTCTGTGATTCCACCGGCCTCAACGTGCTGCTCGGTGCCCGTCTGAAGGCCGAGGCCGAAGGTGGGGCGGTCCATCTTGCCGGGATGCAGCCGGTCGTTGCCCGCGTGTTCGAGATCACAGGCGCGGAGGCCGTCTTTACGGTCCATGAATCCCTCGACGCAGCGCTTGTCGAGTGATCTCCGCCACTCCTGTTTCCGGTGTTTCGGCAGGATGTCATCGAGGCGTTGTCCGCGTCACATGAGCCGTACCGGAGAAGTGGGTGTTCTCACGCTTTGGCCGGGCAGGAGACAGGCTGAAACTGTTGAAGAGATCAGGTATCCCTTGTCCCTGAATCGGTGAATCGGTGAGGTGAAGCGCTGATGAGCACCACCCGGCCGTACCCGCCGGGCGACCGCGGCCCGGATCCGGACGGCCCTGCCGCTTCGGCTGCCCCACCGGCCACTCCACCCCCTGGGCGGACCCGTCAGCTCCGCAGGCTCCATCTGATCGGGGCCAGCGGCGCCGTCCCGCGCGCCCGGGACTTCACGCGCGAGGCGCTGCGTGACTGGGGTTGGCTTCCGGCCGCGACCGCCGACCAGCGGGCCGCCGCGGAGGATGTGCTGCTCGTCGTCTCCGAGCTGGTCACCAACGCCTGCCTGCACGCCGACGGACCCGAGGAACTGCGGGTCAGCTGCAACGCGAAGGTGCTCCGCCTCGAAGTCGTGGACCTCGGCACCGGTACGCCCGCCCCGCGCACCCCGCACCGCGCCGGCCGGCCGGGTGGCCACGGGATGTTCATCGTGCAGCGGCTGTGCCTCGACTGGGGGGTCGTGCGGAACGCGGAGGGATCCGGCAAGACCGTCTGGGCCGAGCTGGCCGCGCCCGCCTGAAGAGCACGGCCACGGCCCCTCTCCGCCCGAGCCCGGGTGCTGAGCGCCCGGTAGCGTTCATGCGTTTCGCGCCGATTCGGCGTGCTCTTTGTCTTCCCTCGTCAAGGTCCCCGGCGTACTGTCGGCGCCCGATCTGATGTGCCGTCAGTTACATTCGGCTGCGGCGCTTGACGAGAGGGGATCTCAGGTGTCCCAATCCCAGCGCCGTGCGGCCGGCCGCGGCGGTGCCCTCACGTTGGCCGCGGCCGTGGCCGGTTCTGCGGTACTGCTCACCGCTCCGGCCGCCCACGCGGCCACGGTGGACGTCAACTACCAGTGCAAGACGCCGATCGGCGACAAAAGCGCCGTATCGCCCATCGACATCAAGGGCGTTCCGAGCGGCAGCGGCTACAAGCTCACCATGTCCTTCGAGAAGGGCGTCTCCTCCAGCCCCGTGGAACTGGGCAAGGGGGCCATGCACCCGAGCGCGCTCATCAAGCTGGGCGGTGCGGAGACCGGCACGGTGTCGGTGTCGGGTCCGGCCAACGACAAGGCCATCCCCGCCAATACGCCCATCAGGATCAGCACGCTGACGGGCACGTACACCCCCAAGAAGAGCGGAAAGGTCACCTTCACCGCCTCGACCCTGACCATCAAGGCGCTGGGTACGACCACGACCTGTACGCCGGGCAACAGCCCCAAGCCCTCGCTGACCCTGGACGTCACGGCCCCGGGCGGTTCCGGCGGCTCCGATTCCACCGGGGGGACGAGCGGCAGCGGCGGTACGGGCGGCCCGGACAGCGGTACGGGCGGCACCAGCAGCACCGGCGGTACGGGCGGCACCGGCGGCGGCCGGCTGCCGCAGACCGGACCCGCCGACTCCGCCATCGCGCTCGGCACCCTCGGCGGCACGGTGCTCCTCACCGGAGCGGCCGGGGCGCTCTGGCTGACCCGCCGCCGACGGGCCACCCCGTAGAGCCGCGGGCATGCCGTCCCGTACCGGCGCCGCGTTACGCGCGGGCGCCGCTGCCGCCGCGCTGCTGCTGGGCGTGCCCGCGACGCCCGCCGCTGCCGCCGCGCCCGGCTGGTCGGCGGCGCCCGCGCCCGGCGCGGGCAGCGCACCGGACGCCGCCGGCCGGCCGTACTTCTACCTGGAGGGGCGGCCCGGCACCGTCCTGAAGGACAAGCTCTCGGTCACCAACGAGGACAAGCGCGCCCACACCCTGCGGCTCCGGGGCCAAGGAGCCGAGGGAACATGGATCGCGTTCTCCGCCCGCACGGTGAAGGTCCCGGCCCGCACCCGCGCCGACGTCCCCTTCACCGTCACCGTGCAGCCCGACGCCGCGCCCGGCGACCGCTCCGGCGCGCTCGTCGTCACCGGCGGCGGCCACCGGAGCGAAGTACGGATGCATCTGCGGATCAGCGGGGCGACGCTGTCCGCGCTCTCCGTCGAGGACGTACGGGTCGTACGGGCCGGGGGCGGCGGCGGGGCGGCCATCCGTTACGCCGTCGTCAACCGCGGCAACACCGCGCTGACGCCACGGCTCGCCGTACGCGCCGACGGTCTCTTCGGCGCGGTGCTGCGCCGGGACGCCCGTACCCTCCCCGTCCAGGTGCCGCCGGGCAAGCGGGTACGGCTCACCGAGCGCTGGCCGGACGCCCCCGCTCTCGACGCGGTGGACGTGAGGCTCACCGTCACCGCGCGCGGCGGCGCGCACGCGGTGGCCTCCGCCAAGTACACCGCCGCACCCGGGTGGCTGCTCGCCGCCGCGGCGGCCACGGCGCTGGGCGCGGCGGGCGGCGGCGGTGCGTGGCTGTTCCGCAGACGCAACCGGAGTCGGATGGCCAGCACGGAGTCAGGAGCGCGCGCGTGAACGCCGTTACGAACCGCCGTCGGTACGCCGGGCTGCTGGCCGCCCTGCTCGCCGCGCTCGCCCTCGTCGTACCGTCCTCCGGACCCGCCGCCGCGGCCGACGACGGCCCGGCCGCGAAGGTGTCCCGGGAGCAGGCGGGTACGGGCGGCACGATCACCGTGAGCGGCACCGGCTGGCGGCCGCGCGCCCTGCTCACCCTGCTCATCTGCGGTCAGAACATGATCGGCGGCACCAACTCCTGCGCCAACGCCGACGGCAGAGCGGTCACCACCGGAGCGGACGGCACGTTCCGCCGGAAGCTGCCGGTCGCCGAGCCGCCCAAGCCCTGCCCCTGCGTCGTCCACGTCGCGACCGTGACCGGTGAAGCGGCCGCCGCGGACGTGGCGTTCAAGGTCGCCGGGCATCCCGTCGCGCCCCTGCCCGAGCAGCGCACCGGCGGTGAGCGGCTGAGCGTGCTCTCCGCGCGGCTCGACGGTGCGAGCGGGCTGCTGACCTGGTTCGGCGCGCCCCCGCAGCGACGGCTCGTCGTCACCGTCGCCAATCTCGGCTCGACCCCGGCCCGCGATCCGGTCTTCCAGGTGGGCACCTCGCACGGCGTCTTCGCCCCCGACTGGGAGGAGCAGCAGTGGCGGGGCACCCTCAAGCCGGGGAAGAAGGCGCAGGTCAAGCTGGCTGTGGAGCTGTCGGCGGGCGCGCACGGCGACTACCAGGTGTCGCTGAAATACGGGCGCAAGGTGCTCGTCGAACAGCCGTGGGGGGTGGGGCGGCCCTGGGGCGTCACGCTCTTCTGGATCCTGCTGTGCGTCGTCGTCCCGGCGGCGGTCTTCCGTATCGGCATGGCCGTCGTGGACAAGGTACGGCCGCGTACACCCCCGGCCGCCACGGCCGCCACGGCCGCCAAGGCCGCCAAGGCCGCCAAGGCCGCCAAGGTGGCCGAGGCGGCCGAGCCCGCCCCGGCCACCGCCCTGCCCTGGTTCACCCCGGGCACGCTGCCGGGGACACCGACGCACCACCTTTCCGCACCGTCCGAGGAGAACCGACCGAACCCGAAGGGAACGACGTGAGGACGCAACGAAGAGTGAGTGCGGCCGCCGTCGCACTGCTGCTCGGCGGTGCGGGCATGATGCTCGGCGCGAGCACCGCTTACGGCGCCGAGGTCTCGTACCAGACCGAATGCCTGCCGCCGCCCATCTCCGGCCTGCCCCCGGTGCAGGGCACCACGACCGCGGACGTCCAGGCCCCGGCCACGGCCAAGGTCGGCGACGAGGTCGAGGTGGTGTGGAAGACGGTCCAGGCCGCCTCCAAGAACCCGCCGATCCTCGACATCGAGGAGAACACGGTGAAGCCCACCGGCACGCTCACGGTGGGCGGCGCGCAGACCGGTGAACTGGCCATGGAGGGGCCGCGGGAGAATCCGGCGATCCCCAAGGACAGCCCGATGAAGCTGTCGGACATGAAGGCCAAGCTGAAGCTGACGACGGCCGGTGAGGTCACGCTGACGCCCGGCGCTTACAACATCAACGTCAGCAAGCCGCTGTCGACCGACACCAAGTGCGCGGCGAAGGAGACCGTGAAGGCGGCCGCCACCATCAAGGTGACGGACGGCAGCACGTCGGGCGGCACCACCAGCGGTACGACCGCCGGCACCACGTCGGGAACCACATCCGGTACGACGTCGGGCACCACGAGCGGAACCACCAGCGGTACGACGTCCGGCACCACATCCGGCACCAGCAGCGGGACCACCAGCGGCACCACCGCCGGTGGCGGCGGTGGCGGCGATTCGTACACCGGCAAGGAGGTACAGGTCGAGTACGCCTGCAAGACTCCCATCGGCGACAAGACCGCGACCTCCCCGGTCCGCATCGACGCCGCCAAGAGCGGTGGCAGCTTCGCCCTGACCGTGAAGTTCGGCAAGTCCGTGATGGACAGCCCGGCCGACATCCCAGCGGACTCGGTCAAGCCGTCCATGGCGGTCAAGGTCGGTGGGGCGGACAAGGGCACGGTGTCCGTGGCGGGCCCCACCAACAAGGAGCCCATCAAGTCCGGTGCCCCGATCGAGATCCCGGACCTGACCGGCACCTACAAGCCGGGCGCGAGCGGCAAGTCGACGCTCACCCCGGGCGTGCTGACGGTCAAGGCGCTCGGTACGACCACCACCTGCACCCCCGCCAAGGACCCCGGCGCCTCGCTGGAGCTGGACACGACGAAGCAGCCCGGCGGCACCTCGGGCGGTACCTCGACCTCCGGTGGAACCTCCACCTCCGGCGGAACCGGCACCTCGGGCAGCGGCACCAGCGGCGGGCTCGCCGAAACCGGTTCGAACGACCACGGCGGCCTCACCGCACTCGGGCTGATCGCCGGTACGACGATCCTGCTCGGCGGCGCGATCTTCACCCTCACCCCGTGGCGCAAGCTGCGCGGCACCCGCTGAACGACCCGGCTTCGCCCCGCCCCACCCCGTGCGGCGGGGCGAACTGCCCTGCGGGCAACGCTGCGTTAGCGGGACTTCAGCCGCTGCCCCATAGCCTGTGGCCAGGGCCCGGCCGCCGAACCGTCGTCGGTTCGGCGGCCGGGCCCTTGTTCCCTGCCTCAGTGCACGTCGGCCATGAGCGCCACGACCTTCTTGCGGTACATGAAGACCGCGACACCGGCGAGCGCCGCCGCGGTCGCCTCCAGCGCGATGACGCCCGGCCCGCTCAGGTCGACCCCGGCGATGGACAGCAGCCCCGTGACGCAGTCGCCGGCGGTGACGGCGAGGAACCACACGCCCATCAGCTGGCTGGCGTACTTCGCGGGCGCCATCTTGGTGGTCACCGAGAGGCCGACCGGTGAGACGCACAGCTCGCCGATGGTCTGGACCAGGTAGATCGACACCAGCCACAGGGGGCTGACCTTCGTCCCGTCCGAGGCCGCCTGCATCGGCAGCACGAAGACGAAGAACGACATGCCGATCATGACCAGGCCGAAGGCGAACTTCAGCGTGGTGTTCGGCTCCCGGTCGCGCCGGGCGAGCCACAGCCACAGCCAGGCGAAGACCGGGGCCAGCGCCATGATCAGCAGCGGGTTCACCGACTGGAACCACGAGGACGGGAACTCCAGCCCGAAGATCGTGTCCGCGGTCTTGGTCTCGGCGAAGGCGGACATCGTCGAGCCGCCCTGGTCGAAGATCATCCAGAACACGGCGGCGGCCGCGAAGAACCAGATGTAGCCGCTGACCTTGGTCTGCTCGACCGCGGTCAGCTCCGGGTCCCGCTTGATCCGCACCAGCACCGCGATCGGGATGATCAGGCCGAGCAGGGTGATCGGGACCAGCGCCCAGTTGAGCGTCCACTGTCCGCTGAGCACCACGCCGGTGTAGAAGACGGCGGCGACGGCCAGCCAGATCAGGCCCTTGCGCAGCCAGGACCGGCGCTCCTCGGCCGCCAGCGGCGTCGGCACCGTGCTGCTCTCGGGGCTCAGGTGGCGGGTGCCGATCAGGAACTGGACCAGGCCCAGCGCCATGCCGAGCGCCGCGAGCGCGAAGCCCAGGTGCCAGTTGTACGACTGACCGACGGTGCCGATCACCAACGGGGCGGCGAAGGCGCCGAGGTTGATGCCGATGTAGAAGATGGTGAAGCCGCCGTCGCGGCGCGGGTCCTGCGGTCCGTCGTAGAGCTGGCCGACCATCGTGGAGATGTTGGACTTGATCAGTCCGGAGCCGAACGCGACCAGGGCGAGGCCGAGGAAGAAGGTCGGCTGACCGGGGACGGCCAGTGCCAGATGCCCGGCCATCACGATCCCGGACGCCACCACGACCGTCTTGCGCGGTCCCCAGACCCGGTCGCCGACCCAGCCGCCCGGCATGGCCAGCAGATAGACCATGGCCAGGTAGACCGAGTAGATGGCCACCGCGTTGCCCTCGGTCATCCCGAGGCCGCCGCCCTGACCGCCGTCCTTGGCGTCCGGGCCGCCGGAGATCAGATAGACGACGAGGAGCGCTCTCATGCCGTAGAAGCTGAAGCGCTCCCACATTTCGATCATGAAGAGCGTGGCGAGGCCGCGCGGGTGGCCGAAGAAGGTCTTGCCACCGCTGGCGGGGTTCTCCCGCGCGGTCGCGTCCTTCGACATGCTGGACGCCATGTGGGGATTCCTTACAGGGCTCAGGGGTGCATTGCCGCGCGTCGACACGCGTAGAAGCGCCCGTGGGAGTGACTGAGCGCCGGGCCGCCGAACATCGCTGGTCGTTGCCGGCTCCGTCCGTTCCGCTGACTCCCGGGTGACTCCCGATGTCCGGACCCGGGCATGAGAGAGACCTTCGGCGCGTCGAACATCAAAGGTCCCGGAGGAGTGCTACAGACGTTGCTTCACCATACGACACGCACTTGACACTCTCGGGTGAGACATGGATCACGAAAGGGCGCGCAGCCGGTCGTGCTTCCGCCGTCGTGACCTGCGCGCCCCTTACGCGAACTCAAGCGGACTACCATCACCTCATGACCCGAGTTTTGCTCGCCGAGGATGACGCATCGATCTCGGAGCCCCTCGCCCGCGCCCTGCGCCGTGAGGGGTACGAGGTGGAGGTGCGGGAGGACGGACCCACCGCGCTCGACGCCGGTCTGCAAGGAGGCGTCGATCTGCTCGTCCTCGACCTCGGACTGCCCGGAATGGACGGGCTGGAGGTCTGTCGCCGGCTGCGCACCGAGGGCCACGGCTTCCCGGTGCTGGTGCTCACCGCCCGCGCCGACGAGGTGGACACCGTGGTCGGCCTGGACGCCGGCGCCGACGACTACGTCACCAAGCCCTTCCGCCTCGCCGAGCTGCTCGCCCGCGTCCGGGCCCTGCTGCGCCGCGGCGCCGTCGAGACCCAGGCCCAGGCGCCCGCCACCCACGGGGTGCGCATCGACGTCGAGTCGCACCGCGCGTGGATGGGCGAGGAGGAGCTGCAGCTGACCGCGAAGGAGTTCGACCTGCTGCGGGTCCTGGTCAGGGACGCCGGCCGGGTGGTCACCCGCGACCAGCTGATGCGCGAGGTGTGGGACACCACCTGGTGGTCCTCCACCAAGACGCTCGACATGCACATCTCCTGGCTGCGCAAGAAGCTCGGGGACGACGCCGCCAACCCCCGTTACATCGCCACCGTCCGGGGCGTCGGCTTCAGGTTCGAGAAAAGCTGACGATGGCTGACACGGTAGGGCCATGCGCCGTCGCTTGATCAACTCCACGCTCGCCGTGGTGCTCGTCGTCATCGCCGTCTTCGGCGTCTCGCTCGTCATCGTCGAGACCCGGACCATCGAGGACAGCGCCCAGGAGAGCGTCAGCTCGGACGCGGTGCGGCTCGTCAGCATCGTCGACAGCAGGCTGCTCGGTGGCGAGGGCGTCACCCACAAGGTGCTGCGCGAGCAGATCGAACCCGGGCGCTACGCCCTGATCACGATCCCGCACCACCCGGACGTCGAGATCGGCGAGCGCCCCGAAGGCAGCGTCATCTCCTCCCAGGAGCGCGGCGAGCAGGGCGAGACGGTACGGGTCGAGGCGTCCCGTACGACGGTGAGCCGCGAGATCGGCCGCACCATGCTGATCATCCTGGCGGTGGCGCTGCTCGCCGTCCTCGCCGCGGTCTTCCTCGCCGTACGGCAGGCACACCGGCTCTCCGCGCCGCTCACCGACCTCGCCGAGACCGCCGAGCGGCTGGGCTCCGGCGACCCACGGCCGCGCCACCGCCGCTACGGGGTGCCCGAACTGGACCGGGTCGCCGATGTCCTGGACGCGAGCGCCGAGCGCATCGCCCGGATGCTCACCGCCGAGCGGCGGCTCGCGGCCGACGCCTCGCACCAGCTGCGGACGCCGCTGACGGCGCTGTCCATGCGGCTGGAGGAGATCACGCTCACCGACGACCCGGAGATCGTCAAGGAGGAGGCGTCGATCGCGCTGGGCCAGGTCGAGCGGCTCACCGACGTCGTCCAGCGGCTGCTGACGAACTCGCGCGACCCGCGCAGCGGCTCCGCGGTCGCCTTCGACCTGGACGAGGTGGTCAAGCAGCAGATCGAGGAGTGGCGCCCGGCCTCCCGCAGTGAGGGGCGCGCGATCGTGCGCTCCGGCAAGAAGGGGCTGCGGGCGGTCGGCACCCCGGGCGCGGTCGCCCAGGTGCTCGCGACGCTCATCGAGAACTCGCTGATGCACGGCGACGGTACGGTCGCGCTGCGCACCCGCGTCACCGGCAACCAGGCGGTGGTGGAGGTCACGGACGAGGGCCCGGGCGTGCCGCCCGACCTCGGCGCGCGGGTCTTCGAACGGACCGTCAGCGGACGGAACTCCACCGGGCTCGGCCTCGCGGTCGCCCGCGACCTGGCGGAGGCGGACGGGGGCCGGCTGGAGCTTCTGCAGCCGCATCCGCCGGTGTTCGCGCTCTTCCTGAGCCGCGTGGCGGAGGACGTCCGCCCCTCCTGAGCTGCTTGCCGAGTTCTTCGCGGCGTTACTTGCGGACCGGCTGCTCGCCGGTGCGGCCCGACGGCGCCTCCGTGAGGAACGCCTCCGCGCTCTCCACCGCCTCCCGCGCGGGCAGCGCCCGGAACACCCAGGTCCGGTAGGACCAGAAGCGGAAGAGGGTGCCGATGCCGATGCCGAGGAACTTGAAGACGTTGCTCGCCAGCGAGCTGTCCCAGCCGAAGCCGTACGTCGCCGTGTAGAGCACCCCGTTCTCGATGATCAGGCCGATCGCGCTGAACAGCAGGAACAGGCTGAGCTCCTTGGTGCGCCCCTGCTTGTCCCGGTCGCGGTAGGTGAAGTACCGGTAGCCCACGTAGTTGAAGCAGGTCGCGACCACCGTCGCCACGATGCTCGCCCGCACCACCGGCAACTCGGTGACGCCGCGAACCACGTTGAAGACGGCGAGGTTGACGAAGACGCCGGCGCCACCGACCACCCCGAACTTCGCGATCTCCCGGGCGAGCCGCCCCACCTGGGTGCTCAGCCCGCCGAGCATGCGTCGTTCACTCATGGTGATCGTTCAGCCCCGTTTCGTCAGCATCGACAACATCTCCCCATGCTAACCAGCGCTGGGGACACGCGCCGGGAGGCCACGAACATGAGTCCGGTGTGAATATCCGGAGGACTCTCTGGAGGATCATCCAAGTGCAGGTCGGGGGCGGTCGTGGCGAGAAGTTACCCTTGGAGGGTGACATTTCCGGTAGTCGGCATGGTCGGCGGCGGCCAGCTCGCCCGCATGACCCACGAGGCGGGCATCCCCCTCGGCATCAGGTTCAAGCTGCTCAGTGACACTCCCCAGGACTCGGCGGCCCAAGTGGTCAGCGATGTCGTCATCGGCGACTACCGCGACCTGGAGACGCTTCGTGCGTTCGCACAAGGCTGTGATGTGGTCACGTTCGACCACGAACACGTCCCGGCCGAGCATCTGCGCGCGCTGGAGGCGGACGGCGTCGTCATCCGTCCGGGTATCGAGGCCCTGCTGCACGCGCAGGACAAGGGCGTGATGCGCGAGCGGCTGCGCGCGGCCGGGGTGCCGTGCCCACGCCACCGCATCGTGACGGACCCGGAGGACGTCGCGCGGTTCGCCCAGGAGGGTGACGGCTTCCCGGTCGTCCTCAAGACGGTGCGCGGCGGCTACGACGGCAAGGGCGTGTGGGTCGTCCGCGCCGCGGAGGACGCCGCCGAACCGTTCCGGGCCGGGGTCCCCGTCCTCGCCGAGGAAATGGTCGACTTCGCCCGCGAGCTGGCCGCCAACGTCGTGCGCTCCCCGCACGGCCAGGCCGTCGCCTACCCCGTCGTGGAGTCGATACAGGTGGACGGCGTCTGTGACACCGTCATCGCCCCCGCCCCCGGTCTCTCCGAGGCGCTCTCCGCCCAGGCCCAGGAGCTGGCGCTGAAGATCGCGGCGGAGCTGGGTGTCGTCGGCCACCTCGCGGTCGAGCTGTTCGAGACCCGGGACGGCCGCATCCTCGTCAACGAACTGGCGATGCGCCCGCACAACTCCGGCCACTGGACCCAGGACGGCGCCGTCACCTCCCAGTTCGCCAACCATGTGCGTGCGGTGCTCGACCTGCCGCTCGGCGACCCGCGGACCCGGGAGACCTGGACCGTCATGACCAACGTCCTCGGCGGCGAATACCCCGACATGTACGCGGCGTACCTGCACTGCATGGCCCGTGATCCCGCGCTGAAGATCCACATGTACGGCAAGGGCGTGAAGCCCGGCCGCAAGGTCGGCCACGTCAACACCTACGGCGACGACCTGGCCGACGTCCGCGAGCGCGGCCGCCACGCCGCCGACTACCTCCGAGGGACCATCACCGAATGAGCGCTCCTGTGCCCGCGATCGGCATCGTCATGGGCTCCGACTCCGACTGGCCGGTCATGGAAGAAGCGGCCAAGGCCCTCGACGAGTTCGAGATCCCGTACGAGGTGGACGTCGTCTCCGCCCACCGGATGCCGCGCGAGATGGTCGCGTACGGCGAGAACGCCGCCCCCCGCGGCCTGAAGGCCATCATCGCGGGCGCCGGCGGCGCCGCCCACCTCCCGGGCATGCTCGCCTCGGTGACCCCGCTGCCGGTGATCGGCGTGCCGGTCCCGCTGAAGTACTTGGACGGCATGGACTCGCTCCTCTCCATCGTCCAGATGCCCGCGGGCGTCCCCGTCGCCACGGTCTCCATCGGCGGCGCCCGCAACGCGGGGCTCCTGGCCGCCCGCATCCTCGCCGCCCATGACGCGGAGCTGCAGGGGCGGATGCGGGAGTTCCAGGACGAGCTGAACGAACAGGCCACCGAAAAGGGCAAGCGCCTCCGCGCCAAGGTGGACGGCGCCCCGTCCTTCGGCTTCGCCCACGGCCGCTGAGCGCTCCCCTTCCCGAACCGGGGCAGGCCCCGGGCCCCCGCCCGGATCCGCGGTCCGGGGCCCGCGGCCGGCTTCTGTCCCCACCCCGCCCCTTCCCGCATATCCGGTGCTGCGGGAAGGGGCGGAGTGGGGGACAGGCCCGCCGCCAGGCGCATCGCACGCGTGACTTCGACGGGCGCCCCGGGCGAAAATGCCCGGATGACCGATCACCTCGCGCACGCCCGTGAACTGCTGGCCACCCACCCCGTCGTGGACGGCCACAACGACCTCCCCTGGGCCCTGCGCGAGCAGGTCCGCTACGACCTCGACCGCCTCGACATCGCCGAAGACCAGAGCGAGCGCACCCACACCGACATCCCCCGCCTCCGCAAGGGCGGTGTCGGCGCCCAGTTCTGGTCGGTGTTCGTACGCACCGACCTCAGCGGCGACACCGCCGTCAGCGCGACCCTCGAACAGATCGACGTCGTACGCCGTCTGACCGAGCGCTACCCCGAAGACCTCCGGCTGTCGTTCACGGCCGACGACATGGAGGCGGCCCGCGCCGAGGGCCGGATCGCGTCGCTCATGGGCGCCGAGGGCGGCCACAGCATCAACTGCTCGCTGGCCACCCTCCGCGCCCTGTACGACCTCGGGGTGCGCTACATGACGCTCACCCACAACGACAACACCCCCTGGGCGGACTCGGCGACGGACGAGCCGAGGGCGCACGGCCTCACCCGCTTCGGCGAGGAGGTCGTCCGCGAGATGAACCGGCTCGGCATGCTGGTCGACCTGTCCCACGTATCGGCCGACACGATGCGCGACGCGCTCCGGGTGAGCGAGGCGCCCGTCGTCTTCTCGCACTCCTCCGCCCGCGCCGTCTGCGACCATCCGCGCAACGTCCCGGACGACGTCCTTGCCGCGCTGCCCGCCAACGGCGGCGTGGCGATGGCCACGTTCGTGCCGAAGTTCGTGCTGCCGGAGGCGGTCGCCTGGACGAAGGCGGCGGACGAGAACATGCGCGCACACGGGCTGCATCCGCTGGAGCTGACGGAGGCCGCGAAGAAGGTGCAGCGCGCCTTCGAGAAGGCCCGCCCGCGGCCGATGGCAACCGCGGCCACCGTCGCCGACCACCTCGACCATATGCGCGAGGTGGCGGGCGTCGACCACATCGGCATCGGCGGCGACTTCGACGGCACCGCCTTCACCCCGTCCGGCCTGGACGACGTCGCGGGCTATCCGAACCTCATCGCGGAACTCCTGGGCCGCCACTGGTCGGAGACCGAACTCGCCAAGCTGACCTGGCAGAACGCCGTCCGGGTGCTGCGCGACGCCGAGGCCGCGGCGCGCGGGCTGCGCGCGGTCCGGGGGCCGTCCATCGCGACCATCGACGACCTGGACGGCACCCCCGGCGCCTGACCCCGGCCTGATCCTGGCTGTACCGCCAACCGCCCCTTTACCGGGGCTTGGTGGATTTGCGATGTGTTGATGCATCGTTCACGTAATTCGTCTCTTCCCCGTCGCCGGCATGGCGAGAGAGTCGACAGCGGTCTGACGATCTCTCATGCATAGATTCGGGAAAGAGGCGTTATGCCCGACTTCACCCGCCGTAGGCTCCTCGGTGCCGCCGCCGGCTCGCTCGGCGCGGGCGCGGCCATGACGCTCCTGCCGCCGAGCGTGCAGCAGGCGATAGCCGCCGGGCCGGCCAAGGGCGGCTCGCTCGACGACATCGAGCACGTCGTCCTGCTGATGCAGGAAAACCGCTCGTTCGACCACTACTTCGGCACCCTCAAAGGAGTGCGCGGGTTCGCCGACCCGGACGCCCTGACGCTCTCCACCGGCAAGTCGGTCTTCCACCAGCCGGACGAGGAGAACCCGGACGGCTACCTCCTCCCGTTCCACCTGGACACCCACTCCACGAGCGCCCAGGCGATCCCCTCCACCAGCCACGCCTGGTCGGTGCAGCACGAGGCGTGGAACAAGGGCGCCATGGACAAGTGGCTCCCGGCCCACCGCAAGGCCGACGGCGAGAACGGGCCGTACGTCATGGGCTACCACACCCGTGAGGACATCCCGTTCCAGTTCGCCCTGGCCGAGGCGTTCACCGTCTGCGACAACTACTTCTGCTCGGTCTTCGGCCCCACCTGGCCCAACCGGCTGTACTGGATGACGGGCACCATCGACCCGGCCGGGGTGAAGGGTGGCCCGGTCCTGGAGAACAAGGCGCCCACGCCGTACCGCTGGACGACGTACGCCGAGCGCCTCCAGAGGGCGGGCGTCAGCTGGAAGGTGTACCAGGAGGAGGACAACTACGGCTGCAACCTCCTGGAGGAGTTCCAGCAGTTCCAGGACGCCAGGCCGGGCGACCCCCTGTACGACCGCGGCATGGTGCACAGCCCCGCCGGGACGTTCGAGGAGGACGCCCGTGACGACCGGCTGCCGACCGTCTCCTGGATCATCCCGACCGCCGAGGTCTCCGAGCACCCGGACTACCTCCCGGCGGCCGGCGCCGACTACGTGGCCTCCAAGATCGAGGCCATCGCGTCCAACCCGGACGTATGGCGCAAGACCGTCTTCATCCTCAACTACGACGAGAACGACGGCCTGTTCGACCACGTGCCGCCGCCCACCCCCAAGGCCGGGACCGTGGACGAGTACGTGGGCGGCCTGCCGATCGGCGGCGGCTTCCGGGTACCGTGCCTCATCGTCTCGCCGTGGACGGTGGGCGGCTGGGCCGCGGGCGAGGCGTTCGACCACACCTCGGTGCTCCAGTTCCTGGAGCGGCTGACGGGCGTCAAGGAGCCCAACATCAGCGAGTGGCGCCGCCGTACGTTCGGCGACCTCACCTCGGCCTTCGGCTTCGGCGACGCCGCACCGGAGCCGCCGGAGCTGCCGGACGACACCGCCGAGCAGCTGGAGAAGGCCAAGGAGGAGGTCGAAACCCTCCCCAAGCCCACGCTCCCGGGCGCCGACCAGACTCCGCCGGAGCAGGAGAAGGGCAGCCGCCCCCGCCGCTGAACGCGCCCGCTCCGCTCCCACCGGCGCCCTGCGGTGGGAGCGGACGGTTTCCGGGCGTCAGGGCGGATCAGGCAGAAGGGGTGCCCCGCCGGGTCGGCGAAGACCCGGAAATCCCGCTTTCCGCCCCCGTCGTCGAGGTCCAGCGGCCGCGCCCCCAGCGCCAGCACCTGCTCCTGCGCCTCTGCCATGTCGGTCACATCGAGATCGAGGTGCAGCTGCTGCGACTCCTTCGCCGACGGCCGGCTCGGCGGGACGAAGCCGGGCGCCTCGGCCATGGCTCCTCCTCGGGTCCCGGACCCGGGTTGACCGAACCGGGACCCGTCGAACAGCGGAGCCGCACAGCGGAGCTATGCCATCGGGCGGCCGAGCGCGCGGTAGGTCCAGCCGGCGTCGCGCCAGTAGTCGGGGTCGAGGGCGTTGCGACCGTCGAGGATGCGGCGCTCGGCGACCATCTCGCCCAGGCCCACCGGGTCCAGCTCGCGGAACTCGCGCCACTCGGTCAGGTGCAGCACCGCATGGGCGCCCCGGGCCGCCTCCAGGGCGCTGGGGGCGTAGGCGAGCGTCGGGAAGAGGGCGCGGGCGTTGTCCATGCCCTTGGGGTCGAACACGGTCACCTGGGCGCCCTGGAGCTGTATCTGCCCGGCCACGTTGAGCGCGGGGGAGTCCCGTACGTCGTCGGAGTCCGGCTTGAACGTGGCGCCCAGCACCGCCACCCGCTTGCCGAGGAAGCTCCCGCCGACCGCCTCGCGGGCCAGCTCGACCATGTGGCCGCGGCGCCGCATGTTGATCGAGTCGATCTCGCGGAGGAAGGTCAGGGCCTGGTCCGCGCCGAGTTCACCGGCGCGGGCCATGAAGGCGCGGAGGTCCTTGGGCAGACAGCCGCCGCCGAAGCCGATCCCGGCCCGCAGGAACTTGGCGCCGATGCGATCGTCGTAGCCGATGGCCTCGGCGAGCTTGACCACGTCGCCGCCCGCCGCCTCGCACACCTCGGCCATGGCGTTGATGAACGAGATCTTCGTGGCGAGGAAGGAGTTCGCCGAGCTCTTCACCAGCTCGGCGGTCGGGAAGTCCGTCACCACGAACGGCGACCCCTCCGCGATCGGCGTCGCGTACACCTCCCGCAGCACCTTCTCGGAGCGGTCGCTGGTGACCCCGATCACGATCCGGTCCGGGTGCAGCGTGTCCTCGACGGCGAAGCCCTCGCGCAGGAACTCCGGGTTCCACGCCAACTCGGCGTCCGCTCCGGCCGGGGCCAGCTCGGCGAGCCGCGCCGCGAGCCGGTCCGCGCTGCCGACCGGGACGGTGGACTTGCCGACGACCAGCGCCGGGCGGTGCAGATGGGCGGCGAGCGATTCCACGGCGTTGTCGACGTAACGCATGTCACACGCGTACTCGCCGTGCTTCTGCGGGGTGTTCACACAGATGAAGTGGACGTCGCCGAACTGCCCGGCCTCCTCGTAGGAGCTGGTGAACCGCAGCCGCCCGGTCGCGCCCGGGGCGCCCGCCACATGCCGTTTCAGCAGATCTTCCAGCCCCGGTTCGTACATGGGCACCCGGCCCTCGGAGAGCATCGCGATCTTCTCGGGCACGATGTCGAGCCCCAGCACCTCGAAGCCCAGCTCGGCCATGGCAGCGGCGTGGGTCGCGCCCAGGTAGCCGGTGCCGATCACGGTGATCTTGAGGGCCATGTGGTGCTCCAGAAGCGTCGGTCTCAGATGCGCTGCCTGAGCATAGTCGGCACCTCCGGCAGGGCTCAGCCGTCTCCTGTCGGGTAACTCACGTATACGAGGAGGGGCGGCGGCCCTAGAATTCAGTTACTTAACGGTAGTTAGCATCATAGGGGAGTGAGAAGACCTTGGCGTCCTCGGGAAACGCAGACTTCGACCTGTACCGGCCGTCCGAGGAGCACGACATGCTCCGTGACTCGGTCCGCTCACTCGCCGAGGCGAAAATAGCCCCCTTCGCCGCCGAGGTCGACGAGGAGGCCCGCTTCCCGCAGGAAGCCCTGGACTCCCTGGTCGCCAGTGATCTGCACGCGGTGCACGTCCCCGAGTCGTACGGCGGCGCCGGCGCCGACGCGCTCGCGACCGTGATCGTCATCGAGGAGGTCGCCCGGGTGTGCGCCTCCTCCTCCCTGATCCCCGCGGTCAACAAGCTGGGCTCGCTGCCGGTCATCCTGTCCGGCTCCGAGGAGCTGAAGAAGAAGTACCTGGGCCCGCTCGCCAAGGGCGACGCGATGTTCTCGTACTGTCTCTCCGAGCCGGACGCGGGCTCCGACGCGGCCGGCATGAAGACCAAGGCGGTGCGCGACGGCGACTCTTTCGTCCTCAACGGCGTCAAGCGCTGGATCACCAACGCCGGGGTCTCCGACTACTACACGGTGATGGCCGTCACCGATCCTTCGGCGCGGTCCAAGGGCATCTCCGCGTTCGTCGTGGAGAAGTCCGACGAGGGCGTCTCCTTCGGCGCCCCGGAGAAGAAGCTCGGCATCAAGGGCTCGCCGACGCGCGAGGTCTACCTCGACAACGTCCGCATCCCCGCCGACCGCATGATCGGCGCCGAGGGCACCGGCTTCGCCACCGCCATGAAGACCCTCGACCACACCCGCATCACCATCGCCGCCCAGGCCCTCGGCATCGCGCAGGGCGCCCTCGACTACGCCAAGGGCTACGTCCAGGAGCGCAAGCAGTTCGGCAAGCCCATCGCCGACTTCCAGGGCGTCCAGTTCATGCTCGCCGACATGGCCATGAAGCTGGAGGCCGCGCGCCAGCTGACCTACTCGGCCGCCGCCAAGTCCGAGCGCGTCGACGCCGACCTGACCTTCTTCGGCGCCGCCGCCAAGTGCTACGCCTCCGACGCCGCGATGGAGATCACCACGGACGCCGTCCAGCTCCTCGGCGGCTACGGCTACACCCGCGACTACCCGGTCGAGCGCATGATGCGCGACGCGAAAATTACGCAGATCTACGAAGGAACGAACCAGGTCCAGCGCATCGTCATGGCGCGCAACCTGCCGTAGGGCTCGGGATTCAAGGGGGCGGGGGCATCGCGCGCGATGCCCCCGCCCCCTTGCTGATGTACGCGGTTCGGCGTCCCGGTCAGTTGCCGGAGACCGTGACCGTCTCGTCGTTCTTCAGCTCGCCCACCAGCTGCTTGACCTTGGGCATGTCCCACTGGACCGCGCTGCCCTTGGGAGTGGACAGGCCGGGGTTGGAGACGGGCATGTTCATCTGCTTGCCCTCACCGCCGGAGACGCTCTTCATCGCGAAGAACATGTCCTTCAGGTCCCACAGGCTCATGTCCTTGTCGACGATCAGGCTGTCCAGGCCGGCGCCCATCATCGGGTAGAGCTTGAAGGGGTTCATGACCGTGCTCGGCGAGGCCGCCTTGTTGGCCAGTGCGGACAGGAACTTCTGCTGGTTCCTGGTGCGGTCCAGGTCGCCGCCCGCGAGTCCGTAGCGCTGTCGTACGAAGGCGAGCGCCTGCTGGCCGTTGAGGGTTTGCTCGCCCTTCTTGAGGTCGTTGCCGGACTTCTTGTCCTTCATGTCCTGCGGGATGTTGATGTCGACCCCGCCGACCCCGTCGACGATCTTGGCGAAGCCGTCGAAGCCGATCTCCGCATAGTGGTCGATCTTCAGGCCCGTGTTGTACTCGATGGTCCGGGTGAGCAGCTCAGGGCCCTCGGAGGAGTACGACGCGTTCAGCTTGTTCTGACTCTGCGGGATCCGGTTGCCGCTCGACGAGCCGGTGAAGGCCGGGATGGTGACCCAGGAGTCACGCGGGAGGCTGACCATGGTGTTCCCGTTCTCACCGACGTGGAGCAGGATCATGGAGTCGGTGCGGCGGCCCTCGGCGGAGCCGGTGTGCAGCTTCTTCTTGTCCTCGGCGGACATGCCCTCACGGCTGTCCGAACCGACGATCAGGTAGTTGGTGCCCTTGCCGCCGGTCGGCCGGTCCTCGACCTTGCTGAGGTCGACGTCGCGCTTGAGCTTGCCGTCGGCCCAGAAGTAGGTGCCGATGCCGACCGCGAGCAGCACCACGACCAGGGTGACCAGGCCGATGGTTATCCGGCGCTTCCAGTTCACCGGTCCGCCCCTCCGCGCGCCGCCGCGTCCGCCGCCCCTACCCGGCCCGTCGGGGCCACGGCCGCCGCCGTAGACCTGGCCGGTGTTGTAGCCGTCGCCGCCATGGCCGCCGTAGTCGTCATAGCTCGGCGAGGGCCGCGGAACGTTCCCCCGCGGCGAGAACTCAGGGGGCATCGGCGGCTCGGCGGGCTGCGGCCCGCCGCCCGGCGCCGCCCGGCGCACCTGCGGCATCGAGCGGGCACCCTCTGGCTGGGGGTTACCGCTGCCGCCTCCGTACCGGTCGTTGCGGTCACCGGTCCAACCCTGGGGCCAATCGCTCATGTATGGCAGTGTGCCTGGTCGGACCCGCTGTCTTACAGGGCAGGTGCCGGATCGGGGCATGGCTGTTGCAGAGCTGATAAGAAGCCGGCCCGCATATGGTGGACGGCATGACCAAACAGGCCCAGGGCGTGGATGTGGATCTTCCGGGCAAGCCCACGTCCGCCTCGCGCACCACCCTGTCGCACATCATGACCGGCAGCGACACCAACCTCCTCGGCACGGTCCACGGCGGCGTGATCATGAAGCTCGTCGACGACGCCGCCGGGGCGGTCGCCGGACGGCACTCCGAGGGCCCCGCGGTCACCGCCTCGATGGACGAGATGGCCTTCCTGGAACCGGTCCGCGTCGGCGATCTCGTCCATGTGAAGGCCCAGGTCAACTGGACCGGACGGTCCTCGATGGAGGTCGGGGTGCGGGTGCTGGCCGAGCGCTGGAACGAGTCCACCCCCGCCACCCAGGTCGGCAGCGCCTATCTGGTCTTCGCCGCGGTCGACGCCGACGGCAAGCCCCGGCCCGTACCCCCGGTCATACCGGAGACCGAGCGCGACAAGCGGCGCTACCAGGAGGCCGAGATCCGTCGCACCCACCGGCTGGCCCGCCGCCGCGCGATCAAGGAACTGCGCGCCCGGCGCGCCGCGGAGGCCCCCGAGGAGCTGTAGGCCGCGATCAGCGCCGGGGCTACGCGCAGCCGCCGCTACGCGCAGCTGACCTCGTCGCCGGTGACGGCGGTGATGCCGGGGCGGTCCTTGCGCGGGTCCTCGGTGCGCACCGGGTGCACGTCCTTGTAGTCCGCGCCGACCGTGACCTGCATCACCCCGCCCTGCTTCGGCACCGGCTTCAGCTGCGCGCCGGGCAGCGCGGCGGCCAGGGTGCGCACCGAGTGGTCCCAGACCGGGTCGTACGTGATGACGGTGCGCGCCACGTCCTTGGTGGCCGCGTCGGCGGGGGAGCCGGTGGTGGCGAAGCCGGTGGCGTGCAGCGCGCGGTCCGCGCGCCGGGCGAGCCCGGCCGTCCCGGTGCCGTTCAGTACGTGGACCCGGACCTGCTGTGGAGCCACGTCGACCACGGTGGCCCGGGGCCGCGCGTGGTGCCTGGTCAGCGGCAGGTCCTGGCGGATGGCGTCGAACAGCCGCTCGGCCGCCGGCCCGTCCCAGTGGAGCGTGGAGCCGACGCCCTTGAGCGGCTTCCCCGGCAGGACCACCGGGACCGAGGCGAACTCGGAGGACGCCGGGGTGAGGCCGTTCATGGCCCGGCCCAGGGCCATCAGGTCCTCCGCGCCGAAGTCGTGGTCGGCGCGGACCGAGCCCAGCAGGGTGGTGGCGACGACGTTGAACCGCACCGGGTTCAGCAGGATGCCGCTGGCCGCCGCCTGGTGGAGCACCGAGGCCAGGAAGCGCTGCTGGCGCTGGATCCGGCCGAGGTCGGAGGTGCCGTCGGCGTGCCGGGAGCGCACGTACTGGAGCGCCTGGCCGCCGTTCAGGACATGGCTGCCGGCCGTCAGGTCGAGGCCGGTGTGGTCGTCCTTGAGCCGCCGGGACGTGCACACCTTCACCCCGCCGACCACGTCGACGGTCTTCATGAAGCTGGTGAAGTCGACCTCCAGGTAGTGGTCGATGTGCACCCCGGTCGCATGCTCGACGGTGCGCACGGTCAGGCTGGGCCCGCCCTCGGCGTAGGCGGCGTTGAGCCGCTGCGGATGGGCGCGGTGCCGCTTCCCGGTCCGGCCGGTGTACTCGGGGATCACGGCGTACGAGTCGCGGGGCAGGCTGACCACGGAGGCCCGGCGGCGGTCCGCCGACAGATGGACCAGGATGATCGTGTCGGTGCAGTGGCAGGGCGCCCCGCCGAGCCGGTACAGCACCTTCTCCTGCCGGGTGATCCGGTCCCGGCCGTCGGTGCCGACGACCAGGAAGTTGACGCCTCTGCCGGCGCTCTTCGGCCGGTTGTCCAGGCCGCGGAAGGCGTCCACCCGGTGGATGCCGGATTCCAGCTCCCGTACCAGCAGATGCCCGATCGCGCTGATGGCCAGCACGAGGCACGCGACGAACAGGGCGATCCGCAGCCCCCAGCGACGACGGCGGCGGCCGGAGCGGGGCCGGGGGCGGGGGGTGCGCGTCGATCGGGCCGGTGCACTCACCGAAGGAGACCTCCGTGAACGGGCCCGGGCGGGGCGCTGGCGGGTCGGAACCGCTGTCACGGTACGGCCATACGATGAGCGTTCCGGCGCCCCACGCCGCCCGTAGCGCCCGCTGCCACCCGGGCGGCGCGTTCCGGTGCCCCCATTCGCGGTAACGTGGGCGCGCTACTGCAGTCTCCTGGGGGCCCGGCGCCCCCGAAACCCCGAGGTGCCATGCCCCCGCGTCAGCTCCCGGCCGTCTCCGTGATCATGCCGGTGCTCAATGAGGAACGCCATCTGCGCAACTCCGTGCGGCACATCCTGGAGCAGGAGTACGACGGTGAGATGGAGGTGGTGATCGCGGTCGGCCCGTCCGCGGACCGCACCGAAGAGATCGCCGCCGAGCTGGCCGCCGAGGACCCGCGGGTGAACACCGTGCCCAACCCCACGGGCCGGACCCCGGCCGCGCTGAACGCCGCGATCAAGGCGTCCCGCCACCCCGTGGTGGTGCGGGTCGACGGGCACGGCATGCTCTCGCCGAACTACATCGCGACCGCCGTGCGGCTGCTGGAGGAGACCGGCGCGCAGAACGTCGGCGGCATCATGCACGCCGAGGGCGAGAACGACTGGGAGCGGGCCGTGGCCGCCGCCATGACCTCGAAGATCGGCGTCGGCAACGCCGCCTTCCACACCGGCGGCGAGGCGGCCCCCGCCGACACCGTCTACCTGGGCGTCTTCCGCCGTGAGGCGCTGGAGCAGCAGGGCGGCTACAACGAGGAGTTCATCCGCGCCCAGGACTGGGAGCTGAACTTCCGGATCCGCGAGGCGGGTGGGCTGGTCTGGTTCTCGCCCGAGCTGAAGGTCTCGTACCGGCCGCGGCCGAACGTGCGGGAGCTGGCCAAGCAGTACCGGAACTACGGGCGCTGGCGCCATGTCGTCGCCCGCTTCCACCAGGGCTCGATCAACCTGCGCTACCTCGCCCCGCCGACCGCCGTGGTGGCCATCGCAGCGGGTGCCGTGGTGGGCGCGGCCGTCACCCCGTGGGGCTTCCTGGTCCCGGGCGGCTATCTGGCGGCCATCGTCGCGGGCTCGCTCCCGGCGGGCAAGGGGCTGCCGGTGGGGGCGCGGGTGCGGATCCCGCTGGCGCTGGCGACCATGCACATGTCGTGGGGCTGGGGCTTTCTGACCAGTCCGCGGGCGCTCGCCAAGAAGGTCATCGCCAGCCGCCGCCCGGCGGTCATGGCGAGCCGGACCTCGTAGTCACGTACGCGAAGGGGCCGGACCACGTGGTCCGGCCCCTTCGTCGTGCCGTCAGAAGGTGGAGGCCGTCAGAACGTGTAGTTCGGGTTGACCGCCATGCACGCCTTCTTGTCCTCGCCGTTGAGGGCGTCGGCGCTCTCCGGCGTCTTGTCGTCGTCGGCCGCCGGCCCGGCCTTCGGGTAGGTCGTGCCCGCACGCCAGTCGTTGCCGACCACCACGGTCACGTCCTGCACCGACTTCGAGGACTTCACCGCGGTCTTGGGCAGCCCCAGCGCCTTGGCCACGGCGAGCGCGTCGCCCTGCTCGGCCTCGCTGGGGTAGGCCACGGTGGTGTCGGCCTGCGAGATGAGCACCGTGTTCGGGGTGGCCTTGGTGTAGCCGAGCCGCATCAGCTCATTGGTGATCACGCGGGCCCGGCCGGAGACCGGCCCGTACACCATGGAGGCGGTGCCGTTCTGCACGACGACGGGCACCTCGCCCTTGGGCGCGGTGGGGGCCGGCGTCTTGTCGGGCTTCTTCTTGTCCTTGCCGTCCAGCGCCGTGTCGTTGCGCAGCAGCGCGAAGGTCTGCTCGGCGTCGCCGGGCTTGGGCTCCACGAACTGCTCGTCCGCGCTGTACTGCCAGGGCATCGTGACCATGGTGGTGCGCTCGGTCGGCACCCGCTTCAGGTCGTTGCCCAGGTTGTAGAGCTTCTTGACGTCGCCGAGGCCGTGGTCGACGGTCAGCGCGTCGGTGGCCGCCTCCGCGAGGTCCATCAGCTTGCCCGGGTCGCTGAGCTTGGTGCCCTTCTTCAGCTGCCGGATCATCGAGCTCATGTACATGTGCTGGGCCTTGGCCCGGCCGATGTCGGTGTTGTCCTCGAAGCCGTAGCGGGTCCGCAGCCACTGGAGGGCCTGGATGCCCTTGACGGAGTGGGTGCCCTTGGTCAGCCGCAGCCCGGAGCCGTGGCCCTTGCTGTCGTGTGAGTAGACGTTGGCCTTCACACACACCGGAACGCCGCCGACGGCGTCCGCCATGGAGACCACCCCGCTGAAGTCGATCATCATGAAGTGATCGATGTATATGCCGGTCAGTTCTTTCCAGGTGGCCACCGTGCAGCCCGGACCGCCGTGCTGGAGCGACTGGTTGATCGCCGCCTCGGTCTTCGGGTAGACACGGCCGTCCTTCGGGTCGGTGCACCGGGGGATGGTCACCCGGGTGTCGCGCGGAATGCTGACCACCGACATGTTGCTGCGGTCCGCCGAGACGTGCACCAGCATTTGCACGTCGGCCAGCGGCTTGCGGTCGGCGTCCTGCTTGGCGCCGCCGAGCTTCACGTTCTCGGCGGTGTTACGGCTGTCCGAGCCGATCAGCAGGATGTTCAGCGGGGTCTGACCGGCCGCGTTCGGCTCGGGCTTGCCCAGCTTGCTGTCGCCGAGGTCGAGCGCTTCCTTCCGCAGATTGCCGTTCAGGTGGTTGTAGTACAGATAACCGCCGGCTGCCGCGCCCAGTATCAGCACGGCGAGCGTCAGGGCGCTCCACCGCACCACCCGTAGTCCCCGGCCGCGCTTGGCCGCCAGAGGTTTGCCGCCACCGCGGCGCCCCGCGTCGTCCGACGCGGGGCCTTCCGCTCCGGGCGGGCTGTCATCCTCACCGGTGCTGCGAGGCTCGGGTACGGCTTGCCGCCGTCTCTCCCCCCGCACACTGCTCTGTCGCATCGGGCCCCTCCCCGTACTTCCGTGCTCGTCCGGACCGATGGGCGAGCGTGCTCACGGCCGGGAGTGGTCACTTGGCGCAGACGTTCTTGTCGTCGGCCTCGACCTTCTGAATGTCCTTCGGCGCCTTGGCCGGAGCGGAGATGGAAACACCCGCGCCCTTGAAGTCGGCGCCGAGCGTCAGCGTCATCTCCGCCCTGGGGGCGGCGTCCTTCGTACCTTCCTTCATCGCGGACGCGGGCAAGCCCATGCTGTCGGCCAGCCGGCGTGCCTGGTCCGCCTGGTTGGGAGCGTACTCCAGAGTAGTCTTGTCGAGATCTGCCGGAGCGTTTCCGCCGTTGCTCGTCAGCGGCATCCCCTCGGTGTTCTGCATCCAGTCGAGGGTCTCCTGGGCGGCGCCCGTCTGGCCGCTGCCGTTGAGGACCTTGGCCCGGACCTCCGACGCGTCGGCCTTCGGCCCCTTCAGCCGGGCCGCCTGCTTGTCCTTGGCCGCCTTCTCCTTCTGCTTCACCTCGGTCAGCGACACGTCCTGCCGGACCATCTCGAACAGCGGCTCGGCCTTGGTCTGGTCGAGCAGCACCGTCGCGCCGTCGGTGTTGTCGACGACCGGAACCGTGGTGAAGGTCATGTTCTTCAGGTTGATCTTGCCGAGTTCCTTCCCCAGCGTGACCAGCTTGTCGACGGTGCCGATGCCGGTGTCCACGGTGAGCGCCTTGGTGGCGGTGTTGGCCAGGCCCCACATCTTGCTGGGGCTGCTGAGCGTCCCGTTCCCCTTCATCTTGCGCATCATGGAGCTGAGGAACTGCTGCTGGAGCTTGATCCGGTCCAGGTCGCCGCCGAAGCCCACGGAGTGCCGGGTCCTGACGAACGCCAGGGCCTGCTCGCCCTTGATGTTGTGGTTGCCGGCCTTCAGCTTCAGATGCGACTTGGGGTCGTCGATGTCCTTGGCGAGGCAGACGTCGACCCCGCCGACCGCCGTGGACATCGACTTCACGGCGTTGAAGTCGGCCATCATGAAGTGGGTGATGTCCAGCCCGGTGATCTTCTCGGCCGTCTTCATGGTGCAGCCCGGGTCGCGCCCCTCCTGCCCGAGGCTCGTGTTGAAGCGCGCCTCCTGCTGGCCCCGGATGAACTTCTTCTTCCCGTCCGCCTGCTTGCTCTCGCAGTCCGGGATGTCGGTGATCATGTCGCGGGGGATGGACAGCACCGTCGCGTTGGTCCGGTCCTTGGAGACATGCATGACGAGGGTGGTGTCGGCATGGCCGACGCTCCCCGCGTCGCCGTAGCCTTCGTTCCCCTTGCCGTCGCGCCGGTCGGTGCCGATCAGCAGGATGTTCATCGGCCCGTCGGAGACCGCGGCGTTGTTCTCGCCGATGTCGACCTTGCTGATGTTCCCGTTGAGGTGCTGGTAGACGAAGTACGCCGCGGCCGAGCCACCGACCAGCACAAAGGCCAGGGTGCCGGCACCCCAGAACAGCGCCTTCTTCGTCTTCGACTTCTTCGGCTTCGGCTTTCGCCTGCTCGCGGGAGTCGCCGCCTTCTCCGGTTCCCGCTTGCCCGCCGCCCGCCTGCGCCCCCGCGGCTCGGGCTCGGGGGCGCGGCGCCGGCCCGTGGTTCTGGGGGCCGAGGGGGATGCGGCGGCCGCGGCCGTCTCCCCCGCAGGGTTCAACCGCAGTTCGTAGTTGCCGGTGTTCGGGTCGAACACCCATTGATCGGCGGGGTCGATGTCACCGTCCCGCCCATGGCCTTGCGCGTCCACGGTCGCCTGTGTCCTCCGTCGGTGCCACGCGGGCGCCTCCCCCTCAAGGCGCTCGGTCCGTCTTCATATGCAGTGCGCGGTCACCTCTCGGAGCGCACCGGATCGCTCACACTATCCGCCCGGATCCGCGTCAAGCGACGCCGGTGACAAATTCCACTTCCCTACAACTGGGCAATCTGCCCAATCCTTTCGAGATTCTTCACGAGTCCTGGCCTCGCCTTTACCGGCTTTTAGCCACAGACGGCACGAGCCGCCGTGGTCCCCTCGTACGGAGTGCGGTCCGTACCCTTGGGGTCCTCCTCGCCGTGGGCCGCCGTGACGGCGTGGGTCACCGACACCGGGCGGTCCAGGCGCAGTTGGCGGAAGAGCCGGTCCGCGTCGGGCTGGACGAGTTCATCACGATTCTTGTTGTACGTATACGGCTGTCGTGGAATCGTCAGGAAACGGATCTTGTCGCGTGGGATGTCCCGCATCCCGCGCACCAGGCCGTACAGGTCCTTGAGGGTGTCCAGACCCGGATCCGTGGTCAGCGCGGAGGTCGCCGCGTTGAGCACGGGATACAGCTTCGCCGGATTGAGCAGCACACCATTGCTCTGCACTTTCTTCACGAGTGAGCTGAGGAACTCCTGCTGGCGGGCGATGCGCTCCGTGTCGCTGCCGTTGCCGATCGAGTAACGGGCGCGGACATAGCCGAGTGCCTTCTCCCCGTGCAGCACCTGACGGCCCGCGGGCAGTCGCAGATGCGCGTCATCGTCGTCGACCGGCTCGGTCAGGCACACCTCCACGCCCCCGACCGCGTTCACCAGCTTCTTGAAGCCGCTGAAGTCCACGATCACATGGTGGTCCACCCGGATCCCGGTGAGCTTTTCCACGGTACGGATCGTGCAGGCCGCGCCGCCGAACTCGAACGCCCAGTTGAACTGCGCGAACCGGGCCGCCAGCCGGCCACCCTTCGGCCGGTCGCAGCCCGGGACGTCCACCATCAGGTCGCGCGGGATGGACACGGCGGTCGCGCTCTTCCCCCCGGCCTGGAGGTGCAGCAGGATCGTGGTGTCCGAGCGCTGGGTGCCGGTGTCCCGGCCGTACTTGCCGTTCCCCTTGCCGCCCCGGTTGTCGGAGCCGATCACCAGGATGTTCTGCGCGTCGCGCACCATCGACACCGGCCGCTCGGCCTCGTACTTCCTCAGCTCGTCGGCGGTGCGGGTGTCGGTGCGGATGTTGCGGTCCAGGTGCTCGTAGAACCACCACCCCGTCCCGGCGACCGACAGCACCAGCAGGGTCGCGCCCAGCGCGACCACGCGCAGCCAGCGGCGCCTGGGTCTCGGCGCCGGCTCTTGGCCGTCAGTCGTCACGTCCGCGTCCTCCCACCCCGCCTCCCGCCCGGCAGCGGACAGGAGCGGTATCGCGTGCTGGGCCGATCATTGGTACAGACATGCGAACCCCGCACAGGGTTGTACGTATCCGTCGATCATCGCGCGGGGTGCACGCCGGGGCGCGCGGGCTCGGCCCGGCAGTCCGCCGGACGGGTCAGACGGGCGGCCGGGCCGTGGGCTGCGAGAGGACGAAGAGCCGCTACACCGTGACGCGCTCGCTCTCGCGGCGCTCCGCGAGCCCCTTCTCGTCCAACTGGTCCAGATGGCGGCACAGCACCACCGAGCCGCCTGCCGCCAGCGGCGCGTACAGCCCGTACGACAGCCCCTCCCAGCCGTCGTACGGCAGCCCCGACAGCACCCGGGAGCCCGGCGTGAGCCCGCGCGCGACCGCGTCGGCGCGCGCCCGCTCCACCAGCTCCGCGCCGGTCAGCTCCAGCCCGCCGACGGCCAGCGCGGGCGCGTCCGGGTCCACCGGGGCGTACGGCGCGAAGCGGTCGCCCTGGCTCGGCACCTCCACGGCGTAGTCGGCGAACCCCTGCGGCGGCTGCGGGAACCGGCCGCCCAGGGGGCGCAGGGCGAGCGCCATCCGCTCCCCGGAGCACGCGCGCGCCTCCTCCAGGGTGTCCGGCCCGCTCACCACCACATCGGCCGCGGCCGGATCGCCGCCCACGTCCGCGTGGACCCCGACCGACGAGCAGGCCAGCAGCCACACCGCGGTCTGCCAGTGGGCGGGCAGCAGCAGGGCCACCCGGTCACCGGGGGCCACGGCCAGATCGTCCTGGAGCAGGTTGGCGGTCTTCGCCACCCAGTTGGCGAACGTGGCCACGGAGAGTTCGACGCGCTCGCCCGTCGCGTCGTCGTAGAAGGTCACGAGGGGGCGTGCGGGATCCGCGGCGAGCGCGGATCGCAGCAGGTCGGCAGGGGTGCGATCGGTGGCGTTCATCCGCGCAAGGGTACGCGTCCCACCCGTCCGGCGTAGGGGCCGACGGGGGAGGTTGACTGCTCCGGTCGGCCCTGGACCGCGCGTCCCGATAGACACTTTTGTAACGATATGCACAGGATTTTCATCATGCGTGGATTCCTTGCATCCTCGGTCGGCGTCGTGTGCACCGCCGCCCTCGCCCTCCCGTCCGCCCTGGGTACCGCACATGCCCGGGACGACCGCGCCGACCTCGTGGGCAGCACCCAGTCGCTGCCCCTCTTCCCGCTCGACCGGGCGGCGACCGCACCCGGCGGCGACCGGCGGCTCGCCGCCCGCGACGTATCCCCCTTCTCCCTCGTCGGCGCCGTCTGGAACGACGCCTCCGCCGACCTCGGCGGCCGGGTCCAGGTGCGCACCCGCGCCGCCGACTCCGGCACGTGGTCCGGCTGGCGCGACCTCCCGGCGTACGACGACGACGCCCCCGACCCCGCCTCCGGAGCCGCCTCCGACGGCGGCGCCGGCCATCCGCGCGGCGGCACCGCCCCGCTGTGGGTCGGCGACTCCGACGGCGTGCAGGCCCGCGTCCGCGCCGCCCGGCCCGCCGGTGCCGCACCGGCCGCCCTCCCGGCCGGGCTGCGCCTCGAACTCGTCAACCCCGGCGCCGCCCCCGCCCCGCCCCCGGCCCACCCCACCGCCGCACAGCCGGTCGACCCCCATCAGCAACCGCACCCACACGAGCACCCCACGGACATGCCGCAACCGCAACCGCAGCCGAACCCGCATCCGACCGCCATGCCGCAACCGCAACCGCAACCGCACCCCACCGGCGGGGCCACCTCGCCCGGCACCCGGCCCGCCTCCCCGACCCCGCGCCCGTCCGGGTCCGCCCAACGCCCCACCGGCCAGGCCGAGTCCAACGCCGCCCGCCACACCGCGCCCCGGCCGCGCATCATCACCCGCGCCGGATGGGGCGCCGACGAGACGATCCGGGAGAGCGGCAGCGCCTACAGCAAGACCGTCAAAGTCGCCTTCGTCCACCACACGGTGACGGGCAACGGCTACTCCTGCGCCCAGGTTCCCGCCGTTTTGCGCAGCATCTACCGCTACCACGTCCAGAGCATGGGCTGGCGCGACTACGGCTACAACTTCACCATCGACAAGTGCGGAAACATCTACGAAGGCCGCGCAGGAGGCATCGCAAAGGCCGTACTCGGGGCGCACACCCTCGGCTTCAACCGGAACAGCATGGGCGTCGCCGTCCTCGGCACCTACTCCGCCCAGAACCCCTCCGCCAAGTCCGTCAAGGCCCTCTCCAGACTCATCGCGTGGAAACTCGGCCTCTTCAACCGGAATCCACGCGGCACCACCCATCTGGTGTCCGGCGGCGGCAACAGGTATGAAAAGGGCGCCGATGTGAAGCTGCGCGTCGTCTCCGGGCACCGTGACGGCTTCGCCACCGAGTGCCCCGGAGAGCGCCTCTACAGCAAGCTCGGCTCCGTACGCAGCGCAGCCGCCCGGCTCCAGGGGCGCTGACGAGGCGCGGTCCGGGCATCTGCATAAACTGGCCGCCGACCACGGGGAGCCAGAGCAGGAAGCAGAGACTACGTGACCAACGCGCCAGCAACGCCAGAAGCGATCCTCCTGGTCGGCGGCAAGGGAACGCGGCTGCGCCCGATGACGGTGCACACTCCCAAGCCGATGGTCCCGGCGGCCGGCGTTCCCTTCCTGACCCACCAACTCGCCCGCGCCCGCGCCGCCGGGGTCGAGCACATCGTGCTCGCCACCTCCTACCTGGCCGAGGTCTTCGAACCGTACTTCGGCGACGGCTCCTCCCTCGGCCTGCACCTGGAGTACGTGACGGAGGAGGAGCCGCTCGGCACCGGCGGCGCCATCCGCAACGTCGCCTCCCGGCTGCGCTCGGGCCCCGACGACCCGGTGCTCATCTTCAACGGCGACATCCTCACCGGCCTCGACATCCGCGCCCTCGTCGACACCCACTGCCGTACCGGCGCCGACGTCTCCCTCCACCTCACCCGGGTCACCGACCCCCGCGCGTACGGGCTCGTGCCCACCGATGAGCAGGGCCGGGTCACCGCCTTCCTGGAGAAGCCGCAGACCCCCGAGGAGATCGTCACCGACCAGATCAACGCGGGCGCGTACGTCTTCAACCGCTCCGTGATCGATGCGATACCGGACGGCCGGCCCGTCTCCGTCGAACGCGAAACCTTCCCCGGGCTCCTCGCCGAGGGCGCCCACCTCCAGGGCATGGTCGACTCCACGTACTGGCTCGACCTCGGCACGCCGCAGGCCTTCGTCCGCGGCTCCGCCGACCTCGTCCTCGGCCGCGCACCCTCCCCGGCCGTCCCGGGCCGCTGCGGCGACCACCTCGTGCTGGACTCCGCCACCGTCGCGGGCGACGCCAAGCTCACCGGCGGCACGGTCATCGGGCCGCAGGCCCGGGTGGGCGCGGGCGCGCACATCGACGGCAGCACGGTGCTGGAGGGGGCCGTGGTCGAGGAGGGCGCCGAGGTCCGCGACTCGCTGATCGGCGCGGGGGCCCGGGTCGGCGCCCGTACGGTGCTGCACGGCGCGGTGGTCGGGGACGGCGCGCTGGTGGGCCCGGACAACGAACTGCGCGACGGGGTGCGGGTGTGGTGCGGGGTGGACATCCCGCCGGGGGCGGTGCGGTTCTCCTCGGACCAGTAGCCGCCGGGCGCGGCTACATCGCCCGGAAGTCCCGTACCGCGAAACGCGGCGCGCGGCGGGGCGGCATGCGGCCCGACAGCAGGATCAGCCGGGCGGCCCGGTGCCGCTGCCCGGCGTAGGGCGCGAGAAGGTCCAGCATCGCCGCGTCGTCCGTACCGCGTTCACCCGTGAGCGCGTAGCCGACGATACGGGGCAGATGCAGATCCCCGACCGTGATCGCGTCCGGGGTGCCGTTGCTGCGCTGCAGGGTCTCCGCCGCCGTCCAGGGGCCGATGCCCGGGACGAGCTGCAACCGGTGCGAGGCGGCGTCGAGATCCATGGCCGCGGCTTCCTCCAGCCGCCGCGCGACCCGCACGGCCCGCAGGATCGTCGCCGAACGCTTGCCGTCCACGCCCGCCCGGTGCCACTCCCACGACGGAATCAGCGCCCAGGTACGCGGATCGGGCATGACCCGCATGCGCTCCATCGGCCCCGGCGCCGGCTCACCGTGCCGCTGAAGCAGCAACCGCCAGGCCCGGTACGCCTCGTCGCTGGTGACCTTCTGCTCCAGGATCGAGGGGATCAGCGACTCCAGCACCAGCCCGGTCCGGATCAGCCGCAGCCCGGGGTTCCGGCGGTGCGCCTCGTGGACGAGCCGGTGCCGCGGGCTGAACGAGGACGGATCGTCGTCGGCGCCGAGGAGCGCGGGCAGACGGTCGAGCAGCCACTCGGCCCCCGGCCCCCACGCCTGGGCCTCGACCCCCTTGCCGTCCCCCGCGATCCGGACCGTCCCGGGCCCGTCCGGGGTCCGGCTGGCCCGCCAGAAGGCACCGTCCGCGTCGACACGGAACGCGGGATCCCCCGGGCCGCGCCGCAGCACACCGAGGTTCCGCGCGAGGTCGTACGCGCAGGAAGGCACCCACACACGACGTCCCACCACGCCGCCACCCTAAGCCCCCGCCCGGCGCCCACGATGGACGGGCCGGTTTCGCAGCTGCCGAGCATGGGGGCCGGTGGGGCCGACCGGCCGCGGTCGGCGGGCCCCCTCCCCGCCGTCGCCGACCACCGCCCCACCGAAACCGCACCACCCACGCACCCGCACACGAACCCCGCACCCCAAACGCACCCGCACAACCCCCACCCCGGCGCGCACCCCCACCTCGCGCGCCCAAAAACGCAACCGCAACCGGCAGCGCAAGCGCAGCGCAACCGGCAGCGCTACCGCACCACCACGAACCCCTCCACGCCCCGCTCCGGCCGTGCCGCGGGCTCGGCCGCCGGGTGGCCCACGGCGACCGCGCCCATGGGGTCCCAGTCCTCCGGCAGGCCCAGCACCTCCCGCACCACCGGGCGGCAGAACATCGTCGACGAGACCCACGCCGACCCCAGCCGCTCGCCCGCCAGCGCGACCAGCAGGTTCTGCACCCCGGCTCCGGCCGCCACCACGAACATCTCCCGCTCCGCCGCGTTCCGCCGGGGATCCGGGTACGTGTGGGCGCCGTCCGCGACCAGGCACGGCACCACCAGATACGGCGCCTTGCGCAGCACGTCCCCGCGCCGCACGCGCTTGGCGATGGACTCCTCCGAGAAGCCGTCACCCCGCAGGTCCGCGATCCACGCGTCCCGCATGGCGTCGAGCAGCCGCACCCGCGACTCCTCCGACTCCAGCAGCACGAACCGCCACGGCGTCGTGTGGTGCGGCGCCGGGGCGGTGACGGCGGCGGCCACGGCGCGCCGCACCGCCGCGCCGTCCACCGGCTCGTCGGTGAACTCGCGGACCGTACGGCGCAGGGTCACCGCTTCCCGTACGGCCTCGGAGGTGCCCAGCCGGAACATGTCGTCGGCGGCATCGCGCACCAGCGGCCGCGCCCCCGCGTCGGGCTCATCACCGGAGCCGTCCATGACCACCACATGCGGCAGCCCCCGCAGCACCGCCACCGGCAGCCCGTCCGCCTTGCCCTTGACCAGCTCCCCGGCGGCGGCCAGCTCGTCGGCGGTGGCGACGACGGTGGCGCTCAGCGCGTTGCCATGGGCGTCGGTGCCGCCCCGCAGGTCGTCCAGGGCGTGCACCCCGGCCGCCCCGATGGCGACGTCGGTGACCCCGTTGCGCCAGGGCCGCCCGAAGGTGTCGGTGACGACGACGCCGACGTCGACGCCGAGCGCGTCCCGCAACCCGGCCCGGATGGCACGGGCGGACGCGTCGGAGTCCTCGGGGAGCAACAGGATGGTGCCGGCGGGGGTGTTGGAGGCGTCGACTCCGGCGGCGGCCATGACCAGACCGTTCCGGGTCTCCACGATCCGGGTACGCCCGCGGCGGGCGACGACCCGGACGGTCTCGGCGTCTATGGCGGCCTCGCGGTCGTCGCCCGCGACGACGCGCCCCTCCGCCTTGCTGACGATCTTCGAGGTGACGAGCAGGACGTCGCCGTGCGCCAGCCCCGGCAGGCCACCGGCGGTCGCGGCGTCGGCGATGAGCTTGGCGAGATCGTCGCCGGGCCGCACCTCGGGCAGGCCGGGGAGGGCCCAGACCTGGTACGCGGGCGTCTCCCCGAGCGGTGAGGAGGAGGACGGCGAGGAGGGCGATCCGGTCATGCCCGGACCTCCTCGGCCAGCGCCAGCGCCTCGGCGGCCATGCGCGCGGTGGCCTCGGTGTCGGTCATCATCAGCGGGATGGCCCGGCAGCGGATCCCGGCGGCCTCGACCTCGTCGACCGCCCCGGCGTCCACGGTGTCCACGAGCCAGCCGTCGAGCAGCCCGGAGCCGTAGTGCTTGGCGACGGCGGCGGCGGTGGATTCGACGCCGACGGCGGCGAGCACCTTGTCGGCCATGCCACGCACCGGCGCGTCGCCGACGATGGGGGACAGGCCGACGACGGGCACCCCGGCGTCGGCGATCGCCTCGCGCACGCCGGGGACGGCCAGGATGGTGCCAATGCTGACGACGGGGTTGGACGGTGGGAAGAGGACGACGTCGGAGTCGGCGATGGCCTCCAGGACGCCGGGCGCGGGCTTGGCCTGATCGGCGCCGACGGGGACCACGGCGTGGGCGGGCACGGACGCGCGCATCCGGACCCAGTACTCCTGGAAGTGGATGGCCTTGCGGCCTTCCCCTTCGCCCGCGGCGGAGCCGCTGATGTCCGCAGTGTCGATGAGGACGTGCGTCTCGACGCGGTCGTCCGTCATCGGCAGCAGCCGCACCCCCGGCTGCCACCGCGCGCACAGC
Organism: Streptomyces sp. NPDC021212; assembly: GCF_044332925.1. Taxonomy (NCBI): domain Bacteria; kingdom Bacillati; phylum Actinomycetota; class Actinomycetes; order Kitasatosporales; family Streptomycetaceae; genus Streptomyces; species Streptomyces sp. NPDC021212. The sequence goes on from NZ_JBIRPZ010000019.1 coordinate 131,822, forward strand.
GCCTCGGTGACGGCGCTGAGCGGGTAGCCGGCGCCCATCATCTGCGTACGGACGATGTGCGTGGCGAAGTCCCGGTCGCCGAGGCCGAACCACTCGGGCCCCACGCCGTACGCCGCCAGCTCCTCCTTGACGGCGAAGGTCTCCTCGGCCCGGCCCCAGCCCTGCTCCTCATGGATGCCGCCGCCGAGGGTGTACATCACGGTGTCGAGGTCGGGACAGACCTTGAGGCCGAAGAGGTGGATGTCATCGCCGGTGTTGCCGATGACGGTGATGTCGGCGTCGGGAACCGCCGACATCAGACCACGGAGGAAACGGGCGCCGCCGATGCCGCCTGCCAGAACCACAATGCGCATGAAGGACAGTCTGTCAGCCGAAGGCTGATCCGTTGAGGGTGGTGGTGGGCGACGGGCGGGCAGTCTGTCAGCCGAAGGCTGATCCGTTGAGGGTGGTGGTGGGCGACGGGCGGGCCTGGCAGTCGGCTACGACAGGGAACCGTGCGGGGCGGGCTCAGTGCAGGAGGTCGAGGGGGCCGGAGACGGCCGTATCGGCGGCCGGGGCCGGGTGCGGCGGCATCTCGGTGAGGCCGGGGAAGTAGACGTGCAGGCTGACGGCGGGTTCGAGCGCGTCGTTGACGACATCGTGCACGTATCCCGGCGCGAAGACGCGCTGCGCGCCGGCGCGCAGCGTATGCCGTGCGCTGCCGTCCGCGCCCACACGCTCGGTCAACTCACCCTGGAGGACGGTGAGTACGCCGGAGGAGCGCCCGTGGTCATGTGCGCCGCTGCCCTGCCCGGGCACCCAGCTGAGCAGCCACACCTCATAGCCGGGGCCGGTGCGCAGCCGGTGGTACCAGCGGGTGGTGGCGTCGTACCGGACGAGCGGCGCCCAGCTGTCGCGGTCGGCGGCGATGTCGCGGGCCAGTCCGGCGAAGCCGGAGACGGTGGTGGGGTGCGCGGGTACGGGCGGCAGCAGATGCGGGACGGCGAGCGGGTCACCGGCGATCTGGACGTCGCTGTTCATGTGGGGGGTTCCTCAGCGGGAAGTGCGGCGGTGCGCGGATGCGCGAAGCGGAGCTGTGCGGGGTGACGCGGGAGACGCGGGAGACGCGAAGAGAAAAGCTGGAGCTCAGAGAGGCATCAACAGCTGGAACAGCGACAGCGAGCCTGCACGGCGCAGCGGAACCCGTGGACACGGGTCGACTGGGGCGCGTGGGTCACTGACATGAGGACAAGGACAGCGGGTCCTGGCCCTCCTGTCAACTTGATCTCCGGTCGGGCGCCCATCGTTCACCTCATCCGGTCGAAATGGGGGCAGAAAGGTTTGCCCGCGCGTTAGTCGGAGAGGTGGCGCAGCACCCGCCTCCGTGCGCAAACGAGAAACGTGTGTGCAACGGAAACGGCGTTCACGGCGTCCTCCACCGTGAGGGCGAGGAGGAGCCGTGGGCAGCGGAGGGGAAACGTGTCGCGTTTAGGCCGATTTGAACACTTTCCGCGCAGCCTTGGTTCCGCAGAGTGAATAAGAGGCCCAATAGCAGATCTCGGCTTGACTGGCCCGGATCGGCGCACTTGTAATTTCACACGTGTCGTTCTGCCGTTTGACCACGGCACCAGGGCACGGGGACGGCACCGGGGACGCGAAAACAGACGAGGGGCGCACATGACCGAGTTGTTCCAGCAACTGCTGGTCGAAGAGGCGGACGAGGAGCTCGGTTGGCAGGAGCGCGCACTGTGCGCCCAGACCGATCCCGAATCGTTCTTCCCGGAGAAGGGCGGGTCCACGCGCGAGGCGAAGAAGGTCTGCCTGGCCTGCGAGGTCCGTTCCGAATGCCTCGAGTACGCCCTTGCCAACGACGAACGCTTCGGCATCTGGGGCGGCCTCTCCGAGCGGGAGCGCCGCCGGCTGAAGAAGGCAGCGGTCTGACCACATCCGCACAGCGGTGAGCGGTCTGTCCCCGGTTCCGGACGACGGGAGGCGGACCGCCTGCGTACGCAGCCGTTAGTGTGGGGGCCCGTCCGAGGCGCGCCAACGTCCCCCTGGGGCGGGCTCGTCCACCGCAGTCCAGCGAACCGGGGCCCGTACCTCGATGTCCGTGCACAGCCACTCGGCGGCCCCACACCCGGCCGCCTCCGCCGGATTTGCCGCCGCGCAACCGGCACCTGACTTCCCGCGCCATGTCGTCACCGCCGTGCTCGTCTCCCACGACGGCGCCCGCTGGCTGCCCGACGCGCTGTCCGGCCTGCTCGGCCAGGAGCGCCCCGTGCAGAGCGTCGTCGCCGCCGACACCGGCAGCGCCGACGAATCGGCCCGGCTGCTGACCGAGGCCCTCGGCGAGGACCGGGTCCTGCACCTGGCGCGCCGCAGCGGCTTCGGTACGGCCGTCGCCGAGGCCGTCCGCGGCGCCCCGGTGCTGGGCCCCGAGGAGCTGACGTACCTCAAGCGCCCCAGCGGCTGGGATCCCGTCAACCGCACCTGGCGCGACGACGCCTACGACATGCCGGAGCTGCCTCACGGCGAGCCCATCCAGTGGCTCTGGCTGCTGCACGACGACTGCGCGCCCGCCCCGGACGCCCTCCACGAGCTGCTGCGGGTCGCCGACGCCGAGCTGCTGGCCAACCGCGAGGCCGCGATCATCGGCCCCAAGCTGCGCGGCTGGTACGACCGTAAGCAGCTGCTCGAAGTGGGCGTCAGCATCGCCCGCAGCGGCCGCCGCTGGACCGGTCTGGAGCGGCGCGAACAGGACCAGGGCCAGCACGACCAGGTGCGGCCGGTGCTGTCGGTCTCCAGCGCGGGCATGCTGGTGCGCCGTGACGTATGGGAGCAGCTGGGCGGCTTCGACCCCCGGCTGCCCCTGATGCGGGACGACGTCGATCTGTGCTGGCGCGCCCATGCCGCCGGGCATCAGGTGCTGGTCGCGCCGGACGCCTCCCTGCGGCACGCCGAGGCGTCCGCGCGGGAGCGGCGCCCCATCGACTGCGTGGGCCGTTCCGTCGCCAGCCCGCACCGTGTCGACAAGGCCGGTGCCGTCTACACCCTGCTGGTCAACACCCGGGGCGCGCTGCTGCCCTATGTGATGCTGCGGGTCGTCCTCGGCACCCTGGTGCGCACCCTCGCCTATCTGGTGGGCAAGGTGCCCGGCCAGGCGCTGGACGAGGTCACGGGCCTGTCGGGCACGCTGCTGCGACCCGGGAAGATCAGTGCCGCGCGCAAACGGCGCGGCCGCCCCGCGATCGAGGCGAGCGAGCTGCGGCCGCTCTTCCCGCCCTCCGGGGCGACCGTGCGGGCGACGGCCGAGCAGATCGCCAGCAACATCGGCGGACGGTCGGAGCCCGAGCTGTCCTCGGGCGGCCGGCACGGCGCCGTCGAGTCCGGGCCGGGCGACGACGACGCGGACTTCCTGGAGATCGAGCAGTTCGCGCGGCTCAAGCGGATAGCGCGCAAACCGGGCCCGATGCTGTTCGTCGTGCTGCTGGTGGTCTCGCTGATCGCCTGCCGGGAGCTGCTGGGCACCGGCGCGCTCGCGGGCGGCAACCTGCTGCCCGCCCCCGGGCAGGTCTCCGACCTCTGGGCGAGCTACGTCGACGGCTGGCACCCGGTCGGCACCGGCGGCACCCAGAGCGCACCGCCGTATCTCGCCGCCCTCGCCGCCCTGGCCACGGTCTTCCTGGGCAGCACCGGCTTCACCCTCACCCTGCTGCTGGTCTGCTCGGTGCCGCTGGCCGGGTTCATCGCGTACTTCGCCTCCCGGCCGCTCGTCGAGTCCCGGCTGCTGCGCGCGTGGGGGAGCGTCGCGTACGCCTTCCTCCCGGCCGCGACCGGCGCGCTCGCGAGCGCGCGCCTGGGCACCGCGGTCCTGGCCGTCCTGCTGCCGCTGATGGCGCGGGCGGCGGCCGCCGCGGGCGGCTTCCGGGCGGGCGGTACGAAGGGCCGGCTGCCGAGCTGGCGCGCGGCGTGGGCGTACGCCCTGCTGCTGACCTTCACCATGGCGTTCACGCCGGTCGTCTGGCCGATCGCGCTCCTGCTGTCCGCCGGTGTGCTCGTCCTGCGGCAGCGGCAGGGCGAGCCGCTCGTGGCGTACGGGATGCGGTTCCTGGCCGTCGTCCTCACCCCGCTGCTGGCCCTCGCGCCCTGGTCGGTCGATCTGCTCACCGACCCGGTCCGCTTCCTGAAGGAGGCCGGGCTCGACAGCGGCAGCGGTTCCGCGTCCGCCCTGGATCTGCTCGCGCTCAGCCCCGGCGGCCCCAAGGGCGGCGGCACGCTGCTGCTGATCGGCTTCGTGCTGGCCGCGCTCGCCGCCCTGATGCGCGGCGAACGGCAGTTGACGGTGCGTACGGCCTGGGCCGTCGCCCTCACCGGGTTCCTCTTCGCGGCGATCACCAACGGCTCCGCCTGGGCCGGGCCCGCGACCCTCGTCTACGGCCTGGCGCTGCTGACCGCCGCCGTGGTCGGCGCCGAGGGCGCCAAGGAGCGGGTGGCGGCGCAGAGCTTCGGCTGGCGCCAGCCGGTCGCGTTGATCATCGCCGTCGCCTCCGCCGCCGCCCCGCTGTACGCCGCCGTCAGCTGGATGGTCAGCGGCGCGGACGGCCCGCTGTCACGGCGCGAGCCCTCCCAGGTCCCGGCGTTCGTGGCGGCCGAGAGCGCCACCGAGGACCAGGCCCGCACCCTGGTGCTCACCGGCGACGACGCCCGCACCGACTACGCCCTGGTGCGCGGCTCCGGCGCCCGGCTCGGCGACGGCGAACTCGCCGCGGCGGGCGGCGCCGACACCCGCCTCGACGACGTCGTGGCCCATCTGGTCGCGGGCTCCGGCGCCGACCAGACCGCCCGGCTGGGCGCCTACGCGGTGCGCTACGTCTACGTACAGCAGGGCGCCTCGCGCGACGTGACGCGCGTGCTGAACGCGACGCCCGGCCTCACCCAGCTCAGCAGGGAGAAGGACGGCACCCTGTGGCGGCTCGACCAGCGGGTCGCGCGGGTCTCCATCGTCCCGCCCTCCCAGGGAGGCGGCGCGGGCGCGTCGGCCGCGCCGGTGCCCGTGGCGGCCGGTCCCGTCGAGGCGCACACCACCATCCCGGACGGCGCGGACGGGCGCGTGCTGCGGCTCGCCGACCGGGCCACCGCCGACTGGACGGCCACGCTCGACGGCAAGCCGCTGACGCCGAAGACCCTCGACGGCTGGGCGCAGGGCTTCGCACTTCCGGCGAACGGCGGCCGGCTCGACCTCACCTACGACACCCCCGTCACCCACACCGCGTGGGTCTGGGCGCAGGGGCTGCTCGCGGTCGTCCTGCTGGTGCTCGCGCTGCCGGGCCGCCGCCGTCACGTGGACGACGACCTGCCGGAGGCGGAGGCCGCGGCCGCGGCCTCCGCCATCACCGCCGAGGACCTGGCGGGCGACGGGCGACGCGCGCGGCGGCTGCGGGCCGCCGCGGAGGCGGCGCAGGCCGCGGAGGCGCCGCGGGGCGCCCCGGCGGACGGCGGCGGCGCGGAGGCGGACGTGACCCCGCCGCCGCCCGCACCGCCCGCCGAGCCGCCGGTGTACGTCCCGGAACCGTTCGTTCCAGAGCAACAGCCGGACCAGCAGCCGCAGCAGCAGCCGTACGGGCAGTGGGACGCGCAAGCGCCGTACGCCGGCGCCGGATACGGGCAGTACCCGGCCGACCAGTACCAGGGCGGCTATCCGTACCCGCAGGGGCAGTACCAGGACCCCCCGTACCCGGCGGACCCGTACGCGGGCGGCCCGTACGGAGATCAGTACGCCGCCGGTCAGTACGCCGACCCGTACGCCTACGACCAGCAGCAGCCCTACCCCGACGGCACGTATCCCGACGGCACCTACCCCGCCCAGGGCGACACGACGTACGGCGGCGGCGCCCCCGATGACCGTCGCGACGGGAGCGATCAGCAGCGATGAACCGCACCACCCTGTCCCTGATCGGCGCGGCCACGGCGCTGGCCGCCCTCACCGGCGTGGCGTCCCTCACCGGCGGCTCGCCGGACGACGCGGGCACGGCGGCCAAGGCCGCCGGCCGGCTGCCCGTCCAGCGCTCCACGCTGCTGTGCCCGGCGCCCAGCTCCTCCGACGTGAGCCGTACGACGTACACCGGGTACACGCCCAAGCGGAACGGCGGCGGCGCGGCCAAGGGGAGCGGGACGGCCGAACTGCTGCCCGCCGAGAGCAGCCCTGACGGCGTGTCGGAGGAGAATGGCGGCGCCAAGGGCGGGAAGGGCGGCAACAAACCCGTCCTGCCGCTCAAGCGCCCCGGCGCGCCGGTCACCACCGACACCGACCGCTCGGGCGCCCCCGCGCTCATCGGCACCGCCGACGGCCCGCTCGCGCCTGGCTGGACCGTCCAGCAGACCACCTCGATCGACGCGGGCAGCGGCCGCGGCCTCATGGGCACCGCGTGCACCGCCCCGGACACCGACTTCTGGTTCCAGGGCGCGTCCACCGGTAAGGACCGGCAGGACTTCGTCCATCTGACCAACCCGGACGACCGGGCGGCCGAGGTGGACCTCACGATGTACGGCCCGGACGGCCGCCTCAAGTCCGCGTCCGACGAGTCGATCACGGTCCCGGGCCGGTCCACCGTGCCGGTGCTGCTGTCCACCCTCACCGATCAGCGCGCCACCGATGTCTCCCTCCATGTGACGGCCCGCAGCGGACGGGTCGGCGCCGCCGTCCAGGCCACCGACGAAAAGCGCGGCGGCGACTGGATCCCGGCCTCCGCGGTGCCCGCCACGAGCGTCGCGATCCCCGGCATACCGTCCGACGCCACCTCGGCGCGCCTGGTGGTCTTCGCGCCCGGCGCCGACGACGCGGACCTCAAGGTGCGGCTTGCCGGGCCCACCAGTTCGATCACCCCGGCCGGACACGAGTCCCTGCACGTGAAGAGCGGGATGACCTCGGCGATCGACCTCGGCGACGTCACCAAGGGCGAACCGGGCTCGCTGCTGCTCACCCCCGAGGGCGGCGGGGGCCCGGCCACCCCGGTGGTCGCCGGGATGCAGGTCACCCGCGGCAAGGGGAGCGACCAGGAGACGGCGTTCATCCCCGCCACCGGCGCCATCGAGCGCTCCGCCACCGCCGCCGACAACCGCGCCAAGGGCTCCGTCCTGTCGCTGGTCGCCCCGGGCTCCACCGCGAAGGTGCGTGTCACCGCCTCGGCGGGCACCGGCGGCGGCACCCCGGCGAGCGAGACCTACACGGTCAAGGGGGGCACGACGAAGGCCGTCGCCCCGCCGAAGCCGTCCGGCGCCAAGGGGCAGTACGCCGTCACCGTGGAGCGCGTCTCGGGCGGCCCGGTCCACGCCTCCCGCATGCTGTCCCTCCCGCAGGGCGGCGTGCCGGCCTTCACGATCCAGTCCCTCCCGGACGACCGGGGGACGGTGGAGGTCCCGCAGGCGACGCAGGACCTGTCCGTCCTGAACCGCTAGGGATCGCGGCGGGGCGGGGGCCACGGCCCCGTCCCGGCCCCCTGCTCCTGCCGCCTACTCCTGCCCGTACCGCGGATCCACCGACTCGGGCTCCAGCCCCAGCAGCTCCGCCACCTGCTCGACCACGACCTCGTGCACCAGCAGGGCGCGCTCGTCCCGGTTCTTCGTACGGATCTCCACCGGGCGCCGGTAGATCACGATCCGGTCGGGGGCGTCGCCGCGCGCCGCGATGAAGCGCCCGAGCGGTACGGACTCGCCGTCCCACCCGTCGGCGAGGCCGGAGGCGCCCGGCGGATGCCCATCGAGCCCGTGCGCGGACGGCCCGTCGGTGCCCCCGCCGGTGACCGGCACCTCCAGCACCGTGAAGTCGACCCCCGACAGCTGTGGCCAGCGTCTCTCCAGCCGCTCCGCCGAGTCCTGCACAAGATCGACGAAGGACTCGGCGCGGCTGACCGACAGCGGCACCTGGGGCGGCGCGATCGGACCGCGCATACCCCGACCGTGCCGATCGCGGCGCCGGGGGCGCGGCTCGGGCTGGTCGGAGGGTGCGGACCTGGTCATCACTCACGAGGGTAGCCGTCGCCCGGCCCCGGGCACGCGCTTACGGGCAGCCATGTGCAATGTCACTTAATGAACATTCCGGCCATGTTTACATCCATAAACGGACGTCTCTTGGTTCACTTCCGTGCCGCAGGGCGACCCCTCTCGGTTCGGCTGCTGACCGGAATCGTCCACGACGGCTCGCGGTCGTCCCGATGTCCCGGCTGGTCAGCGGGGAAGTGCGCGTATCGGGTGCACGGGGCGAACCGGGACGACACGGCGGAGTGAGCTGGTGGAGAGTCGTCGCGGCCCGCTCAAGAGTGCGGTACCGTCCAACGTCGTGAGCCCTGTACGTCGCTGTTCGCGCACCGCCTGCGGCCGCCCCGCCGTCGCGACGCTGACGTACGTCTACGCGGACTCGACCGCGGTTCTCGGACCGCTCGCCACCTACGCCGAGCCGCACTGCTACGACCTGTGTTCGGAGCATTCGGAGCGGCTGACCGCCCCGCGCGGCTGGGAGGTCGTCCGGCTGGCCGTCGACACCGGTCCGCCCCGGCCGAGCAGCGACGATCTGGAAGCCCTGGCCAACGCGGTGCGTGAGGCGGCCCGCCCACAGGAGCGCGCCGCCGGGGCGGCGGGTGGATCCGGGGCGTCCGGTTCCGCGGGCCCGGGTGCGGGCGGGGGCGGACAGAACGGCCGGGAGGCCGACCCCCGCGAGGTCGCGCGCCGCGGCCATCTGCGCGTCCTGCGCTCACCGGAATCCTGATCTCCCTGACCGTGCTCGCTTCTTGAGGTCGCGCCTTCTGCCGCGCGGTCAATTTCCGCCGCCAGTCGATCACTTCCCTCCAGGGCATTGACGCGAACTCGCCACGGACATGACCATTCCTGGACCCCGAGTCCTTCAATTCCGCATCACGGACGTGGACTTCCGGGGATACGGCCCCGAATGCCGACCCCCAACGCCGGGAGGCCCGCGTGTTCGTGCAGCAGCTGGAGCCCGTCGCCGATTCACTGACCCTCTCCGCCCTCGTCGCCACCCTCCCCCTCCTCACCGTCCTCGCCCTGCTCGGCGGGGTGCGGATGCGCGCCCACTACGCGGGGCCCATCGGCCTCGCCGTCGCCGTCCTCGTCGCCTGCCTCCCGTACGGGATGCCCATCGGCCAGACCTTCTCCAGCGCCGCACAGGGCGTGCTCTTCGGGCTCTTCCCCATCATGTGGATCGTCGTCAACGCCCTGTGGGTGTACCGGATGACGGTCCGCACCGACCATTTCGACGTCCTGCGCCGCTCGTTCGGGCGGCTGTCCGACGACCCCCGCGTCCAGGCCCTCGTCATCGCCTTCTGCTTCGGTGCCCTGCTGGAGGCCCTCGCCGGCTTCGGCGCGCCGGTGGCCATCAGCGCGGTCATGCTCGTGGCGCTCGGCTTCGATCCGGTGCGCGCCGCCGTCGTCGCGCTCGTCGCCAACACCGCGCCCGTCGCCTTCGGTGCCATGGCCACGCCGGTGGTGACGCTCGCTCAAGTCACCGGACTGCCGCTGGACTCCGTCGCCTCCGTCGTCGGACGGCAGACCCCGCTGCTCGCCCTCGTCGTCCCCCTGCTGCTGGTCGTGCTGGTCGACGGGCGGCGCGGGCTGCGCGAGACCTGGATACCGGCGCTCGCCTGCGGAACCGCCTTCGCCGCCGCCCAGTTCACCGTCTCCAACTACCTCTCCGTCCAGCTCGCCGACATCGCCGCCGCGCTCGTGGGCGCCGCCGCGCTCGTCGCCGTACCGTCCGCCCGGCGGCCCGCCGAGGAGCCGGTGCGCGCCGCCGTCCTCACCGGCGTGCGCAGCGACGACCTGGACCAGGTGGACCAGCGCCCCGAGGTGCTGCGCGCCTACGCCCCGTACGCGCTCATCGTCGCGATCTTCTCCATGGCCCAGATCGGCCCGGTCAAGGACCTGTTGGCCAAGGCCACCCGCACCATCGACTGGCCGTTCCTGGACGTCGCCGCCCCCGACGGCAAGGCGGTCGCGGGCAACCTCTTCGCGCTGCCCCTGGTCGCCACCGGCGGCACCCTCGTCCTGCTCGCAGGGCTAGCCACCGCCGCCGTCCTGCGGGTCGGCGCGCGCGACGCGCTGGGGGAATGGGCGGCCACCGTACGAGAGTTGCGGCACGCGATCCTCACGGTCACCTCGGTGCTCGCCCTCGCGTACGTAATGAACCTCTCCGGACAGGCCGCCACCATCGGTCACTTCGTCGCCGCCGCCGGCGCCGGGCTCGCGTTCCTCTCCCCGGTGCTCGGCTGGTTCGGCGTCGCCGTCTCCGGCTCGGACACCTCCGCCAACGCCCTCTTCGGCGCCCTCCAGGTCACCGCCGCCCGCGAGTCCGGGCTCTCGCCCGACCTGCTCGCCGCCGCCAACAGCTCGGGCGGCGTCCTCGGCAAGATGATCTCCCCGCAGAACCTCACCATCGCCTGCGCCGCGGTGGGGCTCAAGGGGCGTGAGGGGGATCTGTTGCGGAAGGTGCTGCCGTGGAGTCTGGGGCTGCTGCTGTTGATGTGCCTGATCGTCGTCGCGCAGTCGTCGTTCCTGCTCGGCTGGATGCTGCCGTAGCCCGGTAGGTGAGCCTCACAGCTGCCGCCCAGGCCCGGGGGGTAAGTTTTGAGATCCGTGGACACTGTCCGTGGATCCTGTCCGTGGAGACCTCCAAGAAGGACTTCGAGAAGGGGTTGGCTGTGCCCGACTTGTCGCAGATCGTGAAGGCGTACGACGTCCGCGGTGTGGTCCCGGACCAGTGGGACGAACCGCTCGCCGAGTTGTTCGGCGCCGCCTTCGCCCGGGTGACCGGCGCGGGCGCGATCGTCGTCGGCCATGACATGCGCCCCTCGTCGCCGGGCCTGTCGCGCGCCTTCGCCCGCGGGGCCGCGTCCCTCGGGGTGAACGTGACCGAGATCGGCCTCTGCTCGACCGACCAGCTCTACTTCGCCAGCGGTCACCTCGACCTGCCCGGCGCGATGTTCACGGCAAGCCACAACCCCGCCCAGTACAACGGCATCAAGATGTGCCGCGCCGGGGCCGCGCCCGTGGGCCAGGACACCGGCCTGGCCGACATCCGCGCCTTGGTCGAAGGCTGGGCCGAGACCGGAGCCCCCGAGCCCGCCGCCGACCCCGGCACCATCATCCAGCGTGACGTCCTCACCGACTACGCCGCCCATCTGCGCTCCCTCGTGGACCTCACGGCCATCCGGCCGCTGAAGGTCGTCGTGGACGCGGGCAACGGCATGGGCGGCCACACCGTCCCCACCGTCTTCGAGGGGCTCCCCCTGGAGCTGGACGCTCTCTACTTCGAGCTGGACGGCACCTTCCCGAACCACGAGGCCAACCCCCTCGACCCCAAGAACATCGTCGACCTCCAGGCCCGCGTCCGCGAGACCGGTGCCGACCTCGGCCTCGCCTTCGACGGCGATGCCGACCGCTGCTTCGTCGTGGACGAGCGCGGCGAGCCGGTGGCCCCCTCCGCGATCACCGCCCTGGTCGCCGCCCGCGAACTGGCCAAACACCCGGGCGGGACGGTCATCCACAACTGCATCACCTCCTGGTCGGTCCCCGAGGTCGTCAAGGAGAACGGCGGCACCCCCATCCGCACCCGCGTCGGCCACTCCTTCATCAAGGCCGAGATGGCGCGCACCGGGGCCATCTTCGGCGGCGAGCACTCCGCCCACTACTACTTCCGCGACTTCTGGAACGCCGACACCGGCATGCTCGCCGCCCTCCACGTCCTGGCCACCCTCGGCGGCCAGGACCGGCCCCTGTCGCAGCTGGTCGAGCAGTACGACCGCTACGCCGCCTCCGGCGAGATCAACAGCACCGTCGCCGACCAGACCGGCCGCATGGAGACCGTCAAGGCCGCCTACGAGGGCCGCCAGGCCGAGGGCATCGAACTGGACGAGCTGGACGGCCTGACGGTCACCAGCGCCGACTGGTGGTTCAACCTCCGCCCCTCCAACACCGAACCCCTCCTCCGCCTGAACGTAGAGGCCCGCGACACCCAGACCGCCGACCGCATCCGAGACGAGGTCCTGACCAAGGTCCGCGCCTAAGCCCAACCCACCCACCGCCACAAGCCCCGGGGACACCTCCCAGCGGTAGCCACCCGCCCCAGCGGCATGCGCGGGGGCGGGCCCCGAACCCTCAGCCCCTACGGCGTTTTGCCGGGCGGGCCCCGGGGCGGGGGCGCCCCACCCCAGCCCCTCCGGCGTGTGGGGCGGGGCCCGGGGTGGCGGTGCCCCGCCCCGCCCCTGCGGCGTGTGGGGGCGTGGCTCCTGGGATGGTGCCCCGGCCCTCAACCCCCTGCGGCGTTTGAGACGCGGGATCCAGGGCGGTAGCGCCTCACCCCCAGCCCCACCGGTGTGTGGGGTGCTGAGGCCCCATCCTCAGCTCCTCCGGTGTGTGGGGGCGGTGATGCCCTTCCCCCGCCCCTGCGGGGTGTGGGGGCGGGCCCCTCGGGCGGCGGTGCCCCACCCCAGCCTTCTCTGGTGTGGGGGCGGCCCGGGTACTCCACTCCCAGCCCGTCCGGTGTGTGGGGCGGGGCCTGGCGCGGAGGCGCCTCGCCCCTGTGCGACGTGGGCGCCCGGGGCGGTGGTGCCCTGCCCCCGCCCCGGCGGCGTTTGCGGGGCGGGGCCGACGGTGCCCCACCTCCAGCGTCTGTGGCGTTTGGAGGGCGGGTCCCCGGAGCGGCGGTGCCCCCACCTCCGGCCTCTCCGGTGTTTGTGGGGCGGGGCCCGGGGCGGCGATGCCCCACCCTCAGTTCTTCCGGCGCGTGGAGGCGGGTTCCAGGGGCCCCACCTCCAGCTCCCAAGGGGCACCTCCCGGCGGTGGCTGGGGAAGAGGAGCGGGGTCCGGGGCGGAGCCCCGGTTTCGGGAAGGGGCGGGGTGGGGGAAAACCACCCCCGCCCAGCCGCCCGCGGCCCCGCCCCCACCGGGGCCACCGGCCGCCGCGGGGGCGACCCCAGCGGTACCCTGACCACGCCGGACCCACGTCCGACTGGACCACATCCGAAGGGACACCCCATGCCGCTCGAAGCCGGTCTTCTCGAGATTCTCGCCTGCCCGGCGTGCCACGCCCCGCTCCGCGAGGAAGAGGCCGAGGAGAACCCCGAGCTGGTGTGCACGGACGCCAAGGGATGCGGTCTCGCGTACCCCGTCCGGGAGGGCATCCCGGTCCTGCTCGTAGACGAGGCGCGCCGCCCGGCCTGACGACATCCGACGACACCACGCCGCACCCCGCCCACGGCGATCGGAGGCCGTAGCTCCATGCTCGACGAATCCCTCCTCGACGCCCCTGAGGCCCTCGCCCGGGCCGATACCCGCGGGCTGCTGCGCGGGGCCGCCGAATCGGGCGCCAGGGTCCGTACCGCAGCCCGGCACGCCGCCGAGGCGGGCGTAGCCGACCTCAAGCCGGACGGACGGCCGCGCGCCGTCCTGGTCGCGGGCCCGGGGGCGGCGGGCAGCTGCACCGCGGATCTCCTCGGCGCGCTCAGCGGCGGCAACATCCCGGTGAGCCTGATCGGCCCCACCGGCGTCGCACCCGCCCCCGGCGCCCTGCGCTGGGCGCTCCCCGGCTGGGCGAGCCCGCTGGACCTGCTGGTCATCGCGACGCCGGACGGTACGGAGCCGGGGCTGCCGCGCCTCGTGGAGCAGGCGTACCGCCGCGGTTGCGCGCTCGTGGCGGTGGCCCCCGGGCACGCGCCGCTGGCGGGCGCGGTGGCGCAGGCGCGCGGCCTGATGGTGCCGCTGGCCACGTCCGCGTACGCTTCGCCCGGCGGCGGCGCCCCCTCGCCGTACGCGGCGGCCGGGCGCGGCGAGCCCGCCCCGGACACGGCGCCCCAAGAAGCGGCTCCCCCAAAAACCGAGCCCGAAGGCCCCCCACTCGAAGGCGCCCTGGGCGAGCCCGCCCCCATGGGGGCGCACGCGCACCACACCACCCCGCCGCACATAGAGCCGCCCGGCACCGCACCGGACGAGGTCACCGGCCCCGCCCTGCCCGGCACGCTGTGGGCGCTGCTCACCCCGCTGCTGATGCTCGTCGACCGGATCGGCCTGATCTCCGCGCCGCCCGCCGCGCTGCAGCAGGTGGCCGACCGGCTGGACCGGGTCGCCGAGCGCTGCGGGCCGGCCATCGCCACGTACACCAACCCCGCGAAGACGCTCGCGGCCGAGCTGGCCGGGTCGCTTCCACTGCTGTGGACCGAGGGCCCGGTGGCCGCCGCGACCGGACGGCGCTTCGCGGGGCTGCTCGCGGTGCTCGCCGGGCGCCCCGCACTCGCCGCCGATCTGCCCGGCGCGCTGGCCGCGCACGGCACGCTGCTGGCGGGGTCCTTCGCGGGCGGGGCCGACCCGGATGACTTCTTCCGCGACCGGGTGGAGGAGCCGGAGGCGCTGCGCGCCCGGATCGTGCTGCTGCACGACGAGCCGGTGGATCCCGTCTCGGCCGTGCCGTCGGCCCGCGAACTCGCGCTGGCGCACGAGACGGCGTTCAGCGAGCTGGAACCGGACGAGGGAAGTCCACTGGAGCGCGCGGCCGAGCTTCTCGCCATCACGGATTTCGCCGCCGTTTACCTCGCGCTTGCTTCGGCGGATAGAACTTGAGGCCGTACGCGACGCCATGAACGGCCCGCGAACGGCCCGCGCCGGAAACCCGCGCCGGGAATCGGCATCCCTTCGCCCGGACAGTCAGGAACCGCACCGCATGGACCGCCTCGTCAACACCGTGCGCCCCTACGCCTGGGGCTCCCTCACCGCCATCCCCGAGCTGCTGGGCACCCCGCCGACCGGCGAGCCGCAGGCCGAGATGTGGATGGGCGCACACCCCGGGGCGCCGTCCCGCATCGACCGGGGCGAGGGCTCCGTCGCGCTGTCCGACGTGATCGCGGCCGATCCGGAGCGCGAGCTGGGCGCGGGCGCCATACGGGCCTTCGGGCCGCGGCTCCCGTTCCTCCTCAAGGTGCTCGCCGCGGCATCGCCGCTCTCCCTCCAGGTGCACCCGGACCTCGCGCAGGCGAAGGAGGGCTTCGCGGACGAGGAGGCCCGCGGCGTCCCGGTGGACGCCCCGCACCGCAACTACAAGGACGCCAACCACAAGCCCGAGCTGATCTGCGCCCTCACGCCGTTCGACGGGCTGTGCGGCTTCCGCCACCCCGACGAGGCCGCCGAGCTGCTGGCCGCGCTTGAGGTCGACTCGCTCAAGCCGTACGTGGACATCCTGCACGCCCACCCCGAGTCGCGCGCCCTGCGCGAGGTGCTGACGGCCGTGCTGACCGCCGACCGCGAGGCCATCGCCGAGACCGTGCACGAGGCCGCGACCGCTGCCGAACGCCTCGGCGCGCTCGACGGCCCGCACGCCCCGGCGTACGCGGCGTACGCCACCATCGCCCGCCACTACCCGGGCGACCCCGGCGTGATCGCCGCGATGCTGCTCAACTTCGTGACGCTGCAGCCCGGTGAGGCGCTGTACCTGGGCGCGGGCATCCCACACGCCTACCTCGACGGACTCGGCGTCGAGATCATGGCCAACTCCGACAACGTGCTGCGCTGCGGTCTGACCCCCAAGCACGTCGACGTCCCCGAACTTCTCCGCATCGTCCGCTTCGAGAGCGACGCCCCGGCCGTATTGCGCCCCGAGGAGGACCCCTCCGGCGAGGAGCTGTACGCCACCCCGATCGACGAGTTCCGGCTCTCCCGGTACGTCCTGGCGGAGGGCGCCGCCCCGCGCCGGCTGCCCTCCTCGGGCCCGCAGATCCTGCTGTGCGTCGCGGGCGAGGTTTCGCTCCGCGCCGCCGACGAACAGGACGCTGAACTTCGCCTGTCCCGCGGCGAATCGGCCTATCTCAGGGCGGGCGAGGATGTCACCGTGACCGGCGACGGCACTGTGTTCAGGGCCACACTGACCGCCTGACGTCAGGCTCCTGCGGAGGGCTGGAACAATGGCCCGCCGTAGCGGCAGTAAAGCTCAAGCAAAACTGCCATGAGCGGGAAGGGACATTCGGCACATATGAGTGCATCAGGCGGAACCAAGGCGATTGTTGCCGCGCTGGGCGCCAACCTGGCCATCGCCGCAGCCAAGTTCGTGGCGTTCGCCTTCAGCGGCTCGTCGTCGATGCTCGCCGAAGGCGTGCACTCGCTGGCCGACTCGGGCAACCAGGGACTGCTGCTCCTCGGCGGCAAACAGGCCAAGCGCGCGGCGACCCCCGAGCACCCCTTCGGCTACGGCCGCGAGCGGTACATCTACGGCTTCCTCGTCTCCATCGTGCTGTTCACCATCGGTGGCGTGTTCGCGCTGTACGAGGGCTACGAGAAGATCAAGCACCCGCATGAGCTGGACGCCTGGTACTGGCCGGTCGGCGTGCTGGTCTTCGCGATCATCGCGGAGGGCTTCTCGTTCCGTACGGCCGTCAAGGAGTCCAACGAGATCCGCGGCAAGCTGAGCTGGTCCCAGTTCATCCGCCGCGCCAAGGCCCCCGAGCTGCCGGTCGTCCTCCTGGAGGACCTCGGCGCCCTGGTCGGCCTCGTCCTCGCCCTCGGCGGCGTCGGCCTCGCCGTCCTGACCGGCGACGGCATCTGGGACGGCATCGGCACCGTGTGCATCGGCGCCCTGCTGGTCCTGATCGCCCTCGTCCTCGCGGCCGAGACGAAGTCCCTCCTGCTGGGCGAGGCGGCCGACGTCGACCAGGTCGCCAAGATCCGCGAAGCGGTCGTCGACGGCCAGACCGTCACCGGCCTGATCCACATGCGCACCCTCCACCTGGGCCCCGAGGAACTCCTGGTCGCCGCCAAGATCGCCGTCCAGCACGACGACAGCGCGGCGGAGGTCGCCCGCGCGATCGACGAAGCGGAAGCCCGCATCCGCGAGGCGGTCCCGATCGCCCGAGTGATCTACCTGGAGCCGGACATCCTCCGAGCCTCCTAGGTCTGCCCCCGGCAACACGCCCCGATCGCCCCGCGCCCCTCCGGCGCGGGGCGATCGCGCTACCGGGGGACGCGTCTGTGCGCTACGAAACGCCCGGCGAGCGCCGCTGCACCGGAGCAGAGGCTGCGCCCCAGCCTCGGGGCCTGGGGCGCAGCCACGGTGGGCGTCCACCGGCTCGGGGCCGACGCAGCCCGGCGCGCTGCCGAAGGGGGCCCGGCGCCCAGGAGCGCAGCTTGGGGCAGCGAAGCCCCGCTGCGGAGGGAGCGGGGCCCGGGGCGCGGTGCGGAGCCGCGCTTCATCGGAGGGGGCGGGGACGCACCCTCGGCGGGGAGCGGCGGGCGGAGCCCCACCTGCCGGATCGGGATACGAGCCGCCGTTCCGTGCGGGGCGAGCCGCCCTGGCCCCTCGACTGGACCGACCCCAGCCACTCATGGCCGGGGCAGGGCAGCCCGGGGGCGGGCCCAGCCACCCATGGCCGGGGCCCAGGAGGCCCCATGGCGCGTACGCATGGCGTGGCACGTACGAATCGCCGCGTACACGTGCACGCGACCCCGAGCCGCGGCATACCGGCGTACCCCGGGTACGCCCGGCACGGCGCACGGCCGGGACGGTCACAGCACCCGCCGCAGGGGCGCAGTCCCGGCGCGGGCCGGGGCGGGATGCGGCGCCGCACCGGCCCCCTCGTTGGGGCGGGGGCCCAGCCACTCATGGCCGGGCCCCCGCATCGGGGCCCGGGGCGGAGCCCCGGTTCGGGGAGGGGCGGGGTGGGGAAAACCCACCCCGCACCAGCCCACCCCTACGAGATCTCGCCCAGCACCCCCACGATCGCCCCCACACCCTCCGCCTCCACCAACCGCTCCCGAAACTCCGAAACCATCAACTTCCGCGACAGCAGCGCCAAGATCCGCAGGTGCTCATCCCCCGCCGCGGCCTCCGGCACCGCGATCATGAAGACCAGCCGAGCCTTCGTACCGTCCGGAGCGCCCCATTCGATGCCCTCGGCGGACCGGGCGAAGCCGACGACGGGGGCGGTCACCGCGTCCGACTTGGCGTGCGGGATCGCGATCTCGTCGCCGAGACCCGTGGTGCCCTGGTCCTCGCGGGCGAATGCGGCCCGCACCAGTTCCGCGGCATCCGCGACCTTGCCGCTCGCGGCCAGCAGTTCGGCCATCTCGCGAATGGCATCGTCCTTACGGTCGGCGGCCAGCTGCTCCTTGACGGTCCGCTCGGTCAGATACCCGGACAGCACCTCGCCATCGGCGGACGCCGCAGGTTCGGCGACAGCAGCACGACCGACGGCCCCGGCCCCCGACGGAGCCCCCGAGGCACCGGTACGGCTCCCCACCGCCACCGGCTCGGCCACAACAGAAGCCGACTTCACGTCGGCAGAGGCAGAGGCAGAGCCAGAGGCAGAGGCCGACGCCACCGCCCCACCCCGCCCCATCAATCCGACCGTGGCCACCGCCGTGACGGCCGCACCGACCACCACCGCCACGAAGAACATCGGCACCCCGTTCACCGCACCGAGCACCGCCACGATGGGCCCTCCGTGCGGCACGCTGTCCTCGACCGCCGCCAGCCCGGCTATGGCCCCGGCCACCGCACCTCCGAGCATGTTCGCCGGGATCACCAGCGCGGGCCGCGCCGCGGCGAACGGGATCGCACCCTCGGTGATGCCGAAGAAGCCCATGAAGAGGGCGGCAAGCCCGGTCTCCCGCTCCTGGTCGTCGAACATTCGGCGACGGATCAGCGTGGCCAGCCCCTGCCCCAGGGGCGGCACCGGAATGGCCGCCGCGCACGCGCCCATGACCTCGGGGTTCTTGGAGACCAGCCCGGCCCCGAAGAGGAACGCCGTCTTGTTGACCGGTCCGCCCATGTCGAACGCGATCATCAGCCCGAGGATGATGCCGAGCAGCGCCGCACTGGTCCCGGTCAACCCGCCGAGCCAGTCGGTGAGGTTCTCGAAGACCCAGGCTATGGGCCTGCCGAGGACGTAGATGAAGAAGAGGCCGAGCGCCGAGGTCGCCACGATCGGGATCACGATGATCGGCATGATCGGCTGGACGAACTTCGGTACCCGGACCTTCTTGATCCCCTGCACCAGATACCCGGCCAGGAAGCCGGTGACGATCGCCCCGATGAACCCGGCGCCCGCCTCGCTGTCGTACAGCTCGCCATGGGCCGCGATCCAGCCGCCGACCATGCCGGGCACCAGCCCGGGCCGGTCGGCGACGGCGTACGCGATGTAGCCGGACAGGGCGGGCACCATCAGCTGGAAGCCGATGGTGCCGATGTCGTTGACGGTCTTCCAGAACGAGTCGTCGGGGATGACGATCCCCTTGGACGTCGTATCGCCGCCCAGCGCGAGCGATACGGCGATCAGCAGACCGCCGACGACCACGAACGGGATCATGTACGAGACGCCGTTCATGAGCGCCTTGTAGGTGACGCCGCGCCCCGTACGACCGCCACCGGCGCCGGCCCCACCCGAACCGGAGCCCGAGCCCGAACCCGAGCCCGACCCGGCCGCATCGCCCCCGTACACCGGCGCGTTCCGCACCTGCTCGATCAGCCGCCCCGGCTGGTGGATCCCCTCGGCCACCCCGACGACGAGCACCTTCTTGCCGACGAACCGACTGCGGTCGACGTCCTTGTCGGCGGCGATGATGATGCCGTCCGCCTCGCTGACATCGTTGTCAGACAGTACGTTCTCGGCCCCGATCGAGCCTTGTGTCTCCACCTTCATGCGATGACCGCGTGATTCCGCGGCCTGCGCCAGCTTCTCGGCGGCCATATAGGTGTGGGCGATGCCCGTCGGACAGGCGGTCACCGCGAGCAGTTTGAGCCCCGGCCCGCCGGTCTCCGCACTGTCGCTGGTCCCCGCACCGTTGGGGGGATCGGCTGGACTGGTCACGTGGTTCTCCTTGTCACGATCAGCTTCCTCGAGCACGCCGACAACGCCGTCAATGCCGACAACGCCGTCAGCGCTGCCAACACCGTCAACTCGCCGAGCAGCGCGGGAATGTGCAAGCGTCCCCGTGCCGGCTGCATCCTGCAATACCCGCGGTCGGGATCGAAGCGGTACGGCCGCGGCGGCCCCACGACGCGAGTTCCCGTACGGCCCCGGGAGCCCGCCCGTACGGCCCCGGGAGCCCGCCCGTACGGCCCCGGGGGCCGAAGAACACCCCCGCGGGCTGGGGCTCACCCCGCCCAGCGTGTAGATTCGAGTGCGAGCCAGACGTCGCTGCTGATGGCGGTCGGGCGGCCCGTCCGCGGGTCGACCGAGGGAGAGAGGGCCTCCGACGGACTGCGCACTGCGAGCAAAGGGGACACGTGTGTCCGCTTCAGGTATGTCTGTTTCCGGACACACCGTGCCCGCTGCCCGCAGGCCAGCCGAAACACTCTCGCTCGCCAACCGATCAATGAGGAGCAGCACTCATGACGTCAGCCGACACCGGTCAGGACTTCAAGGTCGCCGACCTCTCCCTGGCCGATTTCGGTCGCAAGGAGATCACCCTCGCCGAGCACGAGATGCCCGGCCTGATGGCGCTCCGTAAGGAGTACGCCGCATCCCAGCCGCTGGCCGGTGCCCGAGTCACCGGCTCGCTGCACATGACGGTGCAGACCGCGGTCCTGATCGAGACCCTGACCGCACTCGGCGCGCAGGTCCGCTGGGCGTCCTGCAACATCTTCTCCACCCAGGACCACGCGGCCGCCGCGATCGCGGTCGGCCCGACCGGCACCCCGGAGAACCCGCAGGGCATTCCGGTCTTCGCCTGGAAGGGCGAGACGCTGGAGGAGTACTGGTGGTGCACCGAGCAGGCGCTGACCTGGCCGGGTACCGCCACCGGCGGCCCGAACATGATCCTGGACGACGGTGGCGACGCCACCCTCCTCGTCCACAAGGGCGTCGAGTACGAGAAGGCCGGCGCCGCCCCTGACGTCGCCACCGCCGAGAACGACGAGCACCGCGTCATCCTCGAGCTGCTGAACCGCACCCTCGCGGAGAGCCCGCAGAAGTGGACGCAGCTCGCCTCCGAGATCCGCGGTGTGACGGAGGAGACCACCACCGGCGTTCACCGCCTGTACGAGATGCACCGCGAGGGCACCTTGCTCTTCCCGGCCATCAACGTCAACGACGCGGTGACGAAGTCGAAGTTCGACAACAAGTACGGCTGCCGCCACTCCCTGGTCGACGGCATCAACCGCGCCACCGACGTACTGATCGGCGGCAAGGTCGCGGTCATCTGCGGCTACGGCGATGTCGGCAAGGGCTGCGCGGAGTCGCTGCGCGGTCAGGGCGCCCGGGTCGTGATCACCGAGATCGACCCGATCTGCGCGCTGCAGGCGGCGATGGACGGTTACCAGGTCGCCACCCTGGACGACGTGGTGGAGACCGCGGACATCTTCATCACCACGACGGGCAACAAGGACATCATCATGGCCAGCGACATGGCCAAGATGAAGCACCAGGCGATCATCGGGAACATCGGCCACTTCGACAACGAGATCGACATGGCCGGTCTCGCGGCGATCCCCGGCATCGTCAAGGACGAGGTCAAGCCCCAGGTCCACACCTGGACGTTCCCCGAGGGCAAGAAGCTCATCGTGCTCTCCGAGGGCCGTCTGCTGAACCTCGGCAACGCCACCGGTCACCCGTCCTTCGTCATGTCCAACAGCTTCGCGGACCAGACGATCGCCCAGATCGAGCTGTTCACCAAGCCCGAGTCCTACCCGACCGACGTGTACGTGCTGCCCAAGCACCTGGACGAGAAGGTCGCCCGGCTCCACCTGGAAGCGCTCGGCGCCAAGCTGACGACGCTCCGCCAGGAGCAGGCCGACTACATCGGCGTCCCGGTCGAGGGCCCGTACAAGCCCGACCACTACCGCTACTGATCGCCCCGGCCGGCGCGCCGAGCGCCGGTCACCGGCCCCGCCACCGGCGGGGCCCCAGGGCCCGTCCGCGCCGTTACGGCCGGGCGGGCCCCGGCTCGTTTTCAAGGACCACACCATGCCCCGCGGCCGCTACTCCCTCCACG
Organism: Streptomyces sp. NPDC021212; assembly: GCF_044332925.1. Lineage (NCBI taxonomy): Bacteria > Bacillati > Actinomycetota > Actinomycetes > Kitasatosporales > Streptomycetaceae > Streptomyces > Streptomyces sp. NPDC021212. The sequence continues at coordinate 153,779 of NZ_JBIRPZ010000019.1, forward strand.
ACACCCACGACCACGCCCCCCTCGGCGAAGAGCACTTCCACTGCGCGCCGGGCCCCAGCGGATGGCGTTACGTCGCACAGCGCACCTCGCCCTCCGGCGAGCACGCCGGTTCCGTGGACCTCACGCTCGACGAACTCGGCCGCCCCCTCCGCCTGGAACTGCACGCCGCCAGCTGGCGGATCCGCGGCGGCGCGATGGAGGGCGTGACCTGGGTCCGTACCGACCCGTCCGGAGAGCACGCGACCGAGGGCAACACCCAGGCCCACGCGTTCACCGGCACCTCCCCGGCGTTCCTCGTCGCGCTCTCCCGCATGCTCCGGCTCGAACCCGGCGCGGGGCCCGTACGCGTCCGCCTCGTCGCCTTCACCGACCCGGTCCTCGCGCCGCGCACCCTCGACCAGTCCTGGGCACTGCTCGGCAGTACGGCGCACTCCACCGACAGCGGCCCGCTCACCGTGGACGAGTACCAGGTCAGCGAGTTGGACACGGGTGAGCAGCACACGGTTCACATCGCCGGCGACGTGGTACTCGCTGCTCCGGGCATCGAGCTGGAGGAGCTGGAGACCCCGCCGTCGTCCTTCGGGTGATGTGCGGAGCGCCCCGCTGACCTGGTACGGTGTTCATCTCCCCGAAACCGTTGACACGGGTCATGTGGGGAGGTAGATTTTAACGGTTGCGATGAGCGGCGTGGTACGCTGCTCAGCAGCCGTTGGCATCTAACCGCTCCGTTCGTGAAGGCAATTCCAAACGGAGCACTTTGACCCTGTAGGTAATCGCGAAGCCGATTAGGTCGGCCGATGCGACTCTGCTAAAGTCGAAGACACGCCGAAAGGCAAAGGCCCCCAACAGGCCACCGGAAACGGAATTCGAACCGGAAACGGAACGGAAAACGGATCTGGTAAGGTTGGAAACACGAAAGGCCGAAAGGCCCGGAGGGAAAAGCCCGGAGAAACCGGTGATACGGTTTCAAAGGAAGCGTCCGTTCCTTGAGAACTCAACAGCGTGCCAAAAGTCAACGCCAGATATGTTGATACCC